>NZ_FNAC01000010.1 GCF_900101705.1 Algoriphagus faecimaris | reverse complement strand
AGCGGCCTACTTCATCCTGAAGGACAAAACAGCATACAAAGAACTCGGAGCAGAATACTTGGAAAGCCGAAAGAAGGACAGACAGATCCAACATTACCTGGACAAACTCAGGGAACTTGGAGTGGAACTGAACAAGGAAAAGGTAGCATAAAAAAACAAAGGTCGGTTTTTACTGGAGGTTGAAACATCGTTGTGAAAACAACGAAACCCCGTACATGAAATTGACATCAGACGCTAAGCACACAGGAGTATTGCCGTGAGCATGAACATGAAAATTTAACTTCTTAGCGTCTTTTTATTCCTTTACCTAAAAATGAAAAAGAAACAAATTATAAACACATGAAAAACAGCTATTTGCCTTTAGTTCTCCTTTGGATCTGTTTTTCGTGTGGTAAAAGTCAGAACAGTACCCAATCCACAGCAATTTCTGAAGACAAAGAGCTGATTAGCGTAGGGAAGGTTCTTTTCGAGGAAAACTGTTCGGCCTGTCACAATTTCACTCAAGCGGCAATAGGACCTAACTTAAGCGGACTGACGAGACAAGTGGAAAGTGACTGGATCAAAAGATTTATAGCTAACCCAAATCGTCTTTTTGAGGAAAATGACCCGAGAGCAACGGCACTATTGGCACAATACAAAAGCTATATGCCTTCTTTTTCACACCTGAAGGCTGCAGATCTTGATGCATTACTAGCTTATTTAAATAGCTATTCCGAAGCCCCTAAGCCTATCAACTCTAACTCACTATTGGACCCCATCCCAGAAAAAGTCAAAGATTCGGGAATCCTTTTGGATTTAGAGTTTTACACCCAAATCCCTCTCAGTGACAGTGTAGCGCCTCTAGCCAAAATTACTAAGTTGGAATCCGCATTTAAGTCAAATAGAACTTTCGTTCAAGACCAGCATGGCATCCTCTATGAATTAATATCCGATCAACCCGAGGTCTATCTGGATCTTAAAAAACTTCGCCCAAAACTGATTTCCAAGCCAGGTTTAGCTACTGGATTTGGCAGCTATGCTTTTCATCCTGAATTTGACCAAAACGGATTGCTCTATACTTCACACACCGAACCGGGAGGTACCGAACCAGCTGATTTTGGTTACGAAGACAGCATCCCTGTGCTGATGCAATGGGTGCTCACAGAATGGAAAACTGACTTGCCCGAGCAGAGGCCTTTTGAGGGAATAGGCCGTGAGCTGCTTCGGATAGATGTGGTCACTCAAATCCACGGCATGCAGGAACTCACCTTCCGGCCGGAGGCTCAAAAAGATGAAGAGGATTACGGATTACTTTATATCGGAATAGGAGACGGAGGAAGTGCCGAAAGTGGATTTCCCTTTTTGGCAGATCATGGAGGCAGAAGAGTTTGGAGCAGTATCCTGAGGATAGATCCAAGAGGAAAAAACAGTAAAAATGGGAAATATGGCATTCCGAAAAGCAATCCCTTTTACACTCAAAAGCAAAAGGCCGGGGAAGTCTATGCATATGGATTCCGAAATCCAAACCGAATATTTTGGAGTCCAAAAGGGAAAATGTATGCTACAGATATCGGTCATCATCAAATCGAAGAGCTCAATCTTGTCGAAGCAGGTAAATTCTATGGATGGCCACAGCGGGAAGGGACTTTTGTCATTGACGCCTATGGCAATATGGCTGAGATATTTCCGCTTCCTGAAGACGATGAGAAGCTTGAGGCAGTTTATCCTGTGATTCAGCTTGATCATGATGAACTCAATGCCATTATCGGAGGGTACTTTATCCAAAATGGTCTGCTCAAAGGAAAATGGGTATTTGGAGATGTGCCAAGTGGGAAACTGTTTTTTGCTGATTTGGAAGAGCCCGGCACTCCGGAAGTAAAAAGCTGGAAAGTAAGCTTTGAAGGGAAAACTCAGGAGCTTCGAGAGCTTTGTGGGAATGACCGGGTCGATCTTAAATTTGGTCAAGATGCTGCAGGCCAACTCTATTTAATGACCAAGGCTGATGGTAAAATCTATAAAGTAAAAGACCGGTAGAGCATGATTCTTATTAGAATTTAGATAAAAAAAACGGCCCATGAAATTCATGGGCCGTTTTCGGTACTAGGGGTGAATTAAGCAACTTTCTCTTTTTCTTTTTCTAATTCCTTTTTCATCAAATCCACTACGATAGGCGTAGCGATATATACAGAAGAATAAGTACCTACCAAGACTCCGATAAATAGTGCGAATGAGAATCCTCTCAATACTTCTCCACCGAATATCAGTAGGACAATCACCACGATTAAGGTCGTGAATGAAGTGATTAAGGTTCTTCCTAAGGTCTGATTGATCGCTTCATTAAATACTTTCACAAGCTTATTAGTGCCTCTGAGTTCGATGTTTTCACGAATCCTGTCAAACACAATTACGGTATCATTGATCGAATAACCAATCACCGTCAATACAGCCGCGATAAATACTTGATCGATTTCGAAAGTAGCTCCAAAAGCACTTGCAATCGCAAAAGCAGCAATCACAAATAAGGTATCGTGAATCAAAGCCACAATAGAGGCCAAGGAGAATTGCCACTTGCGGAATCTTATTAAGATATACAAGAAGATCGCCACCAAGGCCGCTAGCATTGCCTCAGCGGAAGAAGCTTTGATATCATCCGCTACTGTAGCGCCGACTTTGGAAGAGCCTGTAATCGCAAACTGATCTGCTGCAAGGTTAGTAGCGTCATCTGAGAAGTTAAATCCTGTCACGGTAGCGATTCCGGATTTTACTTTTTCTTCTACTGCTTTATTGGACTCGTCGTCATCGTCATTGATGAGATAGGAAGTGGTCACTTTGAGCACATTATTGGAGCCGTAAGTTTTCACTTCAACTGATCCGTCAAACTCTCCGTCTAAACCAACTTTCAAATCAGAAGGATTAACCGGCTCATCAAAAGCCACAATATAGGATCGACCTCCTGTGAAATCCACACCGAATTTTAAGCCATTGATAGCAGCAGTTGCCAATCCTATTATAATAATTCCCGAAGAGATCAAATAGGCTGTTTTCCGCTTCGCCAAGAAATCAAAATTCAAAGCACTGAGTGCATTTTTTGCAAATGGCGTAGCAAAACTGATGGAGCTCTTATCTCCTTTTTTGCTCATCCAAGAGACAATAACTCTTGTGATAAATACTGCAGAGAAGAAAGAAGACGCAATACCAATCATCAAGACAATAGCGAATCCTTTAACCGGACCCTGTCCCAAAGCATACAGAATTGCACCTGTAAGGAAAGTCGTCACATTGGAGTCAAGAATGGCTGAGAATGCTTTGTTGTAACCAGCATTGATAGCTGCCAAAAGGCCGGCACCATTCCTGAGTTCTTCTTTGATACGCTCAAAAATCAGTACGTTCGCATCAATCGACATACCGATGGTCAATACGATACCTGCAATACCCGGCAAAGTCAAAGCCGCACCTAGTTGAGCTAGAATTCCAAGGATGAAGAAGATGTTGAAAACCAATGCAGAGATAGCAATCAGACCTCCTTTAGCATAATAAGCCACCATGAAAAGCACCACGATAACCAAGCCAGCTATCATTGAGAAGATACCTTGACTCTGAGCTTCTTTACCCAGTGTCGGGCCGATAATACTTTCTTCTACGATTTGAGTAGGAGCTGGAAGCGAACCTGACTTTAGGATATTGGCCAAATCTTGAGCTTCCTGAAGAGAGAAGTTACCCGAAATCTCTGATTGACCTGAAGGAATTTCTCCATTTACCACAGGAGCGGTATAGACGTAGTCATCTAATACTACTGCGATTCTTCTTCCGATATTGGAGCCTGTCAAAGATCTCCATTTACGGGCACCTTCTGCATTCATCTGCATAGATACTGCAGGTCGGGAGGTCTGATCCAAGACCTGACGAGCATCTGTCACTACATCTCCTTCTAGCGGAGCCTGATCTGTGCCTCTTGGCGAATTGATGGCGTAAAGCTCAAGTACTTCTGTGCCATCTTCGGTAACAAAAGGTTTTACTCCCCAGAGCAATTTGATATCTCTAGGGATAAGTGGCTTGTAGTTTTCATTATTTAAAATACGGTTGATGATCACCGTATCTCTTACTTGGTAGGCTAAGCCCATGTTAGGCTGAAGCAAACTGTAAATTGGGGAAATGTCATTCCCTTGTCTCAATGGATCGATCTCAGCCAATTGCTTTTCCAATGCAATTCGAAGTGAGTCCTCTTCGGACATTCCTTCCACATACTCTTCGGTAGGCTCTTCAGCTCCTTGATTGTCAGCCACCCACGATGAATTGATTGCATCTAAAGCCCCTGCGATTTCGTTGATTTCAGCCACTTCCCAGAATTGAAGCTTAGCTACTCCCTGAAGCAGGTTTCTCACCCGCTCTTGGTTGTCTACACCGGGCAATTCGATCTGAATACGGCCTGAACCCTGAATACGCTGAATGTTTGGCTGAGAAGTACCAAATCGGTCGATCCGAGTTCTCAAAATATTGAAAGATCGATCAATCGCATTTTCTACTTCATTATTGATGATTTCGAGAATCTCACTATCGGAAGTCTCTAGGGATATTCTTCCTCTATTTGCCGCGGTGGCAAAAATGGCGCTTAGGTTTTTGCCCGGATTATTTTTTTGCCACTCGGCGTAGAAAATATCCACAAACTTATCATTGGACGTTTTCGCTACTTCCCGTGCATCGTCCACAGATTTATTAAAACCAGGATCTTTGGGATTACCAGCTATACCCTTGACGATCTCAACAGGAGATACTTCCAAGGTCACGTGCATACCCCCTTGTAAATCCAAACCTAGTCCAAGCTCAGTTTCCTTGATCTCTTGGTAGGTGAAATTAGCTCCTAGAAAATTGTAAACCGGCTCTCTCCAGATCGAATCCAGATAAGCTCTTCTTTCGACAAAGTCAATATTGCCGTTGGCATCCGTCGCATATTCATTTGCGCGCTGCTGAATGCCGTTAGATACAAATGTGAATGACAGATAATACAGACAAAGCGCTGTAATAATCACTGTCAAAAACACAATGACACCTTTGTTTTGCATGAGAAATTATATTAATTATTGATTAGGAAATACACAGAAATAGCAGACAGTCATCAAGACTGATCTGAATGAGTTTTGAGAAAGAAGTAGTGATTACGGACCCTTGGTGGAAATAATCCGCTCAAAAAGTATTTGTACGTGCTGATTATAGTCAAAAAGCTCTACAATATCCTCCGCAAATGAACGGGGCTCAAAGTTGACGATTTCATAAATTAAGTAAAAGGCAGTCTGCGTCACTTCCAAAGCAAAGGGAACTACCGCATCTACCGCTACACTTAAAAAAGTATCCTGAGTGTCCGCTGGAGTCTGTTGCTCGGAATGGAGCGACTCTTCATATCCGGTGTACTCTACAGAAGACACAAAAAAGCAAAGCAGAAGCGCAAGTACCACCATGAGGCGTTGCTGAATCAGTTTGTTATTTTGTTTCTTGGAATTCATGAGGGGCAAATATAGCCAATATTTGAAATTCAAACAGTCCCAAGCTGATTTTTTGCATTATCGACCCGACTTGGCCCATAGAAACGTACGGATTACGTCCAGTGCTTTGTCAAAACTTTGATTATTAGGTACAATCAAATCAGCATCATTCTTAAAAGGGTCGATGTATTTCTCGTAAGTGGGCATCACATGCATCTCATACCGATAGAGCACATCGTCCAGATCGTAACCACGCTCCACTTTGTCGCGGATGATTCTTCGCTTCAGTCGGATGTAATCTTTGGCGTCTATAAAGATTTTAAGATCAAGCAATTTGGCCAATTCCGGATAATACAAAACAAAAATCCCCTCTACCACAATCACAGGAGCCGAAGCAAAAGTGAGCATCTTGGGCTTTTTGGCGGCATTGTTAAAGGTGTATTCTTCTCGCTGAATCGTCTCTCCTGCTTGCAGTCTTTTAATATCGGAAGCATACTGCTCAAAATCTATACTTTGCGGCATATCAAAATTATGCACCCCTTGAGCATCGATGGGCTGCATATGCCGCGGTTTGTAATAGTTGTCTTGAGAAATCAAACAAACCTCGCCGGGCTCAAAGGTGCTGAGCAATCGCTCCAAAAACAATGTCTTTCCCGAGGCAGAACCTCCGGTAATCCCGACGATAAATGGTTTTTGCATGGGAACAAAGGTAAATGATTTTCAGAATTTCCCTTGATTCAAAAAGTCAATCAATGCCTTAACGGCCTTTCCGCGATGGGAAATTTCATTTTTCTCCACCATACTCAGCTCAGCAAAGGTCCGATCATAGCCCAAAGGACGAAAAACCGGGTCATAACCAAAGCCTTTTTCTCCCACGCGTTCTTCTAAAATTTCTCCCTCAGCTATTCCTTCGAATTGGTATTCTTTCCCTTCCAAAATCAAGGCAATCACTGTACGAAACCGGGCTTCACGGGATTTTATACCTTTTAGATTTTCCAACAGCAAATCCATATTTCGCTGATCGGATCGGGTTTCTCCGGCATATCTTCCAGAATACACTCCGGGAGCACCATTCAATGCTATCACTTCTAAGCCTGTATCATCGGCGAAACAATCCACACCATAATTATCCTTGACATAGCGGGCTTTTTGGAAAGCATTATACTCCAGCGTATTTCCAGTCTCAGGCAGCTCTTCCTGGCAGCCGATCTCGGAGAGGGAAACGATTTGGTATTTTTCGCCCAAGGCGGCTTTCACCTCTTCGATCTTGTGAGCATTATTTGTGGCAAAGCAAATTTTCATATTTCAAAAATAGAATTTTTGATGGGAGAAGGAAGTCAGAACAGTTGGCTTAGAAAAAATAATCCATGGCCAAAAATCCAATCCATGGTCCAGTCTCGTATTTCAGTCCAAATCAAAAAATATAAAGATCATGAACAAACTATTCAAAGTAGCCCTCGTAGCATTTGCCTTTTTGTCAGCTAATCTAGCTTATGCCCAAATGGAAAAAACCGTAGAAGTCGGTGGTGCCCCCATGTATCCTTCCAAAAACATCGTGGAAAATGCCGTGAATTCAGATGATCACACCACACTTGTAGCTGCTGTAAAAGCGGCAGGATTGGTGGAGACGCTTCAAGGTGCTGGACCATTTACTGTTTTTGCTCCGGAAAATTCCGCCTTCGCCAAATTGCCTGAAGGAACAGTAGAGACACTTTTAAAACCTGAAAACAAAGGTCAATTGACCGCAGTATTGACCTATCATGTCGTAGCAGGAAAAATGGGTTCCAAAGACATCGCCGATGCTATCAAAAAAGGAAATGGAAAAGCTGTCTTGACTACGGTACAAGGTGGCAAACTGACTGCGTGGATGAAAGGCAAAGAGCTGTACATCACGGATGAAAATGGAGGACAGTCCAAAGTAACCATCGCCGACGTATGGCAGTCCAATGGAGTGATCCACTCTGTCGATTCGGTCGTCCTTCCCAAAATGTAAATTCCAATTCATTCAAAAAAACCCTGCTAAATTGAATTAGCAGGGTTTTTCTATTAAATGATTTCAGATTTTCAAATTCTTACTTTTGAATTACCAAGTTCTTCCTCCACCCGGACGCATTCTTTGCCATGGGCTATTTCCATCATTCTCAGGCTGCTTGAAGTTGCCGATGATGTAGGTAAAAGTCAACATACCGTAGCGAGTGAGCACATTGGTAAAGACATCGGTCACAGCTACATCAGAAATGGTTCTGCTGATGCTGTTGTTTTGGTTGAGCAGGTCAAAAATGACTACTTTCAGTTCGGCTTTATTGTTTTTGGCAAAACGAACTCCCCCCTCAATATTCCATAACCAGAAGCTTTGGTCAAAGCCCTCAGAAAGCCCGGTGTACAAACTATGATTCACCGTATTGCCGACAAAAAGCTTTCCGTTATTTGGAGAAAAGTACAATCGGATATTGGACTCCTGCACATAGTAGTTGTTATTCAGGTCTTGCTGCAAGCTGGAGTTCACAATATTGTAGGTACCTGTTGTACTGATAGAGAAATCCACGTTTTTACTGATATTACTGCTCAGCGTGATTCCTTGACCCAAGTCAATATTATCATTAAAATTCGTCTCACCATTGATAAGACCTGGCGTTCTGTTAAATCCTAAGCGTGTATTCGTGTTAAACTGCATCTTCAGCTTAGGAATCGGAGCACCATAGGTCAAGAAAAACCGAGTTCTCCAGTTGCCATCCAAATTGACCGGCTGAGAAATCTGTCCTCCCGGTCTTAGCAAAATCTCCCCGTTAATCAGCGTGTCTTGGGTAGTCAAGAATGTACTATTTCCGATAAAATTGCTCGTAGAAGAGTAATTGACAAACATGAAAAGTGTTCGCGATTTCTCCAGATTAACTTTGCTGATATTAGCAAAAATATTGTGATTAAAGCTTTGCCCTAGGTTGGGATTACCTACCCGAAGGTTGAGTGGGTTTTGATTATTGACCACATTTTGGAGCTCGTTTACACTAGGTTCGTCGGTATTAGTTCGGTATCGGATTCTCCAAGTGAAGCCAGTCTCCCTATTCCGGTAATTAATATTGGCACTGGGTAGAATATTGTTGAAATCCCTCTTGAAAACTCCTTCTGTTGGGAAAAATGCCTCATTGTCCAGTCGGGCATTTTGATAATCCAAATTTAGATTGACATTCCAGCCATTGTTATTGTAGGCATAACCGGTTCGTAATCGCTGCGTGATAAATTTATTATCAAATTCATTACTCAAAGCGGTATCGAGCACCGGTAGATTTTCCTGATCGAATACTCTTGTTTTCTGATCTGCCCGTGTCTTATTATTGGATACTTGGTAGCCAAATGTTCCTATTGCTCTTTTCCCCAATGGTTCTGTAAAAGTAAGATTGACCCGATAATTGAATCCTTCATTAATTGAGGTCGTTTCCTGAATGGTCGTATCCAATACATCCCTTCGATAATCATTACTGGCTGCGTTTAGATCTGAAAACTGATCTCTGTTACTCCAGCTGGTATTGATATCAGTGGAGAAAGTTCGGCGAGGTTTATCAAACTTATAGCGATAGGTCAAATTATTCGAAATGGAAAGCGCCTTCGTCTCAGCATTAGAAATCGAGCGCAATGCAGAAAGCGTATCCGCATCACTTCCGACAGTCAAGGCATCCCGATCAGAAAATGTGTTATTATTCTGAAAGGAAATACTCGGCGTCAGAATGATACTATTTTTCTCATTGAGATCTGCTTCGATTCGAGCATTGGCACGATGATTAAAGTTCTCAACCGTATTGATTAGGTTTTCTTGATAATTTTGACGAAAATTTTCATTTACTACAGTTTCTCGATTGGTAATCTGCTGTAGGGTGTTGGTTGTATTATTGAAAAAATAACTTCCCGTGAAGTTGACTTTTTTGCCCCACTTGTCACTGTAGTTGAGTCCCATTGCATTGGTACCCACGATACCTCCTGAGCCTCCGACAAAGAAATTATTATTTCCGCCGCCGCCCCAGCGACCACCACCTCCTCCTCGACCCCCACTGGCATTGGCGCTAAGGCCTGCCAGATCTTGGGAAGAGAAATTTTGCTGGTTGACATTATTAAAGAGACCTAGTATCGAAACCCTGCGATCCCCACTGAATAGATTTAAGCTTCCCCCAGCTGAGTAGCGATCGTCGGTACCGTATCCTCCATAGACACGCCCAAATTGGCCATTTTTCCGGTCCTCCCTCAAGATTATATTAATGGTCTTGGTGTAGTTGCCATCATCAAAACCTGTCAATCTACTCTGATCAGATCGCTGATCGAGGACTTCGACACGGTCGATCGCATCGGCAGGCAAATTTCTCAAAGCAATGTTTGGGTCATTCCCAAAAAACTCCCGACCATCTACCAGTATTTTCTGCACAGCCTCTCCTTGGGCCTGAATCTGTCCTCCCTGCATGGTGATTCCAGGCATTTTTCGAATCAAATCTTCCGCCTGTGCATTTTCCTGTGTTTTAAAAGCATTGGCATTGAATGAAGTGGTATCACCTTTCATTTCTCCGACAGGTACCTGTCCTTCGATAATGACTTCTCCCAGTACTTTGGTGTCCTCTAAAAGGACAATTTCACCAAGATTAAGTGGTTCTCTGATCGAATGTATTTTGGTCACTGTGCGATAGCCGATGAAAGTAATCTCCACCTTCACCTGTGGGATATCCGGACGGATGACCTCAAATTTTCCTTGCCCGTCCGTCACCCCTCCACGAAGTAATGAGTCCGTCACTGTTTTGACCAAAATATTGGCGCCGGCCATGGGTTTGTTGATGCTTCCATCCACGACCGTCCCGGTAAATTTAAGCTCCTGTCCCTCCGGGCGCTGAGCAAACACTGAGAAAACTAATAAAAAGCTAAAAATCAGCGTTATAAATGGGTACTTCTTTTTCATATGATGCAATTTGTCTCTCTTTGACTGATTGCAAAAGGCAAAGGTTTAGTCCGCTTTCCTAAAAAAATTAGAATGGGGTCTAGCTAGGATAAATGGCAAAATTCCTGTTTAAAAATTATTTCAACTGCTTCATGATATTAGGATAAGAAATCCCAAAATGACTTTCATCGTAAATCGCCTTTCCCTCTTTGATCAAGATCACCTGAGGAGATTGATGATACACGCCAAACTCTTTCTCGATTTGATCCGAAAGGTCTCGATAAGCAATCAAATCCAAGACAAAGGGTGTTAGTCTTTCTTCATCTTCTGTTTTCCAATTGCGCACCAAGCGGTCTAATGACATACTACTGATGGAGCAGCGGGTACTGTGCTTAAAAATCAAGACCGGACGCTGCATGCTGATCGCTTTGATCTCATCAATTTGGGCACTTTGTGTTATTTTATTCCAGTTCATTTCAATTTTTCCTTATTTGGGTCAATACTTGCAGGGAGTTTTAAGTTCCCTTCAGATGAATCACAGATGACAAAAATACATTTCGCAACTCAATTGCAAAAATACATCATTCAGTCGATTTTCTTGCTACTAGTTTTGGTGGGATGTAAAAGCTTGGATATCTCAAACCCAGGCCCATTACCCCAGCCTCCGAGTCCGGATTCTGAGGTTAATGTTCCTTTTGTATTCCCTAAAGAAACGCTCCATCGAATCATCAATAGCCAAATCCCCGAGGTTTTACTCGATCAAGACCAAACAGAATTTGGTAGCGGTATCGTAGGCAGTCTCAAACTCACCCGAAACGGATCAATAGCAGTGGCTGCATTGGATAGCCAGCAGATGACCCTAAAGCTTCCGATGAGAGTGAAAGGAGAGGTGGGCTTGTCCAAAAATGGCCTCGGTAGTTTATTTAGAGGAAAAGCTCCTCTTGACACGGAATTTTCACCTGTTTTCAAACTCAATCCCGAAATCAATCCCGACTGGACGGTCAGTATTAAAGACTTCGAACTTTTAGACTTAGGAGGAAAACTGAACTTCGATATATTAGGTATGCAGGTAGACCTCAGTGGCATGCTAGAGCGGGAACTGAAAAGATGGGCTGCCCAAAATTTACAAGACGACAAAAAGCTATTTAACCTAAAACCACTGGTAGACCTAGCTTGGGAGCAGGTAGGTCGGCCTTTTGAGGTAAACTGGCAGCAGGGGAGTACCGGCTTTTCGATCCGACCTGAACAGGTAAATTTCAAGGAGTTTTTTGATAAAAATGAAAACTTTACCGTATGGCTGGGATTGAACGGTAAAATCCAAAGTCATCCCGCTGATGCCATTCCTAGCAGGGCTTTTCCTCTGCCTGCACTCAGCCCCAACTTCTCCGGAGACAATAAACTAGAACTTCTCCTACCCGCCAGTATATCCTATGATGAGCTAGATGAAATCCTAGGCGCCAATCTCAATGGCAAGAGCTTTCGTGTTGACAGCAAAACGATTCTTACACTGGACCAACTTCAGTCCAGCGCATTTGGAGAGCTCCTTGCTATAGAGACGGATTTCCTTGCCGAGAGGAATAATGGAGATCCCATCGAAGGAAAGCTCTTTGTCGTCGGAAAACCTGCCTTTGATGAAGAGCTACAGGCCTTGATTTTCGAGGACATCAATTTCAAAGTAATCAGCGAGCAGTCTAAAGCCAAGATTGGAATCGCCTTGAAAAAGCGGAAAATCATTCGTCAAATTGAAAAAATGGCCATTTTCCCTATTGGAGATTTACTTGAGGAAAGTACAGAGGGAGTCCGTGACCGCCTAGGATTGAGTACCCCTATCGCTGATTTACAGATCGAAAACCTGAAGATTGTCCCGGAGGGATTTTACCCTACAGCAAATGGAATCCGGATTTATATACAAGGCAAAGGGAAAGTAGGTATCCAATGGAAATAATCAACGAATCAGCTCTTGATAGGTATTGATTCCTTTCTTTTGGGCCAGCTGTAGCAGTTTTAAAAATAGCTGCGCAGTCAAAAACGCATCTCCGGAGGCAGTATGCCTATCTTCCAAGGGTATATTGTATCGCTCGCAAACCCGGTCAAGGCTATATTCCTCAGGTCTAAACTGCCCAAAATTCGCCTGGGGCCCTTGCTCCAGCCTCAATGCAAAGTTCTGAGTATCAATCACCGAATTTGGAAAAGTATCCAACCCAAACCTTCTACCCAACTGTAGCAGCATCTCAAGGTCAAAGCCTACATGATGGCCTACCAAAATAGCTCCTCCCAAATAATCGGTTATTTTCTTCATAAAAATGGAATGCTCCAGTTGATTGGACGTCTTGACAAGACCGTGGATAGTTGCAGCGCGTTCTCCTTTGACTTCAATCTCAGGATACCACTCCACACCAGATGATATGACAATAGACTTACGGATAATTTTCACCGCACCGAAAGACAAAATCTGATCCTTTTGACTATTCAGGCCGCTAGTTTCCGTATCCAAAACCACAAATTCCAATTGTGAAATAGCTCGTTGCCCCGGGATAGGTTTTGAGGCATTTTGAACAAAATCGCTGACGAATTCCTGTTTTTGAAAGCGGGCTTTCTTTTTGAATGGCCACCAACTCATGAGCGAAAATAGGCTAGCTGAAAACGAACTTCCACCAAAGACTGTAGTTCAGAGATCGGTGTGAAGGCATTCTTCAAAAGCTGTCTCTGAATCTTTCCCAAGCTCTCCGGATCAATATACCTTCCGCTATTCTGATGCTGCAATCCCTCAAGCGCTCTCATTCTCATCAATATTTCATAGGCTTTACCTGCTTGCGCAAAAAGCTCTGCCTGCTGAGGCTCTAGCTCTGCCAACCGTTCAAATCGTCTGAAAGTATTGTTTACTCCTACGACTCCATGACTCAAAATCAGTAATCTCGCCAAGTCTGTCAGCGGCATCATTGCCCGTGCCTTGATGTCAAATTGATCCCTGTGTTCACCAGACTTTTCCACCATAAAGCCTCTAAAGAATCCCAATGGAGGGGGATTTTTCAGAGCATTCATTCCCAAAAAACTTAAAAAAGCTTTCTTCTTTTGAATCGCGGTATAGATATGCTCACTCAGCTCCTCCGCCAAGGAAACCGCTCCCGCCACTGCTCTAAAATCAAAGAAAATGGACGCTTTCAACAGAGCGTCTTGGGTGGGCGTAAGAATCCAGTCCGAAAAATAATTTTTCCACTGAGACAAGGGCTGTACCCAAGTAGGGTTGGAAGCCATCATCTCTCCGGGACAAGAGGCAAATCCGCAAGCAATCAATACTTCTACTATGCCCGTACCCAACTGAAGAAAATAGGCCTTGGCTTGCTCCGCTTGAGCAGGAGGTACATCCTCATAGATCAGCGCATTATCTTGATCTGTCCTGAGGAGCTGCTCTTCTCTTCCCTCCGAACCCATGGACAAGAAGGCATACTTGACCTTTTCCATCTCCGGAAAATCAGCATCCAACTCTTTCTTGACCTTGTCTGCAGCTTGACGGATAATGGTGTCATTGATCTCCGTCATGACAGAAGATACAAAGTCCATGGCCACCTCATTGTCCAGGTAGTACCTCAGCATTTGTTCTGCACGATCTCGAATGATTCTCATCTCCTCCAGAGAGTGGGTATTGAGCAAGGCATGAATCAGGACAGCAGGACTATTTCCCATAGATAAAAGCACGTCATGATCTGAGATAATCCCGGTGACGGGACTTTGATCACTGCCGTCAGCAGTGAGAATCAAATGATGCAAGCGATGCTTGATCATTGTAAGGTAAAGATCAGAAAAGTCCGCATCTTTCTTTCTCGTAATCACAGGGACTGTCATGATTTCCATGACCTTACGATTTACCGGCAAGGCCTCTGCCACGACTCGAGACCTCAAGTCTTTGTCTGTGATTATTCCCTTTGGGAAATTCCCCTCATCCACAACCACCAAGCTACTTACTTGCTGTGTAGCCATTAGTTTTGCGGCATCTTGTATGCTCGTCTCAGGAGTACAGCTGACCACTGTTTCTGAAACTTGAATTTGCGATTGATCAGAGAAAATCAAAAGAGAGTGATCTCTGCTTTGTGGCCTAAAAGCCCTTCTAGCCATTTGGCCTTGAAGGAGATCCTGTCGAATGACCACCTGACCCGAAGCAAATCCAGCAGCAAAGTAAAGTGCCACTTTGCTATTTTTCTCCAAAATCTTCTCAAAAACCGCTACAGGAACCGCATAAATCAGCGAATCCTCAGCCGCTCTTGCCCTAAGGATATAGGGCCTCTTTCCCAGCAAAGCTAATACCCCAAAGACATCGCCTTCTTCACAGTATTCTTTGATTTCATCCTGATCCAAGAGTTCAATTTGACCTTCCTTTAGAATAAAAAAATGAGGAAGAGCATCCGCTCCCTTTTGAAAGAGTTCTGCCCCTTTTTCAAAATATTTGACCTCCACCGCAGTAGCCACCAAGGTCAACTCTTCCTTAGAAAGGAAAGAAAAAGGTGGAAAACGCTTCAGAAATTCTGCTACGCGACTGACGATGACATTCATGGGAATGGGGATTAAAAAAACAGAAGCCTGAGAGCTCAGGCCTCCGTTTTCTACAAATAAAACTACTTTCTCCCTGCAATGATCTGCTCTACTACCTCAGGGTCTAGAAGAGTTGAAGTGTCGCCTAGATTTTCTACGCTTCCTTCTGCCACCTTACGCAATATTCTTCGCATGATTTTACCTGATCGGGTTTTGGGTAATCCTGAGACAATCTGAACTTTATCCGGCTTAGCAATCGGTCCGATGATCTTAGAAACCGTATCCTTGATCTCATTGGTCAAGTTTTCTTCTGTTCTATTTTTCATATCACAGATGACATAAGCATAGATTCCCTGACCTTTGACCTCGTGAGGAAAACCAACAACAGCTGACTCAATGACCAATGGATGCTCATTGATGGCATTTTCGACCTCGGCAGTTCCCATTCGATGTCCAGATACATTGATCACATCATCTACACGGCCGAGAATTCGGTAGTAGCCGTCATGATCCCGCTTCACTCCGTCTCCTGTGAAATACATGCCTTTGTAAGTCGAGAAATAGGTCTGCTTGCAGCGATCATGATCTCCGTAGGTCGTCCGAATCATACTAGGCCAAGGGAATTTCACGCAGAGGTTGCCCTCCACGGAATTGCCTTTGAGCTCCTTTCCCTCTGCATCTACTATACAAAGCTGTACACCAGGAAGCGGTAGTGTAGCATAGGCAGGTTTGGTCGGGGTGATACCGGCAAGTGGAGAGACCATGATGCCACCAGTTTCTGTCTGCCACCAGGTATCTACGATGGGGCATTTTGATTTCCCTACGTGGGTATGATACCAGTGCCAAGCTTCCTCATTGATGGGTTCGCCTACAGAACCGAGAACTTTGAGCGAACTCAAATCATAGGGTTCAATCGGATCTGTACCATAGGCCTGCAGGGCACGGATTGCAGTCGGAGCAGTGTAGAAGGTATTCACTTTGTATTTTTCTACTACCGCCCAGAATCTTCCTGCGTCGGGGAAAGTAGGCACTCCCTCAAACATCAAGGAGGTTGCCCCCGACAAAAGCGGTCCGTACACGATATATGAATGGCCTGTAATCCAGCCTATGTCTGCAGTACACCAATATACATCACCAGGAGAATACTGGAATACATTTTCGAAGGAGTATTTAGTATAAACCATATAACCTCCTGTGGTGTGTACGACTCCCTTTGGCTTACCAGTAGAGCCTGAAGTATAGAGAATGAAGAGCATGTCTTCGCTGTCCATTTCTTCAGCTTTATTGGTATCTGCGATACCATCAATGACATCATGCCACCAATGATCTCTTCCCTCTTTCATTATCACATCCTGCCTCGTTCGCTGATACACAATGACCGTATCTACAGGAGCCTTTTCCAAGGCTTCATCTACCACCGCTTTGACAGCTATTTTTTTATTTCCTCTGAAATTACCGTCAGAAGTCAAAACAGCTTTGGCACCACAATCTATGATCCTGTCAGATAAAGCAGAAGAGCTAAAACCTGCAAAAACTACAGAGTGAACAGCTCCGATTCGAGCGCATGCCAGCATCGCAATCGCTGCTTCAGGTACCATTGGCATGTAGATGATAACCTTATCCCCTTTTTGGATTCCTTTTGCTTTTAGCGCATTGGAAAACTTACATACCTCATGATAAAGCTCCCTGTAGGTAATCGTTCTACCTTCTTCACTGGGATCGTTAGGTTCCCAGATGATGGCTGGACGATCTCCTATGGTAAAAAGGTGTCTCTCCAGTATATTCTCTGTGATATTGAGTTTCCCCTTGACAAACCAGTTTACATTAGGTTCGTCAAAATTCCAGTCTAGCACCTTGTCCCATCTTTTTTTCCAATGAAACGAATCTGCTATCCTAGCCCAAAACTCCTCGGGCTGAGCTACTGATTTTTGATATTCATGAAAGTACCCACTGAGGGTATGAAGTCTATCACTCATGGTTTTTTATTTTAGGTTTTAGTTAATTCAATTCAATAAGTTCTTCACTTTGGCGACCAAATCTTTATTTCCAAAAGGCTTAGTCAGGTAAAGGTCAGCACCGAGGTCAAGGCCTTTTTTGATATCTTGCTGTTTACTCTTGGCTGAGAGAAAAATCACCTTCACCTCATCACTTTTTTTTCTGATGTATTTGCAGACTTCATAGCCGTCCACCTTGGGCATCATGATATCGAGGATTACCAATTGAGGTAGATTTTCCTCCATGATTGCCATGGCCTCTTCCCCATCTCTCGCGATAAAGACCCGGAAGCCTTCCTTCTTCAAGAGGTATTCGAGAGAAAGTAGAATATTAGGCTCATCATCGACTATTAAAATCTTACTCATGGCCACTTAGTTGCTTTTTGTTTAATACGTCTATACTTAAAGGTAAGGAAAACTGGAAACAAGTCTTGCCCTCTATCCTATGGAGTGCTATTTTTCCCTGATGATACTCCACAATCTTTTTGGAGATAGCCAGACCCAAACCTGAGCCGATAGGCTTTTTACTAGTTTGATTTTTGGCTTGGAAAAATTTCTCAAAAATATAGGGTACCTCTTCTTCCGGTACTCCATTCCCATCGTCCCACACCTTGACCTCCAGTTCACCCTTAATTATTTCAGCCTCCATGCAAACCCAAGATTTTCCAAATTTGGATGCATTGGAGAGCAAGTTTAAAATCACCTGTTTGATCCGATCTTGATCCAAATTCATGTAGACCTCCTCCATGTTCATTTTGATTTCAAAAAGTAATTCTTTCTCTTTGATCAACTGATTCATCGAATCACAAGCCTCGAGAATCAATGTTTTGACGGGAGTCTTCTCTAAATTGAGCTCTTGCCTGCCCGAATCAAAACGCTCTAAATCAAGTACCTGATCTATCAATCGAGTCATTCGCTTGGTTTCCTGAATGATAATATCCAGAAATCTCTTCCGCTCTTCCTCGCTCAAATCATCATCTAGCAAAATCTCTGAAAATGCCCGAATGGAGGTAATGGGAGTTTTCATTTCATGAGAAACGGTAGAAATAAATTCATCTTTCAGCATGTCGTTCAGTTGAAGGCTCTCATTGAGAGATTGTAGCTTTTGCGAAGCCTTTTTAAGCGCTTTGCTTTTTTCTTTAAGCTCTTGATTTAGAGATTTGAGTTCTTGGGTTTCTTTCAAAATATCCAATACCTCCTCCATACTTATTTCTTCTTCTTGGACTACTGAGGCAACCAGAATTCTTGCGGAGGCTGCTCCGATGATCCCAGAGAGTAGTCTTTCCGAATAATTGACTAGCTCAGGATCTACGTAGCCTTTTGCTACCAGGTCTTTGCCCGTATCCCTGCTAAAATCCGCCAAAGCCACCGTGGTTTTTTGCTCTCCCAAAAAATTAACCAGTAAGGCCCTCAAATCAGGAAGGTAGGCTTTCCCCTTCCAAATCACAGCAGCATCCATGGAAGTACTGTACCGGAATATATCCACAAATACCACTGCCTGATTATGCTCTTTGGAGCTTTGCTCTGTGAAAAGGCTGATGGCTATATACAGGAAAGTATTGACCGATAAACTAAAGAAAAGCCCATGGGAAATATAGCTCAAGTCCCTAAAACCCAATAACTGGTCTGGCCGAAGAAAACCAAAACCAAAAAGGCCATCGACTAGTAGGTTCTCTGAAATATATCCCGCCGTCACCATCGTAGGGACCACCAAGGTGTAAAACCAAAGTATAAACCCTGCGATGATTCCAAGGAGCGCACCGACTCTTGCCCCTTTTTTCCAATAGATCCCACCAATGATCGCTGGGGCGAACTGAGCGATGGCGACAAAGGAAATCAGACCGATCGAAACAATGGTAAATCTCCCTGCCACCTCATGGTAATAAAAATAGGCGGCAAGGATGATGGCAAAAATCCCTATTCTACGCACCCAAATCAGAATTTTCCCCAGTCGATGCTGATACCTTCTCTGAAAGTTTTGATTGAAAATTAGAAGTGGCATTACCAGATTATTGCTAACCATGGTGCTAAGTGCTATCGTGGAGACAATAATCATCCCCGTAGCAGCAGAGAACCCACCGAGATACACCAGCATTGCCAACCATTCCTGATCAAAAGCAATCGGAAAAGCCAAAACAAAAGTATCCGCCTCGAAAGGAGTACTTGGAAAATAAACTAATCCACCAAAAGCAATAGGAAGAACGAAAATATTGATCAACAGTAGGTAAAGAGGGAAGAGCCACATCGCTGTATCGATATGCTTTTCATTTGTATTTTCGATGACACCCATCTGAAATTGCCTAGGCAAAAATAAAATCGCCATCATCGAGAGCGCCGACATATAAAACCACTCCGAGGCGCCATTTTCTCCCTGCATAACAAAAAGATGCTCAAAACCTGCCTCTGATGCCTGGCCGAAAATATCTCCAAATCCATCAAATACAAAATAACTCACAAAAACCCCAACTACCAGAAAGGCCAGCAATTTGAAAATAGACTCAAAGGCCACCGCCATCACCAATCCCTCATGCTGAGCCGTAGCTTCTATTTCTCTGGTACCAAACAACACGGTAAATAGTGCCAACCCCAAAGCCAAATAAAAAGCAGTATCCTGATAAAAAGGCAAGCCGGCCAAAAGCTCCACAGACTGGGAGTCCTGCAAAATCTGAAAGGACGTGGCCAATGCCTTGATCTGAATAGAGGTATAAGGCAAAATACCCACCAAACAAAAAACAGTCACGATACCCCCAAGTGTAATATTTTTCCCATAGCGACTCGAGATAAAATCTGCAATCGAGGAGATCCGCTGCACCTTAGAAATTCGGATGATTTTCCGCATGACTATCCACCATAGCGGTGCAATCAAACTTGGACCGATATAAATGGCTAAAAACTCTATCCCGTTGCTTGCGGCTCGACCCACTGAGCCATAATAAGTCCAAGCTGTACAATATACTGCTAGGGAAAGCGCATAGATTGCCGGATGATTGGAGAGTTTCCGGCCTTCTTTTGCCCTGCGCTCAGAAAACCAAGCAATAGCAAATAACAATGCCAGGTATCCAAAAGTAAATGATATGATAAGCAAACTACTAAACACTCTTATTCTTATCGGATTTTCTGATGACTAGGTAGGTAATCGTAATTAGTAAAGACCAAAAGCCAAAGACAAAAAGGTACATAACTGGTATTCCGAGCCATCGCTCAGGAATATCATAAATAGCCAAGACGGGATAATTTAATAAAAACAATCCCAAGAAAAATATGGCTCCTAAGTAGTGTTGCTTTAGGCTTTTCTTCATCTTTCTAAGATCTACAAATTACTGTAAATAGAGAAAAGAAAGGGGAGAAGCATCTGAGCTTATGAAGCTTTCCCCTTTCTAAATTTTTCAGTATCAATGCTCATGAGCTTCTCCGGCTCCGCGTGGGATTCGGATATCCTGAATCATATCCTGCACATCCTGAGGTGGCGCGGGAGTTGCTTTGGAGACAAAGTAGCAAACCACAAAATTTATGAGCATTCCCACACTCCCGATTCCTTCGGGAGAAATCCCGAAGAGGTAATTTGCAGCAGAAACAGTCTCCGGCTCCAGCCCAAGTAAAGTGACCCCAAACTTGAAGAAAATGATGTATCCGAGTGTAAAAACTAATCCGGAAATCATCCCTGCTATAGCACCTTCTTTGTTCATTCGAGTGGAGAAAATCCCCATAATGATCACCGGGAAGAAGGATGCCGCAGCCAATCCAAAAGCAAAAGCTACCACCTCTGCTACAAATCCAGGAGGATTGACACCAAAATAACCCGCTAGTACCACAGCTCCTGCTGCTGAAATTCTGGCAATCAATAGCTCTCTCTTCTCTGTCATATTAGGACGGAAGGTTCTGAAAAGGTCTCTGGAAACAGAAGTAGAAATCACCAGAAGAAGGCCTGCAGCGGTAGAAAGTGCCGCAGCCATTCCGCCTGCTGCTACCAATCCAATCACCCAATTGGGTAATTGAGCTATTTCTGGACTTGCCAGTACCATGATATCCTTATCTATATTCAACTCATTGGAATCGGCATCTGCGGTATATTGGACTATGCCGTCTCCGTTTTTATCATTTACAGTGATCAGGTTAGTCTTTTCCCAGTTTTCTACCCAAACCGGAAGATCATCCACAGGCTTATCGGCTACAGTCTCGATGGCATTGTATATCCCAAAAGCAGCCACTGCAGGAGCAGTAGTGTATAAGATAGCAATAAACACTAAGGCATAACCGGCAGAAAGTCGCGCATCCTTCACACGAGGAACGGTGAAAAACCGCACAATCACATGTGGCAAACCAGCAGTCCCCACCATCAAAGCCAAGGTAATCGCAAAGATATCCGCCATACCTTTTCGACCTGAGGTGTACTCAGCAAAGCCCATCTCTCCCAAGACCCCATCTAACCTATCCAAAAGATAAGATCCATCAGCTACGGTGCCTCCGAGTCCCATTTGCGGAACAGGGTTGCCTGTCAACTGCATAGAAACGAAAATTGCCGGCACCATAAACGCAAAAATTAACACACAATATTGGGCTACTTGAGTATAGGTAATCCCTTTCATCCCACCCAATACTGCATAAAAGAAGACTATACACATTCCGATAATCACCCCAGTATTGATATCTACTTCTAAGTATCTAGAAAATACGATACCTACTCCTCGCATCTGACCAGCCACATAGGTGAAGGAGATAAAGAGTGCACAAATCACCGCGACGACTCTGGCCTTATTGGAATAATACCTGTCTCCCACAAAATCGGGAACAGTAAATTTCCCAAACTTTCTGAGATATGGAGCCAGCAATAAGGCCAAAAGGACATAACCTCCTGTCCAGCCCATGAGATAAACCGATCCATCATAGCCTGAGAAAGCAATGATCCCGGCCATAGAGATAAATGACGCTGCAGACATCCAATCCGCCGCAGTGGCCATACCATTAGCAAGAGGAGAAACTCCACCTCCCGCAGTATAAAATTCTTTGGTAGAACCTGCTCTCGTGTAGATCGCGATTCCGATGTAGAGGGCAAAGGACAAGCCCACTAGTATATAGGTCCAAGTTAAAATATCCATTGATTTTTGGGTTTAGAGGGCTTATTCTTCGTTTACATCAAATTCCTTGTCCAGCTTGTTCATACGAAACACATAGACAAAAATCAATAGCACAAAGGCGTAAATGGAGCCTTGCTGAGCAAACCAAAAGCCGAGTTTAAAACCTCCGATCTTAATGGTATTGAGCGGTTCGACGAGTAAGATTCCGAATCCAAAGGATACGGTAAACCAGATGAGGAGAAGAATCCCGAGCAGTCTCAGGTTTTTCTTCCAATAGGCCTCTTTGCTAAATTTGTTTTCTGACATGGTTATTGGGTTTTATAAGAATATTTGCGTTTGTAAAATGAATTCTCCCGCAGAGCCATTCTGTCTGAAATTTTCGAACAGAGGGCGCTGACTATATTGAAGGGTGATCTTAGCCTGATGCGAATTGATATAATAGTTCATTCCCAAATCATATTGCCAAGAACCTTCCTCAAAGTACTCGAAATTTTTATGAGTCAATGCACCGAAGGCCTGAAGCCTTCCCTTTTCTCCTAGCCAGGACTTTGGTAATAAAAGCCCATTCTGGGTGTAGAAAATTTTTCCTGTTCCTATAGTAGGCTGAGCATTTCCTGGTCCATTTTGACTAGATCCCGCTCCAAAACCGACATTCATGACGCCTATATTTCTAAGGTAATTGGGACCAAAATCATAGTGATAATAAACCACATAGCTAGTCAAAGCTGTACCTGACGCCGTATTTAAAGGTAGATCCAAAAACGTGTCTAGCCCAAATAAAGTCATATCATGGGTTTGAATGGCTCCGCTAGCTGTTCTGGAATTGGTGGCTTGAGGGTGATGATGCCAGCCGGCACCTATATTGAATACGTTTTTGGTTCCAAGATAAGACCCCACAAAATAGGGTAGTTTATTGTTTTCCTGATCGAGAAACTGATAATTGATATAGCCCTGCGTAGCCCAATTGTCATTGAGTACATTCCCTGCTACAGGCCTGGAATTAGCCTCATCATAGCGACCACCTGCGCCGATGGCAAAAGGCTTGTTCAGAGCCAAACGATAGTCTATTTTTCCCAGCTTACCCTTGGCATAGAAGCCAAACTGTCTTGCAAACTGATCCGTCAATTCGATCAATGGCCAATTGAAAATGGGCGCATCCACAGCCATAAAATTCAAGGTACTGTGACTAGTCATACGGGAAATACCATTCCAATAGTGCAATCCTGTACCTAAATAGAGCGCATCTGTGACCTTAAACTCCGTCCAGATATCATGAAAAAATAACTGCGGCTTTTTAGCAGAAATCCCATTAGCTGTTCCTACTCCCGTTTCGGGGTCTACAACTACTGGAAGATTTCCGGGATTACCAGTAGCACCACCTCCTGGAACTCCTCCATTAGCAAACGTCTGATTATTGATCCCCCAATGGGAAAGAATCATAAAACGAGGGGAAACTTCCGCATAGGCCAATATCCTAGCCCTTCTGATTCCTATATCTAAAGAAGTTGATTGGGGATTTCCTGCGATATCCAGAGTGCCTGGATTATTTTCGGTGACTCTTGCCCATAGTTGATTCCAAAAAAGGAATCGGATGAATTTGGTGCCGTCATCACTTAACTTAAGGGTTAGTGGCTTGTAATTATGATCAATAAAATCCCCCTTCTGCTTCTTTGAAGGCCTGTTTTGTTCAGGAATGGTATCCTGCGCTTGAAGGTGAAAGGTAATAAAGACCAATCCAAACAAGCTCAAAAGCTTTGCAACATGGATCTTCATGGTTTTTTTGGGTTAGGTTAATACACTTGCCCAAGCCTGTCAGCAAGTGATTCCAATAATGATAAGAGAAAAATGAATTCAAAAAACAGCTATACTTTTTTGTAAAATTGAAATAGCTAACCCAATTATATTTGGTTATCTGTTTCTAAATCGCTCCCACTTAATTACCATAAACTTATCTCCCAATTCGGTGATTACCATTCCCGTATCCATAAGATTCTCTTTCACAGCCATGAATTTGACCAATTCTGTGTGATTGAGCACTTTATACGTGGGTCTATAGTCGTAATTTTCTGGTGCTTTGACTTTGTACTGCTTGACCCAGTTCATGACAGAGACATGGCTGACACCCAATATTCTTTCGATTTCACGATAAGAGATTCCCTCGATATAGAGCTGTAAAGCCTTCACCACGTAATATTTGTCTATGGCTTTCCCCAGTTTCTTCACCGAAAAATGATAGCCGCACTTTTTACAACAAAAGCGCTGTCTCCCATCAATTACTCCACTTTTTATCACCTTTTGGTGGCTACATTTAGGACAGTTAGGTCTTTCCATTTGCTTAAAAATAAGTTTAACTATAGTAATTTAGCTAATCTATATTTATTTAGCAAAAAGTATCATTTGATAAGACGAATAATAGTAAAACAAAATTAAATTCTGTGAAATCTAACTTAATAGCAATTTTTAAGAGTGATTCTCCTCATAGAAAAAACTCGGATACAATGGCCAAGCTAGCCGCTAAAAAACTTACCAAAAGCTTGTTGAGCTGAAGCTTGTGCTGCGGGCTACTTTCAAAAAAGATGGTTGTAGAAATATGCAAAAATCCTCCGGCCACCAGTCCATAGAGTATTCCGATTCCTTCCTTGTCCAATAGCCCTGATTCATAGAAAAAAGCACTTGAAAACATCCCCAAAGGAGAGGCCAAAGCAAATAGCGTAAGTAAAATCAAAGTCCACCTCTTAGACAAAACTGAAGACAAAACCGCCGTCAGAGCGAAAGCTGCAGGTCCTTTGTGCATGATGATACCCAGTAATACCGTCTTGCTGCTATGGACATGGCCAAGGGCTTCTGTTTCCTCCACCAAGCTACCATGTGAGAGTAAAGTCCCTTCCAGAAAAGCATGAATAAAAAGTCCCAACATGACTGTCACTACTCCACTTTTACCCTGCCCATGATGATGTATATGGCCATGCTCGATTCCACTGGATAGATATTCAAGCAATTGCTGAATCAAGAAACCGATCAAAATGTAGAGGCCCATTTTGGACCCGTCTATTCCATTGGTAAATAACTCCGGAATGATATGCAAGATGGTAATCGAAAAGAGGTAAGAACCAGCAAAAACCAAGACCAGTTTGAAATACTTATCTCGGAATTGGGGCGCAAAAAAAACCAATGATCCCGCGATCATGGCGGTAAGAAATAAAAGAAGAAAATTAATGCCCATGCCTGATAGACCTCTCTCGGGATGATTTTAAGAAAGAGATGAAGGTATAACCCGCCCAAAGGTAATAAAATTCAATAATGTTGCATTTAAAATCGCGCCAGAGTTTTAGATCATCGTAAAACCAGTAATTTCAATTGACTGCAAAGGAAACATAAGGTTTTAACCTATCACTTAGATAGGTACCATAGCTACCATCCGGCTCACTATAAATCAGAAAAACATCGATCTCATCTCTTGATTCAGCAAGTGAAATGGCTTTTTCTGTCCCCAATACCATCATTGCAGTAGCAAAGGCATCAGCGGTCATACAATCATTTGCTACCACAGTAGCACTCAGCAAATTATGAACTACGGGATAGCCTGTCTTCGGATCTATGGTATGAGATATTTTAATAGAGTCGCGAACATAAAAATTCCGATAATTCCCAGAAGTAGCCATTCCCCTATTATCCAGAGCAATTATACTATACAGTTCTGAGGCGGAAGCCTCTTCCTCGGGACGATTGACCCCTACCTTCCAGAGCTCTCCTTTGTCATTGACTCCTTTGGCCACCAATTCACCTCCAATCTCCACCAGCAAGTTCTCCACGCCTTTCTCAGTCAAAAACTCAGCAATAACATCTACTCCCTGTCCTTTTGCAATAGCAGAAAAGTCAAGGTATATCTCAGGATTTCGTTTTCTTACTTGATTTGCATCCCACTCAATTTGATCAAAACCTACTAGGCCAAGTAGATTCTGAATTGCTACCGAATCCTTCAGCTCAGGACCTCCCGGACCAAATCCCCACACATTCACCAAGGGTCCGACGGTAGGGTCAAAAGCACCACCCGTCAATTCGTAAATCCCTCTCGCACTCTGGAGTACTTCAGGAAAATAGGGCAGTTCAAAATCCAAAGTATCATTTTGATTAAATCTGCTCAATTCTGAATCGGGGATGTAGGTAGAAAGACTCTGATTAAAAATTTGAAGCAGGGAATCTATGCTTTCCTGAAAGTTTCTTCCCTGCTGATCCAAATAAGTGATTTGATAGGATGTGCCCATGGTCTGACCGGAAAAACTCATTTTCTGATCGACTTGTGTATTTTGAAATACAGGAACTTCGGCTGTTTCTCGATTTCTCCAAGAATAAACCAAAAAGACCATCAGAAGTAATACCAAGGAATAAATGATGTTTTTACGGGCGTTGGATTGCATATCGGATAATATTTGCTGCAAATTTAACCTATATTTCTTCGGGATGTTAAGGATTAACCAGCACATTTTTACCCCTGACTAGCTCCCTTATTTTCCTATATTTGTATGCCATTCGAAAATTATGAGAGAAGATTACCTAAGCGGAGACGATGAAAGTTTAAGTCCAAAAGACCGTGAGTTTGAAAAAGCACTGAGACCCTTAAGTTTTGAGGACTTCACAGGCCAGGCTAAAATCGTAGAAAACCTACGGGTTTTTGTATTGGCCGCCAAAAACCGAAACGAACCGCTTGATCACGTATTACTTCATGGACCTCCAGGTCTAGGCAAGACCACCCTTAGCCATATCATTGCCAATGAGCTCCAAGCCGGCATAAAAATCACCTCGGGCCCGGTCTTGGACAAACCTTCAGATTTAGCAGGGCTACTGACCAATCTGGAAGAAGGCGATGTACTTTTCATTGATGAAATCCACCGCCTTAACCCCATCGTAGAGGAATACTTATACTCGGCCATGGAGGACTTTAGGATAGACATCATGCTGGATTCTGGACCCAATGCCCGCTCCGTGCAGATTTCACTCAGCCCTTTTACCCTGATCGGCGCAACTACTCGCTCTGGCTTATTGACTTCACCTCTTCGTGCCCGGTTTGGTATCAATTCCCGATTGGAATACTATGATGCCAAATTACTCACCGATATTGTCACCCGGTCTGCGGGAATTCTGAATACACCTATCGATGAGATTGCAGCATTTGAAATTGCCCGAAGAAGTCGCGGTACACCAAGAATAGCCAATATGCTACTGCGTAGAACCCGGGATTTTGCAGAAGTGAAAGGTGACGGAACCATCACGCTTGAGATTTCAAAAATAGCCCTCAATGCCCTAGATGTAGATGAAAACGGTCTTGATGAAATGGATAATCGCATTCTGATGACTATCATCGAAAAATTTAAGGGAGGACCAGTAGGACTAAGTACCATCGCTACCGCTTGCGGTGAAGAAGCAGAAACTATAGAGGAGGTTTACGAGCCTTTCTTGATTCAAGAGGGCTATCTGAAGCGCACAGCCAGAGGAAGAATGGCCACAGAAATGGCCTATAAGCATCTTAAAATCAAACCTAATCCAAGTAGTGGGAGTCTTTTTGAAGGAATTTAAAATCTAGTGGGTTTACCAAGGCTCAAATTTACCGCATCGATTCAGCCTAATTTGAGGCGAAGTTCACCTTGTCTCTTGACTACTCGAACTTCAAAAAACTGATTGATGAACGCCTTACAGTGATTCTCAGACCATTCGGCTCTGGATTCGGTATCATAGAGCACTGTCATCCGCAGCATGGTTTTGACATAAGGTTCGTATTGACCCAGATCTTGAACATACTTTACCAAGGCCGCTGACCAGTCTTCCTGAAACTTCTCGAAATGGGTCCGACCATCAAATAGAAACTCCAATTGATTGTCTCCGTGTTTGTAGCGATACACTCCGCACAATTGCCGGTAAATCATTCTGACCCGATCTCGGGGAAACTCTAAGGTATCCAGAATCCTAGCATAAGTCGGCTCCATCAGACGAAGCGGATTATATAAAAATGTATACGAACGCTTCAACTCAAAAACCATTCGGTCGATCATCTCCTCCTCTAGCACGGATTGAGCTTGACGGAGAATGTAGTTTTTGTCTAGTGGGAAAATTTTTTCGATCATTTTACTGGTAATCGGTTGTCAAAAATAATGAAATCCACAATAAATCGTCCAATTTCTCCCTGTCAAATCACCAATCGGCTGGTCTTCTTGCCTGATAGTCGCTCATTTTGTCCAATAACTCCGCAGGATCATCCGAAACCAAAAGCAGCTCTTCCTGCTCAGGATAAAGAAATCCCTCCTGCTTGGCATGGTTTAAAAAACCCAAAAGCTGATTGTAATATCCATTTACATTATACAACGCCAAGGGCTTTTGAATGTAGTGAAGCTGATTAAGTGTCATGATTTCAAATAACTCCTCCAAAGTCCCTATTCCTCCAGGCATGGCAATAAACCCATCTCCCCGCTCAGCCATGAGCCATTTTCGATCACGCATGGTCTCCACGATGATCAATTCGGTACAGCCTTGATGTGCCACCTCCCGATCGACAAGTTTTTGGGGAATAATCCCCAAGACCTTCTTACCTGCAGCTAGCATTTCGTCAGCTATTACTCCCATTAGACCTACTCTTCCTGCCCCATAGACAAGTTCGAGATCCCGCTTCGCCATTTCCTTGGCCAAAGTAATCGCTGCGGCTTCATAATCCGGTTTGTTCCCTTTTTTAGAGCCGCAATAGACTGTTATCTTCTTCATTTTTGTTTTATTCTGACGCCTGAAATTAGGCCTTCCTTTTCAGTCTACAAAGGTATTGGGAGCTCAATTTTTCCAAGCCTAGCTATGCTTCATTCTCAATTTTACCAATAAAAAGGACAAAAATTGTAGCTTTGTGGCTTGATTAAGAGCAATCGCATGTATCAGGAAAAAATTGAAGCTATCAAAGCAGCCATCGCCGCTGCAGACGCCAGTAATCCCCAGGAATTGGAAGCCTTCCGTATGGAATATATCTCCAAAAAAAGCGTCGTAGGGGCACTTTTTGCAGATATGGGTAAGATCCCCAATGAAGAAAAACGAGCCTATGGCCAATTGGTCAATAGTGTGAAGCAACTGGCTGAGGAAAAATTTCAAGAACTGATCGAGAAAGTAAACGATGCCAATAAAAAGACCAAGTCGGCATCCATAGACCTTACCTTACCCCCCTCCAATAGGGAAATTGGAGGAATTCATCCACTTACGGCTACTCGCCAGCGAATTATTGAGATATTTGAGCGCATAGGGTTCAATCTTTCCGAAGGACCAGAAATCGAGGATGACTGGCACAATTTTACGGCACTGAACTTCCCGGAAAATCACCCTGCTCGCGAGATGCAGGATACCTTTTTTATTGAAAAAAATCCTGACATCGCACTGCGGACTCACACCTCCTCTGTGCAAGTACGAGTGATGGAGAATCAAAAACCGCCTATCCGGACACTTTCCCCAGGAAGAGTCTATAGAAATGAAGCCATCTCAGCACGAGCACATTGCATTTTCCATCAGGTCGAAGGGCTTTACGTGGATGAGAATGTAGGGTTTGCAGACCTCAAAAATACCCTCTATCACTTTGCCAAAGAGATGTTTGGCAAAGGCACAAAAGTGAGATTTAGACCTTCCTATTTCCCCTTTACTGAGCCCAGTGCAGAGATTGATATTTCTTGTTTGCTCTGTGGGGGCGATGGCTGCAATGTATGTAAAGGTACCGGCTGGGTAGAGATAGGTGGATCAGGAATGGTGGACCCAAACGTACTTGAAAACTGCGGAATCGACTCAAAAAAATATACCGGATTTGCCTTTGGTATGGGTATCGAGCGTATCGCTATGCTAAAATATCAAATTAAGGATTTACGCTTATTCACGGAAAATGATATCCGCTTTTTAAGGCAGTTTAGACCTTTGCTTTAGCGAATAATTCTACCCTACTAGTATTGAGGCTGTCTAAAATCCTGTATTGGAATTTGAGACAGCCTCTTTATTGACTAAATGCTGTTTAATCTGAACTTTGCATTAGACTTCTTATTTCGAGCCCTGAATGATTAAAAATCATCGGTTCCTGCAACTCTCTTTCGAATTCCTTTTTCAATATACACTATCGTAAAAAGCCCTATTCCCGCTGCGATAATCCGAATCCATGAATCTATCCCAATGGGAGCGGAGTGAAACAGCTTGTTCATAAATGGAGCATGAATGAAGAGCAGCTGAAGGAGTATCATCAATGTTGTACCGACATAGATCCACTTATTTGAAAAGAAACCAATCTCTCTAATGGATCGTCTGAAAGAACGGCAGTTGAACAGATAGAAGATTTCTAAAACCACGAAGACTGTAGTGGCCACAGTTTGGGCTTCTTGGATGGAGGCCCCTATAGATAATTCATACCTAAACATCAGAAAAGCGGCAACCATAATCAATGAGCCCACAAGAAGTGTCCTCATGATCAGGGGAAAGGTCAAAAGGGGCTTGTTTACAGGAATAGGAGGTCTATTCATTATCCCCGGCTCCTTGGGCTCAAAAGTCAGCATTAGGCCTAATAGTACCGCAGTAGTCATGTTGATCCATAGAATCTGCACGGGCCCAAGTGGCAACTGAGTTGAAAAAACAATGCTGGCCAAAATGACTAGTCCCTCACCAAGATTGGTAGGAAGGGTCCATACGATAAATTTGGTGAGGTTATCCAATACCCCTCTGCCCTCTTCCACCGCAGCTTCTATTGAAGCAAAATTATCATCCGTTAAGATCATATCCGCAGCATCTTTTGCGACTTCTGTACCTGTAATCCCCATGGCTACGCCGATATTTGCCTGCTTCAGGGCTGGACCGTCATTGACCCCGTCCCCAGTCATGGCTACCACATGACCCATAGCCTGGAGTGCTTTTACCAATCTCAATTTTTGATCAGGGCTCACCCTGGCAAAAACCGATACTTCTTCCACCACTTCTTGAAGTTCTTGATCCGATAATTTTTTAAGCTCAAGACCATTTAAGGCTTTTAATTTTCCATTTTCAATCTTTCCCACTATGCCCAGTTGAGTAGCAATCGTGGCTGCAGTCAAAGCGTGATCTCCTGTGATCATTTTTACATTGATTCCTGCCCCCTGACATAGTTCGATAGCCTTAATTGCCTCTTTTCTGGGAGGATCAATCATTCCCTGAAGCCCTGTGAAGACCATTCCCTCAACCACATCGGAGTGGTCAATAGTAATTTTAGAAGAATCAAAGGTTTTAAAAGCAAAAGCTAAAACCCGGAGTCCTTCAGAGGCTAACTTTTCAGCAGTATTCTCGATGTATGCTTTATCGATGGGCACGCGCTCTCCTGAATGATCCAACATTGACTCGCAAGTCCGAAGAACGGCCTCAAGTGAGCCTTTTAAAAAAACGAGATTTTCGTCATATTGGTGCAAGGTGGCCATGTACTGGTATTCCGACTGAAATGGTATCTCATCAATTCGGGGAAAATATTGATCAGTATAATGATCCTTGATTCCGGCCTTTTCGGCAGCACTAATCAATGCCCCCTCCGTGGGGTCTCCTTCCACAATCCAGCGGTCTTCTTCCTCTTTTATTCGGCTGTCATTACAAAGCACACTTCCTCTCAATAAAATTTGAAGCGAGGGTTTTCTATTCAGCACTATTTCTTCACCTTCATACAATACTTTTCCCTCAGGCTTGTAGCCAATTCCTGTCACGTCAAATAATTCGCCACCTGCGATAATCTTTTGGACTGTCATCTGATTTTCGGTGAGTGTCCCAGTCTTGTCTGAGCAAATGATATTGGTACTTCCGAGGGTCTCCACTGCCACTAGTTTTCTGATGATAGCTCTTCTATTGGCCATTTTAGATACTCCTATGGCCAGCATAATCGTCACTGCTGCAGGCAATCCCTCCGGGATGGCACCTACCATCAAGGCAACAGCAACCATAAATGCATCTGCCAAACTTTCTCCTCTTGCCCATGCTATGAGCAGAATGAGTACTGAAAAACTTAAAATCACCCAGAGTAAAATGTGGCTAAACTGCTTAATCTTCAGCGTCAAAGGGGTGTCGAGCTCCTCAGCAGATACTATGGACTGATTGATTTTACCCATCTCGGTGTGGTCCCCTGTACGGACTACTACTCCCTTAGCCGTTCCATAGGTGACGACAGTCGAGGCAAATCCCAGATTCTTTTTATCCCCAATCATCACATCGCCATCGATAGGGACGGGGTTTTTTTCTGTAGAGATAGACTCTCCAGTGAGGGCAGACTCATCTACCTGCAAGTCCTTCACCGCCACTATTCGAAGGTCGGCCGTCATTTTATCACCAGGCTGGACTAACACCACATCACCCGGAACCAAAAAGACGCTATTGATTACCGCCTTCTTTCCATCCCTCAAGACTGTAGCACTTGTACTCATCCCTTTGGATAGGCCGTCGATCGCCTTCAGTGCTTTTGTCTCTTGAATGTAGCCTATGATCGAATTGATTAAAATGACAGCAAAGATAACGGCAGAATCAGGGTACTCTCCAAGAAACAGGGTCACTACCGTGGCCGCCAAAAGAATGTAGATCAAAGGTTGATGAAACTGTAAAAGAAAGCGCACAAGACTACTCTGTCGCTTCTTGGTTTGAATACGGTTTTCACCAAAAGATTTTAATCTAAGATTCACCTCCGCAGTAGAGAGTCCCTTTTCGAGGTCGGTGTCCAACTCTCGTGTTACTTCCTCCACATGCAATGCATGCCAATCTGTAGCGTTATTCTTCATAGGTTTCTACTTTTAAAAATTATTACTCAATGTGCCAAAATGATCTTCACAAAACTCTAGCGCTACTATTCTTCTAAAGGAATCGAATACTATTCGACTATGCTATTTTTTTTCTTTGCTCAACCACTCTTTAATTTAAAATTCAAGACAAAAAAATAAAAAGTCAAATTCTCAAAACTTAACTTGAGCTTTTAACCTTTTGCCTTCTCGCTCAAAGGCTACTTGCGTCTCATCTCCTTTTTTGAAACTGCCTAAGGCTCGCATATAGCTCATCATGTCCACTATGGTCGAATCTCCCATCTGCAGAATAATGTCACCCTTGGCAAGACCCGCTAGCTGGGCAGGTTTGTCCTCTGACACTCCATCTATGCGCATACCTTGACCATCATACAAATAATCCGGAACCACCCCCAAAGAGACTGTAAATCTCGGTGAGTCTCCGGTACTATCTTTGGTTTTGGTAAATGTCAGCTTGGGCTGTCTATCCAACTGAGTAATCAAGCGATCAATGTATCGAACTATCTGGACTAAGCCTTCGAAGTTAATTTTATCTGCATCGTCGGAAGGCCGGTGGTAGTCTTCATGCTGACCAGTAAAAAAATGAAGCACGGGTAAATCCTGTAGATAAAAAGAAGTATGGTCCGAAGGCCCTACACCAGACTCGGAGGTTACCAATTTTAAACTATCCGCATTGGCAAGATCAAGAGCGGGGACAAAAGCAGGACTGGTACCTACACCATTGATTGCTAGGGTTCCCTCTACATTTAATCGGCCTACCATATCCATATTGATCATATAATTGGTCGTCTCCAAATCAAGCGTGGGGTTTTTTACAAAATAATTGGAGCCCCAAAGGCCATTTTCCTCACCGGAAAAAGCAATGAAAAGAAAATTAGACAGGTATTCTTTTGCCTTTAAAATTTCTGCTAAAGCTACCAAAGCCGCAGTGCCAGACGCATTGTCATCAGCTCCATTATGAATCGCCGAATCCCCTCTATGTAGAGAACTTGTACCACCATAGCCCAAGTGATCAAAATGTGCTCCTATCACCACTGTCTTTTGGGATTGATTGTCGAGGAAACCCAGCACATTTCTACCGGTGATCCCTTCCCCATCGACACCGATGATGGCTTCTTCGTGGGGATTGCTCGGTTTAGAAACGGTAAACTCCTGATAAAAACCATCCGTACCCATTGGCTGCAGACCGATCTCAGAAAATCTGGCGGCTAAGTATTCGGCTGCCTTCTCCTCACCTGCAGTACCAATAGCCCGACCCTCAAGTTGATCTGCCGCCAAGTAATTGACATCCGACTGGAGGCTTTTAAGTAGGGCCTCATCAGAGAGCTGGCTCTGGCAGGATGCTCCTAAGAGGAGAAAAGAAAAAAGCATGAAAATCCGAAAGTTGATCATAGAGATAGTAGTTGATCATCAAATATAATAATTGGTATCTTGGTGCTGCAAAAAATTCAAACTCAAATCACTATGCGATTTCAACTTCTTGCTTTAATAGCCCTGAGCTTTGCTTGCAGCCAACCCAAAGAGAATGACGAGGAACTTCAATCGACTGTCGCAACCTCACAGGATTCGCTTTTGCTATCAGAAAATGAAATGAAATATCTGAGGAATATCAAGCAGCTGACTTTCGGAGGAAACAACGCTGAAGCCTATTGGTCGTTTGATGATGAGATGCTGGTATTTCAGTCCGATTATGCAGCGTGGGGAGCGAAGTGTGATCAGATTTTTTATACCCACTGGAAAACAGACAATCTAAAAAACAATCCTCCCAAACGGCTGTCCACAGGCCTAGGAAGAACAACCTGCGCTTATTTTCTTCCGGGAAACGAAAGTATTGTCTATGCCTCTACTCATTTGGGTGGGGAAAATTGCCCCCCTGTCCCTGAGCGGAGAGCGGATGGCAAATATGTTTGGCCAATTTATGATAGCTACGATATATTTACAGCGGATATTAATGGCAATTTGATCACTCAGTTGACCGATGAACCAGGGTATGATGGGGAGGCTACGCTTTCGCCACAAGGTGATAAAATAGTCTTTACCTCCATGCGAACCGGAGACTTAGAACTGTACACCATGAATACTGATGGGAGCGGAGTCCGACAAATCACCACAGATTTAGGTTATGACGGAGGGGCATTTTTCTCTCCGGACGGAAATAAATTGATATGGCGAGCCTCTCGCCCTGAGACGGAGGCAGAGATTTTAGAGTACAAAGAGCTACTCGCTGAAGGCTTGGTCAAACCTACAGAAATGGAACTCTATGTGGCCAATGTAGATGGTACGGAAATGAAAAAAATTACCGATTTGGGACAAGCAAACTGGGCCCCTTTCTTCCATCCCTCAGGAGAAAAAATCATTTTCGCATCCAATCACCACACAGAGCGAGGCTTCCCATTCAACTTGTACATGATCAACTTAGACGGCACAGGACTGGTGAGAATTACCGAAAATGACACTTTTGACGCCTTTCCTGTTTTTTCCAACGATGGAAAATACCTGGTCTTTTCCTCCAATAGAAATAATGGAGGCACTCGGGATACCAATCTTTTCGTGGCAGAATGGATAGGAGACTGAGCCTAAAATCACAAGCATCCAAGAAAATCAGCGAAAGAGATCGTTCTTTCGCTTTTTGTTTAGATGGAATCCTTTATTAATTTAAATGTTCTTCAAACCCTTTTTTAATGAAAATCTACCGCAGACTGATTATTCCGCTGATTGTCACACTGGTTTTGGTCTTTTCCAAAATTTACTTTCAAGATAACTCCTCCAGCTGGGAAGGCATATTAGGATGGATCCCCCATGTCAATACCATTTTGATTATAACAGGATTCACTTGGGTTCTCTTGGTCTTGACAGGGATTTTCAAGCAACTTTTCCTAAAGCAATTTGACCTGAACAAAGAAGATAATCTCCGAGCCAGAAAGGTCTACACTCAACTGAATATTCTACAGAAAATCATCAACTTCATCATCATCGTACTGGGGGTCGGATTGATTTTAATCTCTTTTGAGCCCATCAGGAAAATTGGCGTAGGTGTTTTCGCTTCAGCGGGAGTCGCAGGTATTATTATTGGTTTTTCTGCACAAAAAGCGATTGGAACCCTGATTGCCGGAATTCAGATAGCATTTGCACAGCCCTTTCGCCTGGATGATGCCGTAGTGGTCGAAGGAGAATGGGGCTGGATCGAAGAGATCAATCTTACCTATGTGGTGGTCAGAATTTGGGATCAACGGCGCCTGGTGCTTCCCTCCACTTATTTCTTAGAAAAACCCTTCCAAAACTGGACTCGAACCTCTGCTGACATCATCGGATCGGTATTTATCTACACAGATTACACCGTACCATTTGATGCGATGCGGAAGGAACTGGATCGAATTTTAGAAAATACCAGTCTTTGGGATAAAAAAGTAAAAGTCCTGCAAGTCACCGATGCAAAGGAACGGACAGTTGAAAGCAGGATTTTGGTCTCTGCCAGAAACTCCCCCACCGCATGGGACCTTCGGGTACATGTGCGGGAAAAAATGATTGAATTTCTTCAAAAGAACTATCCCGATGCACTGCCGCGTACTCGAGTCGTTTTGGAGGAAAACAAAAAGGCATGAGAAAATCACTCCTGATATTCCTTCTTGTGTTTTCATCGCCTGCTTTTGCACAGGAGAGCTCAAATAATTCCCTCCAATTTGACGTCTCAGCCTTTTTGGATGTATACTATGGATATGATTTTGTAGATCAAATGGGTCTGGAAAACAGGCTCCCATTTTTATATAATCATACCAAACAAAACCGACTGGGTATCAATTTGGCCTTGGTAACCTTGAGCGCAAAAACTGAATACCTTCGAGCTAATTTGGGAATTCAGCAGGGAACCTATGCCCGGGATAATTATGCCGATGAACCGGAGCTCTTTCAATGGATTCATCAGGCGAATGTGGGAGTAGCCCTAGACAACAATCGAAAATTATGGATAGATGCCGGAGTATTGCCTTCTCATATCGGCTTTGAAAATGCGGTCTCCACAGAAAACCTGACCCTTTCCCGCTCGATCATCGCAGAAAATAGTCCCTATTTTGAAACAGGAGTACAATTAAGCTGGCAAAAGGATGAACGTTGGTACTTTGCCTTTCTTTATCTGAACGGCTGGCAGCGTATCCGGGCTATTCCCGGTAGAAATAGACCTTCTTTTGGTACGCAAGCTACATTTACTCCCAAGGAAAGCATCAAACTAAACTGGAGTACTTTTCTCGGAACGGATCAACCTTTAGAAGCTGAAACCATGCTCTATTTCATGAATTTCTATGGGGATTTTAACCTGGATGATGGTTGGCGATTCATCGCCGGACTGGATGGAGGTAGGAGGACTTTGGCCTTTGATTTTGATCGTAACTGGTGGGGGATGTCCGCCATTCTTCAAAGACGTTTCTCCGAAAAGTTTGCTACTGCTTTTCGATTTGAATATTACAATGATCCCTTTCAGGCTATCGCCACAAGCGAAATCGATGCAGGAATCCAGACAAGTGGTATTTCACTGAATGGAGACTGGAAATTGGGTAAGCTTGCCACCTTCAGGTTAGAGGGGCGTTGGCTCACTGGACCAGTATTGGGAATTGATAGCGGTAATTCGGATAATTATTTTCTCTTGGGGTCTTTTGCTTTTCAGCTAGATTAGAGATTCTCTATTTCATTCAAATACTTCTCTGCCTGATCTAAAATTTCCTTTTTGTTTTTCAATTTGTCCAATGTTCGGTAGGCCATTCCAATTCTAGGATTTTTCTCTAGCTTTTCCCGATTTCGCTCATAAAAATGCCAGTACAAACTATTGAAAGGACAGGCCTTTTCCCCTAGCTTTTCCTTATGTCTGTAGGCGCAATGGTCGCAATAGTTTCCTTGTTTCTTGATGTAATTTGCCGAAGAAACATAGGGTTTGGTGCCCACTATACCCCCATCAGCAAATTGGGACATGCCACGCGTATTGGTAATCTCCACCCACTCTATCGCATCGATATAGATACCCAGGTACCACTGATCCACCTCATCGGGATGAACGCCCGCTAGCAGCGCAAAATTTCCCGTCACCATCAGCCGCTGAATATGATGCGCGTAGGCCAAATCCAATGACTGAGTGATAGATTCGGATAAACATTTCATTTTGGTCTTGCCAGTCCAAAACCAATCGGGAAGTTTGCGCTCATGAGCGAAGAAATTGAGCTCACTATATTCCGGCATTTTTGCCCAGTAAATACCCCGCATATATTCCCTCCAGCCAATGATCTGTCTGATAAAGCCCTCCACTTGGGAAATAGAAATTGTGTTTTGATGTTCCTCCCAATACCTTTCTACTCGCTCTACCACTTCGATAGGGGATAGCATTTTGCTATTCATTGCAAAGCTCAATCGAGAATGGAATAAATACGGATCCCAAGTAGTCAATGCATCTTGATAATCTCCAAAATGAACGAGCAGGCTTTCGCAGAAGTAATCTAAAACCTCTAAGGCCTCCTTTCTACTTGTTGGCCATAAAAATTCATCTTTATCGATCTTACCAATGGTTTTAACTCCCGCCTTTTCTATCGTTTTTAGCAACTCTTTGACATCCTTGGGATGGGTTTTTGGCTTTTTGAGTAAGCGCTTATCTTTTAAAGCGGAGCGATTTTCATGATCAAAATTCCATTTGCCTTGGACCGGTTCTTTACCATCCATGAGGATGTTGTATTTCTTTCGCATATCCCGATAGAAAGATTCCATCAAAAAAGTCTTTTTACCCTTGAAAAACTCTTTTAACTCATTCCTTTGGGTCAAAAAATGCTCCGTATCAAAAGCCTCATGCTCAATGGACAAATTTTCGGAGATCTGATTTAATTGCTGATCCAAGCGGAATTCATCGGGAAGCTGGTATTCAAATTTCTTTACGCCCTCCTTTTCTACTTCCTGACGGATCAGTTTTTCAAGTTGTTGGGGATTATCAGAATGGTCTATTTCGAAGTATTTTAGGGTATGACCCTCTTTCTGAAGTTGCTTCGCAAAACTTCTCATCGATAAAAAAAACGCAAGCACTTTTTGGATATGATGTGTCACATAATCTGTCTCCTGTCGCATTTCTGCCATGAGATAGATGACATCATCATTTTTTTCTTTAAACCAAGAATGGTTTAAATTAAGCTGATCCCCAAGGATTAATCGTAACGTAGTAGGCATAAAAAAAGAGCTTTATTTTCATAAAGCCCTTTCTTCAACCTTTGTTTATGAGAAATTAATATTTAAAGCAAGGCATGGAAGTTTTTCTTCCTCCTCCCGCACTATCTCCTGCCAAGAAGCTATATCGGATACTGATCTCATGAGCACCACCCACATTGGCAGAGGCTAAAGAGGAAACTACATAATCGTAGCTATATCCGACACTTAGACCACCACCTAAACTGATCCCAACCAAGGAAACTATGGACTCGTGATTGGTTCCCATCTCGTCTGAGATAGGAAGACCTCTGTACCATAGTCCTAAAACCAAAGGTTGGATATTCAACTGAGCACCCAAATCCAATTGCTGGAAAGGTCCCTGATTTTTATAATTGAAAGCGAGGGCAAGTTCACGAACTCCAGAGTTTTGATTGTAGTAAGAGCGAAAAGCTCCTCCTGATAGGTCAAATTTCACTCCTCCATGAGCGGATAATTTCATGGGCAACTCGCTGAATTCTCCTTCCAAAAAGGAAATGTTTGGCTGAGTAATGTGATGTGCAGATATGCCAAACCAAGCATGCTCATTATTGTACAACACGCCAAAACTGTAGTCGGCAAACTGATGTCTCATATCTTGGCCGAGATTTTCACCGCTGAAGTCTCCGATAGATCCAGAGGCGTCATCAATCTGGCTACCAAAGATCATATTGCCAAAGTAGGCATCACGATCCATGTAGCTGACCTGTCCGCCAAATCTTAAAAAAGAACGGAAGCCCAATCGAGCTCTATATGAATAAGCCAAGCCTATCTCTGAGACGCTGAGGTTAGCCATGCTTTGTTCTGATCGATTAAAAATCAAGCCTATGCCACTATTGGCACTAAAAATGTAATGATCTGCAAAAGCAGAATAGGAAGTGATGGACTGATCAAGACCAGGCCATTGGTTTCGGTAGTTGACTCCGATCTGAGTCATTTCAGTAGAACCCGCCATCGCTGGATTGAGATAGAGAGGAGCTGCATAAAACTGAGAATACTGGGCGTCCTGAGCAAACCCTTGGATTCCCAAGAGTACTAAAACCAATATGATGACGACCTTCTTCATGACTTTATATTTGTAGATTTTGGAGTCTATTTATGACTCATAAATCTGATCCTTATATAGTATATTTTGCATTTCGTGTTTTGAAATATAATTTTATGTATCACGTCAATAGCAAAATGATCTTCTTATAGATCTATGTTATACAGTTAAATAACAACTATTATTTGGAAAAACAAGTGACAAAAATCACCTATAAAGCTGCTGAAAATGAGGCTTTTCATCAAAAATCATCATCCCTGTGAGGTAAAACAAAAAATAAATTAGGACTTACAAATTCTATGATTTAAAAAGTAAATCTTATAAACCTGTTTTTTGAAAAAATTTTAAAATATTTTTCTTTTTTTTATAATAAAAAAACTCTTACCACTGACTTTATATTAGATAGTAAAATAGAGTAAAAAAGAAATGTTATTTTATGCATATAAAAGACAATTCTAACTACATAAAATTATGTCAAACTTAGGAGGTTTGCTCGGAAAAGGACCGCAATACCCGTTTTTTATGACGTTTAACTTTAGAGTTGCTGATAATAAACTGCCTGTTGAGCTTACAGGAGGAGTATTTAGATTTCCCCTAAGCTTCAAGCTCGGAAGGCAGTGTACTTACCTTTCCTGCGGCAGATACTCCTCCATCGGCTATTTAGGCTAAGTCTTATCACCGTTTGCACTGACTTGGACACTTTGCAAATCCTAAATTCCAAGAGCATGAGGATCAAAAAAAGACCGCCAAGGAGACGGTCTTTAAAGGGGTGACTGAAATTAAGGCTTAGCGAACCAAAGTAAGTCCTCCCGAAACGGAAAACTCTTGTCCCTTGAGGTCCTTATAGTAAATTCGATAGATGTAGTTTCCTGGCTGTGCAAACTTTCCTTGGTAGGTCCCGTCCCAGCCTTTGCTTTCAATATCAGCAGTGACAAACATTTTCTCTCCCCAGACATTAAATATCTCGAGGGTAAATTCAGCTACTGCGTTCATTTTTGGAATGAAAGTATCATTGAGTCCATCCCCATTTGGGGTAAAGGCATTGGGCACAACCATCATCGCTTCTTCGCTTGTGACCACTACAGTATTGGTCTCTGAGATAGGACATCCCAAGGGATCATAGGCAGTCAAGGTCACTTGATACGCTCCTTCTTTTTCGAAAATATGCACAGGGTCTTTTTCATCAGAAGACAATCCGTCTCCGAAATCCCAAAACCAATCACGCAGGTCATCCGATATTTCCGATATAAACTCCAATTCTTCACCGACCAATACTTCTGGCTCATTGGAGAACTCCACCTTGCGGTACTGAAAGTCCAAGACTCGAGCTCGGTTTGTCATCTGAGCAGGCATGTCTAGGTCTACGGAAGTTTCCGCTTGACACCCAAGAGCATCAGTTATAGTTACTTGAATAAAACCAGACTGGTAAACAGGAATTTCCTCTTTATCCTGCTCTCCAGAATTCCATTTGATTTTGAAAGGTGCTGTTCCTCCAGAAATGGAAAGTACTGCTTTTCCTACTACTCTTCCCGCTTCACAGTCAGTTTCGAATAAGGTACTGATTCTAGCCTGGATAGGGTCAGGATTTTCGATGGCCACATTCTGATTAACTCCACAATTGTTCTCATCTAACACCTGAATAGAGTAAGATCCGGCAGTCAAGTCAGAACGCTTCAAAGGACCTTCCACCCCATCTGACCAAAGTACCTTGACTGCTCCAAAAGCTCCAGATACAGCCACTTCAATCTCTCCATCAGCAGCACCACTACAGCTTGGATCCTTTTGATTTACAAGACTTACCTGGAGTGTATTTTTTGACTTTACAGTATAACTCTCAGAGATTTGACAGCCATTAGCGTCCTCTACAATGAGCTCATAAGCTCCTGGCTGGAGATCTTCAAGGTTTGGACTAGTAGGTCCATGAGACCAAGTATAAGTATAAGGCGCAGCTCCACCGGCTACCGAAACGCTGATGGAGCCATCTTGAACCAATTCACAGGAAGCATCCAAGATAGTGGACTGAAGGTCAAGAGTAGTTGCATCTGATAGAGTAAAGGAACTGTTTATACTACAACCATTGGCATCTTTTACGATCACAGAGTAAGTTCCTGAGGACAAATTATCCAATTGGGCAGAAGTCTGACCGGTATTCCAAGAGTAAGTATAAGGAGATGCACCCCCAGAAACATTGAGAACAATAGAACCATCATCGGAATTACATAGGGGCTGATAGACTTCTCCAGATAAATCTAAAGGAGAGGAACCTTTTACAGTGTATGCACCAAAGAAAGAACAGCCCTTGGAATCAGTTACAGTTACTTCATAATTGCCAGCTTCCAAGTTGGAAATATCTTTAGAAGAAGCACCGGTATTCCACTGATAGGTATAGGGTCCCTCTCCGCCAGTAATACTCAGGGATATTTTACCGTCTTTCTGACCAGAACAGCTCTCATCTTCAATTGACTCTGTCACAGCTACACCTCCTGCGGGAGCCTTTATCTCAAATGAAATGGAGGCATCACAATTATACATATCATAGACAATTGCGGTATAAGTACCCGGACGCAAATCGGAAAGCTCCCAGACATCTTTAGGTCCATGACTCCAAACAACACGATAAGGATCACCTCTACCTATCTTTACTCCGATTTTGGCATAGCCATCAGGAGCTGATCCGCAGGAAGCGTCCTTGGTCTGAACAGGCTCTAAAATCAATGGAAATGGTGGCTGCACGACAATCCGCTCTACATGGACTGTTCCTTCAGCATCAGTAATTTGAACGGTGTAGGTTCCGGCGTTAAGGTTATATCGGTTTTGAGTGGTTTCGTTGGTGTTCCATTTAAAAGTGTAGGGCCCTTTACCTCCGGTGACGTTGAGAATAAGAAAACCTTTTTCAGAATGGGAGCAAAGTGCCAATTTTCCTGTGACTTCTACTTGAATTCCTCCATAGCTGCCTTCTCTATGATTAGAGCCCAAAGGAAAGTCTAAAATTTGTCCATGGGCTTGAATGGCCACTATCGATAAAATCATTAGTGCCCAAATCTTAAGCTGTCCGATAAAATCCAAGTTTTTCATCTTCTTTGATACCTTATGCTTTCTTTTGAAAGGTCAAATATTGTGTTTTGTATACAGTATTTTGTCACAGCAAAACAGAATATAAAACTTTAAAAGTAGCCTTCAGCCTTATTTAATAGCAAAATAACAGTATTTTATTTCATATAACAAAATTTTATACTGTGACAAATGTCATATATGAAACTGATTGCATGAGGTTTTTGCAGAAATAAACACCATTGTCAAAAACCTGATAAGAAGCTACTTTTTTTTAGGGATAAAAGACACGAAAACTATAATTAATAGAAGAAAAAAATTAAAAAAAAGAAAACTCAATACCTGAAACAAGGGATTACCCTAGCCTTTTGGTTCCTTTTATTGGGATCTCCTCCCCATAAAAATGAATAGGTCACCGAAACTTCATGAGCACCGCCGGAATTTCGCTGATTAAGCTTGGAGACTGTCACATCATAAGAATATCCAATGTCAAGCCCTGTAGGCAAAGATACCCCCACTAGGGCAATTACAGATTCATTGTTTGGCAATTCATTCTTGGTAGGCAAGCCTCGGTACCATAGTCCAAGAACCAAGGGGTCCAAATAGATCTGTGTTCCTATATCCAATTGATTGAAAGGATCTTGCTGCTTGTAGTTAAACGCAAAGGAAATCGCCCGTTCTTGAAAAGCATGTGTGAAATAATCCCTGCGACCTCCTGTCAGGTCAAATTTAATTCCTCCCTGAAGGGAAAGCTTCATAGGAAGTCTAGAAACCTGACCCTCTACAAAAGACACATTAGGCTCAGTAAGGTGATGGGCAGAAGCTCCAAGCCAGATATTTTTGGTATAAAACATTCCCCCAAAGGCAAAATCAAAAAAGCTATATCGGCTATCAATCGGCACTCCATCCAACTCATCCGTGATGCCATTTACTCCGCCATTTATAATATCGATTTGTGACCCAAAAACCAGATCAGAAAAGAAGGCGTCCCGCTGCATATAACTCACCTGACCTCCCAGTCTGAAGTATGTATCTTCACTGATACGAAGCCGATAGGCATGTGAAAGCCCAATTTCATTAGTCGACAGATTGGCCAACCCTTCTCTGTTGGCATTGAAAATCAATCCTATCCCGGAGTTGTAATCAAAAATGTAATGATCTATATAGGCCGAAAAAGAATTGAAGCTATAATCCAAGCCGGGCCATTGGTTCCGATAGTTGACTCCTATTCGAGTAAGCTCTGAAGCTCCTGTCAAAGCAGGGTTTAGATATAAAGGTGCTGCGTAAAATTGAGAATACTGTACATCCTGGGCCTTGGATATCAATCCAATGCCTACCAAAAGTAGCATACCGAGTATTTTCCTCAACATAGCTTTTCCCCTCTTCCTCTAGCGAAGGTATCGTTTTAATCCCTCTTTAGAGGAAATTTAACATGAATTAAAGGTTTTGAAACTACTAGGGCTTAAGATTGGGGAGACAATCGGTTGGGTTTCAGACCTGGCGATAAAGCACAGCATTTTACCGCGCATTTATGGCTTTGCCTACAAAATCAATAATTATACCAAAGGCAGTTTTATCGATTATAAATCGATTATTATTTGATTTTTTATCAAGTCCTCAAATTTTTCTCTTTCACGTATCAGATAAGCCTTCCCATCTAGAATCAAAACCTCCGCAGGTCTCACCCTTGAGTTATAATTAGACGCCATGCTAAACCCATAGGCACCTGCATTTTTAATCACCAACAAATCACCTGATTTTATTTTAGAAAGCGATCTATTAGCCGCTATCGTATCAGTCTCACAAATGTACCCCACTACAGAATAGCGACCCTCTTCGGCATCAGGATTACTGAGATTGTAGACATCGTGATAGGCATCGTAGAGCATGGGTCTGAGCAAATGGTTTAGACCAGAATCCACACCAACAAAAGTAACCGAAGGAGTTTCCTTGACCACATTAGTCTGCACAATCAAATACCCACTCTCACTCACCAAAAACTTACCGGGCTCTAGCCAAAGTTCGAGTTGACGTCCATAATTTTTGCAAAACTCCTGAAAAGCACTAGACACTTTTTCCCCCACCTCAGCGATATCGGTCTCTGGATCTCCTTCCTTATAAGCTACTTTAAACCCTCCTCCACAGTCGATAAACTGCAGATCCGGGAAATTTTTAGCCGCGTCAAAAAGTACATTAGCCCCTTTCAGAAATACCTCTGCATCCAGTATATCAGAACCCGTATGCACGTGGAGTCCGACAATTTTTACCCCTGATTTTTTTACAGCGGTAAGTATTTCATCGAGCTGCTCGATAGATATACCAAACTTACTCGTCTTATGTCCAACTGATATTTTAAGATTACCGCCCGCCATAATATGGGGATTGATCCGAATACAGGCCGGCACTTTATCCCCAAAAGCTTCTCCGTATTGATAAATAAGTGGAATACTATCCAAATTGACCATGACTCCCAGTTCAACAGCTTCACGGATTTCTTCAAAACTCACCCCACTTGGGGTGTACATTATTTCTTTAGCTGAAAAACCTGCCAGCATTCCTAGACGAACCTCTTCAATCGATACAGCATCTATACCAGCACCACCCTTTTTGATCAGTTTCAATATACTGACATTGGAAAGCGCTTTGGTCGCGTATTTAATTTTCAAAGGAACTCCACTGAATGCTTTCTGAAGGGCATGGATTTGATCCAGGATTTTTTGTCCATCATACACATATAATGGTGTCCCAAAATCTTGAGCTATTTTTTCTAGAAATACTCCCTGAATACTTGTAGGTCTTGATAGGTCTGACATGGTCTGAAATTTGCCCTCAAAGATAGGTAAATAGGCCCGAAAGGAAGAAAAAGGGAGCCTTTTATGCGGACTTTAAGACCTAAAACTTGTCCAAAAAACCATCCTCAGGATTAAACTGGATCAATTCCCTTGACATCAGGCCGTTAAATATTGTTAACTAACCCATTCTCCCTAACAAAGCCACTAAATTTGTACTATGTCCAAAAATAAAATCACCCTAATCATTGTGTTGATGTCCGTTGCAAGCTTGGGCTTGATGGGCTTTCAATACTATTGGGTGAAAAATGCTATTCGGATAAATCAAGAGCGCTTTGACCAAGACGTCTATCAAGCATTAGCAAGCACGGTGGACCAGCTGGAAAAAGGAGAAACCAGTGATGTCTTACTCAGTCAACTGATGAGGGACCCGATTCTTCAGGAGTCCTTGTTCGAAAAAATAGATCCTATCGATTTTGAGGTTCGGCAAAGACCCAAATACCGCTCTGGACCTTCTATCGTGGACACGCTTAAAATCACTCCTTTTCCGGAGGTGAGCAATACTTTTCGTCGCATCTTGGAATCAAGAGGTATTGACCTATCCATCTTGGGAGAATTAGAAACTTTTTTTGCCAGAATGACTCCAGAAGTGGCTTCTTCCATTTTTACACCTGATGAAATGGCGGTGCTTTTGGAGGAAAAGGAGCGTCAATTGCAGTTTTTAAGTCAAGTCGACGTCTACCAATTCCGAAGTGCACCGACCCTGATCCCGGAATCCGAATTTGAAAATGAAATAAAAATCTCCGATGATGCCCTTGAGAAAATCCGTCGGGCCAATTTAAAAATTGACCTGATGAATAAAGCATGGGATGAAATCGCTGCGGGTCAGATGGCAATTTTGGATCGACTGGACACTGCGCAGGTCCGTAAACTCGTGAAAAATTACCTACTCGAGAGAGGTATCCTTGAGGATTTCGAGTTGGGTATTCTCAAAGACGATGGATTGCTCATGGCTGTGGGAAATGTCAGCGAACCTTTTCGACTGGTGCAATATGGTGTTCAAGCTAAGCTTTTCCCCAACGATGTCTTTGGAAAAGAAAATTACCTCTACATCTTCTTTCCACAAAAAGCCAATCATGTCCTACGCCAAGTTTGGCTCCCCATTTCTTCTTCTTTGGTATTTATAGGAGTTATCATCTGGTGTTTTGTCTATGCAATCCGCGTAATTCTCAGGCAAAAAGCACTCTCAGATACCAAAAATGACTTTATTAACAATATGACCCATGAATTCAAAACACCGCTGGCAACGGTGAGTTTGGCAGTGGAAGCACTTCAGGACCCAGAACTTTCTACTCAGGAACGATTTAGAGACCGGTATCTGGGAATCATCAAAGACGAAAATAAAAGACTGGTCTCTCAAGTAGAAAACGTCTTGCAGGCTGCTGCGTTAGATAAGAAGGATTTCAAACTCAAATTAGAAAAAATCAATCTTTCGGAGCTTTTAGAAGATACCGCCAATCATATCAGTTTACAAATCGAAAAGCGCCAAGGGGCCATTCAATTTGAAAATCAAATGACTTCCGGTATCGTGGAAGGGGATCTTTTCCACCTGACACATATCTTCAACAATCTGTTGGACAATGCTAATAAGTATTCCAAAGAACAGCCTGAAATAGAAATTAAAGCCTGGGAAGACGAAAATCAGGCTTATGTGAGTATCAAAGATCATGGCATAGGAATGAGCAAAGAAGCTCAACGTAAAATATTTGATAAATTCTATCGGGTTCCTACCGGTAATATTCATGACGTCAAAGGGTTTGGCTTAGGCTTGTCCTACGTCAAAACAATGCTGGAGGCACATAAAGGAAGTATTTCTGTCCAAAGCGAACTCGGAAAAGGTAGTATATTCACCATTCAACTCCCCAAAACACAATGAGCAAGGCCAAACTATTAGTAGTGGAAGATGACCCAAACTTGGGCGATATCCTAAAAGAATACCTCGAGATGAAGGGCTACGAACCCACACTCTGTAGGGATGGAGAAGAGGGCTGGAACAAATTCAAAAAAGATAAATACGACCTTTGCCTTTTGGATATTATGATGCCAAAAAAGGACGGTTTTACCCTAGCTAAAGAGATCAAAAAAGTACAAGAAGATCTCCCTATCCTGTTTCTGACAGCCAAAAATCAGAAAGATGATATTATCGAAGGGCTTAAAATCGGTGCTGACGATTATCTAACAAAGCCATTCAGCATGGAAGAATTGCTACTCCGTGTCAATGCAATCCTGCGACGTACACAAAAATCCAATGAAGTCAGCCAACTGAAAGTATATGAATTTGGGGGCTTTAAGCTCCATTACGATGAGCAGATCCTGGAAGGTCCTGAAGGAAAGCACAAGCTAACCTCAAAAGAAAATGAACTTCTTCGACTATTAGCTGCAGAAATGAACAAACTTGTCAATCGAAGCCATGCGCTAAAGCAAATCTGGGGAGACGATAGTTATTTCAATGCGCGAAGTATGGATGTCTACTTGAGTAAAATCAGAAAACTACTTAAAGATGATCCCACAGTTCAAATCATCACAGTCCATGGTGAAGGATTTAAATTGATCGTTAGCGATAATTGATTTCAAAAAGACAGCCCAAAAGCTGTCTTTTTTTACTATATCATTTCAGCACCGATTCCCGGTCCGTCGGGAAAGCTGACTTTTTCCGGTGTAATCTGAACTCCCTTTGCGGGATCTTTTGCCAAAAGCATGGCTCCATCCATATCCACATAATCAAGAAGTGGCGCGATATGGGCTATGGCCGAAATGCCCACCGAAGACTCAGTCATACAGCCTACCATAGTTTTCATGCCTAAAGATTTTGCTTCATGAATCATTCTAATTCCTGGCGTAATCCCCCCTGCTTTGACTAGCTTTACATTGATGGCGTGAAAAAGTCCCTGGCACTTTTTCACATCGCTCTCCACTATACAACTTTCATCAGCCATCACAGGGAGTTTTGAGTGGAGAAATACCTCTTTCATTCCTTCCAAATCATCCTTTCCGAGGGGTTGCTCCATAAACTCTACCCCGAGCTGGGCCAAAACTTCAGAATTTCGAATAGCCTGCTCAGCAGTCCAAGCGCAATTGGCATCTATCCTGAAAATCGCATCAGAATGCTTCCGCAGTTCCCGCACAATTTCCAAATCATTATCGGTCCCCAATTTGATTTTATAGATCGGCCAATCCACCTCTTTCATTTTGGAGACCATTTTATCCAAGCTATCGATTCCAATAGTAAAATTGGTCAAGGGAATATCCTTGGGACTCAGCCCCAAATATTCATAAAGTTTTTTTCCTTGTTTTTTGGTGTAGAGGTCCCAAGCAGCCATATCCAAGGCACATTGCGCAAAAGGATTTTCAGCAAAAATTTCTTTAGTCATTTCCCAAAGTCGCTCAGGATGATCCCAGCTTCCTCTTTCCACTATTGCTCTTGCTGCTTCCAGGCGTTCGGTCATATTCTCAATCGTCATCCCGTAAAATGGATTGGTAGTGGACTCTCCCAAACCGTAAAAACCTGCATCTTCGAGTTTGACTATCAGGGTATCTTGGATATCCCGACTTTGATGGGCGATGGTAAAAGTGTGCTTAAGAGGAAGATCTATGACCTGATAGGAGAGTTTCATTTTAGCGTTTTGATCAAATGATTGAATCTACCTGAAATTTAGCCTAAAGATGCTTAGCTTTACTTTCTTTCACCTTGCCAAAAATCAGAACATGAAAATAATCAACAGAAATCAAATTAGCCTGTTTTTGCTGTTTTTGTTTTTCAGTATTGGATGTAAAACAGCAAATGAATCAGAAAACAATTCTTTTTCTGTGGATATGCTGGAAAATGCACATGAGCAATTTTTAGAACCAGCCATCACCCACAGGAGATTTACCCATTCGGACCTTCAGCCGCTGATCGAAAAGCACCAATCCAGTTTTGAGCTAAGAACACTTGGATCATCTATCGAAGGGCGGAGTATCACTGCTCTTTATTGGGGAGAGGGACAGACCAAAGTTATGCTATGGTCACAGATGCATGGAAATGAAAGTACAGCGACTATGGCCCTTTTTGATCTGTTTAACTTTTTGGAAGGGAGTGGAGACGAGTACGATGAGCTCAGAAGCACTTTGAAAAACCAGCTTTCGATCAAATTTATCCCGATGATCAATCCCGATGGCGCAGAAGCTTTCAAACGCAGAAATGCACTGGACATTGACCTCAATCGAGATGCGATTTCTCAGATTTCTCCAGAAGCGGTTATTCTTAAAAACGCCCGTGACGAGTTTGAACCAGATTTTGGCTTTAACCTTCATGATCAGCAGATTTATTATAATGTAGTCAACACCCCAAAGCAGGCGACTATTTCGGTTTTGGCACCAGGCTACAATTACGAACGGGATGTCAATGATGTCCGTGAGCGTGCCATGCAGACTATAGTGGGAATGAATGAAATTCTCCAGCAGATGATCCCTGGCCAAGTGGGCAAATACGATGACGGTTTTGAGCCGAGGGCCTTTGGAGATAATATCCAAAAATGGGGCACCAGCACCATTCTAATTGAATCCGGTGGCTACATGGGAGACCCTGAAAAACAATACATCCGCAAGCTCAACTTTATGATTATTCTAAATGCGCTCCACCAAATCGCTACTAAAAGCTATGAAACTTACACTACCGAGCAGTATTTTTCTATCCCTGACAATGGCATACAGCTTATGGATCTCATTCTAAATGAAGTGGAGGTCGAAGTGAATGGAAAGCTGTACCCGATTGATATAGCCATACGAAGACGTGAATCCAATGCAGGCGAAACGTATTTTGTCAATGGAAATATCGAAGATGTGGGAGATATGCAAGTGTACTTTGGTTTTGAAGAATTGGATGCTACTGGCCATCGATGGGTTGAGGGTAAGGTTTTTGAGGAGGAATGTGAAAACCTCGATGCAATAGACGAGGCCGAAGCTTTGGAGCTTTTGAAACAAGGATACCTGGCAGTGAAAGTGAAAAGTGCCAAGGAAAACCAATTGCATCACTTACCGATCATGGTTCTCCATTCACGGGAAACTTTCTCTTCCGGGTGGATGACTGGGGCAAGTCCCAATTTCTTTTTGGAAAAAGGGGGAGAGTTGACCCATGCAGTCGTCAACGGATACCTGATAGATTTGAAAAACCCAAAAGATCAAGATCTTATGCAAAGGATATATTGAAAGCCTGTTTTACCAAAAGAGACTTAACCTGCCAATTGGCAGGTTTTTTTATGGAAAAATTCGATAACTTAATGCTTTGAATCTATTCTTATGAAAACAAACGCAATCATTTTTGGCTAGGCCATTGTTATCTCTTCTATCATTTTTGGCTATGCAGTCATCAATCGAAATCGTCCACAAGGAAATGTGAATGTCACGGGACTTGGAGAGCAGAATTTCACCTCAGACCTGATCGTCTGGGAGGGGAATTTCTCTCGTGAAAGCAACAATATTCAAACTGCCTATGCCAATCTCGAAAAAGACCGTGAAGCAGTAACTCAATACTTGGTGTCTAAAGGTATTCCCGAATCCCAACTCGTTTTCAACGCTGTCGCCACCAATCCTCAATATCAGCAAAACTACTCCAATGACGGACGCTATATGGGACAGACATTTACTGGCTATCAGCTAAACCAATCGCTAGTCATCGAGTCCAAGGAAGTAGAAAAAGTGGAGAAAATCAGCCGCGAAATTACTGAACTCCTCAATCAAGGGATCGCTTTTTATTCTCAACAGCCTCGGTATTACTACACTGACTTGGAGTCTTTAAAACTTGAAATGATTGCCAAAGCTACCGAAGATGCGCGAATCCGAGCAGAGCGAATTGCAGAAAACTCTAATGCTAGTTTGGGAAATCTAATCTCAGCCAACATGGGCGTCTTTCAAATTACAGGACAAAACTCCGGGGAGGATTATTCCTGGGGAGGAGCCTTCAATACAAGCTCGAAAAACAAAACCGCTTCCATCACGATGAAATTGGTCTTCGAAGTAGATTAGAACTTTAGGCTAAGGAAAGAGAAAGTGGAATAAGCACCGCATAAGCAAGTAGCCCGATGGTCCATCCCAGTACTTTCTTCATGCCGGAAGATTGGCGAAGACCTACCGTGTTTTTGAAAATAATTCCGGAAATCCCGGCGGCAATAGGCGTAAAGGTAAAATACAAAGAAAGCGCCTTGAGATTTTGACTCGAAAACATCCCTTCTAAATTAAAAATTACCAGTAAAATCAAAACAGCAAAAATTGCGTTTTTCGCAAAAATCATGCGATTGGAATCAAAAGTCAATCGCCTTTCGGAAATAGTATTCATTGGTCCAGAAATAGTTGGTTTAGTACTCGTAGCAAATTGCTAACGGAATTGTCGTCCATTAGGTTCTAACAAAAAAAGATCCCGAAGGATCTTTTCTATGTTAAATTTTCTTTATGCTCAATTGAGTGTATACTCTACCGAAATCTCAGTATTCAAAACCTTAGAGATCGGGCAATTTTCCTCAGCATCTTTGACGAGTTCGGCGAATTTATCTTCGCTGATTCCCTCCACTTTGGCTTTCAGCACCAAGTGAGATTTTTTGAGTGTTCCATCCTCAAAAGTAATATTGCAGGTGACCTCCAATTCCTCAGGGGCATGATCTTCTGCACTTAAATTGAAACTGAGCTTCATCGCAAAGCATCCAGCATGGGCTGCTGCAATTAGTTCTTCAGGATTGGTTCCCACTCCATCCTCAAAACGTGATTTGAAGGAATATTGGGTTTTGTCTAAAACATTGCTAGGCGTACTTACATGTCCTTTGCCTTCTTTTCCACTGCCGGTCCAGACAGCTGTTGCTTTTCTAATCATGGTTTAAAGATTTTCGTTTAAAAATTAATTTCACTACTAGAAGGAATTTAAACAGTCTTTGGTTCTCGATATCAGGATTTTTTCTTAGAGAATATTCCGATAATCCTCCTCATAATTTGTTTTTCTTTTTCCCAAAAAAACCGAAACTGACCAAAAATAAACCCATAGATCAAAAGGAATATTTGATACAGCGGAAGTACAAGTAGCAAGTACAAAAGGGTATTTACAAAACCCCCTTTCTCCACTCCAAAGAAATCCAAAATAGGATTTTTTATAAATAGAATGGTAAATCCTGTACAAGCAAAAACGATCAAAACCATGACCACCTGAAACAGACTGTCCAGCTTCCATTTGGTCTGAAGTCGTTTAAGAAATCCTGGTTTTTGAGGTGAGGTTGACATGAAGCAAAATTAAATCGAAATGGTCTAAATGAAGGAATTTCCTCAATTCGAAGTACAAAGCAGCCTATTGATAACTCCTATGTGGAATCGCTTTGCCATTACTTTCTTTGATGAACTTATTACTCTTTAAGACTTAATTCCAATTAAAAACCCCATCATTTAGTTTCTGAAGGGCTTCATTTTTGAATTTAGAATCAATCAGCAGGGATACATTGTGTCGGCTACCACCATAAGATACCATACGAATCGGAATATCGACAAGACTATCCATCACAGACTTCACCGCTCCCCTAGTTTCAGATACCATATTTCCTACGATGCAGACGATGCTCTGATTAGCGTCCACTTCGACTATTCCCAATACCTCGAGCTCTTTGGTAATAAGGTCCAAATGGCTAATGTCATCAATAGTCACAGATACAGCCACCTCTGATGTGGTGATCATATCGATGGGAGTCTTATATTTTTCAAAGATCTCAAAGACCCTCCTCAAAAATCCATACGCCAAAAGCATTCGGCTGGACTTGATTTTGATTGCAGTGATTCCATCTTTGGCTGCAATGGCTTTGACTCCTTTTGTTTCCACATCTGCTTTGATCAGCGTTCCGTGGGCATTGGGATCCATGGTATTGAGCAACCTCACCGGTACATTGTATTGCTGCGCCGGCCATATTGATGCAGGATGGAGAATCTTTGCCCCAAAGTAAGCCAACTCAGCCGCCTCATCAAAAGATAACTCTGCAATAGGGCGGGTACGGTTGACGATTCGTGGGTCATTATTGTGCATCCCATCGATATCAGTCCAAATCTCGCAAACAGAAGCATTAATAGCCGCTGCGATCAAAGAGGCCGTGTAATCACTTCCTCCACGCTTAAGATTATCGACCTCATTTCGGTGATTTTTACAAATATAGCCTTGGGTTACAAAAAGCTTTTGACCGGGATGTTGGCTGATAATAGCTTTCAGTTTTTCTGAAATTTTACCCAATTCTGGCTCTGAGTTTTCGTCAATACTCATAAAGTCCAAGGCGATCAAAAAGACAGCAGGGATCTCCAATTCTTCCAATAGGGTGTAAAACAACTTGGTCGAAAGCAATTCGCCTTGAGCAAGAATATCCCGGTTAATGGCCTCATTGAATGAAATCTTGAGAATAATATTTAAAAATTCGAAGTGCTCCTTGATAATGGCTTCTGCTTTGGCTCGAGTTTTCTCTGCTTTCAAGAGCTGTGGATAGAAGTCCAGGTAGTGGGCATGAAGCTCATCAATTCGCTCCTTGGCTAGGATTCGGTCTGCAGCAGCCAGCGCTTCCCCAATACCTACAAGGGCATTGGTAGTGCCAGAGAGGGCGGATAGTACCACGATGGTGGGTTCATCTCCTGAAGATACCAGGTCCTTGACCTGATGCATGCGCTCGGGTTTGCCTACGGAGGTCCCCCCGAATTTCATTACTTTCATAATTAATTAATAGGTTTGATAAGTGTGATTGAGTGTTCAAAAATCACGCTTAGGTCTCTTATTTATAAGTTCTTGACTTTTTTAAAAACACAGGTTCAGAACCCAAGCATCTTCAATGCAGTGATCGCTGCTTCATCTCCCTTGTTTCCGTGCTTTCCTCCTGCTCGGTCCAAGGCCTGCTGCTGATTTTCAGGAGTCAAAACTCCAAAAATCACGGGTTTATTAAATTTCAGTCCAACTAGGGTAATTCCTTGTGCTACGGCATCACAGATAAAATCAAAGTGACGCGTTTCCCCCTGAATCACACAACCCAAACAGATTACAGCATCGATATTTTCGTCCTGTGCACACCATTGAGCACCCAGTGAAAGCTCAAATGATCCCGGCACATTTTTACGGATGATATTTTCTTTTTTTGCGCCGTGCTGAATCAGTGTCTGATAGGCCCCGGAATAGAGCGCTTCAGTCACGTCCTCATTCCACTCGGATACGACGATGGCAAATTTTTTGGAACTGATATCAGTAATATTTTTGGAGCTGTATTCGCTCAGGCTTTTGTTAGAAGTAGCCATGGATTATTGTTTTGAGGTTTTTAAACGAAAAAAGAGTAAGATTCTATCGAACCTTACTCTTCTAAAAGATGCTTATAGCAAAGCATTACTTAGCGGCAAGGCCTTCCAAGCGTGCTTTGTGTTTTCGTGCGCCAGTGTATTCGAATGACTCGTAGTATTTCTCTTCGATCTCACCGAAGGCTTTGATAGCTTCCTGTAAATTACCAGCCTCTTCTTGGGCAACAGCCAACTTGTACAAATATTTGGGAGTAAAGTAATCATTAGGCTTATGGCCTACTGCCTTTTTATAAAAGGAAATTGCCTCATTCACATTTCCAGAATCCAAGTAAGCATCACCTAATAGCGCATAAGCTTTAGCCTGCACCAAATAGTCATCAGAACTGAATTTCTCTAAATACTCGATCGCATCCGAGAAGTTCTTTTGAGAGAGGTAGATGGATCCAATGTAGAAATTAGCCAAGTTGGCAGCATCGGTACGCGGATACTCATCCACAATCTGAAGGAATCCCGGATTGATCCCGTCTCCATTCAGCGCAAACTCTACACTGTCCTGCTCATAGAAATAGACGGCTTGAAACATCTCTTCTTGAGCATTCTGATTTTGATTCTGATTATTGATCTGGAAAAACAAAATCCCCCCAATCAAAAGGATGGCAGCGATCAGCACTCCGCCTAATATCTTGCTATTCTTCTTCAAAAAAGCCTCACCGCGTCCGAGCGATTCTGCAAGAACTTCCGGATTTTCCAGTAGTTCATTTTGTTCTTGTTGTGCTTTTTTGGATAGTTTCTTTGCCATGTTACTCGATTTTCAGGCGCAAATATACGTTTTTTATAATTTCCACAAAGCCCAATAAAAAAGCCATGAATCCATCTTGTTTTCATGGCTTTTTTTTAGACTTAGCAGTTTGATTTATTCCATTACAAATGGATAATCTTCTTGGATGTAAACATCCTTGAAGGCATCCTGACCATCGGGCCATGGAGATTCTTCTGCAAACTTGACCGCGTCGGCCACTTGCTTTTTCACCTTTGCGATGATTTTTTCAATTTCCTCCTCGCTCAAGATCTTGTTGTCTTTGATTGTTTTCAATACTTGCTCAATGGGATCCTTCATCTTGTATTCCTCTACCTCTTCCTTGGTGCGGTATTTCTGAGGATCAGACATAGAGTGACCTTTATATCGATACGTTCTGAATTCCAAAAGCGTAGGTCCATCACCCTTTCTAGCACGTTCGGCAGCTTCTGCTACAGATTCGTGTATAGCTTCCACATTCATACCGTCTACTGCAAAAGCAGGCATATCGTAAGATTCGCCGATTTGATAGAGTTCAGTGACATTGGAAGTACGGGCGACAGAAGTTCCCATGGCATAGCCATTGTTTTCGATGACAAAAATTACCGGAGTCTTGTAAAGCATGGCCAAATTGAATGCCTCATGTACAGCACCCTGTCTAACTGCTCCATCACCCATGTGACAAATGCAAAGGTTTTTAGTGCCCTTGTATTTTTCGGCAAAGCCAATACCCAAACCCATAGGAACTTGAGCTCCCACGATCCCGTGGCCTCCCATGAAGTTTCGCTCTTTGTCGAAAATATGCATAGAACCACCTTTACCTTTGGTAGTTCCGGTAGCTTTACCATACAATTCAGCCATCACAGCACCAGGATCTGTCCCCAAACCCAGTGGATGCGCATGATCTCGGTAAGCCGTGATCCATTTGTCGTCTTTTTCTAAAGCGGTAATGGCACCAGCTGCACAAGCCTCTTGGCCAATGTACAAGTGACAAAATCCTCGTATTTTTTGCTGACCGTAAAGTTGCCCTGCTTTTTCTTCGAAGCGTCTCATCAAGAGCATGCTCTCATACCAAAAAGCGTAGGTTTCTTTCGAATAGTTTACTTTTGACTTGGTCGCTGTTGTCTTCTTTGCCATATCGTAATGATCAAAATATGCTAATTTAGGCCCCAAATATAACCAACTGCTATTAAAAATCAGGCTGCCGCCCAAATAATTCACGCATCAGATGTATCTAAAGTCCCTGGAACTCTTACAATTTAAAAACCATGAGAAAACCCGGATGGACTTTTCCCCACAGATTAATTGCTTTACTGGTCTGAACGGCAGTGGGAAGACCAATATTTTGGATGGCATCCACTATCTATCTCTTACCAAAAGTTCGGTCCAGTCAAGCGATTCGCTGAATGTGCAGCATGAGCAGGACTTCTTTGCGATCAAAGGACAATTTGAAATTCAAGAGAAGCCGCTGGAGATTCGATGTACTTTCGAGCTCGGAAAAAAGAAACAGATTTGGCAAAATGGAAAAACCTTGGATAAGACCTCCGAGCATGTAGGATTAATTCCTTTGGTCTTAATAGCACCCGATGACACGGAGCTGATCAAAGGAGGGAGTGAAGGACGCAGAAAGTTTTTTGATGGATTACTTTCCCAACTCGATCGGCAGTACCTGAATAGACTCATTCGCTATCATCATTTTCTGAAGCAGCGAAATGCTCTTTTGAAGCAATTTGCCGAGACCGGCAGAAGAGATATGACGCTTTTGGGGAGCTATGACGAGGAAATGATCCGGCTGAGTCAGGAGCTGGCCCAACGAAGGTCCGAACTGATGGAAGAAGTGGCACCCATGCTTCAGGCGCATTATGAAGAAATCTCCCAAGGACAGGAGAAGGTGACCATTCAGTATCAGACTGAGGCCCTTCGGGAGGATTTTGGAGATTATTTTATGAGTCTTCGAAAAAAAGATCAGATCACTAAAAACTCCAACGCTGGGATTCACAAAGACGACTATGTGTTTTTGATTGGAGATCACCCCATCCGCAAGATTGGTAGTCAGGGACAGCAGAAGTCTTTTATTATTGCTTTGAAGCTGGCTCAGTTTCAGATTTTTGAAAAAGATAGGGGCGAGAAGCCGCTACTACTTCTGGATGATATTTTTGACAAGTTGGATGATATTCGTATCGCCCAACTCATGCAGTTGATCTCCAAGCATACCTTCGGGCAGATCTTTCTGACAGATGCCAGACCGGAGCGATCGCATGCTATCCTAGCCCAACTCGACTCGGAGGTCTTTTTCTTTGAAGTGGAGATTGGGAAGGTGAAGAGGGAGTAAAATGAGGCTGGAATTTTTTAAAAATTAATACTCTCTGATCAACACCTCTGCGGGAATTTTTAATTTCTCATTAAGTTTCCGAATCATAGCAAGGCTTAATTTTCTCTTTCCAGATAGGATCTCAGATTTTCTAGATCGGGCACCCAAAATTTCAGAAAGCTCGGATTCGGAGATTCCCATTTGATCCAACCGGAACTTTATCGCTTCAATTGGGTGAGGTTTTGGAATTGGGAAATGAACGTTTTCATATTCTTTGATAAGAATAGAAAGAACCTCCAACTCATCGGAAGCTTCTGACTCCGGTGCTAAATCTTGTTGCATTAAATCGTAAGTACGCTCCAAAGCATTTTCGTATTCGCTGTTATTTTTTATTGGCTTTACCATAGCTGATGATTTTTGCGTCTATTTTGTCGTATTGCTGATGGGTTCCAAACCAAACAATAAAGACTATTTTCAATCGATATTCGATATCCACAATTAAGCGAAATGAATTTCCATGAATATTGAATATCACTCTTTTGTCTGAGATGATCGAAGCATTGTGAAATTGCGACTTTAATTCATTTGGGCTATTCCATTCTGCGGAAAGGGCCTCTTCATGCCAAGCCAAAAGACTTTGCTTTGCTTTTGGATAAGCAATACACCATTCCTTTAGGGTTTTTACTGCAATGATGCGCATTTCCAAATATACAAAAATGTTACCAATTTGGTTACGTTATTTTTTAAATTAAAAAGAGACCGAAGCCTCTTTCCTTATTTCCACAAGTCCTCAGGGTATTCCCCAGTTTCGTGTAGCTTTTTCAATGCCTCGATGACCACCGGCTTATCTTCGGTGTAGGTCACGCCAAACCAGGTTTTTCCACCGGGAAGGATCTCAAAGGCTGCCTTTCCTGATTGAATCAGGTTATTGGCTACCGTTGGGATGTAAAATTCCGATTTGAGGTTTTCAAGATTGGCTGGAAGAAATTCATTCCACATTTGCTCCACATCCGCAAAAACATCAGGATGAAAGCCCCAAAAATTCATGCTAACAGGAGTGTTTTCTGCGATTTCAATTACCTCTCCTTCACCCCTGCTGAGGATCTTTTCTCCTTCTCTAGCGATGGATGTACGCTCGGTCATGCCGATCAATTGCCCTTTCTCATTCGTTTCGCAAACTCCCCGACTTACCGTTCCATTTTCTGAAAGCACATTTTGAATGGCATAGCCTACCATGGCATGTAAATCAGGACGGGCATCTTTTGACAAAAACTTTCCGATCTCTTCAAAAGCTTCCTTCCCGTAAAAATCATCCGCATTGATCACAGCAAAGGGCTCCTTGACAGCATCCTTAGCGCAAAGTACTGCATGAGCGGTGCCAAATGGCTTGACTCGATCTGCCTGCTTAAATTCCGCAGGCACAAAGCTCTCCAAGGATTGGATTACCCAATCCACCTCAATTTTACCTTGAAGCTTTGGGAGGAATTTTTCTTTGGCTACATCCAGAATCTCTTGCCTAACAATAAATACTACTTTTCCGAACCCTGCCCGGATGGCATCAAAAATGGAATATTCTAGAATCGTTTCTCCATTGGGTCCAAAGCCGTCAATCTGCTTGTTTCCGCCATACCTGCTGCCCATTCCTGCTGCTAATACTACTAAAGTTGGTTTTTGAGTCATCTTGCTTTCAGTCTTTTATAAAACGCATCAAAATTAATGGAAATGACTCGGGGTACAAGATATCGACTTATTCCTTTTTTAAACATTAGATTAATTTTTAACCCACTCTTTCCTAAAAAAATTATAAAAATCAATTTTATGGCCTAAATAGACACCATAAATTTAATTTTTTACATTTTTTCTGTTTTTAGAGGACATTTTTTCATCTATATTTTGATTTAATCACAATTTTTAAATTACTTTCATGCCAAATTCTCAACAAACCTCAAACCTGATTGAAAAAATGAAAAAAATAGAAGCGATCATCCGTACATCGCGCTTTGAGCAGATCCATGCTTGCATTTCTGGGCTAGGGGTCAAATTCCTATCCTTTTATGAAATCAAAGGGATGGGTTTTGAACATGCACGACAGGAAATGTATCGAGGGGTGGCATACGAACCGGCTTACATTCCCCGGACCAAATTAGAAATTATCATCCCGGATGAATTGAAAGACAGCGTCATCCAGTGCATTCTCAAAGAAGGCAAAACAGGCGAAATCGGAGATGGAAAAATCTTCGTCTTTGATGTCTTGGAAGCTTACCGCATCCGAAATAGTGACACCGGAGAAAAAGCCCTTTAATCGCTCAAACCATCAAACCTATGCAAGAACTATTTACTGTCAATAATCTCTGGATGATGATGGCCACTATTTTGGTCTTTATCATGCATTTGGGTTTCGCCAGTCTGGAGGCTGGTCTCACCCGGGCCAAAAACACGGTCAACATTCTCTTTAAAAACACGATTATCCCAGCTATAGGAATTTTGACCTATGCTCTAGTCGGCTTCAATATCATGTATCCAGGATCTGGATTTGAGGGATCCTTTGTCGGATTTGGAGGCTTTGGGCTGAGTTTGCCCGAAGGTTGGGATACATCCAACTATAATGAAGGATATACTTACTTCACGGACTTTATCTTTCAGGCCATGTTTGCCGCTACCGCTGCGACTATCGTATCTGGTGCAGTAGCAGAGCGAATAAAGTTAGGGCCCTTTATCTTTTTCTCTATTCTCTATGTAGCCATTTGCTACCCTATTGTAGGCATGTGGAAATGGGGAGGTGGATTTTTGGATACCTTGGATACCTCATTTTATGATTTCGCAGGCTCTACCATCGTGCACTCTGTAGGAGGCTGGGGAGCGCTTGTTGGCGCCTACCTACTTGGTCCAAGAATCGGAAAATACACAGAAAGAGGCATGAATGCCATCCCGGGACACAATTTACCTTTGGCCACCTTTGGAGTGTTTCTGCTATGGTTTGGCTGGTTTGGTTTCAATGGAGGCTCCGTTCTCAGTGCCGATCCGGGAGCAGTTTCCCGCGTATTTGTGACCACTTCCATTGCCGCATCAGCAGGAGCTTTTGGAGCTTTATTGGTTTCCTTTATCAAATTCAAATCCTATGATATCACCATGGTCCTCAATGGAATTTTGGCCGGCTTAGTAGGAATCACTGCAGGTGCAGATCAAATGAACATTTTAGACTCCGCCATCATCGGTTTTATCGGTGGGGGATTGATTGTATTTGGCGTAGTTTTATTCGATAAAATCAAAATTGATGACCCTGTAGGAGCAATTTCTGTGCACTTAATCGGCGGTATATGGGGTACATTGGCTGTGGGGATTTTTGGTGAACTGGCAGGTTGGAATCAGTTTCTCTCTCAGTTAATCGGTGTAGGAAGTGTGGCCGTTTTCTGCTTTTTGTTTGCTGGAATTATCTTTTTCACCTTGAAAAAAACTATCGGTATCCGTGTAGATGAAAAAGAAGAGGTCGAAGGGCTTGACATCAATGAACACGGAATGCGGGCTTATCCGGATTTTGCGACCAAAGATTAAACCGCCAGCCAAAACAGTGGAAATGAGAGTTTCCGCTGTTTTTTTGATTAGCAACAGCCTACCCTAATACTAGCACAGCCCAAAGAACACTTATTATTATCTGTTTTTTGGGCTGTTTTAGGTTTTTGGGGAAAACTTAAAAAAACCCTGCTCGATCGTGGCAGGGTTGGTTCTTCTAAATTGCCGGCTGAAAGTACCGGTTGAGAATACTTTGGTGTATTTTTCCAAACATCTGGTAACACCAATCTCTAAATTCCTCGACCTCAGCTGGTAAAATAAGTCTTAGGCCTTTTCGCAACTCCCGCTCAAATAAATATTTGGAGAAGCTAACTTTCTGCAAAATGGTCTTCACATATTCTATCATAGTCTAAAGAGTTTAGGGTTTATTAACTGAATTTAAGTTTCCATACGAAGGCTTTTCCTTCAATGTTACGTAAAATTAGGGTTCCCAAATTGGAATTATCCTTAATTTCGCACCATGTGTAAAACGCTGCTATCTTCTTTCTTGGTATTCGCGCTCTTCTTTTTTTCCTCAGAGCTACTCGCACAAGAGGTGAGTGTGGAGTTAGGCCCTGATCAAATCGGGCTGAATGAAACTTTCACCATTAAGATAAATGTGGCGAATGAAAAAATCAAGTCCTACGATCAATTCCCCGATATCCCCGGCTTCCAAAAGCAGGGCATCTCTCAATCCTCTTCCATGAATGTGATTAATGGACAGGTCACGAGTTCGAATAGCATTATCCAGTATTATAAACCCAGCCGTAAAGGCGAGTTTAAATTGCCTAGCTTTAGTATTGATATCAATGGAAATACCTTTGATTTTGATGGCAAAACCATCTCAGTGACAGATCCTGTTAGCGGGCGAAGTGGAGGGTCCACCAACAGTGATCCTTTTGCAGATTTCTTTGGAAGAGCACAGGAAGAGCCAGAATATGTAGAACTCGACGACGAGGCATTTTTTTCTGTCACTGTAGACAAAGACAGTGTATTTGCCGGAGAGGGTTTTTCGATGGTGTTGGCCTTTTATATGTCTGAGCAAAACCAAGCACCATTTAATTTTTACAAGCCTGGTGAGCAGCTTGATGCCGTCCTGAAAAAAATCAAACCTACCAATGCCTGGGAGGAAAACTATAATATTTCGAACATTGACCCTGAGCAAGTCATGATCAATGGTAAGCGATGGACTCGCTATAAGGTATATGAGGCGACTTTCTTTCCCTTTTCAGATGGAAAAATCGAAATACCAAGCATTCCATGGGAAATGATCAAATACCGGGTAGCCAAAAATCCTACTTTCTTCGGATCAAATAGACAGGAAGACTTCAAGACCTTCTATTCTGCTCCCAAAACGATCACAATAAAGAGATTGCCCTCTCATCCGCTGAGAAATGAAGTAGCTGTCGGAGAATATCAGCTCAGAGAAAACATCACTGAGTTAGAGGTAGGTACTGGGGAGGGGTTCAATTATAGCTTTGGCGTCTCTGGAGTGGGTAATATCAATGCTATTTCTAATCCAAAAGTGATCGGGGGAGGTAATTTAAATACTTTTGACCCCAATGTGAGGCAGCAAATCAACCGGGGATACGGACGTGTATCGGGAATCAAGGAGTTTAATTATTTCATCACCATCAATGAGGCTGCCGAGGTGGATCTAGGAAACCACTTTGAGTGGATTTATTTTGATCCCAAAAGAGCTGTATACGATACCCTTCGCCCTACAGCAAGGATCAATGTAGTAGGCGAGAGCAAAGTAAATCAAGCAATCTCCAATCGAAGACTGGGAGGAGTCTATGACCGAATCAGCAGCGAGGACAACAGGTTTTTAAACGAGCAATATAAATACTATTTTACGGTCGCAATTAACCTGCTATTACTGGCCTCGGTGGTCTTTATAGCGGTTATCATCATACGAAGAAAATAATGGGGAATACATTTGGGAAGCTTTTCAGGATCACCACCTTTGGCGAATCCCACGGGGTCGCTTTAGGAGTCACGATAGAAGGCTGTCCGGCAGGTTTGACTATAGACGAAAACTTCATCAAAACAGAAATGCAGCGGCGTAAGCCCGGTCAATCCAAAATCACTACGCAGCGAAAAGAGGAAGATGAGATAGAAATTCTATCAGGAGTTTTCGAAGGGAAAAGTACGGGAACGCCAATAGGAATCATCATCCGTAATGCGGATCAAAAGAGTAAAGATTACTCTCATATCGCTGATAAATTTCGACCTTCTCATGCAGATTACACCTATTTTGAGAAATATGGAATCCGCGATTATCGCGGTGGAGGCCGCAGTTCGGCTCGAGAGACAGCCGCTCGAGTAGCAGCTGGCGCTATTGCAAAAATGCTTCTCGCCCAAAAAGGAATTAAGATTACGGCCTATGTCTCTCAGGTGGGAGAGTTGAGCCTTAATAAAAATTACCGAGACCTTGATTTTTCAGAAATTGAAAATAATATCGTCCGATGTCCTGATCCCCAAGCTGCCGATCAAATGATCCAATTAATCGACTCGGTTCGAAAGGACCGTGATACTATCGGAGGAGTGGTCAGTTGTGTGATTGAAAACACTCCTTTAGGCCTGGGAGAGCCTGTTTTTGACCGACTACATGCCGAACTGGGTAAAGCCATGCTAAGTATCAACGCAGTGAAAGGCTTCGAATTTGGAAGTGGATTCGAGGGGGTAAAAATGAGAGGGTCCCAGCATAATGACGCCATTGTCAAAGATGGAGATCAGATAAAAACCAAAACTAATCACTCTGGCGGCATCCAAGGAGGGATTTCCAATGGTGAGGATATTTATTTTCGGGTAGCATTTAAACCTGTCGCTACCATCATGCAAGATCAAGAGTCCATCAATGAGGCAGGAGATTCGGTCACGGTCAGTGGCAAGGGTCGTCATGATCCTTGTGTAGTACCCCGAGCGGTACCAATCGTGGAAGCAATGGCTGCTTTGGTCATTGCAGATTATCTTTTGTTGGCAAAAAGCAATAAACTTCGAGATATTATATAAACCCAGGCTTCATGCTGAAGAAAATTCCTTTACATACACAGATTATAATTGGCCTGATTCTCGGTCTTGTATTTGGTTTGGTCGTGATCAAAACTTCTCTACCTAATTCCTTTACCTTAGACTATATCAAGCCCATCGGCACGATTTTCATCAATTCACTGAAAATGATAGCCGTACCCCTAGTATTGGCTTCATTAGTAGTAGGCGTTTCCAATCTAGGTGATATCTCCAAGCTCAGCCGAATCGGAGGAAAAACAATAGGGACGTATCTGGTGACGACCGTATTGGCTATTTCTATAGGGCTGATTCTGGTCAATGTATTCAAGCCTGGAAAAAGCCTTCCGATCGAAACCCGAGAAAACCTCATGAAACTATACGAGGGTGACGCGGGATCAAGAGTGGGTCAAGCCGCTGAGCTACAGGAGCAAAGCCCCTTGCAACCCTTAGTAGATATTGTTCCTGAAAACGTATTCTTGGCAGCTTCCAATAATGGAGCTATGCTTCAGGTCGTGTTTTTTGCCATTCTGATTGGGATAGCTTTACTTCAAATTCCTAAGGAAAAAGGAACTCCAGTAATTGCTTTCTTCGATGGACTGAATGACGTGATTATCCAAATTGTCAATTATATCATGTTGATTGCTCCCTATGGCGTATTTGCTTTAATGGCTTCGTTGATTGTAGAGATTGCGGGAGAAAACCCTGATTCTGCGGTAGAGTTACTTTTGGCCTTGCTGAAATATAGCGCCGTAGTGGTTGGAGGCTTGTTTACCATGATTCTTCTTGTCTACCCCTTGATATTAAAGGCTTTCACCAAAGTACCCTATTTGGACTTTTTTAAAGCGATTCGCCCAGCCCAATTGTTGGCATTTTCTACCAGCTCTAGCTCTGCTACACTTCCAGTGACCATGAAGCAGGTCGAAGAAGAGCTAGGAGTCTCAGAAGAAGTTTCCAGTTTTGTTTTACCATTGGGTGCGACGGTAAATATGGATGGTACGAGTCTTTACCAGGGAGTTGCGGCAGTTTTCATTGCACAGGCTTTGGGAATGGATTTGTCCCTGACTCAGCAGCTGATGATCGTGCTGACGGCTACCTTGGCTTCCATTGGGTCAGCGGGAGTGCCCGGAGCAGGATTGATCATGCTGATCATCGTATTAGAGTCTATTGGGGTGCCGGCAGCCGGCATTGCCCTTATTATCGCTCCGGACCGGATATTGGATATGTTCCGAACCGTCGTCAATGTCACAGGAGATGCTACAGTTTGTACTATTGTGGCTAGCACAGAAGGGGAATTACCCGATGGGTTGATTCGAAAAAGCAATCCTCTTACTCCAAACGAGTAAGTAACTATTTTTCAAAATCAACAAAGGCCAGATTGTAAACGATCTGGCCTTTATCTTTTGTAAGAAAAAGCACCGGATTCAGGAACTTATAGCTTATTTTTGCAATTGAAAAAGCAAAAATTACCCTATGCGCCAATCCTGGTGGAAAATTCTTGCAATCGCACTGCTGCTGTACACCATCTTCGCAGGCCTGCTGATGGATGCCCCTCGTCTTCCGATTTTAAATGAAACCATCCGGGCATTACATTTTCATGTGACCATGTGGTTTGGGATGATACTGATGCTTTTGGTATCGGTCTACTACAGTATTCGATATTTACGAAGCAATGACCTCAAACATGATGACTTCGCCATAGAATTCACCAATGCGGCCATTTTATTCGGAGTCTTGGGAATCGCTACAGGCATGCTTTGGGCAAAATTTACCTGGGGAGACTATTGGAGTGGGGATCCGAAGCAAAATGCTTCCGCTATTGGCCTCTTGATGTATTTTGCTTACCTAATCTTGCGAAATTCACTGACTGATGCGCAGCAGCGTGGCAGAATAGGAGCTATTTATAATATTTTTGCTTTCGCAGCCTTTATTCCCTTAATCTTTGTATTGCCTCGCTTGACAGACAGTTTGCATCCTGGCAATGGAGGTAATCCTGGATTCAATGCCTATGATTTGGACTCCAAGCTTAGAATGGTATTCTACCCTGCTATTTTGGGTTGGACACTTTTTGGTGCATGGATAGCAACTGTACGGGTCAAAATGCGTAGAGTGGAAAGGACGATTGAGGACAAATTGATTAATTCCTAAAGATGAAAAAACTAGCAATACTATTCCTACTTGTCTTCAGCCTTCAGGCTTTTGCCCAAGAGAAAATCGAGGTGACCGATTCGGATTATACCAACAATCGGGTAGAAATGGCCGATAAGATGCGTGAAGAGGGGAAAATTTATGTTTTGGTGGGAATTATAGGTATCATATTCATCGGTATCACCGGCTACTTAATCTATACTGATCGGAAAATAAGTAGAATTGAAAAAAACCTTCCGGTCAATTAATCGAAACAACTATGAAAAAAGGACATCTCGTAGGAATAGGCATCATCGCCATCGCTATTGTCATCATCATGACCTCAATCGGCGACGCAAGTAGCTATGAATCATTTGACACGGCTATGGAAATGAAGAAAAACGGAAATGATAAATCCATCCATGTAGTCGGTCAATTGAAAAAAGATGACACCGGAGAGGTGGTAGGCATCAATGTCCGAGAGGACAAAACTTCATTTACCTTCGTTTTGGTAGATAATGAAGGCACAGAGCAAGAGGTATTTTACAATGAACCAGTGCCGGCGGATTTCACCCGATCTGAGTCGGTAGTAGTAATAGGTCAATTTAAGACAGAGGAAATCTTCATTGCAGATAAAATCCTGATGAAGTGCCCTTCCAAATATCAGGAAACTGATGTGCAGGCGGCGGGAATGTGAAGTAGAAGCTTTAACAAACAATCATGATCAATACCTTTATCGGTAACCTAGGCCATGTGATGAGCATAGTGGCTTTTGTCAGTGCATTGGTATCAGCCTATGCCTATTACCAGTATTACAAAGCTAACGAGATAGAAAAAAATAGCTGGAAGCGCTTTAGCAGGGCGAGCTTTTATGTTCATGCTGTTTCCAGTGTGATGATTGCATTTTCACTTTTTGAGATCATTTACAACCATCGATTTGAATACTTTTATGCCTATTCGCATTCAAGCAAAGCACTCCCCGTCCACTACATGATTTCCAGCTTCTGGGAGGGTCAGGAAGGAGCCTTCATCCTTTGGATTTTCTGGAATGTGATCCTAGGAGTTACGCTGATCAAAACCAATAAAGCATGGGAAGCTCCTGTAATGATTGTCTTTGCTCTCGTGCAGGCTTTCTTGGTGTCTATGATCATGGGCGTGGTCATAGGTGATTTGAAAATTGGTAGCTCCCCATTCATTCTTCTTCGAGATGCCACACAGGCTCCGATTTTTCAGATGAATCCGGACTTTATACCGGAGGATGGGACAGGACTAAACCCACTTTTACAAAATATTTGGATGGTGATTCACCCTCCTACGCTTTTCCTAGGCTATGCTTCCACGCTTGTTCCCTTTGCCTTCCTGATCGGTGGCCTGGCCACGCGTCGGTACTCTGAGTGGGTAAGACCTGCGCTTCCTTGGGCTATTTTTTCGACCATGATTCTCGGTATGGGAATATTAATGGGAGCCTACTGGGCCTATGTCACGCTGAACTTTGGAGGATATTGGAACTGGGATCCTGTAGAAAATGCAGTCTATGTTCCTTGGCTGATTTTGGTAGCCTCAGTGCATACCATGATCACATACAAAAAGAGCAGTACTGCGCTAAAAACTTCGATTATCTTAGTCATTCTTTCCTTTATCCTTGTTTTATACGCCACCTTCTTGGTCCGCTCGGGTGTATTAGGAGATGCATCGGTACACTCTTTCACAGATTTGGGCCTCTCGGGCCAACTCCTGATCTACATGCTCTTCTTTTTAGCAGTAGCTTTGTTTTTTACCATCAAAGCATGGAAACACATCCCTAGCTCAGAGCGTGAAGCCTCTGTTTATTCTCGAGAGTTTTGGATATTCATCGGGGCCACTACACTTGGTCTGATGGGCTTTCAGGTGATCCTTCCGACTTCTATCCCAGCTTGGAATGCTCTGGTGGAAAGCTTCGGTGGGATTTCTAATATGGCACCTCCAGCTGATCAAGTGGAGTTTTACACCAAATTTCAGCTTTGGTTTGGTATCGCTCTGGCTTTGCTGACTTCAGTAGGTCAGTTTTTCTGGTGGCAAAAGATGGACAAAAAAGCATTGAAAGATGCACTTTTGACCCCTTATATCATCTCTGTACTCTTATCCGCAGCCATAATAGTATTAGCCAAGGTCTACGATTGGAAATACATGATCATCATTTTGGCGGGGACTTTTACTATCGTCGCAAACTCAGTGATTCTTTCCAAGTTGTTGAAAAAATCAACCTTCAAATTAGCCGGAGGTTCTCTGGCTCATATTGGATTAGGGATGATCCTTATTGGGATCATGTTTAGCTCAGGTTATTCCGACACAATTTCCATCAACATGTCCGGTCTGACCTATAGCAATAGCTGGGAAGATGAATTGAATAAGGAGCACGTATTACTCTGGATCAATAAGCCCACTCAAATGAAAGACTACACGGTCATCTATAGAGGAAGACAAAAGAAAGTAGTGGGAATCAAAGAGCTCGTGCCGGCGAAAATTCTCGAATCTACAGGTAAAGTCAATGAGGCCATTGCTCTGGAAGATTATAAAGATGTCTTTAAGAAGGGTGATAATGTCAATTTGGTTTTGGAGGAAAATGACTACTTCCAGATCGATTATTTTCAAAATGAGGTCTTGAAGTTTTCTCTGAATCCAATGTCTCAATTCAATGAGGGAATGGGCGGCTTGATCTCTTCGCCGGATTCTAAAATCTACCTCGACAGGGATCTTTATACCTATGTAGCGGCCATGAATGATTACGAAGATCCCGATTGGAAAGACGATGAGTTTTATGAAGTATCGCCCGGAGAGCAGTTTCATATCGCTGACTTTGTGACCTACTTTGACGGTGCAGAAGTTCTAAGCGAAATCGAAGATTATGTACTCCAAGAGGGAGACGTGGCAGTGAAAGCCAAACTTCGGATTTTGGATTATGATGTAGAAAAAACACTCGAGCCTACCTTCATCATTAGAAACAACCAAGTCGGGAAGCTTCCTGTAGTAGATAATGAACTGGGTATTAAAGTCACTTTAGACAATATCGTTCCGGAGCAAAATAAATTTGTATTCAAAGTCAATCAGTACCAGAAAGACTATGTTGTGATGAAGGCGATCGTCAAGCCCTATATCAACGTGCTTTGGGTAGGCTCTATTCTGATGCTTATCGGATTTACAGTAGCCATCTTCAGAAGATTTGATGAGTTCAAAAAAATGAGAGACAAGGGTTTGGAGTAGTTCTCACCCATTTAGAGACCAAAAGGGGCACATGCCCCTTTTTTTGTTTTCACTACACCTGAAAAAGGCTATATTCAGGGGATTATTAGAAATAGCCCTAAAATTCAACCCTATTCCCCTATTTATATGAAAATTAGTAAGAAGGATTTTGAGCAAATGAAACTAAAATACGATCAGGAAGTACGTAAAGGTAAGCCTGCTCGAGGTCCCAAACAGGATGTGGAAAACCAGACTGAATGGATATTTTTTGATCGGGAAACACTTGAGGAAATTTTGAAAAAGTCAAGTAATGATCCCAAAAAAGGGGGTATCAAATTTTATTTCACGGAATATACAGAGGAAACAGCAAGGGAGTTTTATCCAGAAAATCCAGAGGAATATATCGGAAGGATGACTTTAGTAATGACGCCTATGACGTCTGCCAAAGGAGACATCGAGGAGGAGGAAGAAGATTATTATAACCGGGGAGATGCCTGTCCTCCTAAATGTGAATAAAAGGGGCTGGCTGTGTTAGAAGATTTTATTGCTCGAATAGAGGACAACTATTATTTTCACCTTGTCCAAATCAATGGAATTTTGGCAATCATATTTTATGGAAAGCTGGTGGGAAAAAAGAAAATCTCTCCTAGATTTTATCTTCCATTTATGATCATCTTATTGGTTTGTTTTTATGAGATTTTGGCCTCGTATATGATAGTCAATAAAGGACTTAATGAAAAGTTTCACTTCCTTTTTACCAATCAACCCTTTGAGGGTTGGAACTTATGGGTATATAATATTTTCAATTATCAGCTATCCAAGCTATTACTACTTTGCTTAATAGCCAGTAATATTTATAGCAGGACAAAGAAAAAAATAGTAATCTTATTTAGCCTATTGTTCGTAAGCATTTGTGTATTCTTTTATTCCCCTTGGTCAGGTACGCCTATCACTGATTTTCAGCCCTATCTCTATTTTCTCGGAAATGCACTGATTATCATATCGAGCGGTTTATTCTTTGTGGATTTGGTCACCGAAGAATCGTATTTAGCCATCAATCCTTTGATTTATTGGCCATTTTGGTATATTACTTTTCTACTGTTTCAGTCTGTTCTCTTATTTTTAGCGGATGTGGCTTATGAGTACATCAGCTTCCAGAATACGGGGGTCTATGACATATTCAATACTGTCTCGATGATTTTGTACCTATTGCTATTGACCGTATTTACGATTATTCTGGCCACTGGAAGGAATTTTATTACACCTCAAACCATAAAAGATGGAAGAACAAGGTAGCCAAATTGTATTTATACTTTTTTCAGGAGCCTTTTTGGCTGCGGTAATGGCAATATTTGTAGTTTCTATGGTTATTCTACATCGTCAGCGACAGGTCCAAAACAAGCAAAAAATGGAGCAGATCAAAGTAGAGTACGAGAAGACGCTACTTAATATCGAAAATGAAATCCAACAAGACACCTTGGCTCATATTGGCAGGGAACTTCACGATAATATTGGACAGCTTTTATCTTTATCAAAATTGTATCTAGGCTCTTCAAAACCAGAAAAACAGCAGGAAGGAAGACAACTCATCAATCAGATCATCACAGAAGTACGAGGCCTATCCAAAACCCTCAATCTGGACTGGGTAGAGTCCATCACACTAAGGGAATTTATAGAACAGCAACTTGAAAAAATACAAGCAACAGGATTCTGCGACACGAGCATTGATTTATCTGGAAATGAAACCAATCTTCCCAAGGATAAAAAACTCGTCCTGATCCGAGTGGTACAGGAATGTCTGAATAATGCCATCAAGCATGCCTCCCCAAGTAGACTGACAGTCAAGCTGGATTATTTGGGTTCGGACCTTAAGCTTCAAATCCGAGACGACGGAAAGGGATTTGATATGAGTATCCCCTCAAAAGGCAGCGGTATGACTAATCTTCAGAAACGGATGGAAACAATAGGCGGCTCTTTCCATATCAGCTCATCACCGGGGAAAGGCACTGAAATAAATCTTTCTTTGTCAATCTAAGTTTTAGCCTTAAATTAGATTTCACCCAAAAAATTTATGATCCGAATCGCAATTGCTGATGACCATACCCTCTTTGCAAAAGGTATAGAAGGTCTTCTTGAAGAACAGGATGATTTTGAAGTTTGTGGGGTATTTGCCAACGGCAAAGAGTTGATTGATTATGTCAAAGATGCTACAGTAGATGTCGTTTTGACAGATTTAAACATGCCCGTTTTGGATGGGTTTGGTGTACTTCAGCATATCAAGAAGCATCAGAACTCGATCAAAGTGGTTGTGCTTTCTATGTATGATGAAGAGAAAATTTTCAAGGAATCCATCAAAAAAGGGGCTGACGGCTTTATCCTAAAAGATGCCGACCCGGACGAGCTGATATTCACCATACATGAGGTCTTTGAAGGCAGACACATGATTAATTTTGACCGGGTTATCGAGCAGGCGAGACCCAATGCCTTTTATGATTCCTTTAGAGACAAATACAAGCTCTCGAGGAGAGAAGTACAGATTATCTCTTTAATCAAAGATGGCTTAACTAATAAAGAAATCGCCCAAAAGCTGGGCTTAAGTCAAAATACGATTGAAACACACCGGAAAAATATACATCAAAAATTAGGTGTCAGTACTCGGGTGGAACTAGTCAATAAGGCCCACGAAATGAATCTATGATGAAACTCTTTGCTCCCATAAGGACCGCTATTATAGGCTTTGGCGCAGTAGCTGAAAAAATGCATGCTCCTCTAATCGACGTATGTCCTGACCTAGCACTTCAGGCAGTAGTAGAGCGACACGAAAACAAATGTGAAAAACGCTACCCAAATGTGCAAACCTACAGGAGCCTTGAGTCTCTCTTAGAAGAAGATGCCGCAGACCTGATCGTAATCACTACACCCAATGAATTTCATTTCCCTATGGCCAAAATGGCACTGGAAGTAGGGAAGCACGTGGTAGTAGACAAGCCTGTCACGATCTTTTCCAAAGAGGCAGAAGAGCTTCAAGAATTGGCTAGCAATAAGGGCTTGCTTTGCACTGTATTTCAAAATCGGCGCTTTGATGGAGATTTTAAGACGATCCAATCCTTACTTCAGCAAGAAACCCTTGGACGGATTATTTCTTTGGAATCACATTTTGATCGTTTTCGCCCGCAACTAGGTGAAAATTGGCGAGAAAAAAATGTCCCCGGCAATGGGGTGACCTATGACCTAGGCACGCACCTGATCGATCAGCTAGTTTTAGCTTTCGGGTCCCCTTTATCCGTATGGGCAGACATCAGAATGCAACGCACCCATGCCGTAGCAGATGATTATTTTGATATTGTACTAGACTACGGTTCACTTAAGGCAAAAGCCACTGCAGGCGTGATGGTCAATGCACCCACTCCTAAATTTCTACTTTTAGGCGAAAAAGGATCCTATCAAAAGTTTGGACTAGATGTACAAGAGGCTGCTTTCAAAGCTGGCCAAAGACCGGAAGGCGAAAGTTGGGGAGTAGAGGAACCTAAAAAATGGGGGACACTTTACCTCGAAAATGAAACCAAGCAATGGCCTACCTTAGCAGGAGATTACCGGGTTTTTTACCAAAACATCGCAGCCCATTTATTGAGAAATGAGGAACTACTAGTAACTCTACAAGAGGCTATCACCGTCCTAAAAATTATAGAAGCGGCCTTTCAAAGTGCGCATGAAGGAAGAAAAATTCTTAAAAAAGAAGGCGGGTGGTAAGCTTTGGTGCTGCTTTGGGATAATAGTAGGTCCAAGGATTTTTATGTAGGTATTCCTTTCGGCCTTTTGGTCAAACCTTTTGGGGGAAGTAAAAACCTAGGCTTAGTCCTTGAGGCTACACCTATCTTTCCAAGCGATAGCCGAAGCTATTTTAGTTCAGGCTTTGGTTTTAAATATACCTTTCGCTAATCTCAGAAAGGAAGCTTTTCCAAGTCCACATTTCCTCCGGAAAGGATAATTCCGACCTTTTTGCCTGCAAACCGCTCCTTATTGGCAAGTAAAGCGGCCAAAGGCACGGCACAGGAGGGCTCGATGACGATTTTCATTCTTTCGTAGATCCATCTCATAGCTTCAATGATCTGATCATCATTAGCCAAAAGGATATCATCTACGTAACGTTGGATGAGTTCAAAATTTAATTTTCCCAAAGAAGTCAAAAGTCCATCTGCAATGGTGTTGGGATGAGTTTGGGGAATTAATTTACCCGCATGAAAAGAGCGATAAGCATCATCCGCACCTGAGGGTTCCCCTGCGATAATTTCGATCTCAGGGTCCCAATAATGTGCAAGCAAAGCTGTGCCGCCGAGAAGTCCTCCTCCTCCTACCGGGGCCATTAGTATTTCTAGATCCGGCTGATCTTCCAAAAATTCCAAGGCACAAGTAGCCTGTCCTTCTATCACATCGAGATGATCATAGGGTGGGATAAATGTAGCACCCGTTTCTTTTACAACCTTATTTAGAGTAGTCTCTCTAGCCTGTAGATTGGGTTCACATTCGATGATTTCGCCTCCATAACCTTTGACTGCTTTTTTCTTAATCAAAGGAGCATTGGAAGGCATCACAATATAGGCTGGAATCCCGGCTACTTTTGCAGCTCTTGCCAAAGCGGCGGCATGATTTCCACTACTGTGCGTCGCCACCCCTTTTTCTTTTTGATCATCACTGAGCTTCATGACGGCATTTGCTGCTCCTCTCGCCTTGAAAGCACCCACCTTTTGAAAATTTTCACATTTAAAATAAATCTCACATCCTGCCCATTGATTGATTGCTTCACTTTTTAAAATCGGTGTTCGGTGAGTAAAGGGCTTGATCCGAATTGAAGCAAAACGAATATCATTTAGGGAAGGAAATGTAACTTGATTCATAGCTGAAAATTAGCCATGAATCAGAAATTTCCATTCCTTACTTCAATATTTTTTTTCAGTCTTTTTACTACTGACAAAATCTATTTAATTCGGGAATGAATTGGAAAGAGATGGACTTTTTCCCAGTAATGGGAGAGAATTTGACCGTAGAGAATACACACAAGCTAGATTTTAGCCCAGCCAATAAATCCCTGGAAAAGATTGACCTGAATGATACAACTAGCTTTAATGAGTACGTTTTCGGTCAATTGAAGCTAGCGAGTAAAAAATACGGGTTTGGTGGCTATTTGGAGAAAAGGGCGATATACAGAAGGTCGGAGGTTTTTGCAACCAATGAATCTGACTTTAGAAATATTCATTTAGGAATAGATCTCTGGTGCGAAGCGGGAAGTCCTGTCTATTGCCCATGGGAAGGAAGAGTACATAGTTTTCAAGATAATTGTGGTTTTGGCAACTATGGACCCACGATTATCTTGGAGCATAATATAGAAGGAGAGAAATTATTCAGCCTCTATGGACATCTTTTTCGGTCGGATCTCGAAAACCTGACTCCTGGACAGGCTATTAAAAAGGGAGAGATCCTCTGTCATGTAGGCCCCTTTCCTGAGAATGGCGACTGGCCCCCCCATCTTCATTTTCAGCTAATGCGCGATTTACTGGGCAATAGTGGAGATTTTCCTGGGGTTGCCTCTGAACGGGATTTAGACAGTTTAAGTAAAATTTGCCCGGACCCTAACTTGATTTTACGATTTGGCCATCATTGATCGGTATTGATTTTGGTGATCAACCTCAGACCTTCGAGGGTAAGATTAGGATCTATCTCATCAAAATCCTGCTGCAAAGAAGTCAAAATTGCAGATAGTCCTCCGGTGGCAACGACTTTGAAATCTTGATTAACCTCCTCTCGGATGGTTTGCAACATCCCCTTTACCAATCCTGTATAGCCATAGAGCACACCCGCTTGAATAGCATGGATAGTGTCCTTCCCGATAGCAGAATCCGGAAGCCTCAAATCCACATCGGGAAGCTTTGAGGTATTCATAAAAAGTGCCTTAATTGCCGTCCTTAAGCCTGGAACAATATTTACCCCGAGTACTTGACCTTCCCCATCGACAACAGTAAAAGTCAATGCCGTCCCAAAATCTACCACAATCACTGGGGCCTTATATTTTGTCCATGCGGCCATTACATTGCATAGGAGATCTGTCCCTATTTCATCTGGCCGCTGAGTTTTGACAGAGAGCTTAGGATAGCTTTTGGGTGAAATGACATAAGGAAGTAAGCCAAAATAACTTTGGCAAAAATCAATCAGTATGGAATTGACCTCAGGAACTACCGAACTCAAACCAATGGCTGTAATGTCCTTGGGCGTCAAGGTATGTTCTAAAAAATAGACGGGTACTTTTTTCCCCAGTTGAGAAATTAACTTGGGAGTTTTCGTCTCAAGACGAAAATGATTGGTCCATTTGCCCGACTTTTCATCAAAAAGTGCAAATACAACATTTGAGTTACCAGCATCTATTGCTAAAAACATACTTTCTGGAGGTTTTGACTAATTTAGGCTTTCTGGAAAGGAAATTCCAAATAAACCTAATTTATCAACTCATGTATACCATCAGAGAAGGAAAAATAGAAGACCTCCCGAGAGTCCTCGAACTCATCAAAGAACTCGCTCTCTATGAAAACGCTCCTGAGCAGGTCAGCAACACAGTAGAGAAAATGGAAAAAGACGGATTCAGTAAGGATCCGGTCTTTGGGCTTTTTGTCTGTGTGAAAAAGGAAACCCAGGATATCATCGGTATCGCCATCTACTACTATCGCTACAGTACTTGGAAAGGAAAAAGGATGTACCTCGAGGATATCGTAGTCACCGAATCTGAAAGGGGAAATGGCGCAGGAAAATTACTTTTCGATCGAATAATGGAAAAATCACTGGAAGATGACTGTACCGGTATGATGTGGCAGGTTTTAGATTGGAATGAACCTGCTATTAACTTTTACAAAAAATATGGAGCTGAGCTGGAGGCCGGATGGCTCAATGCCCACTTGCAGGATTATGAAATCAAAAAACTTCTGAACTGAACCTTGTCACAATGAATTTGATTTTTCTTTAGTAAAAAAGGCTAGCCGGATTGATTACCGACTAGCCTTTTTTTCATTATCCTTTCAAGCTGTAATTGGGTGCCTCTCTTGTCACACTCACGTCATGTGGATGTGATTCTTTGACACCGGCAGCGGTAATTTTTACAAATTTCCCATTTTTCTGAAGATCTTCCACAGTCTTTGTTCCGCAATAGCCCATGCCTGCCTGAAGACCACCTACGAGTTGATACAAAACTTCGGCAACAAGACCCTTGTAAGGCACTCTACCCACAATCCCCTCTGGCACTAGTTTTTTGATATTGTCTTCAGCATCTTGAAAATAACGGTCCTTAGATCCTGATTCCATTGCTTCCAGAGAACCCATTCCGCGGTAAGATTTGAATTTTCTGCCTTCGAAAATGATCATTTCTCCCGGTGCCTCTTCGGTACCGGCTAAAAGTGACCCGATCATGATCGAGCTTGCTCCCGCAGCAACTGCCTTTACTAAGTCTCCTGAGTACCGAATTCCTCCATCTGCAATGACAGGAACATCCTTTCCTTTGAGTGCTTCTGCACACTCAAAAACTGCAGACAACTGTGGCACACCTACACCGGCAATGATTCTAGTCGTACAAATAGACCCAGGTCCTACTCCTACTTTGACAGCATCTGCTCCAGCCTCGGCTAGGGCTATGGCTGCTTCGGGTGTAGCAATATTTCCTACGATTACTTCCAATTCTGGAAAAGCTGTCTTGATCTTTTTACAAGTTTCTATCACGCCTCTAGAATGACCATGAGCGGTATCGATAGAAACTACATCCACTCCGGCATTTTTTAATGCTTCTACACGCTCTACTATGTCGGCAGTGACACCAACAGCGGCACCCACCCTAAGACGACCATACTCATCCTTACAGGCGTGAGGCTTATCTTTTCTCTTTAAAATATCCTTGTAGGTAATCAGCCCGGTTAGTTTGTTTTCATCGTCGACTATCGGAAGTTTTTCTATTTTATATTCCTGAAGAATCTCCTCGGCTTGCTCGAGTGAAACCCCTGCCTTAGCAGTAATCAGGTTGTCTATCGTCATGATTTCTTTGATAGGGCGACTTGGCTCTTTGATAAATCGAAGGTCTCGATTGGTGATGATTCCTTTCAATACCCGATTTTCGTCTACCACAGGAATACCGCCTATGTGGTACTCCCTCATGATATTTTCCGCATCCTTGACCTTGGCATCAATATGAAGCGTAATGGGATCCAAAATCATCCCTGCCTGCGAGCGCTTTACTTTACGAACTTGCGCAGCTTGCTTTTCTATAGACATATTCTTGTGAATAAATCCAAGCCCTCCCTCTAAAGCGATAGCAATAGCAAGCTCTGCTTCTGTGACAGTGTCCATCGCAGCAGAAACTAAAGGGATGTTTAGTCTGATTTTTTTGGTGAGTTGGGTCGAAGTATTGGTCTCTCGAGGGAGCACTTCAGAATAACCCGGAACAAGAAGCACGTCATCGTAGGTCAGTGCTTCAAAGAGGAACTTATCGGAGTTTCGATTCATAGCAAATATTGGTTATAGGTAACCCTATTTGCCCGTCAAAGTTACAAACAAAAACTAATGAAAAACTAGGAATCAGAAGAAATTCTATGGAAAAATGTCCAGTTTCTATACAAATTTAAAATATCCTTATGCCATTAACTCTGCGATCCATAAGTCCCTCTTTTAGAATCGATAAACGGACAGCAAAAAATCAGTCACTTATCGACCACCGGGCTTCCATTTTCATTTGCTTATTTTGAAAAAGCTCCTCCCTGTTTTCATCTAATAAAAGGGTTTGAAAACACTACCTATTAATTAAATCCAAGCCCTTTGATTTTTCAATAAGTGCCTTAGAAGAAAGGAATAATTACTTTTCGGGAAGTAAAATCAGATAACTTTTTCCACGAGGTATGCTTAGCTTTTTTTGGCGTAGCCAGGGGTTATAGAGCTTAAGTTCCTTGTAGGTATAGCCTCTGTCTTTTGTCCATTGGGCTAGGTCTTTTATATTTTCTTCTACTTGTATGGAACTCAATGGAGGATTTTGGTAAAGCTCAGTTTGATCAAGAGAAAAACCGTAGGCTTTTGGGTTTTCAAAAATCACCTTGAAGGCTAAAATTCTAAACAGGTAGCGGCTCGTTTCTTCATTGAGCAATAAATCATAGTAATTTTCCTGCAACTGCTCCCTTTGTCTTCTCGAAAAACCGCTTTGGCCCATGTTGTAGCTTGCCGCGACCGCTGTCCATGTTCCAAATTTCTCATAGGCCTTTTGCAAATATCGACTCGCAGAGACCGTAGACTTTTGCCAATGATAACGTTCATCCACATCATTACTCACCTCAAGCCCATATTCCTTGGCAGTTGCCGGCATAAATTGCCAAAAGCCCTTCGCTCCTGCAGGCGAGGAGGCATTGGTCAAGGCAGATTCTGCTATCGCTAAATATTTAAAATCATCGGGGATAGCATTGGCCTCTAAAATCTTGGACATCTCTTCCAGGTATTTTCCTGATCGCTTCATCAAGAGTATCATATTGGATTGCCAATAGGCATTGACGTAGATTTCTCTCTCCAAGCGCTCAAAAATTTCCCTATCCCCCAGAGGTACCGGTTCTCCGGCAAATTCTAGCTCTCGAGGAATTGGGAAAATCCGAACTGAATCCACACCATTTGTCCATTGGCCTGCTGGAACAGACGAAACATTGGCAAGCTCCGGATTACTTACCATTTGGGACTTCCATAGCAAAAGAGATAAGACCAATGCCAACAAAGATAGCCCGTACAAGACAAAGAGGTGAATACGATTCATTAGAAGTTTGGACTGAGGAGGTATTTACTGTAAAAATCGTCAATAACCTGAACCGCTTCGGTGGCGTCCTCCACTACGGAGAATAGGTCCAGATCCTCTTCGTTGATGTATTTGTGCGAAAGGAGGGTCTTTTTTATCCAATCCACCAATCCTGCCCAGTAATCTTTTCCTACCAAAACGATCGGGAAGCGCCCAATTTTATTGGTTTGGATAAGAGTCAAGGCCTCAAACAGCTCATCCATCGTACCAAATCCCCCAGGCAATACCACAAAGCCTTGGGAGTATCGCACAAACATTACCTTACGGACAAAAAAGTAATCAAAAGTGATCAATTTATCCCGATCTATGTAGATGTTATTGAATTGTTCAAAGGGCAAGACGATATTCAAGCCCACGGATTTTCCCCCTTCTGAGTGAGCACCTTTATTTCCTGCCTCCATGATACCGGGGCCACCACCTGTAATGACTCCGTAGCCATGCCGGACCAGTTTGGCAGCTATTTCTTCGGCAGTCTTATAGTGTTTATGATCTCTAGGTGTCCGAGCCGACCCAAAAACAGAAACGCAGGGACCGATTTTGGCTAGCTTCTCAAAACCCTCCACAAATTCTGACATTACCTTAAAAATCGCCCAAGAATCCGCACTCTTGATTTCGTTCCAGTCTCGCTCCTTAAATGCTTTTCTTATTTTTTCTTCCTGTTGTTTGTCTTCAGATATACTCATGGGTTCATGTTTTTATTTTAACAAAAACGAATCAAAAATTAATTCGTCCATTTTATTGAACAGCGCTTCTATTAAACCTATTTTAACGTATTGATTTTCAGCAGAAAAAAATCTACGTCTATTCGAATCTTAGATCAGTTCATCACGTACTTTTGTACACCAGTTGACATAATTAATGAATCTGATCGAAAAATCTCAGGCTGTACTCAAATTATTTGAAGAGCTCGAGCAGGAGAATAAGGAATATAAGGCGCAGGGAGGGATGACATGTGTATCAGGTTGTGGAAAATGCTGTGCAAGTCCCAAAGTATCGGCTTCTCCTTTGGAATTTTTACCACTAGCTTTCGACTTTTATTCTAAAGGGATAGCGGAAGCAAAGCTACAACTATTAGAAGAGCAATCCCAAGAGGAATCCTGTCTTTTGTTTAGGAAAACATCCGAAGATGGCTCTAAGGGATATTGTACTAATTACGCCTACAGAGGGATGATTTGTAGGCTTTTTGGGAGTGCTGCCCGAAGAAATAAAAGCGGAAGAAAAGAATTGATAACATGCAAAATTCTAAAGGAAGAAAAGAATGCAGAGTTTCTGGAACTTGATAAAAACATCAATGCGGATTTGGCCATTCCTATGGCTACAAATTACTATAGCCAACTAAATGACTTGGACCAGTATCTATCGGCTTCCTACCCCATAAATGAAGCAATCCAAAGAGCAATCGAGGTGGTTTTACGCTTTAAATATTACGAAGAAGAAGAACAGAGCACCCAAGTTTGATTTTTTTGCTCCTTGCTTTTAAAGTATATTCGAACTCTATTCATCTATCAACTGTTTTTTGAATATGTTAAATGTCAGTGAAATCGTTCAGACAGTCAAAAGCCTTATTGAGACTAGGGTTAACCTAGTCAAGACTGAGATTCAAAATGAAATCATGGGTATCATCAGTCGGGTGATCCTCTTAGTTGCTATGGCAGTTTTGGTTCTTTTAGTCTTTTTATTCTTAAGCCTTTCCTTAGCCTTCTATCTCAGTAGTTTCTTACAGTCTCCATTTATGGGCTTTTTGATTGTAAGTTTAATCTATCTGTTGATTCTGCTACTGCTTTACTATGGCCGATACAATGCAGGTGTGCAGCGAAACGTACAAAACGGAATAAAGAGTTTTATTTTTGATAAAATCAAAGGCAATGACTCAGATGAAAAATGAACTAGAAAGTCAAGCTGAGGAGCTTGAGCAAACACTTCAAAAGCAGTTAGAGCTTTTTAAGAAAGATTCCGAAGAGTGGTTGAAAGTGGGAGGAGCAGTACTTGCTGGAGGACTTTTGGCTTTTGCGATTGTCAAAGCCAGCAAACGAAAAAAAGAGAATCGTACGCAGCAGGCTTTAGAAGTTTTAGAAAGAGAGGGACTACTAGATAATGACCTTCGAAAAAAAATCACCAAACCAAAAAAGTCTTCTTTCTGGCCAAGTATGAGTCAGCGCTTATTGATTTTAGGATTAACTTTGGCGAAAGAAAAATTTTTCAAAGACCTTCTGAACCCAGACGATCATGAAAAAAATGCCAAGCAAGGTCTCTAAAGCACTCAATAAACTTGTAAAAACACAAAAAAAGGGGATTGCTTGGCTAATAGATCCTGACAAAATCAACTCCGATAATTGGAATAAAATCGCCGAATTAGGAAATCATAAAAATCTGCCGGATTTTATCTTTTTGGGTGGTAGCACCTACACCGGCATAGATCTCAATCCTCTTGTCCATAAGATCAAAACGCTTTGTCCCACTGTTCCCATTGTATTATTTCCCGGATCGAGATTTCAACTTGCAGATGAGGCAGATGCTTTGTTATTTATGTCCTTGATTTCAGGTCGAAATCCCGAATTCCTCATAGAGCAGCAGGTAGAAGTAGCAGAAAGAATCTCTCAATCTAGTCTAGAAATATTACCTACAGGCTATTTACTAGTCAATGATGGGGAAATCCTCAGCGTCCATCAGCAAAGTCAAACACTTCCGCTATTAAATACAGAAAAACAAAAAATCCTTCAAACTGCCCTAGCAGGAAAGCTTTTGGGAATGAGGTATATTTTTATCGATGCAGGAAGTGGGGCGAGTTCGCCTGTGTCATCAGAAATAATCGAATTGGTCAAAAAAAGAATGGATCAAACTCCACTTTTGATAGGAGGAGGGCTAGATAGTTTAGAAAAAATAGACAAAACCTTTTCTGCAGGTGCAGATTTGGCCATCATAGGCAATGCGGCAGAAAAAAACCCCGACTTTTTAGTCGAGGCTATTGCTTTCAAAAACTGGCTCAATCAGCGCCTGTTTATCAATTAGGATTGATTAGAGACTCTCTCCTTCTCATTTTCCCGGCAGGCACACCATACATCATCTTAAATCTTCTACAGAAATAAGCCGTGTCCTTATATCCTACTTCTTTACCTATATCCCGAATGGACTTTTTACTAGTACGTAGTAGCTCAATCGCGGCTTCCATCCGCTGATACTCGATATAGTCTTGGGGATTGATCCCTGTGAGCATTTTGAAATATTGCCCCACATAGTCCTCAGATACGTTGGCTATTTTTGCTAATACTTTATTGGATAGATCACCGCTAAGATTCGTCTTGATAAATTTAAAGAGCTCAATCAAACGAGGATCTTTGAAGTAGGTGACATTGGTAGAGATTTCTTCTACAAAGAGTCTATTCTTCAAAATATGCCTCAATAACTCGATCACAAGCAACTCAGTGAGTGCACGAAGAGAGCGCTCTTTACCGACGGAACTGACCTCTTGCTCTTTCATCAAGTCTTCAATAAGCATCGCCAATCGATCATTGAATCGGATAATAAAGGGAGGAATATCCAAAGAATTAAAGAAATTAACCACATCAAAAACCTTGGATTCAAAACTCACCACGGAGATGCAATCGTCCTCTGAATTCTTAATATCTCTAAAGCTGATGGACTGCAGGTATTTTCTTTTATTATCTCGAAAAGCCTCCATGTCCAATTCACCTAGCTTAGGACTACTGCCAAAGGTGACTGAAGTTTTTCTCTCTCCTGGTAAAAACAAGATTTCACCCTCGTTAAGGACTTCCTGCTCATCACCAAATTTAAGGCTGCCGTGATGTAAAAGGATCAACATATTGTCAAATTCCTTGTGGTCCACGACGGTCACAGGCTTTTCGATTTGATAGTTAAATCCCCGTAAGAACCGAATATTTACCGATTCAATTACCTTGTTGTAATATTCCATTAAATTTTTGGATAAATCTGAATTACCAAAAATATGACTTTTCCAATTTTATCACAGCAAAAAAGTAAAATAAATTGAATAAAAGTTAAAAAGGGCATAATTTCTTGTAATTATGCCCAATGGAATTGATTATTTCTATCTAAGAATGCTTCTAGATATCACTATTTTTTGAATTTCGGAGGTTCCCTCATAAATCTGAGTGATTTTAGCATCCCTCATCAATCGCTCCACATGGTATTCTTTGACGTAGCCATAGCCACCGTGGATTTGCACTGCTTCTATGGTGACGTTCATCGCCACTTCAGAGGCATATAGTTTGGCCATCGCCGAAGCATGAGCATAGTCTTCTCCTTGGTCCTTCAAAACTGCCGCTTTGTAGACTAAGAGCCGGGCAGCTTCGATTTGGGTAGCCATATCAGCTAATTTAAACTGAATCGCCTGATGCTGACTGATTGGCTTTCCAAAAGCCTTCCGTTCTTTAGAATAGGCAAGAGAAAATTCATAAGCCCCGGCAGCAATTCCTAGGGCTTGAGCAGCAATACCAATTCGACCACCATTTAAGGTTTCCATAGCAAAGTTAAATCCAAATCCTTCTTCTCCAATTCGGTTTTCGACTGGTACTTTTACATCAGTAAACATCAGAGAATGTGTATCTGAACCCCGGATTCCCATTTTATCTTCTTTCTTTCCGATGACAAAACCGTCCCAGCCTTTTTCCACAATGAAAGCAGAAATTCCTTTATGCCCTTTGCTATGGTCAGTCTGTGCTATCACCAAATATACTGAAGCCGAAGAGCCGTTTGTAATCCAGTTTTTTGTGCCATTCAGAATGTAATGATCTCCATCCAGTACCGCCTCTGTCCGCTGAGAGGTCGCATCTGAACCAGCCTCAGGCTCTGAAAGGCAAAAAGCCCCCAAAATCTCACCGGAGGCTAAAGGCTTTAAATATTTCTCTTTTTGTGCTTCTGTGCCATATTTCTCCAGACCCCAGCAGACCAAAGAGTTATTAACTGACATGGCGACAGAGGCAGAAGCATCTATTTTCGAGAGCTCCTCCATGGCAATGACATATGAAAGTGTGTCCATTCCCCCACCATGGTAGGAAGGATCTACCATCATACCTAAAAATCCGAGTTCTCCCATCTTTTTCACCTGCTCAGCTGGGAATCTAGCTTCAGAATCACGATCAATCACACCAGGGAGTAGCTCCATTTGCGCAAATTCTCTGGCCGCTTCCTGTACTGCCAAGTGTTCTTCAGTCAATTGAAAATTCATCATCTCTGTTCGGGTTTATCTTTCTGGAGGGAAATTTATAGTAAAAAAAGAAAAGGGGCAAAATGTTGCCCCTTTCAGAATTTTATTTTGATTTGAATCAATCTCGATTCCCAAAGAAAATAAAAATGTAATATGCCAGGGTAGCAAGTGATGCAAGCGCAGCAACTACATAAGTCATAGCAGCCCATTTTAAGGCGTCCTTGGCCATGGCATATTCTGGTTTGGTCACAATATTTCTAGTTTGTACCCAAGCCAAAGCCCGATTTGATGCATCAAATTCTACTGGTAAAGTCACCAAGGTAAATAGAGTCATTACAGAATAAGAGCCCACTACGATATATCCAATTAGAGGGACAGGAAGTCCTAAAGCAAATCCTCCAAAAAGTGATGCGATGAGCACCACATTTAAAATCTTACCAGAAATATTTTGAATAGGCACTAAGGTAGACCGCATATTAAGCCAAGCATAATTTCTTGCATGCTGGACTGCGTGTCCGCATTCGTGAGCCGCCACAGCTGCTGCAGCTGCGTTTCTTCCATAATAAACATCTGGGCTGAGGTTTACAGTCCTATTCATAGGATTGTAATGATCCGTAAGCTGACCCTCTACCGAGAGGACCTGTACATCCTGTATATTATGGTCGGCCAGCATTAATTTGGCGATTTCAGCACCTGAAAGATTCGCCTCAAGAGAAGTCTGCGAATACTTTTTAAACTTACTCTTCAATCGACTACTTACTACGAAGCCGAGAATAGCGAAGACTATTACTATTAAAATGATCATATTATTTCTGTTTGCAGGATTGAATACGAAGTTAAGGTTTGACAGGTTTTATCCAAGCTGGTTTTTTCATCATAACTATCCAACTGACAAGACCTGCCACAAGAATCATCAGGACCTGCGTACCATGTATGATGGCCGCAAAGATTTTGCCGTCGGACTCTGCTATTCCAAACTGTATCAAAATAAAGGCCACGAGTGCATGAAAGGTTCCGATTCCCCCTTGCACAGGTGCCACCATGCCAATACTTCCCATTACCATCACCAAGAGTACCTCTCCAGGAGACAAATTGGCAGTACTTTCTATCCCCAATGAAACAGTATACATGGTCAAAAAATAAATTATCCAAATCATTACCGAACTCAGCCAAAAGCCCATTGGATTCTGCAACTGAGAGATTCGCTTGATTCCTCCTAGCAGTTCACGAAAAAACTGCTGTAGCTTTTGAATAAAGCTATGCTGTCTAAACTGTCTTAAAAGAAGCCACATGAACAGGACAAAAACTAAAAAGCCCAGAAAAATTAATGGCAAGTTTTCCAATAGTTTATCCAGAAGCAGGTCTACATTTAACAACTGTCCAGCTAGATCAATAAATAATCTTTGCTCCACTAAAAAAGCCAAAAGTATCGTCCCCAGTAGGAACAACAAATCAATGGAGCGCTCTAAAAGCACTGTTCCTAGCAGATGCCCCATGGAAACACCGTTGGTACGTGAGAGAACCCCACATCGAGCCACCTCTCCCGCCCTAGGCAATAAGAGGTTAGCTAGATAGCCCACCATCACTGCATGATAAGCTTCACCGGCGCTTACCTTTTTTCCCTCATCCGATTTGATCAATAAAGCCCATCTCCAGCCTCTAAGCCAAAAACCAACCAAGGAAACTACTAAAGAAAGTCCAATCCAAAACCAATTACTTGACTGGATCTGTCTGATCAGCTCCTCTAGGGCTATATCTTTATATAGAAACCAAAAAATACCCCCTGCCAAAGCCAGAGAAATACTGATTTGTATGACTTGCTTTAGCCTAGGATTCATGATTTATAAGAGTTGGTTATGATCATCCGGGAAAATTACCACAGGCTTGAAGCGCTTGGCCTCTTCCTGTTCCATTCCCGCATAGGAGATGATAATAACAATATCTCCTACGGCCACCTTTCGAGCAGCTGGACCATTGAGACAAATCTGACCACTTCCCCGCTCCCCTTTAATTACATAGGTCTCGAGCCGCTCTCCATTATTAATGTTAACAATTTGAACTTTCTCATTTTCGATCAGATGCGCGGCATCCATCAAGTCTTCGTCTATGGTAATCGAACCCACGTAGTGAAGCTCCGCCTGAGTGACTTTCACCCGGTGGATTTTAGACTTCATGATTTGAATTTGCATTGGCTTAGTTTTTCAGGCTGCAAAATTAAGAATTAATTGGGATGTTGTCGATTAATCGGATATCCTCTAAATAAGCAGCCACGCAAATAGAAGTTTTCTTTTCGGGTAGGTAATCCTCCAAAATTTCGAAAGTATCGCTTTCGACTAGAGAAAAGTATTCCAATTCCACTTCCTCATTTTTCTGGAAAATCAGTTCAGCACCCTCTTTCACCTTTTCCCATGCATATCTTTGGAGTAGTAGCGCTTTGGCTTCTTGCAGACTTTGGTACAAAATCAATGCACTTTTACGCTGAGTGGGATTGAGGCGTCGATTTCTAGAAGACATCGCTAGGCCGTCGACTTCCCTTCGCGTCGGAACGATTTGAAGACTCAGAGGAAAGGACATATCCTCTACCAATCTTCTTATGACCGCAACCTGCTGCAAATCTTTCTGTCCAAAAAAGGCATAGTCAGGCTGGATCATGTGAAAAAGTTTAGCTACTACTATGCCCACGCCGTTAAAATGTCCCGGCCTAAATGCTCCTTCTAATACCTGCTCCAGGGAACCAAAATTGAGTTGAAGCTTGGTTGGACTCGGGTACATGGTCTCCACAGTAGGCACAAAAACAGCATCCACACCAGCAGCTTTAAGCAGATCTAGGTCTTCTGCTAGACTTTGGGGATATTTTTGAAAATCCGCAGAATTGTTAAACTGAGTGGGATTGACAAAGATGGAAACTATGGTAAAATCGCATTTTTCTATAGATTGATGTACCAAGTCCAAATGGCCCTGATGTAGGGCTCCCATCGTAGGGACTAAACCGATTGATTTTTGCGATTGGAGAAGCTGAAGGCGCATCTGCCTCCACTGAGCGGGAGTAGGGATTACTTGCACAGATATGGGGATACTTTTGGGTAAATAGAGGCAAAACTAGATTAATATCCAGAATAACAAGGCATTTCAGGGTTTTTTTATTATCTTTGTGCCGTTGTTTATCACTTTACATTAAAAATCAATAGCATGTCTAAATTACGTATCCTCTACGTTGCCAGTGAAATCAACCCTTTTCTACAAACTTCCGAAGTCGCCAATTTCTTAAGATCACTCCCTCAAGCTATGCAAGAGCGTGGTATGGAAATCCGTATTTTGGTGCCTCGGTTTGGCCTGATCAACGAGCGAAAAAACAGACTGCATGAAGTGGTTCGACTGTCTGGAATTAATATTGCCGTGGGTGAAGAAGAAAAGCCATTGGTTATCAAAGTGGCGTCAATACCTAACGCTAAGCTTCAAGTCTATTTTATCGACAATGAAGATTACTTCCAGCGCAAGAGTGTATTTCACGACAAGCAGCAGAAGTTTTATGAGGATAATGACGAGAGAGCGATTTTCTTTTGTAAAGGAGTGATAGAAACCGTCAAAAAATTGGGTTGGGCTCCAGACATTGTCCATTGTAACGATTGGATGACTTCTTTGATTCCAATGTACCTGAAGACTACCTACAAGAACGAACCTCTTTTTAAAGACACAAAATCAGTGTTTGCTATCTATAACAATGGATTTACCCATACATTTGGGGATGATTTGTTAAACAAGGTTAAGATGGTGGACATAGATGACGCAATTTTAGCACCTTTGAAAAGCAAAGACTTCGAAGGCTTTATCAGAATGGGTATGGAATATGCCGATTTGGTAGTGAAGGGCAGCGAAGTTTCTAAAGAATTAAACCAACTAATTGAGGATTTCTCTAAAGACAAGAAATTTGACATCAGCATTGAAGAAGAGGAGCAGGCACACGAAGATCTTTACGGCATTTACACAAATCTCGCCGGTTAAGCAGGCCCTTGCGGCCATACTATCCATATTTCTTATTTCATCTTGTTCAGATCCCGCTAATGTGGGGATTGAATTGGCACCGGGCAACAACCAAGTGGGGGTTAACTTCGCCGAATTCAATCTACCTGCTGAGGTGATCTTATTGGATTCCTTTAATACGACCAATCAGCGACTGCTTATCGTGGGAGAAGAGGAAGATGATTTTTTTGGAAAAACATCAGCAACAGGATACTCAAGGATGTACATTAATAGTAATGATGATCGTCCTCGATCCGAAGCAATTTTGGATTCTATGTTCTTTACCCTAGATGTGGTTAGCGTCAATGGAGTGAATTTGGATGATCCCAAATACTATTCCGTGCACAGACTGGCAGAGCCTATCTTGGATACGATCTATTACAACTTCAATACCTTAATTTACGAAGAGGAGCCAATTGCCTTTGAGGAAATTATCTTTGGAGAGACAAAAGATACCACACTCAATCTGCAAGTAGACGAGGTTTTTTCTGAAGAAATCTTCGGAAAAATGAAGCGTGGTCCCGAGTTGGAAAACATTTTTAATTTCCGTGACTATTTCCCTGGAGTGGCCATAAAAGCACGTGAAGGTGATAATACCACTGTGGGAATCAACTTAGGTATTAATACCGCCTTGGTAGCTTATTTCCACTACGATGGGGACACTGTGGCAGAAAACTATCGTATAAGCACTCTATCTTCACGAAGCTTCAATGGAGTTCAAAATGATAGAACGGGCACTCCTACCCAGATCGTATCTGAGCGTGGTCAAAACTACGATGTGGGGGATATAGTAGGTGCCAAAGCTAATCTCGGCATGGTCATTAAACTGGACACAAGTCCAATTAGTGAATTTTTAGATTCACTCTCGGGCATAGTCTTTAATCAGGTGACTTTCGAATTAGAGGAAATAGAAGAATATCCTGAAACCCAAAACCCCTTATTCTCTGGCTATCTTTTATTTACTGACGAAGAAAACAACTTTATTTACAAAGGAGAGGAAATTTCCCCTTTAACTGTACAGAGGACAGGTCAGCCTCAAGTAGAGGAAGATGAAAACGGCAATCTATCGCCCTTAAATAGAGCTCCTGCCCAACTTGTCTTTAATGAGACTACAGACAGCTATGTCACGGATCTCACCTCCCATATCAATGCCCTTTTCAGAGAGCAACTGAACCTGAGGGATTGGATATTTTATGGGGGTATTTATTCTAAGAGATCGACGCTTGAGGATGACTTTAAAAGATCTCTTAGACAAATGAAGATCAATAAAAACAATATAAAAGTGAAAGCCATCTATTCTACGATGCGCTAAAATTCACTTTATTAAAAGATATCCGAATCCACTTTCAAATTTTAAGAAAGTGGATTCTTTTTTTTGGCATGAAAGCTGTTTATTTGTGGAAGTTCTATTTATCTAAAAGAATTTTTCAATATGTGTGGAATCGTAGCTTACGTAGGGCAGCAAGAAGCGCTGCCAATTATTATCAAAGGTCTCCGAAGATTAGAATACAGAGGATATGACTCTGCCGGGGTAGCACTTCTGGATGGAAAAGGCCTGAGCATTTACAAAAAGAAAGGAAAGGTTTCAGAATTAGAAACGCATTTAGCTTCCTGCGGAGATATACAATCCAAAATAGGAATTGGGCATACCCGATGGGCTACTCATGGTGAACCAAATGACACCAATGCCCATCCTCATTATTCTTCTTCAGAAAAGTTGGCCATGATTCATAACGGAATCATCGAAAACTATGAGGTACTGAAAAAAGACCTTATCCAGAAAGGTTATACCTTCCAGTCCGATACGGATACTGAAGTTTTTATCAAATTCATTGAGGATATTCAACTGCATAATAAATGCTCTCTTGAAGAAGCCTTACGATTGGCTCTTCATAAAGTAGTGGGTGCCTATGCGATTGTTTTGATTAATAAAGAAGAACCTGACACCCTAATTGCAGCAAGAAAGGGTTCTCCCTTGGTAATTGGCGTAGGTGAAGACGAATACTTTTTGGCTTCAGACGCTACTCCGATTATTGAATACACCAATAAGGTGGTCTACTTGGATGATTACGAAATTGCTGTGATAAGAGACAATAGACTCCAGGTGAAAACCATTGAAAATGTAGAAACTAACCCCTACATCAATAAGCTTGATATGGAGCTTGAGGCTATTGAAAAGGGAGGTTTTGAACATTTTATGCTCAAAGAAATTTATGAGCAACCCAAGTCAATCGCAGACTGTCTACGTGGTAGATTAGATGCCAAGTCAGGAAGGCTGGTTTTGGGAGGGCTTCGTGATTACATGAACAAGTTTCAGAATGCAGAGCGGATCATTATCACTGCTTGTGGTACTTCTTGGCATGCGGGACTGGTGGCCGAATATCTCTTTGAAGAATTTGCCAGAGTTCCGGTAGAAGTAGAGTATGCCTCCGAATTTAGATATAGAAATCCCGTGATCAGTGACAAAGATTTTGTCATTGCTATTTCACAGTCAGGAGAAACTGCTGATACACTAGCAGCAATCGAACTTGCCAAATCAAAAGGAGCTACCATCTTCGGTGTTTGTAATGTAGTAGGTTCTTCAATCCCCAGAGCGACGCATGCAGGGTCTTACACGCATGCAGGCCCGGAAATTGGAGTAGCTTCTACCAAGGCATTTACCGCTCAAATTTCCGTTTTAGCTATGATGGCTTTAAAACTAGGCTATCAGAGAGGTACTTTACCCGAAAGCAAGTATATACAGCTCCTACATGAGTTAGAGTCTATCCCCGCAAAAGTTGAAAAGGCGCTTGAAAGCAATGAACTGATCAAGTACATCGCTGAAGAATATAAAGATGTCAGAAATGCGCTTTACCTAGGCCGCGGTTACAATTTCCCAGTAGCCTTGGAAGGTGCGTTGAAGCTAAAAGAAATATCCTATATTCACGCCGAAGGCTATCCCGCAGCTGAAATGAAACATGGGCCTATCGCATTAATAGATGAAGAAATGCCAGTTATTTTCATTGCGACTCAAGATAGTTCTTATGAAAAGGTAGTCAGCAACATTCAGGAAGTAAAAGCTAGAAAAGGAAAAATAATTGCAGTAGTAACTGAAGGCGATACCCAGGTTCGTAATATGGCGGATCACGTGATCGAGATTCCGGAAACACACGAAGCTTTCGCGCCATTAGTTGCTGTAGTTCCTTTGCAACTACTTTCTTATCACATCGCTGTACTCAGAGGGTGTAATGTAGACCAACCCAGAAATTTGGCGAAATCGGTAACAGTGGAATAATTAAATTAAAAAGGCCTCTAAGCGAGGCCTTAATTTTTTTCACTACATGCTCCTTGGGTAAAGGAAAGCACCCCTGCATTTTGTGCATAGCAGTCATTGGAATAGGTATTTCCATCACAGCCACATACGGGTGCAAAGATATCATAACATGCCCCATAATCATTGATTTTAGATTGATCGATACAATCATGTGGCTTTTGCTCCTCCTGACATTGGAAAAATAATAGAGAAACAAACACTAGTGAAATCATTTTTTTCCCTTTCATACTCTTCTAATTCTGTAATGTAAACGAAAAAACCACCTTTATCGCTACAAATCAATAACTTCTAAACTTTTCACATTAAAAAAAGCATGAATAAGCCAGAGCCCTATTCACTGCAAATTAATCCTTACTTTTGCAAAGCGAAAGAAGAACTATGCTGGACAAATTACAAGCACTAAAAGACAGATTTGAAGAAGTAGGTCAACTCATCATTCAACCCGACTCGATGACTGACATGAGTAAGTATGCCAAGCTCACCAAAGAGTACAAAGACTTGGAAAAAGTAGTGGACGCCTACGACGAGTATAAACTGATCTTAGAGAATCTAGATAGCGCTAAAGAAATCCTGGAAAAAGAAAAAGATCAAGACTTCCGAGAAATGGCAAAGCTCGAACTGGAAGACCTTCGCAAGCGGAAAAGTGAGTTAGAGGAAGGGCTGAAGCAACTTTTAATTCCTAAGGATCCCAATGACTCCAAAGATTGTATCCTAGAAATCAGAGGTGGGGCTGGAGGAGATGAAGCCGCAATCTTTGCTGGAGACCTTTTCCGAATGTATGAGCGATTCTGCGAATTGAAAGGCTGGAAACTCACCGTATTAGACTTGACCTTTGGGTCGGCAGGAGGGTACAAAGAAATCATAGCTACCGTCTCGGGCGCGGATGTCTATGGCATGCTCAAGTATGAATCAGGTGTACACAGGGTACAGCGTGTTCCGGCCACAGAATCTCAAGGACGAGTACATACCTCCGCGGCTTCGGTGGCAGTACTCCCAGAAATGGATGAAGTGGAAGTTCATCTAGACATGAACGATATCCGAAAAGACACCTATTGCTCCTCAGGTCCAGGAGGTCAATCGGTAAATACTACCTACTCTGCGGTACGATTGACTCACAATCCTACAGGACTTGTCGTGACCTGCCAGGATGAAAAATCACAGATCAAAAACTTCGAAAAAGCACTGAAAGTACTTCGATCAAGGCTCTATGAAATTGAGCTGGCCAAACACAATGAATCAGTAGGTGCACAAAGGAAATCCATGGTAGGAAGTGGCGATAGGTCTGATAAAATCAGGACATACAACTATCCCCAATCCCGTGTAACAGATCATCGAATCAATAAGACCGTCTACAACCTTCCCGATGTGATGGACGGAAATATCGAGGAATTCATTTCAAGCCTTCGCTTGGCAGAAAATCTCGAAAAAATGAAAACTTCAGGCTTAGAGGATTAAAATCCCTTTCACATAAATTTTTCGGCATCATTGGTGTTTATAGATGAAGCCTGTTATCTTGAATCATTAATCTTTAACCCTTTATGATCATTGCCGGAGAAAGATCTATTAATCTCGTCACTTGGAATGAAGCTCACTTCCATCAGCTCTATCCTTTAGCAAATAATCCCAAAATAGCTATGAACCTAAGGGATAGCTATCCTCAGCCTTATACCATCCATGATGCTAGGCATTGGATTGAGCACAATCAGAAATTTAACCCACCACAAAATTTTGCTATCGAACTAGATGGTAAACTTGCAGGTGCAATAGGCTCTGAACGAGGGAAAGATGAACTTAGGACTAATATGGAAATTGGATTTTGGGTAGGAGAGCCCTATTGGGGGAAGGGAATCGCAACTGAAGCAGTGCAGCTTTTTACCAATTACCTATTTGAGAAATTTGATGTCCAGCGGATTTTTGCTCAAATCTATGACTTCAATGTAGAATCCATGAATGTTTTAGAAAAGGCTGGGTACGTCCCAGAAGCCATCTTAAAAAAGGCATTTGTTAAGCGAGGAGTAGTAGGTGATTTATTTCAATATGTGAAAATTAGAGGCGAGGAGTAACCCTCGCCCGTATTATACCTGATCTAAAGCCTGCTTAATATCCCAAATTAGATCTTCATAGTGCTCTACACCTATTGACAGGCGAATCAGTTTTTCGGAAATCCTCAATAGGTCCCTATCCTCTTCACTCACGTCACTATGGGTCATCGTTGCAGGATGCTCAGCCAGAGATTCTGTGCCTCCTAAAGATACGGCCAACTTAAAAAGCTTTAAACTGTCTAAGAAAGCAAAGGCTTCTTGCTCTCCGCCTTTGATATCGAAGGAAACCATGGCCCCGGGACTGCTCAGCTGTCTACGATATATCGTGTATTGGGAATCACTTTCTTTCAAATGTCCCAAGTAATACACTTTTTCCACTTTTGGGTGGGCTAGTAGAAAATCTGCTACTTCTTTAGCATTTGACGCCTGCTGAGTCATTCGGACTTTTAGAGTCTCCAGACTTCTCATCAATAACCATCCTGTCCATGGTCCGGCCATATTTCCCAAGAATGTCCTAAGCGTTCTGACTCTTTTCATCAATTCAGTACTTCCCAACACTGCTCCTGCAATCAAATCAGAATGCCCTCCAATGTATTTGGTAGCGGAATATATCACTAAATCTGAACCCTGTTTGAGCGGATGCTGCCATAAAGGCCCCATATAAGTATTGTCCACCGCTACATAAACTTTTGCATCCTCTTTACTTAGCCGGTCAGCCACTCTTCTACACAGGAAAAGATCAAAAAGAGCATTCGTAGGGTTGGCAGGAGTCTCTACATAAATTAATTTGATAGATAAACCCGCTACCTTTCTTAGTATTTCTTCTTCTGAATCATCACTGGTAAAACCGACTCCTTTAATCCCATACTGTGGCAATACCTTATTGATAAAGTGGTCTGTACCACCGTAAACTGGCATACTATAAAGTAAAGCATCACCAGGCCTCAAAAACTCTAAGAGTACAGTAGATATGGCAGACATCCCACTTTCAAATACTGCGCATTCATCGGCACCGTCCCAAAGGGACAGCCGCTCTTCGAGAATTTGCAGATCCGGATTGTTCAATCGGGAGTAAATCAAGCCGGGTTGCTCTCCTGGCGTTTTCTCTCGCTTTCCATAGGCCAATTCAAAAAAATCTTTTCCCTCTTTGGCGCTCTTGAACACAAAGGTTGAGGTTTGGAAAATGGGACATTTGATCGCGCCTTCAGATAGCTCTGGCTTGTAGCCGTAGGACATCATAAGGCTCTCAGGGTACATGGACTTCATAGTTTATTGGGTTTATACTTCATTCAAAAGAGCAGAAAATCTGCGATTTTTCAATAAATAAGAGCCTATAAAAAATTTTGTAGTAGAGCCTAATTCAGAGTACTATTTTCAAATAGTTAATTAAAGCACTCTGATTATCCTCAATCCTACTACTTGCCGGATTTTATATGGTTTCACCTCGACTTCGCTCGGTGACCGTTGGTTTTTTATGTTGGAGAGGGGAGAAAAATGAGGTGAAGCCCCATTTTTCTCCCCTCCCATCAATGACTCCAAACCCGGAGGCCGAGCGAAGTCGAGGCCATTTTGATCTACTGGTATCATAGCGGATACATATAAATTTTTATATACCCCAAATATTATTTTGTTTTGAATTCAATTTATTGCTCTTGAAATTCTAATAATTTTAAAAACTGATTTAAGCGAAAAGACTACTCAACAATCACTTTTCTGGTCACTACGCTATTTCGTCCCTTTAGTCTTAAGAATAAAACCCCACGAGGTAGGTCTTGAAAAATCAATAAATTTTGAGATGAACCGATAGAGCCTTTTGTTATTGACTGCCCTGTTTGATTGATGATTTCAACAGAGTTCCACGCCGAGAGACTTTCGGACTCAAGATACAATACCCCACTACTTGGATTAGGATATATCATCAATTCAAACCTCTCATTTGGTTCAATTCCTGTGATCAAACTTACTTGAACAGAAAGGGAACTTACTGGACTAAAACCGCAAGCATTTTGAGAGCGAACTTCAATTTGATAATCCCCTTCTTGTTCCCAAGCTACTCTGATAGAAGCTGTTCCTTGACCTTCAATAATTTTGGCTCCATCTCCAACTACTGCCCATACATAGCTGGATTCATTCACTTCTGACACAGTATAGACCTCCTCTCCAGGAGCTACCAATATTCCTCCATTGATTTCTCCTGGGAATAGTGCTTGAGACTTAACCAAAATCGGTTTACTCACTTCTTCACCCTCACCACAAGTATTCGAGGGCTTCATTTTTAGTTCTTGGCTTCCTTCTTCGCTCCAGCGAACCAAAATCGAAGAAGTGCCCTGGCCATTGATGATTTCGCCACCTGTGGCAGTCCACTCGTAATTCACCCCGTTGAGTCCCGGAAGTGAATAAGAAAAGTCTTCTTCAAGACAGACGGAGCCTTCTCCGACAATTTGGTTGGTGATAATTGGTATTTGATCCACCAACACTTCCATAAATGAGGTTTCACCGCTTCCACAGAAATTTCTACGGCTAACAAATACTCCATTTCTACCTGGGTTAGTCCATTCTATCTCCACCTGATTAGTTCCCTGGCCTGATACGATTTTACCTCCATCTACCCTCCATACCAGTTGTGCCCCTTCGATGACAGGATCCAAAATAGAATAGGTTTCAACATTTAAACAAGAGAATCCCGCCCCGGTTATGGCACTTAAACTTCCCTCAGGAGGGATACAGGAATAGCTTAAGAAAGTACCGTCATCTCCTACAGTATAGGCTACCAATGGATTTGCAGCACTGATGGAGTTCAAATCTCTGCTTGTCCCTGAAGGAATAATCAACCAAGTTTCCCCGCCATCGCCGGTCTGCATGGTCAATCCATTTTTCCCAGCTATAAAGCCCACATTGCTGTCAAAAAAATCAACATCAAGCAGGTCCTCGTTCGTTTCTACTTCAATCTCTTTCCAAGTGAGTGCTTTGTCCGAAGTCTTGAAGATTTTGCCTCCATCACCTACAACAATGGCATTTTCCTCATCCAATTTGGCCAGCGCATTGAAGTTTTCTTCCGCCAAAGACGGCAATGTAGTCCAGGTCGCCCCTCCGTTTGAATAAGATATTTGTCCATTTTCCCCCACGGCTATGCCAAACTGGAAATCAAAAAACATAATCTCTTTGAGGTCATTTTCCGTATCAGATTGGATTTGTGTATTCCAGTTTCCTCCTGAATTGAATGAGCTGATTACCCTACCCTCATTTCCTGAAGCATAAAGCACGGAGGTTGCAAATAAATAAAAACCATTGGTCGCTTCAGGTATATTAGGGCTCAAATCTAACCAAGAAGAACCTGCATTGGTAGTTCGGAAAATTTTGCCTGCCGTAGTGGACACGTAGCCAAAACTTCCATTCCAAAAACTCATTCCTGATATCTCCTCCGCTTGGGGCAAAGGCCTGCTGATAATGCTAAGTCCTGCATTGGAAGTGACAAAAAATGAACCGCCTTTCCCCCCTAGTAATCCGTAGCGATCTGTCTTAAAATCGGTTTCTGTAAAATCAGTTCTCACACCCGCCATCCGCTGAGAATAGGAAGCTCCTGCATTGGTCGAGGATATCATATACCCGTCTTGACCTACGGCATAAACCATATTACTAGCAGGGACATAAAAGAGTTCTTTGAGATTTCTGGTATTGGTCGCTCCTAGATTTGCCTTCCCAAAACTTACGCCTGAGTTGATCGATCGCAAGGCCGTGGCCCCATCGCCAATCACGGTCACTATTCTACTATCCAACGGGCTTATGGCCACCTTTTGTAAGTCTGTCGCCACTCCAGAAGTCAATGTGGACCAACTTTCCCCACCATCTATTGTTTTGATGATTAATCCTTCATCTCCTACCAAATAACCAATTAAGGGAGATGAAAAGGCCACCCCATTCAAATCAATGGCTGTTGGTAAGGTAATCTCCTGATAGGTCAATCCCTGATCTGCTGATCTTAATAGTGTCCCTCCATCTCCTGCCAGAAATAACGTATCCGAATTATATCTAAAAACATCATTGATGGTGTGGTTTTTACCCGAATTTCGGGCCTGCCAAGTCTCTCCATTATCTTGGCTTCGGAAAATTGCCCCATTAGCTCCCGCCGCCATCCAAGTGGATTCAGAAACAGGGCTCACCTTAAAAAGGTCCAAACCAGAGGAAATAAGGATTGATCTCCATGTTTGGCCCGAGTTTTCTGTCTTTAAGGCAAGACCGTTTTCACCCACAGCTATCCCCGTATTTTCATCTACAAAGGCGATTGAAGTCACTTTTCCTTCAAATTGAAAAGGTAACTCCTGCCAGGTTTGAGCCCGGTTTTGAGTTTTTATCAAAAGATTCTCTCCTCCGGCAAAAGCCACTGAATCATTTATCCAGTATACCGTCTCCAAATCGAGACCCCAACCCTGAAGGCGAGTCCATGTCTGACTTATGGTATATCCTGAGGACGCCAGATAAAATGCGAAAAATAAAAAGAAGATTCTTTTCATCGAAAACCCTATGATTAAAACAAAAATAAGTTATTTAATCTCTTCTCAAAGCTCAGACCGAAATTGAAGACATATATATGAGCAAATCTTTTAAATTCCGTGTAAATTGAAGCTTCCTTTTATGCGATTATCGTCAAAATCATGAAAAATATTGCAAGCGTAATTATTCTGATTTCTTTTCTGTCCTCCTGCGGCTCAGGAGAGAGAGTGTCCAAAGAAGTCTTCGAAGAAGTCAATCAAGCAATGGAAGTCAAAAAGCTAAATGAAGCTGAAATCTATGAGTCAGCTATGATTTGGGGAGACTCTATTAGCACTACTGCACAGAAAGAACTCATAGGGCAACTTCAAAATGCCATTGCCGAGCGAGGGGTTACAGGAGCCATAGCGTTTTGTAATGTACAAGCGCTCCCGATTTTAGAAAAAGTCAGTGATGAATATAATGTGGAAATCCGAAGAGCATCCAATCGCTACCGAAATCCAAATGATCAACCCACTGAAATGGAACTGCAAATCTTAGAGACCTACGAATACAATGTAGAAAACAACTTGGAATCAACCCCTAATCTTCAAAAAATCGAAAATGGTGATGCTTATTTGTATTCAAAAGCCATAATAATTCCGGGAGGACTCTGCCTCAGCTGCCACGGAGACCCCGCAAAGGATATCGACGCTCAGACACTGCAAAAACTAGAGGAGCTCTATCCTGAGGATAAAGCAACAGGACATAAAGTGGGAGATCTAAGAGGGATGTGGTCCATTAAAATCCCTAAGATCGAAGTGGTAAAGCGGATGTAATAAATATTCTCTCCACAGTCTTAGAGCCGGTATCCAAAAAGTGCCGGCTTTTTTTATTACCAATTGAGCCAAACAAAAGTTTATATGATGAAACAAATAAGAAACAGTTTTGCTTATATCAGATGGAAATCAAGACAATTTTTTTTAAAACAGCATAAAACAGTCAGAATTTAGAAGAATTCAGTTAGAAATTTTTTTTTATTTCCTCGAGATTTAGGTGTATAATTTTCAATAACCCAAAATCCTAATCTATGAGGAAGTTAAACATTCTTAAGCTTTTTTACTTAAGCTTATTTATTTGCCTTGGTATTTCTACCTCGGCAATAGCCCAGACCCGGGAGGTGTCTGGCACTGTGATCTCCGGGGAAGATAATTTCCCCCTGCCTGGGGTTTCTGTCCTAGTCAAAGGTACTACTACGGGAACTGTAACCGATATAGACGGTAAGTTTACTATTTCTGTGAGTAGTGCAGACGCCGTATTGGTACTCTCTTTCATTGGGTTTGCAACTACAGAAGTTCCGGTAGGTAATCAAAATAATTTTGAAATTACGCTCAACCCTGATACCCAATCCCTAGAAGAAGTCGTCATCGTAGGATACGGGGAGCAAAAGAAAGAGACCGTCACTGGCTCAGTAGCTAGCGTAAAAGGTAAAGAGCTAGCAAAGTCTCCCACCTTAAATTTAACCAACTCTCTAGCCGGACGGATGGCTGGAGTAGTGGCAGTTAATCGAAGTGGAGAGCCCGGTTACGATGGTTCTGGAATCCGAATAAGGGGTTCCAATACCTTAGGGAATAACGATGCATTGATAGTAATCGACGGTATTCCTGCCCGTTCGGGAGGGCTAGACCGAATCAATCCCAACGATATTGAGAGTATTTCAGTACTCAAAGATGCTTCAGCAGCGATATACGGTGCACGAGCTGCAAATGGGGTAATCCTAGTGACGACCAAAAGAGGATTGGAAGGAAAGCCAGAATTGACATTTCAAGTCAATCAAGGCTTTGCACAGCCCACTGTCATTCCCGAATTAGCTAATGCTGCCCAATATGCAGAAATGCTCAATGACCTAGATATCTATGGACTACCAGTGGGTGAATGGGCGGCAGCAAATCAGGCATATCAATCCACAGGAGAATATACTCGGCCAAATGGTCAAGTAAGAAACGCTCCTTATACACCTGAAGATTTGGAACTGTACCGAAATGGTTCTGACCCTTGGGGACATCCCAACACGGATTGGTATAGAGAAACCCTCAAGACTTGGTCTCCTCAGTCTAGGTACAACCTTCAACTCGTAGGAGGGAGCGAAAATGTCAAATACTTGACCTCTTTAGGCTACCAAAATCAAGATGCATATTATAAAAATTCAGCTACCGGCTTCAAGCAGTATGATTTCCGCATTAACCTAGATGCCAAAATCAACGATTATATCAACGTCACTTTAGGTGTGTTGGGTAGAGAGGAATTTAGATTTTTCCCAACTCGAGGAGCAGGGTCTATTTTTAGAATGCAAATGCGAGGAAAGCCCAATCAGCCAGCATATTGGCCTAACGGTCTTCCAGGACCTGATATCGAAAATGGCGAAAATCCAGTAGTCATTACAACCAATCAAACTGGCTATGATCATGATACAAGAGACTACTTCCAGTCCAATGGTTCCATCGTCTTCAAAGTTCCCGGAGTAGAAGGCCTAAAAATCACAGGTACAGCATCTGTAGACAAAACGATGAGAAATCTCAAAAGATGGGAGATTCCGTGGACCTTATATGAAATGGGTAACGGGTTTGAAGATGATGGCGTAACTCCAAAACTTGTAGCCAGCCAAAGAGGACCCGCTGAACCTAGACTGAGACAAGAAAATATCAATCAGCTCAATATTCTAGTGGGAACAGTCGCCACTTATGATAAGGTCATTGCAGACAAGCATACTATTAATGTATTGGCAGGGTTTAATAAGGAAACTGTTGAAGGAAATAACTTTAATGCTTTTAGAAGATACTTTATCTCGACTGCTATAGATCAGATGTTTGCTGGTGGAGATTTGGAAAAAAATAATGGCGGCGGTGCTTTTGAGCAAGCTCGAATGAACTACTTCGGACGAATGGCCTATAATTACAATGAAAAGTATTTGGCAGAGTTTCTCTGGAGATATGATGGTTCGTACATTTTCCCCAGAGAGACGCGTTTCGGCTTCTTCCCTGGCATTATGCTCGGATGGGTGGTATCAGAAGAAAATTTCTGGAAAAATGGAATTGGAGAAAAATTTGATTTCTTCAAATTAAGAGGCTCTTGGGGACAGATGGGTAATGATCAAGTACCAGGATACCAATTTCTTTCTACATATGGATTTAGCTCATATATCACAGGTGGTGTAGAAACCAAAACGCTATTTGAAACGCGTGTGCCTAACAGAGGAATCACTTGGGAAGTTGCAAATAATTCCAACTTAGGATTTGAAGGACAACTCCTCCAAGGAAAAATATTCTTCGAATTTGACCTGTTCTATAATAAGCGAACAAACATCCTTTGGCAGAAAAATGCTTCTATTCCTCAAAGTACAGGGATATCTCTACCTCAGGAAAATATCGGTGAAGTAGAAAACAAAGGTTTTGACCTGAACTTAGGTACACGGGGCAATGTTGGTCAACTCCAATACTCATTCAGTGTTAACGGAGGGTATGCCAAAAACCAGATTCTTTTCTGGGATGAAGCACCCGGAGCTCCGGATTGGCAAAGATCAACAGGCAAGCCTATGAACACCTTTTTGGTATACCAATATGATGGGGTGTTTAGAGATCAAGAAGAAATCAACAGCAATCCGCTGGACTACTCTGCACTTACCAATAATCTCCGCCCCGGTGATATGAAGTATGTCGACTATGATGGAGACGGAAAAATTACACCTGACGATAGAGTTCGAATGGATAACAATAACATTCCATTATTTCAGGGAGGAGTAAATATCAATGCCTCTTGGAAAAACCTCGATATCGCTATTCTTTTCCAAGGCGCCTTGGGAGCGAGACAATATGTAAGTGCCGGAGAATCCGGGAATATCGGAAACTTCCTTCTTGACATTTACGAAAATCGCTGGACGATAGATAATCCGAGTAGCGTACATCCAAGAATTGCCAACAGAAGTGATCAATATTACTCCAACGGTAATACCTACTGGTTTAGAAAAACGGACTATATCCGACTTAAAAATGTAGAAATAGGCTACAATATGCCTCAACATATCTCTAAGCGGGTAGGAGTAAACAATCTGCGCTTCTATGTCAATGGCCTCAATCTACTTACCTGGGACAAACTTGGCGTCTATGACCCAGAGTCAGATAACTCTACTGGTCAATATTATCCGCAAGCGCGTATTATCAGCACTGGTCTTTCTGTCACCTTCTAAACTAGCGCATCATGAAACTATTCAATAAGAATTTCACATACATTTTCATCGCTGGCCTGATCGCCATCTCATGTAACGATGACTTTCTCGACACTAGACCACTTGGGGAGGTTTCAGAGTCCTCAGTCTGGAGCGATCCAGCTCTTGCAGAAGCCTTCGTAATCGGAATCTACCAGGGATTTGGTAATGGTGGCTTTGATGAGCAAATGCTGGCCTCTCTCACCGATGAGGCGATATTTACACACCCAGGAAGAGGTATAAATACCATCACTGAAGCTCGATCCAATCCAGCTGACATCGGCTGGGTAAACAACACGATCTGGTGGGGAAATATGTATAGCAGAATCAGAGCTGCAAATATTGCAATCTCAAAGCTAGAAAACCCTGAGTTTTCTGATCAAAATGCAGCAGATAAGCTACTAGGAGAAGCTAAATTTATGCGAGCCTATTACTACCATCAATTGATGAGGTATTACGGGGGCGTACCAATCGTAGATCGCCCCTATGAATTAGGAGAGGAAACCTATTCTGCACCGAGAAACACGTTCCAAGAACTAGTGGATTTCATCGTTTCCGATTTGGACCATTCAGCGGCTCTTTTGACCGGAAAAGCCATGGCAAATGGAAGAGCTTCCCAACTTGCTGCCCTGGCGCTTAAGTCGAGAGTTCTTCTCTATGCCGCGAGTGACCTCCATGATGCTCCTACTGCTCAATCTAAATCAGCAGATTTGGCAGCTTATGATAATATTGATTTGCTAGCCTATACATCAGGTAGCCGGGCAGAACGCTGGCAGAAGGCTCAAGACGCAGCAAAGGCTGTGCTGGATTTAGGCAATGGAAATATGATGGGACTTTCAGAACCAGTCTCGCATGAAGAGGGAATACAGAATTATATCAACAACTCCCTCTCCAGAAACGGAGGAGAAAACGAAATGATTCTTGGACGCTATTTCATCAATGCAAAACAGGAAAACGGAGGCCGGCAAGGTCTATTTAATGGTCCTAATGGATACAATAATTGGGCTGGAAATACACCTATGCAGCTACTAGTCGATGACTATGAAATGATGGATGGTTCTGAATTTTCTTGGGAAGATGAGGAGAAGGCAAGCAATCCTTACGAAAACCGTGACCCTAGATTCTATGCTTCTATTCTTTATGATGGAGCTCAGTGGAAGCCAAGATCTTCTGCCAATCAACCGAGAGATCCTCTAGGTCAAATTCAAACTGGAACCTACGAAATAGTCAACAGCTCTGGTGAAAAGATTACTCATTTTGGGTTAGATACCAGGAATTCACCTATTGAAGACTGGAATGGTAGCTATACGGGCTATTATATCAGAAAATTTATAGATCCAGACCCTGCCATAGTAGATCAAAATACCTGGCAAGAAATCCCTTGGCCATTCTTACGCTACACAGAGGCTGTGCTAAACTATGTGGAAGCTTCCATCGAGCTAGGTCAAGAAGATGAAGCAAGAAACTGGTTAAACCAAATACGGTATAGAGTAGGAATGCCAGGTGTTACCGATACAGGCGAAGCTTTGAGAGATCGCTATCGAAATGAACGAAGGGTAGAAATGGCCTATGAGGAGCAACGATTTCACGATGTCAGGAGATGGATGATTGCAGAAGAGACCCTCGGCCGTCAAGCCGACGGTATCAGCATTGTAGGCACACTCAAACCAGGAAGTAATGTCTCTGTCTATAGATATGACCCAGAGGTATATAACTACAGTTATGAAGTAATCGAAATGGATCCCGGAAAAGAAAACCGAACATGGATGGATAAGATGTACTACTTCCCCATCCATAGGGATGAAATTAATCGAAATGAAAACCTGATTCAAAACCCAGGCTATTAATTGAATTAATTCTAATTAAATTAGACTCAGTCATTGCATTAGCAAATGGCTGAGTCTATTTCTTTACATAATGAACAGATTTTCCTTTCTTTCTTTAGTATTACCCTTTGCCGCTTTATTCTCTTGTCAGAATAGCGAGCCCAAAAAGCCTTTGAGCAGCGAAAATACAGCAGACCCTCTTTTCAAAAAAGTAAGCCCTGAATCTACCGGAATTGATTTTATCAATAAAATTGACGAAACACTCAATCTAAACGTACTCATGTACGAATACCTGTATAATGGTGGAGGAGTGGCAGTCGGAGACCTCAATCAAGATGGATTGGATGACCTCTATTTTTCCGCAAATGTGAGCGGCGCCAAGCTTTATCTCAATCAAGGAAATCTCAAATTCAAAGAAATCACAGAGCAAGCTAATATTTTGGGGACATCAGGTCCTTGGAATACTGGAGTGGTATTCGTAGATATCAATGGCGACGGTCTTTTGGATATTTACCAATGCAAATCCGGTGCTTTACCCCATGAAAAAAGAAAAAACCTGCTATTCATTAACAAAGGAACAGATGAAAATGGAGTCCCTCGCTTTGAGGAAATGGCAGCAGACTATGGAATCGATTCAAGTGCGCCCAGTACATCTGCTAGTTTTTTTGATTTCGATAGAGATGGGGATTTGGACCTTTTCCTTTTAAATCATAATACCCGCTCTATCCAAAATCAAGATGTAGCTTTGACCAAAAAGCTCTTGAAAGAAAAACATGAAGCAGGAGCTCAACTTTTTGAAAATAAAAATGGAAAGTTCATCGAAATCACTTCAAAGGCAGGAATTTCCAGCTCCAGCTTTTCCTATGGCCTGGGTGTCTCTACTTCGGATATCAATATGGATGGCTGGCCGGATATTTATATAGGAAATGATTATGCCATGCCTGATTATCTCTATATCAATCAGAAAAATGGCACTTTTCTAGACGAAATCAATATCCGTCTCGGACAGACTTCTCATTTTTCGATGGGAAATGACATCGCTGATATCAATAATGATGGATTACCGGACATTTTCACGCTGGACATGCTCCCTGAAGATAATTACCGACAAAAGCTTCTTTTGTCTCCAGATAATTATGAGATTTTTCAGCTGAACCTCGAAAAAGGATGGCATCATCAATACATGAGAAATATGCTACATGTCAATGATGGATCAGGTAATTTTATGGAAGTGGCTCAACTCGCAGGAGTTTCCAGTACCGACTGGAGCTGGTCTTCCTTATTTGCCGATTTTGATAACGATGGCTGGAAAGATCTTTTTGTTTCCAATGGATATTTGAGAGATTATAACAATCAGGACTTTTTGATGTATATGGAAAACTACGTGCAGACTTCTGGTGGAAAACTCAAAAGAGAAGATCTACTGAGTCTAGTGAAGTCAATGCCCGCCTCAGACTTATCCAATTACATTTTTAAAAATAATAGCTCCCTTCAATTTGAAAATAAAACCCAAGAATGGGGTCTCAGTCAACCCTTCAATAGCAATGGTGCTGTCTATGCTGACTTGGATAATGATGGAGATTTGGACTTGATCATAAATAATATCAATGCGCCTGCTACAATTTTTCAAAATCAAAGCGTAGTTCAAAACACAAATAATTACATAAAAATTAAATTAATCGGTGAAAAAGGAAATTCCTCAGGGATCGGCACCAAGCTACAGGTTTATACGGGAGATTTGGTCCAGTACCTCGAGCAAAACCCTTACCGTGGCTTCCAATCCTCAGTGAGCCCTATTCTACATCTTGGTTTGGGAAGTCACGATTTCATCGATTCTTTACTGATCACTTGGCCCGATGGAAATAAAAAAATTCTGAGAGCTACTCCAGCTAATCAAACCTTGACAATAGCACTTTCAGATGGAGAAATCTATGAAGAAAATCAGATAGAGGAAGCTTCACTTCTCAATTCATTTCTTTCCATTAATCTTCCTGATTGCACCCCTACCAACGATTTTAAACGACAGCCGCTTCTCCTTCACCCCATTTCAAATCAGCAGCAGGCATGGACAATAGGTGATTTTGATGGAAACGGTAAGCAAGATTTATTCATCGGAGGCGGTGCTCAATCATCAGGTTTTATACTACCAAACTTTTCTGAACCAAAGCCATCTGAACTGATCAAGCTACCATTTGAAAATGAGAAAAGCGCTGAAGACAGTTATTCAGTCTCATTTGATGCAAATGGGGACGGAAAATTGGACCTTTTGATAGCTGGTGGAGGCCTTCATCAGTTTCAGAAGGGAGCACAAGAATGGAAGCCAAGACTTTATATCAACCGTGGCAATTCAAGATTTAAATTGGAACAAACTGCATTTTCTGACTTTTCTTTTCCTGTCAGTAAGGTTTTAGTTTATGATTTCAATGCAGACGGAGCCAAAGATATTCTGCTTGGTATCCGGGTACTTCCAGACCAATACCCCCTATCTCCAGGAGCTCAAATCTGGATCAATGACGGAACTGGGAAATTTTCTGAACAAACCAGCAAGTTTGCTCCTGAGCTTATAAATTTGGGTATGATCACTGATGGCCTCTTTCAAGATCTTGACCAAAGCGGACAAGCTGAATTGATATTGGTAGGAGAAGCAATGCCCATTTCGATTTTCAAACAAAACAACGGCGTTTATGAAAATGTGACCAAAAGCTACTTTGAAACTCCCATTGTAGGGCTTTGGAATCATATTGAAGCAGCAGATTGGGACCAAGATGGGAAACCGGAATTGATAGTAGGTAACCTTGGAAAAAACACTAGGCTAAAGGCCTCGCAAGAGGAGCCTCTCGAATTACTCTACAAAGACTTCGATGAAAATGGATTTATGGATGCTGTATTTGGATATTATATCCAAGGAAAAAAATATCCACTACTGAGTCGCGGTGAGCTTTTAAATCAAATACCTTTCTTAAAAAAGCGCTATTTAGACTTTAAAAGTTATGCTTTAGCAGAATTTGATGAATTGTTCTTGCTCTCAGAAAAAGAAGGAGCAACATCTATCCAAATCAATGAATTAGAAACCTCTTACCTTAAAATCAATAGCTTAGGCAAATTTGAAAAAAAACCATTGCCACAAGAAGTACAATTTACGCCCTCCTTTACCTCTCATGCTATCGATATCAACAATGATGGAAATCTAGACTTAATTCTGGGAGGAAATATGAATTTTGGAAGAATCAGTTCTGGAAAATACGATGCCGGACGGGGCCTTGTATTGCTGGGAGATGGATCGGGAAAATTCAAGGCCTTGTCAACGACCGAATCTGGAATTGCTATTCAAGGTGACATCCGTGGTATTTTCTCCACTGATAAACTACTTCTAGTCTTAGAAAAATTCAAAGCACTTCATTTTTACAAACGATAACCTCTTTGAAATAAAATGATCAAAAAATCCCTCCTAGCTATAGTTCTCATATTAATTGGAAAAATTTCCGATTCGCCAAATTTTGAGCCTTATACCCAAAAAATCCCTGGTACAGAAGTTCATTTTGACTTAGTTCCCATTCCTGCGGGGACTTTTCAGATGGGTTCCTCTACCAGCCCATTCCCCGATGAAAAGCCCGCCCACAATGTGAAAATCGATGCCTTTTGGATGGGAACGCATGAGGTCACCTGGGACATTTTCGAAATGTTTTTGGATAAAAACTACGAGATAGCACTTTCGGAACAAGACATCAGTCAGCTAGTGGATGGCTTAAGCAGACCGAGTATTCCCTATCTGGACATGACCTTTGGCATGGGAAAGGAAGGAAAACCTGCCGTAGGAATGACTCAGTATGGGGCGATTCAGTTTTGCCATTGGCTCTATCTTAAAACAGGAATCTTTTACAGACTTCCCACCGAGGCAGAATGGGAATATGCTGCAAGGGCGGGGACTGAGTCCACTTACTTCTTCGGAGAGGATTCGTCCCTTTTGGAAGAATATGCCTGGACCAAAGAAAACACTGCTGAATCCACCCAAAAGGTCGGAACAAAGAAGCCCAACCCTTGGGGATTATACGATATTTATGGCAATGTGATGGAATGGACCTCGGATCAATATGACACAGACTTTTACCAAAACTCTCCTGGAAAAAATCCTACAAATCCCTCCACCAAACTCTACCCAAGAGTAATTCGAGGAGGGAGTTTTAAGCACACAGCAGAAGAAATTAGTTCAAGCAGACGCTTTGCAAGCGATCCAAAGTGGAAGCAAATCGATCCCCAAATTCCTAAAAGTCAATGGTGGTTTCCCGAAGCTCCATTTTTGGGAATACGCTTAGTCCGTCCTCTTTTGCCTCCTAGCCCCGAGGAAATCAAAGCCTACTATTCAAAAGAACCTATCTCTGATTATTAACCCTAAAGTAACCTAACTATGAAAAACCAAAACTCAAGAAGAGATTTTATCAAGACATCTGCCCTAGTTACGGGTGGAGTTTTGACTTCCCCTTTTGTGCTGCCGGGCGCCTATGCTGCGACAGAAAATCACCTAAAACTCGCAGTAATAGGCTGTGGAGGCAGAGGAACCGGTGCGGTATTTCAAGCCTTGGAAACCGGTCACCCCATCAAGCTTGTAGCTATGGCAGATGCATTTAGAGATCGTCTAGACAATAGCCTAAAACCCATGCTTGATAAATATGGAAAAGAAAAAATTGATGTGCCGGAAGAGCGGAAATTCGTTGGGTTTGATGGCTATAAGAAAGCCATCGCAGAAGCTGATGTGGTCATTCTAGCCTCTCCTCCGGGCTTCAGACCTTCCCATTTTGAAGAAGCAGTCAAGCAGGGGAAACAGATTTTTATGGAAAAGCCGGTTGCCACAGATGCACCGGGAATCAGAAGGGTACTCGCCGCAGCAGAGGAAGCAAAAGCCAAAAAACTCAATGTGGTAGTTGGGCTACAGCGACATTATCAAAACAACTATCGCGAAACAATCAAGCGAATTCATGACGGAGCCGTAGGAGATATAGTCGGAGGACAGGTCTACTGGAATGATGGAGGGGTATGGGTACGAGAGCGTCAACCCGGACAAACTGAGATGGAGTATCAGATGCGAAATTGGTACTACTTCAACTGGCTCTGCGGTGATCATATTACCGAGCAGCACGTGCATAACATAGACATCGCTAACTGGGTAAAACAGTCCTATCCTGTCAAGGCAGAAGGAACAGGAGGCCGTGCCGTGCGTACAGGTAAGGAACACGGAGAGATATTTGACCATCACGTCATTACATTTACCTATGCCGATGGCTCGGTGATTCATAGCGAATGCAGACACTTTCCCGGCGCTGCCAATCGTGTCGATGAAACATTCCAAGGTACTAAAGGCAAAGTCTATCTCAGTGCTGGGAATCATGGAAACCTGACAGATTGGAAAGGTAACGCCATCTACACCCATAATCGAGAAAATAACCCCAATCCCTATCAGCAGGAACATGATGAGCTTTGGGCAGCTATAGTCAAAGGGGAGTACAAGTTTGAAGATGCTGAAAATGCCGCCAAGAGTACCATGACTTCCATTATGGGCAGGTATGCAACCTACTCTGGGAAAGTTTTGACTTGGGAAGAAGCACTTAACGGTACGGTGGATTTATTTCCGGAAAAATTGGACTGGGATGCTTTACCAAAAGTACTTCCCAATGAAGACGGGTATTATCCACATGCTGTACCCGGTAAAACTAAAGTAATCTAAATCATGAAGAGAAGAGGATTTATAAAGAAAATAGGCCTTGGAAGTACAGTTATGGGGCTTTCTGGTGGCATAAGCATGAGTGCATTGGCTGCAGAAAAAAAGGCACCGACTTTCAATATGGACTTTGCACCGCACTTTGGGATGTTTAGAAATTCTGCTCCTGGGGGAATGGTCGAAGAGTTAAAATTCATGGCAGATCAAGGATTTCGCTCTCTGGAAGATAATGGCTTACTCGGAAGGTCAGTTGCAGATCAAGAACTGATCGGAAAGACACTTTCAGATTTGGGAATGCGGATGGGTGTCTTCGTGATAGATGGAGGAGACAACTGGAAAGTATCTCTGGCTACGGGAAAAAAAGAATTTCTGGACACTTTTCTGGATACTTGCCGAAAATCAGTAGAGGCCGCTAAGCGTGTCGATGCCAAATGGATGACTGTAGTCCCTGGCTATTTCGAACGAAACCTACCCATGGGCATTCAGACAGCCAATGTCATCGAAGCCTTAAAAAGAGGGGCTGAAATCTTGGAACCACATGGTCTGACGATGGTCTTAGAGCCGCTGAGCGATAATCCTGATCTTTTCCTCCGACATGCTGATCAGACGTACATGATATGCAAGGCCGTAGACAGTTCCTCTTGCAAAATACTTTATGATGCTTATCACATGCAGCGCAATGAAGGGAATCTCATCGCTACCATGGAAAAAACCTGGGAAGAGATCGCCTATATTCAAATCGGAGATAATCCCGGCAGAAAGGAACCAGGAACTGGAGAAATTCATTATGGGAATGTGTTCAAATACATTCATGAAAAAGGATTCAAAGGAATCCTCGGAATGGAACACGGCAATGCACTACCTGGAAAAGAGGGGGAGCTTGCTCTAATTGAAGCTTATAGAAAAGTTGACATTCCATAAAAATTATAACAAATGCTTAGAAAAAGTATCGGAGCGCTATTGATTTCAGTAGCGCTTTTTTCCTGCCAAAAGAAATCGGAGTATCCGGCAGTAGAACAACCCACAGGATGGGAGATTTTTGAAACTCCAATTAAATCATCTTTACGAGGACTTTCATCAGTGACAGCTGATATAGTTTGGGCAAGCGGGAGCAATGGACGCTGGCTCAAAACCCTCGATGCTGGACAGAACTGGAGTCATGGCATCATCGATGGACTGGATAGTGTAGACTTCAGGTCCATCTATGGATTTGATGCAGAAAATGCGATTGCTGTTTCTGCAGGACAGCCTGCCGTCATCTACAAAACTAGCGACGGCGGAAAAACCTGGTCCAAAAAGCATGAAGAAAATGCCAAGGCATTCTTGGATGGGATCAGTTTTACTGACAAAAATCGCGGATATGTATTTGGAGACCCTATAGACGGCAAATGGATGATATTGGAAACAACCGATCAAGGTGAAACTTGGACTTTGATAGAAACGGCCCCCTCAGCAGATGAAGGTGAGGCAGGATTTGCCGCAAGTGCCTCCTCTCTTTTTGCAAGAGAAAATGAACTATGGCTGGGAAGTGGTGGAAGTTCGGCCAAATTATACCATTCCGCCAATCGTGGAAGATCTTGGGAATCATGGAAAAGTCCAGTCATACAAGGAGAAGCTTCTCAGGGTGTTTTTTCGGTTTCTGAAGCTGGTCAAGGCGAAATCGTTACAGTAGGTGGAGACTATCTAAAGGAAAAGGAAGCGAAGGCAAATGCCGCTATATTCTTAACTGAAACTCAGAATTGGGTGATTCCAAGTAATCCACCATCAGGCTATAGATCAGGTGTGACCTATTTTCCGCTATATCACTGGGTGATCGCAGTAGGCCCTTCCGGAGGGGATTTCTCAAAAGATGGCGGCAAGAACTGGGTTTCTTTTAGTGAAGAGTCATGGCATGCTGTAAGCCGTGCACACTCAGGAGGAGCTATCTGGGCATCAGGGGCTCAGGGGAAAATAGGTAGATTAACTTATTGAAAATAAAACAAGTTAATTTTTGAATAGAGGCTTTCAAAAGCAACCAAAATTTAACTATTTGTAAAGAAATCGGCCAAATCTCGGTGCCGAACTAGTGATCTATAGTATATTTAGGGTAAAGTTTCTAAACCTGCCCATTAGAATTCGTCGAATTTATTAGCATTATGTTTGAAATAATCCCATCCATTTATCTCATCAATGGCAAATGCGTACGCCTCAAAAGAGGTGATTTTACCACTGAGGAGGTCATCTCTAATAACCCCCTGGAGATCGCTCAGCAATTTGAGTCCATCGGTATGAAAAGACTCCATCTAGTAGACCTAGACGGTGCTAGAAGAGGCGAACCAAAAAACTACCATATCCTTGAGGCAATGGCCGGCTACACCGACCTCATGATTGATTTTACAGGAGGTATTACTACAGACGGAGATGTGATCAAATGCTTTGAATTTGGGGCCAAAACAGTTACTATTTCCTCAGCAGCGGCAAATCACCCTGAGAGATTTGCACAATTTCTGCTGTCATATGGCCGCGAAAAAATCAACTTAGCAGCCGATAGCAATCCGATTGATAACAAAATTAAAATCAGGGGATGGTTGAAAAAAACAAGCATAGATCTTTATGATCATATTGAGTTTTTTTACGACAGAGGATTGAAATACCTAAAATGCTCCGATGTGAGTAGAGACGGTGTAATGGAAGGTCCCAATTTCGAGTTGTTTAAAAATATCATAAGCAGATTTCCTACGATTCATTTAGCTGCAAGCGGAGGCGTCCGAGGTATTGATGATTTTAAAGCACTCAAAGACTTGGGAGTAAGTGCCTCAGTTTTTGGAAGGGCTTATTACGAGGGCAAAATCAGTTTATCAGATCTTGAAAAATTTATCTCCGAGAACTAAAAAAAAGAGACCGAACGGGTCTCTTTTTTATTATTAAGAAAACACAAATTAGTCCGCTTTAAATTTATCTACCACGTACAAAAATATATTGAAAGATAAAGTAGAAGAAACTGGCTCTGTCGATTTTTTACCTTCCTGACCCAAAATCACTTCTCTTCGAATTGGAGTGCTTTGAGTTGGAAGCGTCTTAGATTTTGGGGTGACCATCACTTTTGGAATAATAACTTCTTGAGATGCAGCATGATCTTCCCTAATGGGTCTGTCAACCGATTTTAAAGGTTCGATTTCAACTTTGTCCTGCTCTTCCTGTGCCAAAGATTCTCCCGTCCACAGACACATTCCCATAACAGTAATAGCGAGAAAACTCACTTTTTTAAATGGAAATATTGTAGAATTGAACATTTTTAGAATTAGATTACCTGTGTGTAACTGATGGGTCTTGCAAAAGGTTTCTAAAAATAGTAAAAATTTCTTCTATGCAAACGATTGACTACGAAGAATTCGCCAAAATTGATCTAAGAGTAGGTACAATTCTACAGGTTGAAAATTTCGAAAAAGCCAGAAAGCCCGCTTATAAAATTTGGGTAGACTTTGGGGCAGAGCTTGGCATCAAAAAATCCTCTGCCCAAGTGACCGCGCTATATCAGAAAGAAGATTTGATTGGTCGCCAAGTCATCGCCGTAGTCAACTTCAAACCACGACAGATTGCTGACTTCATGTCGGAAGTTTTGATCACCGGGTTTTCGGATAAAAATGGTGATATTGTACTAAGTTCTTTAGAACGATCTGTCCCCAACGGCTCACGGCTTCATTAAAACCATTCATTTCCATGAACCAATTCTCCATGGTCCTCAGCATTTGGACTATTACTCTACTTTCATTTTCAGCATTTGCGCAAAAAGACAGCCTTCCTCCGGCAAGGTCTTTTTCCTCCACTCATGAGATCACTATCCAGGGCCAGCAAATCAACTATGAGGTAATCGCCAAGGAAACATTCCTCAGCAATTCAAAACAAGAGAAAACAGCCGCCATCTGGAGCTGGTCCTACCTCAGAAAAGGGGTAGAGTCCAGCGAACGCCCCGTGATGTTTATCTTCAATGGAGGTCCAGGCTCAGCATCAATTTGGCTTCACATGGGTTTTTTTGGTATCAAAGTCGTCAAAGTAGACAGTGATGCTACCAAAGACGATGGCGCAGCTCCCTATCCCTTTGTAGAAAATAGTCAAGCTTTGTTAGACGTGGTAGATCTCGTGTTTATCGATCCTGTAGGTACGGGCTTTAGCCGAGTTATTGGCGAGGGGAAAAATGCAGACTATTGGGGACTACAGGAAGATGCTGAGTCCGTAGCACAATTTATCCGTATTTGGATCAAAGAAAATAAACGATGGCAAGCCCCTAAATTTTTGGCAGGAGAAAGCTTTGGCACCACACGTGCAGCCAAAGTAGCCGAAGTTTTGGAAGGGGGAGGACAGCATGTCTCTCTCAATGGTATCATCTTAATTTCTCAAGCCCTTGACTATCAAGGATCCTCCTCTTGGTCCGATAATCTAACCTCTTTTTTTACCTATTTTCCCTCTATGGCCCTCACCGCTCGCTATCATGGCAAATCCGGTGTAGGTAAAAGCATTGAAGAATTTGCCCAAGAAGCAAGAGACTTTGCTTATGAAGAATATTTACCGTCTTTATTTCTAGGTGAAAAACAAAGCTCCGATCAAAAAAGAACCATTGCTGAACGAATAGGCTATTTTACTGGGCTCGATATCGAATATATTCTACGGTCCGACAATCAGATTTTGATGCATCGATTCAAAAAAGAACTACTACGCCAGCAAGGAAAGGCCATTGGCACCCTGGATGGCAGATTTGCGGCTGTGGAGACGGATCAGGTAGCAGAAGGTCCGGTGCTTGGTGATCCCAGCGATTACATGACAGAAGCTGCGTATGGTGCTGTTTTCAATCAGTACATTCTAGACGAGCTGAAGGTAAATGTAGAAGAACCCTATCTCAGTTCAAATAATCAAATCGGAAGTGCTTGGCGATGGCGAACTGTACCGGATGGTAGTTATTGGGAGCCTTCCTACGTCAGTACCGCTAGAGCATTGAGTGAAGTCATGCATCGAAATACAGCACTTCAAGTCATGGTGGCCAATGGCTATTACGATTTGATTACGCCATTCTTTGATGCTGAATTTACTTTTGCCAGACATGATTTTCCGCAGAACCGCATTCACATGTATTACTATGAGGCGGGACACATGATGTACAATAGGCAGGAGGATTTCGACGCTCTTGCTCAGGATATTAGAGGATTTATCAATAAAATAATTAAGCCATAAAGGATTTACCCTACTTCCTCTTTCAGTAAGTCGAGAAGTTCTTCAAGATAGCCTCGGTCATTAGAAAGCCGAGGTACTTTATGCTGACCTCCTAGCTTGCCTTTTTTTCCTAGCCATTTTTCAAATAATCCTGCCGGCGCAAAATGAATGATTGGCTCCTTCAGGGCCAGGTTTTTGTACCGCTTGGCATCGTAGTCGGAATTGATCCGCCGAAGCTCATCGTCTAAGTGGGCATTGAAGACCGCAGCATCCTCAGGAGGATTTTTGAATTCGATGATCCATTCGTGGGCTCCTTGATTTTCCTCAGTGCTAAAATAAACCGGGGCAGCGGTGAAATTAAGGATACTGGAATTCGTCTTATCTGCAGCAAAAGCAATAGCCTGTTCTGCGTTTTCGACAATCACCTCTTCTCCAAAAGCATTGATAAAGTGTTTGGTCCTTCCGGATATTTTAAAGCGGTAGGGGCTTATGGAAGTAAACCGTATTGTATCACCTATTTTATACCTCCAAAGCCCTCCATTGGTGGAGATCACAATGGCATAATTTTTATCTACTTCCACCTCTTGAAGAGGAATCACCTTGGGGTTTTCTGTTTCCCAATCTTCCATTGGAATGAATTCGTAAAAAATTCCATAATCCAGCAATAGAAGCATTTCATCAGAATTTGGCTGATCCTGAATCCCAAAAAATCCCTCAGAGGCATTATACGTTTCCATGTATCTCATCTTGTCGGAGGGAATTAATTCCCGAAAGAGACTACGATAAGGCCCAAAGGCTACAGCCCCATGAAAAAACACCTCCAAGTTTGGCCAGACTTCTAAAATATGTTTTGCTTTTTTTAATTCTAAAATGCGTCGAAGCAATACCACCGTCCAAGTAGGCACTCCTGCCAAACTGACCACATTTTCGTTCATGGTCTCATGGGCCATCTTTTCTATCTTGGATTCCCATTCGCTCATCAGGGCTGTTTCAAGACTTGGGGTCCTTACAAATTGTGCCCAAATTGGCAAGTTTTTCATAATCACCGCAGAGATATCCCCTGCTTTAGCCGTTCCCTGCGGATTCAAAGGGTTTTTCTCTAGGGTCCCTCCGATGGTGAGATTTTTTCCTGAAAATAGCTTTGAATTGGGGTAGTTGTTCACATAAAGCGAGAGCATGTCTTTTCCGCCCTTATAGTGACACTCTTCCAGACTTTCCTCTGTAACTGGTATGTATTTGCTTCTACTGGAGGTGGTACCGGATGATTTGGAAAACCACTCTATTTCGGTATTCCAGATTACACCCTGCTTTCCCTGCATCGTACGATCTATGTAGGGCTTAAAACTATCGTAATCGAATAGGGGGACATTATTCGCAAAATCTTGATAGGACTTGATCTCCGAAAAATTATATTTCTTTCCAAACTCAGTTTTTCTCCCCGCATCTACCAAATCAAATAAAACAGTCTTTTGAGTTTGAATAGGGTTTTTTTTGAAATTTTCTATCTGACCCAGTCTAGTTTTAAAAACCCAAGACATGAAGCTATTTAATACTTCCATTATTTAAAAATTTTGCGTTTCAGCTCAAATTGACTACCAAGATATACCTTTCTCACTTGTTCATCGGCAGCTAGCTCTTCCGCTGTTCCTGCCTTTAGCAATTTCCCTTCAAACATCAAGTAGGCTCGATCAGTAATCGAGAGTGTCTCATTGACATTATGATCGGTGATCAATATACCGATATTTTTGGTTTTCAGCTTGGCTACGATAGTTTGGATTTCTTCTACAGCTATGGGGTCCACTCCTGCAAAAGGCTCATCCAGGAGCACAAATTTGGGGTCTACGGCCAATGCTCGGGCGATTTCAGTTCTCCTTCTTTCACCTCCGGACAATACCATCCCAAGATTTTTTCGAACGTGAGTCAAGCTAAACTCTTCTAGCAAACTTTCTACTTTTTCCTTCTGCTGCTGCTTGGGGAGTTTGGTCATTTCCAAAACTGCCATGATATTTTCCTCTACGCTGAGTTTACGGAAAACTGAGGCTTCCTGAGCCAAATAACCAATTCCTAGCTTCGCTCTTCTGTACATGGGAAGGCTGGTAATATCATCATTTTCTAAAAAAATCTTCCCTTCATTGGGCTGAATCAGTCCGACGATCATATAAAATGAGGTGGTTTTTCCTGCTCCGTTGGGCCCCAAAAGTCCCACGATCTCTCCTTGCTCTACCTCCACAGAAATGTCATTAACCACCCGTCTTCCCTTGTAGATTTTGACCAAGTGCTCAGCTCGAAGTTTCATGCGATTATAATTTGTTTTTAAAAGTCATAAGAAATGCTCTTAATTATATTTCACTCAGTGGAAAGACTATTCTTCTCAAGCCATTCATTTTAATCAAATTTGATGTCTTTAACATACAATTGCAAACTACTCTTATCTCTGAAAAAATTTTCTCTCATTTCAGCTACGATATCAAATCGCATTCTTCCTCTTAGCATATTTACTGTAGTCAAATCAGGATCTTTGGCCCGGTCAGCCATGCCAAAGGCTAGACAAACCGGCGTAGTCACTTGCCCATCCTGTACGATTTTAAATCGGAGATGTTTTTCTTTGAGCACGACCACATCTTCTGCGTAAACATTAGAAATCCTAAATACAGCTTCGGGATTTCCGGGACCAAAAGGCGCCATTTGCTTTAAAATATTGTAAAACTTATAGTTGATCTGATCTAGAAGTAATTCATCATCAATCTCAATCACCGGTTTTCTATGAATCTCCTCGATTCGGCTTTTGACTACGGATTCAAATTTAGCCTGAAATGCGGGTACCTTATCTACAGACAAGGTCAATCCCGCCGCGTATTTATGCCCACCAAACTGATCCAATAAGTCACTACATTCTGCTATGGCTTCATAAATATTAAAATCTACCACCGATCTGGCACTTCCGGTAGCTTTTGCATTGGATTCTGTCAGGATAATCGTAGGTCGATAATACTTTTCGATACAGCGGCTTGCGACGATTCCAATGACTCCTTTGTGCCAATCTTCCTTGAAAAGTACGGTACTGCTCCACTCTCGCTCCGTCTCCCGTGCAGCGATCATCTCAAAAGCCTCTTTAGTGATATTTTCATCAAAATTTCTCCGTGTCGCATTCACTTCATCCACTACTTTGGCTCGCTCCATAGCAGATTCCAAGTCTGCCGATATCAAAAGCTCCACAGAGGCTTTAGCATGCTCCAACCTACCTGAGGCATTGATTCGGGGGCCTATTTTGAAGACGATGTCTGAGATGCCGATATCTTTTTCAATTTTGCTTCGCAAAATCAAAGCCTTAAACCCAGGCCTAGGGGTATTATTTATTCGATCCAGACCGTAATAGGCCAGAATTCTATTTTCACCCGTAATCGGAACGATATCTGCCGCAATACTTACCACCAGCAAATCCAAATAGCTGTACAGGACAGATTCATCCATTCCCCGATGCTTGGCAAAGGCCTGAATCAATTTAAAACCAACTCCGCAACCGCTGAGCTCCTTGTAGGGATAAGCGCAATCGCTGCGTTTGGCATCCAAAACTGCTACCGCCTCCGGTAGTTGTTCTCCTGGAGTATGGTGATCACAAATGATAAAATCTACCCCCAACTTTTTGGCTAGATCCACTTTATCGATGGCCTTGATACCACAGTCCAAGGCAATCACCAAGGAAAAATCCTGCTCTGCAGCATAGCGAACTCCACGCTCAGAAATACCATAGCCTTCCTTGTAGCGATCAGGAATGTAAAACTCCAAATGGGGGTAAAAGCCCATCAAAAAACTATAGACCAAAGCCACTGCCGTAGTCCCATCGACGTCATAATCCCCATAAATCAAGATTTTTTGATCTTTAGCTATTGCCTCCTCAATACGATCTATTGCAGCTCGCATGTCCTGCATCAAAAAGGGATCATGAAGCTGACTCAAACTGGGTCGGAAGTAATCTTTTGCCTGTTCAAAATTCTCAACCCCACGGTTAATCAGCATATTTGCTAAGGTGGGATTGACATTTATTTCTTTTCCTAGTTTCTCGACGATAGGTTGAGGTGCTTTGGGTTTTTGTTTCCAGACGTACTCCATTTGGCTAAATTACGAAAGTATTTGGGATGAAGTCTCATGGAATTATCTCTCAAAAGCAAGAATTAATAGTCTTTACACGTCCACAATGCTGAGTACTTTGAACTTACCGACTTAGCTTCTTGTATTTGAACCAAAAATAGCCTGGAAAAATCAGGGCTTTGAGTTTCCAGTCGTTTTTTTCTCTAAGCGAAAGACTGGTGTCATCATGTACTTTTCGATACATTTTCCCTGCGAGTAGGGTATGCCCTATGAGCAAAATAAAAAGTACTGCATAAATACCTAATTCCTGCATGATTAGCTTTTTTTCATAACCAAGGCTGCCCAATTATCCTTACTTTCCTGAGAAAGAAGATCCAAATCCAAGGACTTGCAATGGTCAGTCAAATCTTGAATATCCTCGGTATAAAAGCCGCTAAGGAGTAAATAGCCCCCCTCTTTCAGCAAACTTGCATAAATCTCCAATTCATCGAGTAAAACGTTTTTATTGATATTCGCCAAAATAATATCAAAAGGCCCTTTTGGTTGCACTGAACGAATAGTCCCCAGACCCATTTGGATTGGCAGGCTATTCAAAGCAAAGTTTTCATTACCATTGTCCACGCACCAATCGTCGATATCAAAAGCCTGAACTTCATCAGCGCCAAGCAAATGGGCCATAATTGCTAAAATTCCCGTCCCCGAGCCAACATCCAGCACGCGTTTTCCTTTATGGTCAATTCGACCCTGAAGTCTCAGCATCTGAAAAGTAGTCGCATGATGACCCGTGCCAAAAGACATTTTGGGATTGATAACAATTTCATGTTGAAATCCCTCCTGAGATGGATGAAAAGAAGCTCGCACATAGACCAAATCATCGACAGCGATAGGATCGTAATTTTTTTCCCACTCTTCGTTCCAGTTGGTTTTTTGCACCCTATTTTCTTTCAAGCTGATGGCAGCAGCCTCTTGATAGCGATGGATGATTTCATCAAAAGCTTCCCGATCAAAAGAGTCGATCTCGGAGTAAGTATCAAAACCTTCTTCGGTTTCTAAAAAAGAATCATAGCCGATCTCAGAAAGCTCGGCTATGAGGATCTCCCGGAATTCTTCCCGGCAGGTAATCTTTAATTCTAGGTAATCCATTGAGATCAATTAATATGATTTGGCGATGGTGATGAAGTCTCTTGACTTCAATGACGCCCCGCCGATTAGGCCTCCGTCTACATCAGGTTTGGAGAGCAGGTCGGCAGCATTTCCTGCATTCATACTTCCCCCATAAAGAATAGAAATCGAATCGGCCACTTCTTGTCCATATTTAGAAGCAATATGCTTTCTCAAGGTTTGATGCATTTGCTGCGCTTCATCAGAGCTTGCTGTTTTCCCCGTTCCTATCGCCCAAATCGGTTCGTAAGCAATGACGACTTTGGCTATTTCCTCAGCAGTAAGTCCAAAAAGACTGTCAGTCAACTGAAATTTCACATTGGGCTCATGGGTTCCTGCCTCGCGGATCTCCAAGGATTCCCCGCAGCAGAAAATCGGGGTCAGTCCATTTGCCAATACCTGCTTTACCTTTTCTGTTAGCAGGGAATTATCTTCTTTGAAATATTCCCGGCGCTCCGAATGACCTAAAATCACATGAGTCACCCCAAAAGATGCCAAAATCTTAGCTGAAACCTCACCGGTATAAGCACCTGACTCTTTGTCCGAACAATTTTGAGCTCCCAAAAACACGTTTTTTGTATCTCCTATCAACTTTTTAACAGGGTGTAAGTGTGGAAAAGGAGGGTTGAGTACAAGCTGTACATCAGTTATATTTTCATCTTTGAACATGTTGACGATCTCGGAAGTCAATTTCTGACCTTCATCGAAAGTCATGTTCATTTTCCAGTTGCCGGCTATGATTTTCTTACGCATTTGCTTTTAAAATTTTGTTAGGTTTGAGAAAACTAAAAGGTAAAATTTCTTCTAAAATTAAGCAAAATGTCTGGTTGGGGAAAAAAATACCCACATGAGCACCAAAAAAAGCCCTGGTCCTTTGAGGAGGCGAAGGAAAAGCTGCAGGCTTTCTGCGCCTATCAGGAGCGCTGCATTTGGGAAGTGAGTCGGAAAATGTACGAGAAAGGAGTCAAGGAGGATGACAAGGAGGAATTGATTGATTTTTTAATTGCAGAAAAATTCTTGGATGAAGAGCGCTTTGCTCCAGCCTTTGCTCGAGGCAAGTTTAGGATGAAAAAATGGGGGAGAAACCGGATCCGACAGGAATTGAAAATGCGTCAGATTCCTGAATCATTGATTCGTAAAGCGCTAACTGAAATCGACCCGGAAGAATACTATGATACCTTGCTGACTGAGACCGAAAAGAAGTGGGAAAAAACCAAAGAGTCCGACCTGTACAAGAAACGATTTAAAGTCATCGGCTATCTGATGCAGCGTGGATTTGAGCAGGATTTGGTGCAGGAGGCAATAGATTCACTTTTGTGATTTAAGAATTTCGAAGTACGATTTACGAGCGGCTAACTGGATTCAATCTTTGTTTTCAAAAATAGAACTTTGTAACCTTTCCATCTTATAACCCTTCTCAGCCCAATTTTTAATCCCCCACAAAACCCATCATAATCTTTGCTGAAAGCAAGGAAAGCGGAATTCCCCCTCCCGGATGAACGGAGCCGCCGCAGAAATAGAGGTTTTTGATATCGGAGGAGTAATTGGCATGCCGGAGAAAAGCCGCAAAACGATTATTGGAACTATTGCCGTATAGCGCCCCATTCGCACTGGAGGTTTTGGACTCGATCGTTCTTGGCTCCAAAATTTCCTCCACTTCGATCAAAGGCTCCAAATCGGTTTTCAGCACCCGGTTGACTTTATCGATGATGGTTTTTCTCGCCTCGGCAATCATCTGATCCCAATCCTGTCCCTGATTATTAGGCACATTTATCATGGTAAACCAATTCATACAGCCTTTAGGCGCATCATCGGGCTTATGTGTGGAAGTGATGTTAATATAAACCGTGGGGTCATCATAGATGCTGCCTTTCTTAAAAATATGCTCAAATTCTGTTTTGTAATCTTCCGAAAAGAAAATGTTATGAAGGCCTAGCTCCTTGAATTCCTTTTTTACCCCCCAATAGAAAATCAGCGCTGAGCTTGATTTCGGTTGATCCAACAGCTTTTTAGGTTGCTTTTGCTTACGCAAAATGCTCTTGTAGGCATTGACCATGTCCATGTTATTGACGACAAGGTCTGCGAGAAAGATATCCTCTTGTACTTTAATCCCTATGGCCTTGCCTTTTTCTACCAGGATTTCCTCCACTTTGGAATTGAAATGGAATTTGACCCCGAGTTCTTCTGCCAGTTTGTAGAGGCTCTGCGTGATCTCGTGCATGCCTTTTTTGGGAAAGTAGGCCCCGATATTAAATTCCAAGTGAGGAATGATATTCAGCGTAGCAGGAGTCTGATATGGGTCCGAACCATTATAGGTAGCGTATCGGTTGAAAAGCTGAACCATCTTAGGATTGGAAAAACGCTGCTTATTGGCTTCATGCATGGTGGAGAAAATCCCCAACTTCCCCATTTTCAGATAAGACTTCATCGCTTGGGCATTGGTCCAAGTACTGACTTGATGGAGGGATCTGTGCATAAACAGCGGTGCCAAATGCTCATAAATGAAGGCAGAGCTCCGCAAAGCCTCACGCACATTTTGCGCAGGTTCGCCCAATTTGGTTTCCACCTCTTCAGCAAAACGATTGATATCCGCCCAGGCTTTCAACTGCTTACCATCTTCCCAGAAATAGTGGCAGGCAACCTCCAATTTTTCATACTCAAAATGCTCCTCGGCCTTCCTACCGGCAAGGCGAAAAAGTTCTTCCACCTGCTCAGGTAGTGTAAAAAGTGACGGTCCGGCATCAAAACGATAGCCGTTCAATGTGATTTCAGAAAGCTTTCCTCCCGGATAGGAGTTGGCTTCAAAGACATCGACTTGATATCCTTTTACCTTTAATCGAATAGCGGAGGCAAGACCCGCTATACCAGAACCAATGACTATAGCATCTTGTGACATGAGGCATAACTTTGCTACTAAACTAGGAATTTGCAGGAGAAGTTGGGTTTATTTGGATAATTCGAGCGTATTAAAAATCTAGGAATGATAAGTTCTTGATTTTAAGGAAATACCGTCTAAAGAACGCTGTGGGACAATTGAGTAATTTTACTCAAAATATTTTTCAAAAACATTTTTTTGTATGTTAAAAACATTTATTATTACATATAAAAAACTTATACAACTCATGAAAAAAACTTTTACATCAAGCTTTTTGGGGTTAGTGATCTCAGGGCTTTTACTCGGCGCATGTAGCCAAATGGCTAGCTACGAAAATGAAGATTTGCAACTGGAACAAGCCAAAGTCGATAAAGACGGCGGGTTTGTATTGACGCCTTTGGGTGGTGGAGAGAATTTTAGAGAATACGATGAAGCGGATTGTAGTATTGACTGCATTGTGCCTGGCAGTGAGGATTATTTTGTGAAAAGTGGTACTGCAACGGAATCCTCTGGAGGTGGAAATAATATTAATACCAAAGAGGTTACCTACAGGGCTTACAACACGGAAACAGATTTTGTGGTTGAAGTAGATTATAACAAGCTTAGCGGCAATTTTAATGCTAAGGCAGATATCACTATTGCCATTGATGGTGACTTATTATTGATAGAAGAAGTACCTTTTGGAAGTACAGTTTCTCATAGCATCCCATTACCTGATGGCTGGATGGCTTGTGATGTGGTAGATTTCTATGTTATTCAAGAAGGTGGAGGAAATGGTATTGCTTGGATTGAGACTTATTCACTTTTTGAGGTTTGTTCTGTAGAGTGCGTTATAGTTAAAGAAACTGGATATGTAGGAAATCTCGAGGGTGAAAATAGTGGCAAACCAGGAGAAGGATTCAACAACGCTTGGTGGTATGCTTTTGATATCGAAGGAGATGCTACTCAAAATGTATATGAAAATGAAAATATAATCGGATCTGCAACCTATGATGAAATCGAAGGTACGATTACCATTTCTTTGGATTCAGACTATTCACTTTCAGAGGGAGAAGATGAGTCGGTTAAGTGGTACAGTTATGCTGATGATGAATTACCAACTGCAGGTAGACCAAAACCAGGCGACGCTCCAAATAAGGGAACAAGTCTAGTTATCGATACCAATAGCGATCGATATTATCTGATTCATTTGGATGTTCAGACTTGCGAGACAGAAGAGTAATATAAAAGTAAATTCAAAAACCTCCCTCTTCCTCACCGAAGGGGGATTTTTTTATGCCTATGCTTATCGGAATTTACAATTCCGAGGTCTTATCGTAGGATTTTTAATCCGATATAAACTCGATTAATAATAAAAGTGAGATTTTAAACAGTCCTCAAAGTTCAAAATTGCAAATCTTTAACAGTAAGGAATACTGAACAGCAATGTCCGCCAGAGTTTCCTTTTCCCAATTCATTTCTATTATTTTTAAGCATCCAACCTATTCAGCTATGAAATCAAGTCTCTTCTCCTTTTTCCTAATTTTCACACTGGCCTGCTCTCCTAAAACAGAAACTCAGGATTCCCCTCCAAAACGCTCCGGAAATCCCATTTTCGAAGGATGGTATGCCGATCCAGAGGGCGTGGTTTTTGGGGATGAGTATTGGATTTATCCTACCTATTCGGCACGATATGAGGATCAGCTCCATTTTGATGCTTTTTCGTCCAAAGACCTGGTGACTTGGGAAAAGCATGAACGGATTCTCGATACCGCCGCGATCAAATGGGCCCGACAAGCGATGTGGGCACCCGCTGCCATCGAGAAGGATGGAAAATACTTTCTCTTTTTCTCGGCAAATGATATCCAAACCCCCGAACGGCCGGGCTACGATCCCAATAATGACATCAATCACTTTGGAGGAATAGGAATTGCCGTAGCGTACAATCCCGACGGGCCATTTCAGGATTACTTGGGCGAGCCGCTGCTATCGGATTTTTATCATGGCGCGCAGCCGATTGATCAATTTGTGTTTAAAGATGTGGACGGAACCCACTACTTTTTTTACGGTGGTTGGGGACATTGTAATCTGGGAAAACTCAATGCGGATTTTACGGGATTTGAGCCTTGGGAAGATGGGGAGCTTTTTCACGAAATCACCCCCGAGGGCTATGTGGAAGGGCCTTTCATGTTTTTGAGAAATAACATCTACTACCTAATGTGGTCCGAAGGAGGCTGGACCAATGAGAGCTACAAAGTGGCCTATGCGATGGCTGATAAACCGAAAGGACCCTTTGAGCGGATCGGAACGATCTTGGAAAAGGACAGCATCGCTACTGGAGCGGGACACAATTCCGCCATTCAGAAGCCCGGTTCGGATGATTGGTACATGGTCTATCATCGACGCCCTATTCCCAATGAAGACCGGGATCATCGGGTGACATGCATTGATGTGATGGAATTCAACGAAGATGGGACGATCAAGCCCATCCAAATGACTTTTGAGGGTGTGGCAGCTAATCCGATCGATTGAAAACCCGACGGATAAAGCCTTGATGCCATGCGGAAATTTTGCGCGAGTAAAGACCACTCATTTAGGCAGAAAAAAAGCCTTGAGAAATTAAATCTCAAGGCTTTTTCCAACGGTCATCGTACATATCTGCCGCTGTTAGTGTCTACACTAACAGCTAAAGACACTATCAAATCTTCTCAAAAATTCGTCTAAAGCTCGTTGCCTCAGCGATTCTTCCATGCAACTCAGAGATGGAAACTCTCTCCTGCTCGGTGGTATCCCGATGACGGATGGTTACCGTATTGTCCTCCAAAGTCTGATGATCCACTGCGATACAGAATGGCGTTCCGATCAAATCTTGTCTCGCATAGCGCTTTCCGATAGAGGCTGCATCTTCATAGATAATGTTGAAATCGTACTTGAGCAGGTCCACGATTTCCTTGGCCTTTTCCGGTAGCCCGTCCTTTTTGGTCAAAGGCAAAATCGCTGCCTTCACCGGAGCGATTGCCGGGTGGAATTTCAAATAGGTTCTGCTTTTCTCCTCTGATTTTTCCTCGGTAAAGGCATTGCATAGTGTCAGCAAGAATAATCGATCTGCTCCGATGGAGGTTTCGATCACGTAAGGGATGTAATTTTGATTGACTTCCGGGTCGAAGTACTGCTGCTTCTTCTTCGAGAATTCCTGATGTGACTTCAGATCAAAGTCTGTTCGGGAGTGAATTCCTTCCACTTCTTTGAAACCAAATGGGAATTCATATTCAATATCCATAGCCGCATTGGCATAGTGCGCCAATTTCTCATGGTCATGCTTTCTCAGTTTTTCCGCAGGCGTACCCAAGGCCAAGTGCCAGTTCATCCGAGTTTCTGACCATTGCTTGTACCAATCGAGTTCGGTACCAGGACGTACAAAAAACTGCATCTCCATCTGCTCAAATTCCCGCATTCGGAAGATAAACTGACGGGCTACGATTTCATTTCGGAAGGCTTTTCCGATTTGGGCGATGCCAAAAGGAACTTTCATCCGGGCTGTCTTCTGCACATTCAAAAAATTCACAAAAATCCCCTGCGCAGTTTCTGGGCGTAGGTAAATGGTAGAGGCATCTTCGGCCACTGAACCCACTTGAGTAGAAAACATCAAGTTAAACTGACGAACATCGGTCCAGTTGGTCGTGCCACTAATCGGACAGGCAATTCCCGTATTCACGATCAAGTCCCGAACTCCAGCCAAGTCTTCCGCTTCAAGTAGTCGGGCTAAAGCTGCAGTGAGTTGCTTTGCTTCTTCTTCTTTTCCCTCTTTTTCCAACTTGGCAGCATGCTCCTCCACCAAGACATCGGCACGGTAGCGCTTTTTGCTGTCCTTATTATCGATCATGGGATCATTGAAAGAATCCACGTGACCGGAAGCTTTCCAAGTCGTAGGATGCATAAAAATCGCCGCATCGATTCCCACGATATTTTCGTGTACACGGGTCATGGTTTCCCACCAGAGTCGCTTTAGATTGTTCTTCAACTCAACCCCATAAGCCCCATAGTCATAGACCGCCTGCAGGCCGTCGTAGATTTCCGAACTCGGGTACACAAAGCCATACTCCTTGGCATGGGCAATTATATCTTTCAGTTGGGCGTTTTCCGCCGGTGTTACTGTCTTTGCCATAGGGCGCAAAATTAAGGAAACTTATTGATTTGGGGGAGGAAGGGAGGGAAATTGATGGATCAAGTTTGAGTTGGAACAAAGAGAAAAACCCAAATCTCTCGACTTGGGCTTTTTTCAGACTTTTGATTTTAGACTTCTTCCTTTATTTCTTACTCTCCGCCACTGCATGATGCGCCGCTCTTGCTGCAAAGGCCATATAGGTCAGCGAGGGATTTTGAGTCGAAGTGGAAGTCATCGATGCGCCGTCGGTCACATAGACATTGGGCACGGCATGCAGCTGATGATGGGCATTGAGTAAGGAGGTTTTGGGGTCATTGCCCATTCGTACTCCACCCATCTCATGGATATCTAAGCCAGGTGCCTGCTTGCTGTCACTGGATCGGATATTAGTAAAGCCGGCCTTGGTAAACATCTCCGTCATCTGCTCGATGTAGTCTTTGACCATTTTTTCATCATTGTCATCGTAATCCACGGATATTTTAAGCTGCGGCATGCCCCACTCATCTTTGAGATTGGGATCAAGGGCGACGTAGTTGCTTTCTTTTGGAATAGTCTCTCCCATCATATGCGAACCCACATACCATGGGCCGTATTGGTCTGGGTTAAGCAAATTGTTTTTCAGTTCCATGCCAACTCCTTCTGTGTTAGCTCGAGCACCTCTTCCGGCTGAGAAACCAGCGGCATAGCCTCGTAGAAAGTCTGTTTCTTGCTTGTACACGTTTCGGAATCTCGGGAAATAGCCACTCGTCGGACGCCCTCCAGCGGTAGTGTATTCATCAAAACCCTCATATTCCCCAGAAACACGAGCGCGGTAATTGTGAAAGGCTACATATTTTCCAAGCAGTCCATTGTCATTGCCAAGCCCATTCGGGAATCGGCTGGAGGTAGAGTTCAGTAAAATGGCATTGGTATTCAAAGCAGCTGCGTTCACAAAGATCACATCGGCATAAAATTCCTCCATCTCCTTGGTGAAGCGATCGATGATTCTCACGCCGGTAGCTTTGCCCTTTTCCTCATCATAAATGATGGAATGCACGACAGCATCTGGTCTTAGGGTGAGGTTTCCTGTCTTTAAAGCCCAAGGAATGGTCGATGAATTGGAACTGAAATATCCCCCGAAAGGACAGCCCCGCTGACAGAGATTTCGATTCTGGCATTGCGCTCGACCTTGTTGCGCAAAAAAGTCCAAATTTCCATTGATATGAGCACAACGGGCAGAAATCATGTGCCGCTCTCCGCCGTAATTCTTTTTCAGCTGTTCGGCAAAGTACTTTTCGACTACATTCAATTCATATCCAGGCAAAAACTCTCCATCCGGAAGTGTGGCCAAACCATCTCTATTTCCAGAGACCCCAGAAAATTTCTCCACATGGCTGTACCATTTTTCCAGATCCTTGTATCGAATCGGCCAATCTACCGCAAAACCATCACGAGCGGGCCCTTCAAAGTCAAAGTCTGACCAGCGCTGTACCTGTCTCGCCCAAAGCAGGGATTTTCCTCCTACCTGATAGCCTCGAATCCAGTCAAATGGCTTTTCCTGCACATAAGGATGCTCCGTGTCTTTTACAAAAAAATGCATGGCATCCTCCCGAAAAGCATAACAACGGCTGATGACCGGATTTTCTTTTTTGATATCCTCAGGAATCTGTCCTCGGTGTTCAAATTCATAAGGAAGCATATTGGTCGTCGGGTAGTCCTTTATGTGCTCGACATTTCTACCCCGCTCGAGCATTAAGGTTTTGACACCCAAGTCACAAAATTCTTTGGCGGCCCATGCCCCACTGATACCGGAACCGATGACTATAGCTTGATAAGTTCGTTCTTCTTTGCTTCTGAGATTCAGATTAGCCATTGATTCGTGGTTTTTGGATGTCTGCGATTAATACTTTCCCTTGATAGGCACCGGGAATGAGTGAGTAAGGAATCACCTCGGTTTGGATGTATTCGGAAGCCATATAACCTTGGATGGTGAGTCGCTTGGTAGTCGCGAGGAAAAAATTCACGTCTTTCAATTGTTGATCTTCCGGTGCATTTTCACCTTCTAAGCGTAATCCTTCTAGTACTTTTTCTTCTCTTTCCTTAGAGGAAAGCTTGGAGAAACTCTTTCCTGCAAAACCTGGAAATCCCCGTAATCCATTCATAAATCGGGCTTGAGTGGATTCTTCCATGCAGTCATTGACCATTACGAGAATGAAATCAGGGACAGCGATTTCTAAGGCTCCTCTGATTTCTCCAGAGGGAATGATGGTGTCAGAGACTACCCCCAGAAGGTCTTTTTCAGAGGTAGTGACCTTTAATTTTTCGTAAGCGGCGAGGATATCATCCGAACTGAAATCACAGGAGGGAATCAGGGCGAGCCCTCCCGATATCAGGGCGATATGCCGCAGTGCGTGTCGTCTATTCATTTGGTTGTTGGGTTTTAAAGCAATTGACTCAAAAAGTAGGGATTTTTCATTCAAAATCCCAGCTCAACAAGCCGATCGGAAAGAATCCATTTTAATCGGTTTAAGATTAAATTTTTGGGTAGAAACAAAGGGTTAATTAGTCAGAACCCCAATTTCCCCCACCGTCGCCGCATTTCCATCTGAGGTTTGCAAGGCTTTTAACTTGATCAACTTGGCTTCCTTGGCTTCAAAGCGAATAAACTGCTCAATAGGGCTATTGGCCACATTGGAAAATTCACCTTCGGAAACGGGCTCCCAATTCTTTCCGTCTAGGCTGATCTCGAATGAATAGCGGGTAATATGTCCACTGGGATACCGGGCCTGCATAGGAAAATAGGTGAATCCAGTGAGCTGAATTTTTTCGCCCAAATCCACCACAAGTTCATTGTTTTGGACCGTAAAATAAGTGCCCGGGTTTTCATCGATGGCCCGTTCTGCTTCACTTCTCCACTTCTCTTTTGCCAACTCTAACTCCTTCTGCATAACCTCACTTTGGTTTCCGGTTTTTGCATCTATGGAAACGACCCTAAGCGTACTTGATTTATCGACCATAAAGGGCTCAGAATAATGTTGCGATGGTTCGGAGTCATCCAATCCGTACCAGATTTCAAGTCCCTCATCGGGAGCAGTTAGCGTAACCATTCCCGATTTGTCGCGAGAAATTTCCGGAGCCAAAAGCAATTTTGGAGCATTGAAAACCCCAATCTCAGCAATCACCGGAATCGCTTTACCTTCCTCAAACACAATTCTAATTTTACTGGCTTGCTGATCCGCAAATAGTAGAATTCGCTTATAGCCCACCGTAGTTCCCTCAGCAATTTTTTCCCAGCTTCCATTGACCTCTTTTTTCAAAGAAAATGCCTTCACCCGCTGACCCAAGGGAGTGTATTCCTGCAAAAGCAGTCGGTTGAAACTAACTTCTTTCCCAAAATCGACTTCCAAAAATGCCCCTTCTTCTCCATCCGGAACAGTCCAATAAGTTTCAGAATCTCCATCTGCTGCCAGCTCCGCTTCATATCCGGTTCCGCGTTCGGTATTTGCAGAAATCTTAGCGCTTTTGACTAAATTATCGGCAAAATCTTCCCGGATTTTTTCGGCCATTTTCAGGATGGCTTTTTCGTCATTTTCATGGATGAGTCCTCGGGTATCCACCGGAAAATTGATCAGAAGAGAAGAATTTCTCCCGATGCTTTTGTAGTAAATTTCCATCAGCTCGGGAAGGCTTTTCACCTTGTGATCTTCATAGCGATGGTAATACCAGCCCGGACGAATACTTACATCAGATTCTACCGGCACCCAGTGCGTACCATTTTCTTGACCGGTTGCCCATTTTTCAGAAAACTCCGGCATACCGGCATAAACCGAATCCCGCATCAGATTAGACCAGGTGGTTTCGTAAGCAAAACCATGCTCATTGCCCACCCAGCGTACATCCGGTCCTGCATCCGAAAATAGCATGGCATGGGGTTGAAGCTCTCTGACCAAAGCATGGGTATTTTCCCAATCGTAGTAGGTCAGTTTGTCCACTTTTCGTTCTTCGTTGGCACCCCCGTACCAGCCGTCTCCTCCATTGGCACCATCAAACCAAACCTCGAATATTTCCCCATAATTGCTTAGCAGTTCCCGCAATTGGTTCCGCATGTAGGTGATGTATTCAGGCTTTCCATAGTCCGGATGATTCCTGTCCCAGGGAGAGTAATATATCCCAACTTTCAATCCATATTCTCGGCAGGCATCCACAAATTCCTGAATCAAATCCCCTTTTCCATCCCGCCAAGGACTGTTTTTAACCGAGTGCTCGGTGTACTCCGAGGGCCAAAGCACAAAGCCATCATGATGCTTGGCAGTGATGATCAAGCCTTTCATACCAGCTTCTTTTGCAATTCTTGCCCACTGTCGGGCATCGAGCGCACTGGGATTAAACTGCTGGGGCTTTTCATCCCCAAAGCCCCACTCCCGATCCGAAAAAGTGTTCATATTGAAATGGACAAAGCCATAAAATTCGAGTTGCTGCCAGGCAATCTGTCGCTCGTGTGGAATGGGAAAAACCGGTTCGGGCGGAGCAGGCTTTTCTTGACAGAAGGTAAATAAATACAAAAAGGAAAGGGGAATGAGCTTTTTCATGGTGCGGATTTGAAGCTGCATTCTATGAAAAATGACTGGTTTTGAAAAGGAAAAAATGACCATGCATCGGCATAAAATTGCCCATCAATCAAAGAGTTCAAAACAAAACAGCAGAAAGCATGTATTTTCGGGGTATGAAAAAGTTACTACTGTTTTTGGTCTTATTGCCCAGTCTAGAAGTCTTCTCTCAAAGTAAAATTCTCATTCAGGATGGAATCAGCTTTAAACCCCTTTCGGAAGTAGTAGTTCGAGTCGGTGATCAGGAGTATTTTTCTGATCAAAATGGTTTGGCTTCGATACCCGATGAGGGTAATTTTAAAGCGCTGTTTTTCAAGGAAGGATATGCTTCTGTAGAACAAGAAATCCGGTCAAGCAACACTGAGATTTATCTTTTCCCGCTTAGCGTCTCGCTCTCCGGCGTTACTGTCAATGCCTTTGAAACGGATCGCCCGCTTCTTCAGCAATCTGCCTCCATCAGTTTGATCGGCGAGCAGGATTTTAATCGTTTTAATGAAACTTCCATCGTCAGCTCTTTCAATACCAAACCGGGAATCCGCATCGAAGAACGAGCACCGGCAAGCTATCGAGTTTCTATCCGTGGGAGTTCGCTTCGGGCTCCATTTGGGGTCAGAAATGTCAAAGTGTATTGGAATGAGGTGCCCATCACTGCCCCGGATGGGACGACGGCACTGAACCTGCTGGACTTAAGCAATATCCGGACAGCTGAAGTGATCAAAGGACCATCGGGAAGTATCTATGGTGCAGGAAACGGAGGTGTGATCAATTTAAAAAATGCAGCCAATCCCAGCGTTAGAAATGCTACCTCTGAATTTGCTTCGGGTTCATTTGGGCTCAGTCGAGGTAGATTAGCAATCTCTCAGCCCATCGGAAAGGGAGGAATTGAAGCGGCTTTGGTAACCCAAGAAAGTGATGGCTATCGGGAGCATTCGGCAATGAAGCGAAGAGTGTTTCAGTTGGGCGGATTTTTCCCGATAAATGAAAAGCAGGAACTCCGCACGCAAATTTTGGTTTCAGATTTAGATTATCAGATTCCAGGGGCACTTAATGCCGATCAGTTGGCGGAAGACCCAACCCAAGCTCGCCCAGGTTCGGTCAATCAGAACAGTTCCATTTCTCAGCAGTCTATTTTGGTCACCTTTGGGCATTTATATCAGATTTCAGAGAAAATTGAAAACAATACGACACTGTATCTGAATACCAATGACTTTGAAAATCCCTTTATTCTGGATTATAAAAAGGAATTGGGCTTCGGCTATGGGGGAAGATCCCGCTTCACCTTTGATTGGGATTTGGCAGGAAGACCTTTTCGTCTGATTGCAGGAGGAGAATTTCAGCAAAGCCTGACCGATGCGCAGAATTTTGGCAATCGAGATGGAGTGGCGGATACGGTTCGATTTACCGATAAATTAAAAGCCACTCAAGGCTTTTTGTTTCAGCAGGCAGAATGGGAACTCACCGACCAGTTTTTGATTACACTGGGATTAAGTCAAAACTTTTCTTCCTTTGAAATCGACAGACAAATCGATGCGAGTGGTGGGGCCACGGGAGTTCAAACACGAAGATTTGATCCGTTGTTGATCCCAAGACTTGCAGTGAATTACAGTTTGAATGAGTTTTCAGCATTGCGCGCTTCGGTGAGTAGTGGCTTTTCTCCGCCGACTATTGATGAAGTCCGAACCAACGAGGGAAGCTTGAATCTGGATTTGGAGGCTGAGCGAGGAACTAATTACGAACTAGGATACCGACTGGGAAAAAATCAACTTAATGTGGATTTGACTGCATTTTATTTCCGGCTAAACGAAACCATCACCACCTTCACCAATGAGCAGGGGGTAGTGCTTTTCCGCAATGCGGGCTCCACGGATCAAATGGGAATCGAGGCAGCTGTTGATTATACTTTCATCCAAAACGCAGCGGGCTTTGTGCGAAATCTGAAAATGGGCTCAGCCTTTACGGGACATTATTTCACATTTAAAGACTATCGACAGCGTGAAAATGATTTCTCAGGAAATGACCTGACCGGAGTAGCACCAAATACACTGGTAAACACGCTGGATGCAAGGTTTTCTGGTTCAACATACCTCAATATCACCCATCAATTTACCGACGAAATCCCGCTCAATGATGCCAATACCGTCTATCAGGATTCGTATAATTTGATCGGGATTCGGTTCGGGTTTATTCAGCAAGCCGGAAAGAGAACAGATTTGGAAATCTATTCTGGGGTGGACAATTTGCTGAATGAAAGCTACTCATTGGGGAATGATCTGAATCCTTTTGGAGGGCGATTTTATCAGCCGGCACCGACCCGAAATTTCTATTTTGGGATGAAGGTAAATCTCCGTTATTGAGTGAAAACTTACGTAAACTGTAAAGAAAAAGAAATAGCCTAATTTTTGGAACTTCCACAGGATGAAATCACCTAACAACTTCGAATATTTTCCAAAAATTTAAATTTTTAAAATTTTGGAAGTATAATTTATTTTACTTATTATTAATTTCAATTACTGTCATCCGAGTAACTTTTTGAAGTTGGAAAATAGTGGGTTTCCAGGCTATTTAGGGTGATTTTTCTTTTTTTCTCAAAACACCCCCCTGCTCACTTTCAAAGATGTCCAATTGTATTATTTCCAGATTTCGTTCTTCTGCTACCAGGCAGTTGGTTTTTAGGATGGTCTGGAAGCAGACATAGGAGATCAAGTTGGCTCTGGCCATGGACACCAAGGTGGTGAACTGCTCGGCTTCTTTGATCCGCTTGTGAATCACGGTGAATATTAGATTGGCAATTAATACCATCCAAACCTGTGTTTTGATCCCTTCCTGGCTGTCCGAGAAAAAATAACCCAGTTCGAAATTTTGCTT
>NZ_FNAC01000019.1 GCF_900101705.1 Algoriphagus faecimaris | reverse complement strand
CATCAGCTGTTTGTACTCTGGGAACCCGTGCATGAAGGAAACATTTATGTTGGAAAAAATTGAGATGCTGCCAGGTCCTTTCGACCGTATCATGGGTCTTCCCGTTCGGGAATTTAAAACCCTTCTCGAAGTCAAGATATATATCGATCTGGCCGTGGTGCCCAGCCTCAGGCTTTGTCATTATTATCTCCTTTACATGCCATGGCTTCTCTAGACCTAGGGCCATCTCAAAAATCTGATTGCTGTTCATGAAACTAAAATAGATACTTTCCCTAAATCAGTTTCCAGTTACCCACTATAAATCATCTAGAGCCTTTTTATTCCTTTACCTAAAAATGAAAAAGAAACAAATTATAAACACATGAAAAAACTAATTTTACTAACCTGGATTTTGCTTCTTCCTTTCATTTCTTATGCTCAGGAAAAACGCAGTGTATTCTTTGAGCTCGACGGTACTTATTGGGAAAAGTCCCTGAGCTATCCCCAATTTTTTGCTCCTGAAAAAAATCGATTTGGAAGTGCTAGGTTATTTGTAGGCATACCTATTGGTGAAAAATGGGCCATTGGACTGTTGGGAGGCCCGAGCGCTACCTATCAGCAGCAGGAAGACGGGAAGCGATATAGAGAGATTTACGGTCCACAGCCGGATGAGAATGGGAACCCGATTTATATTGGCAACACGACGGAGACTATTCCAGTTGGACTACAAAGCGAATTGATTGGTTTTGGTGCATTTATACAGCGCCGGATCAGCTTAGGTGAAAAAACCTCGCTGAATATCAATTTTTATGGAATGAATGAAAGTGGAACTAATGGACAATTGGAGATTTTCCCGGATTATTCCTACTGGTATTGGTGGCCTTGTCCGAATTGCCTCAGCATAGCCCCCGGACCGATTGTAAGGGGAGTGGAGCAGAATAACTGGAAAGCGGGCTTGGATTTGGCTTTTGCCTGGTCACTATCCCCAAAGCTGGACTTGGGTCTGCGAGCCAATTTTTTGGAGTTTCGCAAGCAAAGCTTGAAAGGCGTTCCCAGCTTGACCAATGGCTTGACTATTTATGATCCCAACTATTTATTAGCCGAAGGCTATTTTGGGGATCGTTATGATTTCGGTTCGGCCGTAGCACGGGAAGGGGTTCGGCTTTCCCTGAGCTTTAAGCCCTTTTGATTGGAGGATTCAAAAGACTCGGAAAGAAAACCTACCTTTGTGCAGAAATAGAATCGAATGAAGCTGCATAATAATACCATCCGAGGGGTTCATTCCGCCTTGGAAGCCATTTTTGAAGAGGGACAATACGCTGACAAGGTGATCGAGCGAACCCTCAAATCCAATCCCAAATGGGGGGCGAGAGACCGCTCTTTTATCGCAGAGACCACCTACGAGATGGTTCGCTGGTGGAGACTGATCAATTACCTCAGCCCCTCAAAGGACTACTGGGATCTTTTTGGTACTTATTGGCTGATGCAGGGAAATGAGCTGCCGCCTTGGGAGGAATTTGCGCGGATCAATCCCGAAAAACTGAAAACCCGCTACGAAGCCTTGGAAAAGCCGGCGCTCTTGGAGTCGATTCCCGATTGGATGCAAGAGTTGGGCGAAAAAGAACTGGGCGATAAATGGGCGCCGGAAATCCACAGTCTCAATGAAGAGGCAGAAGTGGTGCTTCGAGTGAATACCTTAAAAATGAACCGGGAGCAACTTAAAAACCGCTTGGCTGCAGATGGTATTCGGACTTACATCGTCAAAGGCTATCCAGATGCCTTGATTCTGGAGGAAAGACAGAATATTTTCAGAAACCCGGCATTTAAGGAGGGACTTTTTGAGGTGCAGGATGCCTCTTCCCAATTGGTCGCAGCGGCTTTGGCCGTGGAGCCGGGCATGCGCGTCATCGATGCCTGTGCCGGTGCGGGAGGCAAAACCCTGCATCTGGCAGCCTTGATGGAAAACAAAGGAAAAATCCTCTCCATGGATCTGGGGGAATGGAAGCTTCAGCAAACCAAACTGCGGGCAAGAAGAAACGGAATTGACATCATTGAGCGGAAAGTGATTGAGGGCTCCAAGACTATCAAGCGACTGAAAGAGTCCGCAGATCGACTGCTACTTGATGTGCCTTGCTCCGGGATGGGTGTACTCCGCCGAAATCCCGACACCAAGTGGAAACTCAGTCCCGAATCCATTGCCCAAGTGCAGGAAACCCAACAGGAAATATTGCAATCCTATCCCAGCATGCTAAAAAAGGGTGGGCAAATGGTCTATGCGACCTGTAGCATTTTGCCTTCGGAAAATGAGAAACAAATCCAGAAATTTTTGAATTCTGAAGCCGGAAAGGAATTTGAGTTACTCGAAGAGCAGCGGGTGTTGGCCCATGAAAGTGGATTTGACGGTTTTTATATTGCCAGGTTGATGAAGAAGTAAGGGTCCAAGGCTAATCGAAAAGACACCATTTGCTTTTAGGATTGGGCATTTAGGGCGAAATACGATTTTTGGCAACAAAATGAAAAAAAATTCTTTTTTACAGCTTAATCGAAGCGGGTTAGATATTTTTATTTACTCTTCATAATATAATTATTTCAAGAAATAACTTCTCTTAATCTACTTTTTTACTGAAAAATCTTGCATTTCATAGAATAGATTTATACAATTGAGAATCAATCAGTTTTCAACACACTCTTTCATCTAATGAAAAACAATTTTACCCCCCCTATTACAAAAATCCAGGTAAAAACGGATTTTTGAGAGTTTTAACCGCTTTTGTCTTGGCTAGTTTACTGCTTAGTTCATGCATACAGGAACCTGAAAGTCCCCGAGTGGAACAGAGCGAACGCGATCAGCTCGCCAAAGTCCGAAACTGGTTTGAGCAAAACAAAACCAAGCTACGATTGCCTGAGAGGGGCAGCAATCTCCGATCCGGGTCGCAAGAATTGATCCTTCCCTTCTTCGAGAAAGAACCCGATTGGGATCAATTCCATCACTACTACTTTCCCGATGGACGGGAGGTCTTTGAAGTAAGCTTGGCCAATGCAACCAAATACTTCCCTGCCAGTATGCTAGACAGCTTCCCGGATCGGAACCCATCTGAACTGGTAATTCAGAACATCATGTTTGTTAAGCATCCTACAGAGGAGCGTTTTGATCCAGTGATAGCGAGGTACTATCCCGATGGAGAGGGCTCGATTGAAGACTTTGAGGGGATCAGCTACGATGGGATTCCTTATGACTGGTCAGGAATAGTGGATATCTGGACCTATGATGAGCGGCACTTTATCGGGTTTACCTTTGAGGAGGGCGAAGTGGTCCACCATTTTAAATACCACCCAATTAATTCTACCAACCATCAAGCCAAAATAGCAGGAGATTGTCATGAAATAGAACGATCTATTTTTATTCCTGATAATCAAGGTGGCGGAACAGTAGTAGATGTGACCAAAACTTATTGTTCTGGGGATACAGGATATACTCCGGATGGGGGTTCTGGAGAAGGAGGAGAATATCACGACTATGAAAGACCGACATGCTGTGATGACCCGGTGCCAGTTCCACCAAGAGACGAACCTAGTTATGATCCACCATCGATACCCGCTCCCTCAACCATTATCAATCAACTGACCAATCCCTGCGCTGCCGACATTTTTAAAGAGCTATCTAAAGGGAGCGCATATTTGACTGATATGAGTGGTTTGGGAAGCTTGGATATCTTCCCAGGAATGCTGGATCTGTTTGAAAATAGTGGACAATTTGACTATCGGATTCGGAATGGAAATACAGGTTCCAAGGCTGGTGGATCTACTTCTCCTATTGTAAATGGTATCATCACCATAACATTGAATAACGATTATCTGCTAAAAGCAACATCTCTGAGTATCGCTAGAACAATTATTCATGAAACGGTTCATGCTTATTTAGTGAAACAAGCAAAGATTCAAACTGATATGAATACGGTACAATTGCTGAATGAATATTGGAAAGAATATCCAGAGAATCTACCTGATACACATCATGCATTAATGAGCCAATATATTCTTGGAATGGCAGTATCTCTTTATAATTGGGATAAGAAGTATGGACCTACAGGAGGTAGTTTAGGGTTTGACTACTATTACAAGATGGCATTTGGAGGACTTTTGAAAGACGGAACTGAAGATCCTTTGGATGAAGTAAAGGACTTTATTCCTTCTGGAAGCAGTTGGAGTGAGATAAGTAAAATATTAGAGAACGAAGCGACCGGAAATTATAATGCAAATGGTGAGAAGTGTAATTAAAATATGTTTATCCTTCGTCTTTCTCTTAATACTTCAAAATGAGAGCTTCGGTCAAAGAAAGGCAGAGTTGACAGAGGAACAATATAAAGTCTTGGAAAGTACTTATAGAAAGGCAAAAGAAAAGACCATTTATGTTTATTATCATACCATACCATTTGAATCTTGGATGCAATCGTTATGGAATGAAGATAATTACTCAGATATAGGAGTCGGTTTTTGTTCATTCAAAGAATCGGACATTAAACTAGCTTTATCTGAATTAAAAAATCAGGTATTTGACTTAGAAGAAAAAGAAATCAATAGGGAAAAACTTTCGGTTAAAATTAAAACTTCGAAGAGAAAAAAAAGATCAAAAGCTAGTTTTCTTTCTGAGCCAATAAGCATAGGCGATTATTCTTTTGTTTTTAGTAGAAGTTTAGATCAAAAAAGTGTTCATGTTCTAAAAAAAGACACATTGGGAAAATGGAATTACGAATGTGGAGTTCCACTTGAATTTGAATTGTATTGACCTTTAAAAACAAAGCCATTCCAGTTTTGGGTGGCTTTTTACCATTATGCAGGAAACGAGCAAAATACCAAACTCACAAATTATGGTAAGGTTTCTAGAAAAATATGATGAAGATTGGAATCCTACACATAATGCAGCCATGGCCGATTTTATTTTAGGTATGGCCGTATCTTTGTACAATTGGGATAAAAAATATGGACCAACAGGAGGAAGTTTGCCATTTGATTACTACTATAAAATGGCTTTTGGAGGGCTAGTAAAAAAGGAAAATCCCACTCAGCTTATGGATGAGGCAAAGCCATATTTACCTTCAGGCACTTCTTGGGACGATATTTTAAATTTACTTGATAAAGAAAAATCCGGGAACTATGAAGCAAAGGGTAAGAAATGCAATTAGCATAATATGTAAGTTTATTTTGATTTTAGTTTCCCTTATTTTCTCCTTATCATTAAATGCTCAGGATATTGATAATGGTGAAGGATTATCTTGTGCTCAATACGAGTTTTTAAATGATGTCTTTGGCAAATATTCAGATAAGCAGGAAAAGGTTTATTATCAGCCAAAAAATCCAGAAATTTGGATCAATGAATTTTTGACATTCAAAAGCGATATTGGGATCGGTACTTGTATATTTAATGAAGGCTCCTTAGAAGAAGCGATAGAAGGTCTCAATAAAAAAGAATTTCTTACCAAGCCTTATGAAAGAAAGAAGTCACCCAAGAGACTTAAACCGCTAAAGGAACCTAGTGAAAGAAGTGGTTTGCATATTTCTGAACCCATAATAATAGACTCTTATTGTTTCTTATTTATTTGGGAGAAGTCTTACAAAGCGGTTGAAATTTACCATTTCGAAGTAGACGATCATTGGAAGTTTAAATGCTTTGCTTTGTTATCTGGAGAATTATAAGATAGGCCTCTAAAAAAAAGCTATCCCAACTTAGGGATGGCTTTCTACCAAAACGATGGAAACAATTATACTTGAATCTGGGCAATTATGCAGAAGGTCAACCTAGTACTTAAGCTAGTTTTGGTGACATTTGGATTATTTGCCCAACAAGTTACTGCACAAACTTTAGAATATTCCTTGATCAGTCAATTGCTAGTAGAGAGAGATTGGTGCACTATAAATAATCGATTTATTTCATGGGAATCTCACGGTTTTGCTGAATATGAAGACTTTAATCCTAAAAAAGCAGATTATGCAGACCTCTTTGCAATTAACCAAAATCTTGATTTGGATAGTTTAATTGGGCATACTTATGAAGAAAAAATAGATAGTATAATTTCTTTGAAGAACCGTAATAAAATTAAAAGAAAAGAAATTGATAGTAATTGTAAGAAAGTAAAATTTAACCAAGCAAATACTAGTGTTTTTTATTTTACAAATCCAATTATCCTGAGAAGCGAACGTGGGGAAATATATGCATTAATCATTGAATCGTTTGAAGGAGAAACCATTTATTGCATATATAAACGAATTGAAATGGGTTTTTGGGAAAAAATACATAAAACTATGATTTCTATTGAGTAAGGCTAATTATGCCCCACCTTTATTCTATCTACTTGAATTCCTCAAATTGGTTTATTAGATTAATTTTTCCAATCGATTCTAGCAAGTAAAACCAGAATAAGTAACTAAAGATAAATGACTTTTCGATGCAAAATTTTCTAATCGTCCTAAGCTTTATTTTTTTGTTTCAGAGCAAACCGCCTGAGCTCGAATACTCCCTACTCAATCAAGTGGTAGGAGAAAATGGCATAAAATCCATCAGATCCGAGTTTTACAGTCCTAAGGATAAGTTTAGAACCTATGGGGAATTTTCCCTCGCGTTTGAGCGGGATATCCTAGATCCGACCAAGAGCTTCAATCTGGACAGTTTATTTACGGGGCAGCAGATTCGAGCTTTTGAGCAATCCCTGCAAACCGAAAAGCCAAAAAAAGTAAAACCCAAAATGATCCAAGCCCAACTTTCCAAAACGGGTTATCAATTGTCCTTTCCCTTAATTCAGGAAGGAAAAAATGAGGAGATTTATGGGTTGGTATTTGAAAATGTCATGTCTATGGAAAGTGGTGGGGTAATTTTGAAACTCTATCGAAAAGAAGGGAAGAAATGGACCCTACTTCACCAAACCTATGTGGCCATCAGTTGAATTAGAGGCAAACTCACAAAAACACCGAGTTCATCAATTCCCTCAACCAAGGGGAATCTTTTAAAAACAAGAGAATGGGAATAGCCAAAACCTGTACGAGCGTTACCAAAACATAGGAGGAATAGATTTTCTTTTCCTTTTGAAAATCCCTGAAAATCAAAAATAAAAGCACCAGTATAATCAGCATCTGATTGCCCACAAAGACATCCGACCAGACAAATGGCAGGTCGGAGAAACTCTCTGGCTGGAATACCATCAGCAGTGGGACAAAAGAAAGTCGCACGATTGCCGGAGAAAGCACCCAAAAAACCGTTGAGATCATCCATCGGGCATGAGAGGCCGTATTTCTCGCATTCATCACCGCCAAGATCACCGAAAGCATAAAAAATCCGATAAATAGAGAATCCAAAAAGGAGAGGCTGTAGCGAAAGTCAAATAACGGACTAGTAGCCTCTCTAGTCAACATTCCTTTGACCATATTTAATCCCGAGGCGGTCACAAATCCAGCCAAGACCAAACCGATCATACCCACTTTTCGGTGAAGATGGATGGACCTATGCTGATAAATCCAGGGCTGGGCAATCAAAATCAGGTACCATGCCGTAGCGGAGATTCCATGCAAATGCCAGTAAAAGGGCATGGAAGTGAATCCCATCCAGTATTGATGAAATCCAGCAAGGGTAAGTACAAATGGCAAAATCAGCCAAAGGTGAAGGCGGGGAAAGAGTTTGGTATTCAAAGCTGGATTTATTCAAGATGTCAACTGGGTAAACACAATATGAAAATAAAGTTTATTTGCTGAAAATCAAACTATTGTATAGTTCAAGGACAAGGTATTAATTCCATTTATCTGTGATAATTAATCATCTTAAATTCATTTTTTAACTCCAAGTCAAAACTAAACTGGTCGAGGATTCAAATGGGATTTAAGGTCGATCACCATTTTTTGAAATAAGCCTGTCAAAAAGGCCCTTTTCTGCTATCTTTGTGCCTTGTTTTGAGGAGGATGCTTGGCTTTTCTCCTTTTTCTTCACCTAATCCCTCAAAAAAGGACACTGTGAAAACGTATCAGGAATTCAAACAAGTCGATTTTCCACATATCGGAGAGTCGGTTCTTCAATATTGGAAAGAAAATAAAATCTTCGAAAAATCCGTTGCCAACCGTGATGGTGCTGAGACTTTTACCTTTTTCGAAGGTCCTCCCTCAGCTAATGGCACGCCAGGTATCCACCACGTGATGGCTCGGACGCTCAAGGATATTTTCTGCCGATACAAGACCCTTAAAGGTTTTCAAGTGAAGCGAAAAGGAGGTTGGGATACGCATGGACTTCCTGTAGAATTGCAGGTAGAAAAGGAGCTCGGCATCACCAAGGAGGATATCGGAAAGAAAATCACCGTCGAGGAATACAACCGCAAGTGCCGGGAAACCGTCATGCGCTTCAAAGACGAATGGGATGACTTGACCGAGAAAATCGGCTATTGGGTGGATCTTGATGATCCCTACATTACTTTTGACAGCAAGTACATCGAGACGCTTTGGCACTTGCTCAAGCGGCTTTACGACAAGGATCTTTTATACAAAGGCTATACCATTCAGCCTTATTCTCCTGCCGCAGGAACGGGGCTAAGTTCTCACGAACTCAATCAGCCGGGAACTTACAAGGATGTCAAAGACACCTCGATCACAGCACAGTTCAAGCTGAAAAATCAGGAAAACACTTACATCCTCGCTTGGACGACTACGCCTTGGACTTTGCCTTCCAATTCCGCCCTAGCTATCGGAGAAAACTTGGACTATGTGAAGGTCAACACCTTCAACCCCTACACCCATGAGCCTGCAACTGTGATTCTGGCAAAAGCGCGAATGGGTGCTTACTTGAATCCAAAAGCCGCCGATCTGAAACTGGAGGATTACCAAGCAGGAGACAAACTCATCCCTTATAAGGTGATCGAGGAGTTTAAAGGTAAAGACATGCTGGGTTGGGAATACGAGCAATTATTCCCTATTGATGCATTGAGACTTCCTCATCCTGCATTTACGGTAGTTTCTGGGGATTATGTGACCACTGAGGACGGCACGGGGATCGTTCATTTGGCCAAAGCCTTTGGAGCAGATGACTTTAGAACATTGGTTCAAAACGATGTGCCCGGGGTTTTTGTCAAAGATGAATTGGGCAATGATATCCCTGTGGTGGATAAGCAGGGAAAATTCCTGGCAGTTGTGGGAGAGTATCTTGCCGCCAAAATGCAGGAGCATGGCATCACCGCTCACAAGACATTTGGAGCAGATGATTTTTATGTGAAAAACTATACCAATGATGATGAGGGTGCTGCTGATTTTAAAAACACGGACATCATCATTTCCATCATTCTCAAGAATGAAAATAAGGCCTTCAAGGTCGAAAAGTACGAGCACAACTACCCACACTGCTGGCGTACAGACAAACCTATTTTGTACTATCCGCTCGAGAGCTGGTTTATCAAAACGACCGCATTCAAGGACCGACTGGTCGAACTGAACAAAACCATCAACTGGAAGCCTGAGGCGACTGGAACGGGACGATTTGGCAACTGGCTGGAAAATCTGGTGGACTGGAACCTCAGCCGTTCCCGGTTTTGGGGTACGCCACTCCCCATCTGGAGAACAAGTGACGGAAGCGAAGAGAAGTGTATTGGTTCGATTGCAGAGCTGGAGTCGGAAATAGAAAAGTCTATTGCTGCCGGCTTTATGAAAAAGTCTCCCTACGAAGGCAAAGAACTGGACCTACACCGTCCCTATGTGGATGATGTGATCTTGGTTTCGGAAAAAGGAGAGAAAATGCTCCGAGAACCGGATTTGATTGATGTTTGGTTTGATTCGGGAGCCATGCCTTATGCACAGTGGCATTTTCCATTTGAAAACGAAGATATTTTCAAAGCCAATTATCCGGCAGATTACATTGCCGAAGGAGTGGACCAAACGCGAGGCTGGTTCTTTACGCTACATGCCATTGCGGTGATGTTGTTTGACTCTGTGGCCTTCAAAAATGTGATTGCCAACGGGCTGGTTTTGGACAAAAACGGCAACAAAATGTCCAAGCGATTGGGCAATGCCGTGGATCCCTTCAAAACACTGAAAGAATACGGACCGGATGCTTTGCGCTGGTACATGCTGAGCAATGCCAATCCTTGGGACAACTTGAAATTCAACTTGGACGGAGTCACGGAAGTACAGCGTCGTTTCTTTGGAACCCTTCAAAATACTTATAATTTCTTCGCGCTATACGCCAATTTGGATGCCTTCGTCTATGACAAGTCCAAGGCGATTGCGGTACAAAATCGAGCCGAACTGGATCAATGGATCATCTCTAAGCTCCAATCCCTCATCGCTGAGGTGGAGGAAGCCATGGACAATTACGATGCCACGAGAGCGACCCGAGCGATCATGAACTTCACCGTGGATCAGCTTTCCAACTGGTACGTGCGATTGGCGAGAAAGCGATTTTGGAGAGGAGACATGAATGCGGATAAGCAAGCGGCTTATGAAACCTTGTATGAATGCTTGCTCAGCTTGACTCAATTGATGTCTTTCTTTGCTCCTTTCTATGCAGATTGGCTGTATAAAAATCTGACTGAAGCTAATGAGGATGCCAAAGCATCAGTGCATTTGACTGATTGGTCGGCTGCCGATCAATCCCTGATCAATAAAGACCTGGAAGCTAGTATGGATTTGGCCCAGACGATTTCCTCCTTGGTGCATTCCCTACGCAAGAAAGAAAAGCTGAAAGTTCGTCAGCCGCTACAGCGAATTCTAATTCCTGTTTTGAGCAAAAAGATACAGGCTCAAATCGAACATGTGGAAGAATTAATCAAATCCGAAGTCAATATCAAGGCAGTCGAATACATCGACGATGCTTCGGGTATTTTGGTCAAAGAAGTGAAGCCCAACTTGCCAGTCTTAGGAAAAAAATACGGACCTAAAATGCGTTTTGTCGCAGCAGCGATTAAAGCCTGGAGACAAGAGGAAATCAACCAAATCGAGCGAGAAGGAAACTTTAGTATCGATGTAGAGGGAGAAGCAGTCGTAATCCTTTTAGACGAAGTATTGATCTCTTCACAGGATATTCCGGGCTGGTCAGTGGCCTCGGACGCGGGTGTGACTGTGGCCCTAGACGTGACCCTGACAGATGAGCTTAGACAGGAAGGAATTGCCAGAGACCTAGTCAATCGAATTCAAAACCTGAGAAAAGACATGGGACTCGAAGTACAGGATAAAATCTCGATTGCTATCGCTGAAGGAAATCCTTTGGTCGATGCAGCCGTATCAGCATTTGGTAGCTATATCCAATCCGAGACTCAAGCGCTCACCCTTGAGCTAAAAGTGCTCGATAAGGAAAATCAAGTCTTGGATATGGATGATTTCGAACTTGCCGTTTTGGTACAAAAAGTATAATGGCTTAATCATAGCAATGAAAAACTATCTCAAATATTTCGGCATTACACTTTTGGTGATTGCCATCGATCAGGCGGTAAAGATGCTGGTTCATTTTCAGATGGACTTTGGTACGCCGGGGCAAATTCCCATTTTTGGAGACTGGTTTAAGCTTCACTATACCACCAATCCTGGAATGGCCTTTGGTATGGAACTGGGGACCGAATATGGCAAAATGCTGCTGACTTCCTTCCGCTTGGTGGCTATGTTTGGTATAGGTTATTACTTGTATTATATAATAGAAAAGAAAAACCATCCCATTTATATATTATGTATATCCATGATATTAGGAGGTGCTATAGGTAATTTAATTGACTCTGTATTTTATGGAGTTTGGCTAAACAACGCTCCTTATAATGCACCCACTCCATGGTTTCATGGTCAAGTAGTGGACATGTTTTACTTTGATATTTGGGAGGGATATGTCCCTGATTGGGTGCCTCTATGGGGTGGATCCTACACTGCGCTTTGGCCCATTTTCAATATCGCAGATGCAGCTATTTTTGTGGGTGTAGCGATTATATTGATTTTTCAGGGAAGGTTCTTTCCTGAGAAAACTGAGCCCTCAAAAGACGAATACCAAGATAAACAAGCCTTGCTTAACGAAGAGTAACGAATGACCCGGAAATGCCTCCGGGTTTTTTTGTGGTCAAAAAAAGGCCGATTTTTTCTAATTGAACGCGTATTTTTAGTACATTTCACGCTAATTGCCTTATTCGCAATCCCATAAACTTTACCTAGGAAAGAATCCTTCAATTCTTCTCCCTCATTAATTTCATACCCACACTATGATTGTAGATGCTGAAAAGCCCTTTCAAATCGTTTATTCTATTTTTAGCCATGAGTTTCTAGGCCTTTTGATTGAATCTTTTGTCGTTCAAATAGATGATAAAGGTCGCCTATCCTACGCTTACCAAAACATAAGTTCTGCAAACGCCAATGAATTTGATGCTGGCCTAGAGAAAAAGGACTACGAGCTCATCAAACTTATGGATGCCATGCATCCCGAAACGATTATAAAGCCTCACCTAAAACGCAAAAATTTACGCCCAAAGGAATATCTTCAGCGGATCTTTGATCCCAAGACGGAGAATCTAGATTTACAAGAACATCTAGAAAACACACTTGAAAAACAGCGCGCAAAGATCCTTCCCCTTTTGATTGGCAGGAGACTGTTTGAAATGGGATCTGATGGAAATCCTACCTGGCGCGAGATCGAAGTGCTGCCTCAGGGTGCCTCTATCCGATTTCATTTTTATAAAAATCCCGAAAACACCCATTATTTTCCTACCATCATGTATGATACGGAGAAAATAGAATGGCAATACAAGGGAGGCTATTTGATCTGCAAAAGTCCCGCTTGGCTAATTGTCAATCAACAGCTATATCATTTTGCACAGGAGGTAGATGGGAAAAAACTTCAGCCATTTTTGAATAAAAAATTCATTGTCATCGACAAGAAGATGGAGTCGACCTACTTCAAAAAATTTATGGTCCCTCTACTGACTCAATACGATGTCCATACAGAAGGCTTTAAACTCACTACAGCAAGAGGCACTCCAGAGGTCCTATTGACGATTCAAGACCTACCTAGCAACTCCAGCCCTGATCTTTTTGGTGAAGAGGAAGAGGGGGAAAAAGAAGAGTTTATCGTATTCGAACTCAGGTTTAAATACGGAGACAGTGATTTTCCAATAGAATTAGGAAAAGATCAATCTGCTGGAAACGCTGTGTCCCTAGTCGAGAAGGACGGAGAGTTCATTTTCAAGAAAACCATTCGAAGCTTGCAAAAAGAAAAGTCATTTGGCAAGGTCATCAATGATATGGGGCTACCAGTCCGAACGGGAAAAGTCTCTTGGTCGAAAACCCAGGCCTTTGAATGGATCTCTGAGCATGAAGAAGAGCTGGAGGCTAAAAAAATCAAACTGGTACAAAAGCAAAATAAAAACGGAAAAATCTACCATATCGGCAAAGCACAAATCACCATTGAGGTCAATGAAAATATTGATTGGTTTGATGTAAAAGCCAATATCAAGTTTGGGATCTACCTTATTCCATTTGCGAAGATCCGTGCGATGATTCTTCAAGGCAAAACTGAATTTGAATTGCCTAATGGAGAGATCGCTGTCATTCCCGCCTCATGGTATGTCAATTATGGGGAGTTGTTTTCTTTCATGGAAGAGGGAAGCAGCAAGGATCAAATCATCATGCGAAAGCATCACATTGCTCTTGCCAAGCAATTGGAAGAAGGAAATCTGGTTCAGCTCACACTTACTCGAAAACTAGAGCAGCTCCGCGATTTTGAAAGCATAGAAGATTACGAGCTGCCCGAATACTTCGAAGGAACCCTTCGTCCCTATCAGAAAGCAGGCTATAACTGGCTGAGATTCCTCAACGAATTTCGATTTGGAGGTTGCTTAGCAGATGATATGGGTCTGGGTAAGACCGTGCAAACTCTGGCACTTTTGGGCTATGAAAAGCAAGAAAATCCCGGGTTTACTTCACTGCTAGTGATGCCAACATCTTTGATTTATAACTGGGAGCTCGAGGCTAAGAAGTTTTGTCCCGAGCTGAAGATTTTGGTCTACTCCGGCACACAACGAATCAAGGATCCCTGGAAATTCCGCGATTACGACCTAGTACTCACTTCCTACGGAATCACCCGCTTGGACGTAAATATCCTAAAGGACTTTTATTTCAATTATATCATTCTTGATGAATCCCAGGCCATCAAAAATCCAGGAAGTAATATCGCGATGGCTGTCAACAAGCTGAAAAGTAAACAAAAGCTCATCCTGACTGGTACGCCTGTAGAAAACGGCACCATGGATCTTTGGTCCCAGATGAATTTTATCAATCCGGGGCTTTTGGGCAATCAGAATTACTTTAAAAAGAGCTTTCTCCAACCTATAGAAAAGCAAAATGATAAGGACAAAGCAGTCAAGCTCAACTCACTGATCAAGCCCTTTATCTTAAGACGTCTCAAAACTCAGGTTGCCACTGATCTTCCGGAGAAAATCACCAATATTAAATACTCGGCGATGACTCCCGCACAGGAGAAAGTCTATGAGGAAGTCAAAACCTATTATCGTGAAAAGATCATCGGAGAGCTTAGCTTGGCGGGCAGGGGCTCACAGCAGTTTACCCTCTTGAGAGGACTCACCCAACTCCGGCAAATCGCCAATCACCCCAAACTCGTTCGTGAAGATTATGAGGGCGACTCAGGCAAACTGGAGGATGTGACCTATATGCTGCAATCTACGATTTCAGAAGGGCACAAGGTACTTGTATTTAGCCAGTTTGTAAGACACCTAGCCATCATTAAAAATTACCTGGATCAGGAGGGAATCACTTATGCCTACCTCGATGGCTCGACCAAAGACCGGCAGGCTCAGGTAGAAAAATTTCAGGAGCAAGAGGAGGTTAAGGTCTTTTTGATCTCACTCAAAGCCGGAGGGGTTGGTCTTAACTTGACCAAAGCAGAATATGTCTTCTTACTAGATCCATGGTGGAATCCAGCCGTCGAAGCCCAAGCTATAGATCGTGCTCACCGAATCGGACAAGAAAATAAAGTGATCATCTACAAATTTATCTCAAGGGATTCGGTAGAAGAAAAGATCATGGCGCTTCAAAACAGAAAATTAGCACTTGCAGGAGAGCTAATCTCAAACGAAGAAAGCTTTATGAAAAGCTTAGATCAGCAGGATATTGCAGCACTTTTGGATTAATTGCATGTAAAAAGACGAAAAGGGTGGGAAAGACAAATTCCCACCCTTTTTTATTACCTTGATTTTCAACTGCATAAAGCAATATGCTATTTATTTAACGATAAATTATTGTTAAATCTTAGCTATTCGAGAGGATATTTTTCTAAATTAAACCTACACGATACCACTAAATACCTACCTGCACATGCCTAGAGCCAAAGCCGATAAAGATCGGAAAATCTTTGTGCTGGACACATCCGTGATCCTCTACGCACACAACTCCATCATGAATTTTGCCGAGCATGACGTGGTCATCCCGATCACAGTGCTAGAGGAACTCGATCAGTTCAAAAAAGGCAATGACACCAAAAACTTTGAAGCCCGTGAATTTATCCGATTATTGGATAAATTGTCTATGGATCACATGATTCACGAATGGACCCCACTCAATGGCAAGACCAAGGGAAACTTTAAAGTACTCATGAACCCTGACAATAAAGTCAATGCCAATGTGATCTTTGGAGAAGAAAAAAATGACCATAAAATCCTCAATGCCGCCCTTTATCTCAAGGAAAATGAGAAAAACCGCAAAGTAATCCTGGTCTCCAAAGACATCAACTTAAGGCTGAAGGCCAAATCCCTTGAAATTCTCGCCGAAGACTACGAAACCGGTAAGATCAAAAATATCAATGAGCTGGAAAATACGGGAAAGTACATTTTGGATAATGTAGACCCCAAAGCCATCAACACGCTCTATGACTCGGGCTATATCGATGCTAAGGAAATTTTGGGCACTCGAAAGCGAAAAGCCAATGCCTATTATATACTGAAAAGCGATAAAAACTCGGTTTTGGCCTTTTACAATCCCGAGCAAAATATTTTGGAGCGGGTGGATAAAAAGCTGGCTTACAATATCAAACCCAAAAATGCCGAGCAGACGTTTGCCCTCCATGCTATAACGGACCCCAACATTCGACTGGTATCTATTCAGGGTGTGGCAGGTACGGGCAAAACCCTTTTGGCCTTAGCGGGTGCGCTGGAGCAGCGAAGAGAGTATAAGCAGATTTTCCTTGCCCGGCCTATCGTCCCACTTTCCAATAAGGATATCGGCTACCTACCCGGAGATATCAAGTCTAAACTCAATCCCTATATGGAGCCGCTATGGGATAATCTGAAATTCATCCAAAATCAGTACAAAGAGACCGACAAAGAATACCAGAAAATCACCGAGTTGGTCAATCAGGAGAAGTTGGTCATTCAGCCATTGGCCTATATCCGTGGCCGTTCGCTTTCCAATATTTTCTTTATCGTGGATGAGGCTCAAAACCTCACTCCGCATGAGATCAAGACGATTATTTCCCGCGCGGGAGAAAATACCAAGATCGTTTTTACGGGAGATGTGCATCAGATCGATACGCCTTATTTGGACTCCCAGTCCAATGGCCTATCCTATCTCATCGACCGGGTCAAAGACCATCCACTCTATGCCCATATCAAGCTGGAGAAAGGGGAACGGTCAGAGTTAGCTAATCTGGCGAATGAATTATTGTAAGTGTAGGAGCAGTTCAAAACAATTATTCGGAGAAGGAGTGGGTAAATATGACTTATAGCCATTTGAATCACTAAGACCCGGATTATTAATCCTCCAATAGCCCCTTGGAATTGTAAATTTTGAGGAGCTAAGGATTTAATTTTTGTCTTTCCGAAGGGCTACTTTATAATCATCCGGAGTTCCAGATAGATTGATATTGACAAATCGAATCCGCTTATCTGTGTCCCGATATTGGATGGCATCTTCTTGATCTTGGTCCATTTCCTCTGCCTTTTTTCCTCCGAAAAGCGATTGAAAACCCACTTTGGTAACTAGCTTTAGAGGGATTCTCAGATAATAATTCATCTTGTAATCGAGACTTTGCTTGCCAGAAATCTCCAAAAAACCAAGACTTGAATTGATATTCATTTTCGGTATTTCTAACACTCCATTATCGAGATTGAATGTGTTTTGAAGCGTGTCAAATCGGACAAGATTTAGATTTTTATCCTTGAAATAAGAGGACATGGCTTGAAGTGGTGTAAAATTCACCAAGCTACCCTCAAAGACCGTCAAGTCTAGTGTCGCGGTACTTTTCTCAATAATTGGAGTCAGATCTGGGTAAACCAAAAACTTGCTGTCAATAGTCCCACTCACTTTTCCATGAAGATTTTCATTGATCAAGTAGTCCTGACCAAAGTTTGAAAATTTAATCATCAATTTATCCAAGTCTATCTTATCAGCTTTCATTTGACTGGAAAAGTAGATTTGTGTGGGATCAGAGCCATTGAAATATCCCTCCATCATCAGCCGACCATCTGCAGTATGCACCTCTAGCCCGTCCAGGTAGATAAAATGATCTGGTGTAATTCTTCCCGATAGGGAAAAGTCTTCCAACCAAAAATTGTGATAATTCAGCTCCTGAATGGCTACATTTACTTGGAAATCTGAGAAGGGGATTTCGAAAATATTGAAGGCACTGTCATGTGAGATTTGCTGCGTGGATTCAGAATCATAATTCATCAGGGCATCCAAATCCAGCTTCGAAGAGCTCAATTGGAATAGATTGTCTCGCTTTTTAAGGGTAGAGTCTTCACCAGTGTACCAGTTGAGATTGATCTTGAAATCACTCCTGCCCATTTCTCCTGAGAAATTTTCTACCTGAAGATGCTCATCTTCATAATGGATCCTACCTGAAAATTCCCTGAGCTTTAAAGGGTGGAGCTTCATTTGGATAGTCAATTCTGTCAAGAAGAAGTCAGCCGATTGAAAGGTACTATCATAGCTGAGGTCTAATCTACCATGCAACTTGAGGTCTGTCAGTTCCTCGTTTGCATACTCTTTTGGTAGGTACGAGATGTCCTGATAGCTCAAAAGGTCTGCGGGATGCAGAAAATCACTTCTGAAATCAAATTCAAAACTACTTTGACCTATAGTAACCGGTTCAAACCACTTGACATAATTCTCCACCTTTCCGGAGAAGTGGAAGTCCGTGTCATCGATTTCGCCCGAAAAATCTTTGAGTTCCAAGTTTTGATCACCAATCAATACATCCGCATGAAAGTCATGAAACGTGTGGGGAAAATACTTGAGCTTGGCAAAAAAATCCTCAACAAAAAATTCACCCTGAGGAAGATGCTCAAAATCCGTCAACTGGCTTCCTGTAGTATTGAATGCCAATTTGATTGAGAAATCAGAGACTTCTTCCTCAGTCGAATTAGCCATAGCTGAATCATAAGCCAATAAGTCCTGGAATTTGAGCAATTTACTCGAGGCCACCAAGGAGGATTGAACCGGCGAATTGGTCCCATGTAGTATTGCCGGAAAATCACTAAATATCCCTTTTACAGAAAGGTCCGAATCCCCAAGCTTAAATGACAGGGTGTCGAGTACCACTGCTCCAGACCGCATCTCCGCCCGAAGCGTTGCATCTCGAATCGGCAAAGGATGATTCGGAAGCTTGAAGGACAGATTATTTACTGTGATCTCACTGTCGATTCCTTCCCGAAGATGGGCTGTATCATCAAATGATAAATCTAGATCTTGGATTTCATTGAAGTGCATATCTATTTTCACTTCTCCCTGGACTTGATCAAGAATCTCCAAATCAAAAAATTCACCGAGAAACTGCAAGTCGAGATTAGCATGCACATCGACATTCACAAAGGGATCATTGAAATTCTGGATCAAAAACGTCCCCTCAAAGGCACCTTTTTCTGGTTTGAAATAGAAGTTTTTCAACTGGATTTCGGAGGTCTCCATACTTCGATCGGCTCCATTGGTAAAAAATCCTGTAAAGCGTAAATCCTCTACACGCTTACCGACATCAGGATTGAGAAACCAAGCATTTTCACATCCAAATTCAACCGAAATGGCAGGGATATATCCGTTGCCAACTTTTCCCTCGATACTACCTAAAAAATAAATATCTCCTTCATTTTGATAGAGTTTGAGTGCTTCTCCCACTTCTACGGGAGCAAATGCAGCAAAAAGATCAAAATTGGGTTTTTGCCCTTCTAACTTCAAGTCGGACTGAAAGTTGTCATCTAAGTCTACCGTTCCCGATATGCCAAAGCGGGACCCTTCTAAATCCAAGTAGGAGGAAGTGATCTCTAAGGTTTGAGTCGATTGGTCCAAGTCCAATTGCAGATTTAGCTGAACTGCCTTATTGGAAAAAAAAGTATGTTGCTTATCCTGATCGATATCTACTATCAAGTCTCCCACGAGATCAAAGGAAAAATGATCCTCCGAAACAGCGATTTTAGAGTCAAGTGATTGGATATGAGCGACGAGATCCTGACCACTTGATTGATCCTCATAAATGAGCTTGAAATCCTCCATCAAGAGATTTTTGACGTCAATTTGGAATTCGCTTTCTAGCGAGTCAGTAGGAGTTGACGCTATTCCCTTGGCGAGTAAAAGATTAATCTCACCATTAGGGTAAGAAATAATAGTTAAAAAGCCTTCCTGAATTTTGATCTTTTCGACTTGATAGGAGCCTTGAAGGAGTTTCAGCAAATTGAAACCCAAATAGATATCTTTTGCCTCGTAAAGAGGGGTTTGACTCTTGTCTTTCGATTCATAGAAGCGCACATTTTCGAGGTCTATGGAGATATAGGGGAAGTTGGCAAATGGAGCAATATGAGAATCTTCCAACTCCAAGTAGCCATCAAATTGCTCATTCACTTGAACTATGGCGCGCTGCACGAGGTGATCTTGTTGCTTAAATAAGAAAAGTATTCCCAAAAAGCTTATTGAAAATAAAGCGATTAGGACAATAAAAATGATTTTAAAAGATTTTCGCATAGATCGCGGATTTCTGTCACTAGACATGTAGAAATGAGGGTTCAGAGGGTGCTTGATTTACTTATATCGGTAGGTTTTATTTCTTCAAAACAAACGAAGTGATGAATTTGTGAGAAAATTACCAAATATTTTTAGAGCTAAGGAATTGAAGGCTGGTTAACTGGCTTTTCGCTTTTGATTCAAAAAGTAAATCACAAAAGGTGGACAACTCTGCTACCAATCTAGGTAAAAAAAGGACTAGCCAGACTAATGCGCTTTAAGTTAAAAAATAGCTTCTAAATAAAAGAGGCTGTCCCAAATCTGAAACAGCCAATTTTCTATTTTTTGGTGATGGACATGAATTGATTCCCTCGCTTTCCATACATACCCTTGTCTTCAAAATCAAACACCAAAAATGTAAATGGATGGACATCAACATGAATTAATTGCTCGGCCCCTGAAGTAAGATCTACTTCATAAAATCCTTCAATTTTATAGTCCGTATCGCTTCCAAAGGTCTTGTGAAAAACGAATTTATTATCTTCCACATTAAATTTCTTAAAAAGAAAAGGATACCCTTTTAATGCCTCTGTTGTTTCATAAACTTTTACCCCATCCTTTTTCACAATGAGGCTATAATAGGGTACTCGATCCTCAAATGGCCTCTCGGTATCAGTTTTCACTAGAAAGGTAAAGCCATTTTGATCATAATAGGCTAATTGTTCGCCATCATCACCTGTTTGAAGACTCACAAGCTCAAGGTCAGCTGGATTTATTTCAAAGCCGTCGATAATATGTCTGTCGAAATTATCTTCCTGAACAAATCTTGAAAAATTTCCAAGAGAAACTGCTTCTCCTGAGGTAAGATCTATTGCCTGATGATTATAAATGTTAGGAAATCTATTGTTTACGATTACAGTATTTTCGATTACTCTAGAAACCTGCCCAATACCATTCGAAGAGGAAGCGATAAGAGTAGATTCTTTTGTAGTAATATTCATCTTTCGAAGAGATCCTTCCTTATAGAGAAACTCCTCATCAGAGGACGCACGGATCAAACTACCATTTATTTCATTATCTGTGAAATAGGTGTTTAAACTTTTCGACGCTAAGTCCAAGCGATGAATTTTAAATTCGTTGCCACTGAAATTACTGATAAAGAGAAAATCCCGAGAAGGGCTGAAATCAAAATCTATCGTCCGATCTAATTCTGCGATTACTTCAAAATTAAAATAGCTCTCAAAGACATGCTGATACTCGGGCATTCGGTAAGTATATCTCGTATTTGGCGTTCCTGGATCTGACACTTCTACCAAAAAATAATACTCCGCATCTTTATCAAATTCAAAATCAAAGGTCGCACGCTTTCTGGTAGTACCCACCCACACAAAATCATTGATACCGGCAGTGGCTAATGTATCCGAGTCCTGCATCAAAAAAACTTGTTTATACTGATAGTCCTCCAATTGATCAAAATCGAAACTCAGGGAATTTTCTGAAGTGGGAATAGTATAAAATCTCAAATCTCCTTCCAAATTTTCAAAGACTACTGGCGGAGGAGGGGGTACTGGAGTTTCTGATTCCTGGACGCAGGAAAAAAAACAAAATAATGCTGAGATTGAAAATAATCCCTTGGATGAATTAAAGATTCGCATAGATAAACAGTTGGTTTATAAAACTAAAGTTCTTTAATATACCGATTTATGGGTTGAGGGTTGCCTTTTTTGCAAAAAACATTTCTGTTTATGTCCGCCACTGACAGAATAGCGTACGATTACGAACAGTATTCTTTTTCAAAAACCCTCTCCCTTTCAAATTTGAGCCTTTTTCGAATTTGGTCGCCTTTTGGCATATAGAATTGGCACAATACGAAACCAACTTTATTTAATGCCATGAATACTTCAATCTTCACACAAAAAAACATCTGTGCAGCACTCGGATTGGCAATGGCAATGACCATCGTAATCAAAGCAAAAACAGAAGCCAATCTTGCTCACAATACTGCCCGATTTGAAACTACTAAACCAACTCCACAGATCGGATTAGAATCAGAGAACGGTCCTGATATCCTTCAGGTAAACATCTTAAAAAACGAAAAGCCCCGGGTTTCCGGGACTTCTTAAAGACAAACTCGTAAGGGTTAATTTGGTTGATTGTTTGGTTAAAAAGAGGTGAGTATTGCTCACCTTTTTTTTTATGAGTTTATCTGAAATGGGGTGAAATAGCATTTCTTAAATTCAAATCTGATCAAGTGACATTTGGCTATTAACTGAACGGTTTTTCCAATAGCTCTCACTTTACTCAGTTGATCAACTTTCCGTAATCGTATTCAGTTTAGCCAAGAAGCTATTGTAATATTGTCTTCCGACCTGCACGATAGCTCCTCTTTTTAGGGTGATTTCTTTGGTATTGAAGCTTTCGATCTGACCGAGATGCACGATAAAGGATTTTTGAACCCGCAAAAACAAATTGGAAGGCAAAATCTCCTCAATTTCTTTCATGGATTTGCGGATGTGATAATCACGGTTTTTGGTGAAGATGGTGACCATATTTCCATTGGCCTCGATGTAATAGATATCCTCGTAGGGCACTCGTTCAAAGGCATTATCCGCTTTGATAAATACAGCATCGGTCACCAAGAATGGACTCTCGGAGGGGGATTTGACCACGGCGGCCTCTGTACTCGGCTTCGTTCGCTTATTGTAAAGAACAATCTCCACAATCGCATGAATATCATTCGTATTGAATGGCTTTACGATAAAGCCCGCAGGATTGATCCGCTTAGCCCGCTCAATGATCGTAGGATCTGAGTAGGAGGTGACAAAGACTAAAGGAACATCAAACATTTGATGGATGATTTCTCCCAATTCGATACCGTCCTTATCCCCTTTCAGTTTGATATCCATAAAAACCAAATCCGGTCTGGTCTTCTTGATAATCTTGATACACTGATTGGCGGAATTGGCGATATCAATATTTTCGAAGCCTAGGATTTCAAGAATTTCTTGGATGTTTTCCGCAATACTGGGATCATCCTCGACAATTAGGATGCGCTCTTCTTTCATAAGTTGCTAGCAATCAATGCTTTTAAGTGAATAATGCGTAAGTGTTTCAAATTTCTTACTCCAATTATACACTAATAATACAATTAATTCCTGAAAATCAAATGCTTTTTTTTAGGTATGAAATCTAGCGAGCGATAATTTTTCGCCAAAAAGGGAGCCTTCCGACATTTCGGATTGGAACTTTGAGACCCTTTACCTCTATTTTAGGTAGCAGACATAAACCTGATCAATAATAAAGCGCGAATTCTTAGAGGCTCATCATTTCCTTGAAGCGGGCCGCCTGTCTACGGCTAACTTCAATTCTATCGCCGCCACGAAGGGTCACGACTAAGCCACCATTAAACCAAGGCTCGATTCCCTCTACCCATCCTAGGTTGATGATATGCTTGCGACTTGCTCGGAAAAAGGACTTCTCATCCAATCGCTCATCCAAGGCATTCAGTGATTTATGAATCATCGGTTTGACATTGTCAAAGTAGACCTTGATGTAGTTTCCATCCGATTCAAAAAGGCGAACATTAGCCAAGCGAACAAACCAACATCGATCTCCATCTTTGACAAATACTTGATCGTCTAAGGTCAGTTTCTTATTGGAAAAGGAAGAAGGAAACTCATCTTGCTTGGCAGTGGAATCTATCTTTCCAGATAGGCGCTGAATGGCTTCTTCCAATCGTTTAGGCTCAATTGGCTTCAGTAGGTAATCCAGCGCATTGACCTGAAAGGCCTTAAGCGCATACTCATCATAAGCAGTGGTAAATATGACATGGGGCACATTGTCCAACTCCTCCAAGAGGTCAAATCCGGTCTTTTCAGGCATCTGAATATCCAAAAAGATCACATCCGGATTGAGTTGCTCAATTTTTTCTTTGGCATCTTCCACATTGACCGCCTCTCCGACGACTTCGACAGATTCCAATTGGTTAAGAAGGGTGATCAGCTCTTTTCTTGCTAATCTTTCATCGTCAATTACAATGGCTCTCATAGTTGTTCTTTTTGTTAGTCTAAAGTTACTCTTTGTTTCGGGATTTTGATTTCTGTAATCACAAATTGATTCCCTGAGTTGAAAATCCTGAAACTGGCTTTCTCTCCATAGATTAATTTCAAGCGCTGCACGGTATTGCTCAGGCCATGTCCGCCGGTAGCTTTGGGCTTGAGACTCGGCGGAGCAATCAGATGTCCGCTATTTTTGACTTGAATATACAGATCATCCTCCAATCCTTCCCGGCATTTGATCTCAATCAGTCCGCCTTTGACCAGATTAGATATCCCATGCTTGATTGCATTCTCCACGATAGTCTGTAGCATCATAGGAGGTATTTTGTAATTAAAAGCCTCATCTTCAATTTGATATTCGACTTGAAGTCGCTCTTCAAAGCGTATAGATTCTAAGGCCAAATAGTCTTTCACCGTATTCAACTCATCCTCAAATTCAATAGTCTGCTTTTTATCCATCATCAGAGAAAAACGGAGAATATTTGATATTCGGGTAATGGCACTTTTGGCTTTGTAAGGATCCTCATCTACCAATGCACGGACACTATTGAGCGCATTGAAGATAAAATGTGGATTGAGTTGGCTCTTGAGATGGTTGAGCCGAATTTGATTGATTTTGGCTTCGTACTTCAAGGTGTTGTTGTAATTATCCAAAAAATGAAATAAGAAATACAGCAAAAACCAGATGGCGTAGAAGAGAAAGGCGATGAATAAGTTGGCCAGAATGACCAATACCCTAAAATCCCGCTCTACATTAAAGGTATCGAAGGCAATATTGATCAGAATCTCCACGACCACATTGACAAAACTCATCGCCAAAATGGCCAAAAGTGACTGAAATACAAGTTGGGGTATGGCAAGCTTAAACCAATCGTAAGTTTTGACGATGTAGCGGATGAAATGCGTAGAGAGCAGGTAAAAAAGTGCTAAAAGCACAAAAGCCATTACCTGAACTTCCGTAATTCCCCGAGGCGACAAATACGCAAAGGCAATGTTGACACAGGCGATACTGCCCCAGCCGAGAATTTGGAGTGTCCAGTAAAGGCTAATTCTATTCATAGAACTGCAATTTACACAAGCCTTTGACAGCCGTGTTCAGGATTTTGATAAAAGGACTCAGGAACTGATTTCACCCGCTATCAGGGGTTTAGAAATGGAAGCATTTGGGAGCACTAGCCCCAGTAGCTAAGCCCTAGCCCACCAAGACGCTACTCTCCAGCTCAGCTTTGAGAAACTTACCGGTATAGCTCTCGGCATGTGAGGCCACTTTTTCAGGAGTTCCCTGAACCAAGATACTTCCTCCTTTATTGCCGCCTTCAGGACCCAGATCCACAATATAGTCCGCTACTTTGATCACATCTAGATTATGCTCAATGATCAGGACGGTATTGCCTTTTTCTACCAATTTTTGGAGGACATTCATTAGCAATTCGATATCCTGAAAATGCAGCCCTGTGGTCGGTTCATCAAGGATATAGAAGGTCTTCCCCGTGTCCTTTTTAGATAGCTCAGTGGCGAGTTTGACTCGCTGTGCCTCACCCCCTGAGAGAGTAGTTGCATGCTGGCCTAAGGTGATGTAGCCCAAGCCAACATCATGCAAGGTTTGGATTTTACGCAAGATCTTTGGCTGATGCTCAAAAAACTCTACCGCTTGCTCTACGGTCATTTCCAAGACGTCCGAAATGGACTTGCCTTTGAATCGCACCTCTAAGGTTTCTCTGTTATAGCGCTTTCCTTTGCAGGTCTCGCATGGAATATGCACATCTGGCAGAAAATCCATTTCGATGAGCTTCATTCCCGCACCCTCACAATCTTCACATCTCCCCCCTTTTACATTAAATGAAAATCTTCCCGGTTTGTAGCCTCTGATTTTGGACTCAGGAAGTTCGGTAAATAGGGTTCGAATGTCAGAAAATACCCCTGTATACGTTGCCGGATTGGACCGGGGAGTTCTACCGATAGGAGACTGATCCACTTCGATCACCTTATCCAAATGATCCAAACCATCAAAGGACTTATAGGGCATGGGCTCTTTTTTGGACTTGTAAAAATGCTGACGCAAAATCGGGTACAAGGTCTCGTGGATCAAAGTACTCTTTCCACTTCCTGATACTCCGGTGATCAAAGTCAGTGTACCTAAAGGAATTTTTAAGTTCACATTTTTAAGGTTATTGCCACTCGCTCCTTTCAATACCAAGGCCTCACCCTTTCCTTTTCGCCTTTCCTTAGGTATGGGCAAGCCTAATTTTCCTTTCAGGTAATCAGCGGTAACACCACCTTGCTTCAAGATCTCTGCAGGCGAACCGGAAGCCACTACATGCCCTCCATGCCGACCAGCACCGGGTCCCATATCCAGTACAAAATCCGATTCCAGCATCATATCCTTGTCATGCTCCACTACCAAAACCGAATTACCAAGATCTCTAAGACTTTGAAGTGCTTGGATCAATTTGACATTATCTCGCTGATGCAGCCCGATACTTGGTTCATCCAGGATGTAGAGTACCCCCACCAATTGGGTTCCGATCTGGGTAGCTAAGCGAATCCGCTGTGCCTCTCCTCCAGATAATGTCCGAATCGGGCGGTTCAAAGTCAGGTAATCCAAGCCAATATCCAGCAAAAAGCCTATCCGCTTCCGAATTTCTTTTAATACCTCATGACCAATAATCTGCTGCTTTTCAGTCATTCGGCTTTCCAGTCCTTCAAACCATTCTCCCAAAGCAGTGATATCCATCATCGCCAATTGACCGATATGGGTATTGTCAATTTTAAAATGAAGTGCTTCTTTCTTTAGACGATAGCCTTCACAGTCCGGACAGGTTTGTGTCACCGTAAACTCGGATACCCAATCCTGGATTTTCTCGGAGCTTCCCTCCTGGTATTTTTGAAGAAAATTAACAATGCCCTCGAAAGTTGTATTCCACTTGGTACCGGGGTATTTGACCGAATCTACTGCAACCTCCACCTTATCCCCATAGAGCAATACCTCCACCACATGCTCAGGGAGCTTTTTGATTGGAGTACTCATGCTACACTTATAATGCTTGAGGATCGCTTCTATTTTCTTGAAAATCCAGATATCCCGATACTCACCCAAAGGAGCTATTCCACCTCTTGTGATACTCAAGTTGGGATCTGGAATGATGCTCTCCCGGGTGATTTCCTCAGTGACCCCCAATCCATTACAGGTTGGGCAGGCACCATAGGGACTGTTGAAGGAAAAGGAATTTGGAGCAGGCTCATCGTAAGAAAGCCCTGTCTCGGGATCCATCAGGTACTTCGAAAAATGATGAATTTCTCCATTCTCATCCCTGAGCATCATGACTCCCTTGCCATGCTGAAGCGCAGATTTCAAAGATTGTGTGATCCGAAAACGGTCCGACTCATCCGCGACTATTCGGTCGATGACTATTTCTATATCATGAATTTTATAGCGATCCACCTGCATCTTAGGCACCATCTCCATCACTACTCCATCCACACGCACTTTGGAAAAGCCCATTTTACGGATTTGCTCAAAGAGCTCTCGGTAATGCCCTTTTCGGCCTTTGACTACAGGTGCGAGGATGTAGAGTTTCCTTCCAGAAAATTTAGAGAATAGCTGCTCTATTATCTGATCCTCGGTCTGTCGGATCATTCTGACCCCTGTTTCATAAGAGTAGGCCTCGCCCGCCCTAGCGTACAGCAAACGCATAAAATCATAGATCTCCGTGACGGTACCTACGGTGGATCGAGGGTTTTTGGAAGTGGTTTTTTGCTCTATAGCAATAACAGGGGACAATCCATTGATTTTGTCTACATCAGGTCGCTCCAGCCCCCCTAAAAAAGAGCGTGCGTAAGCAGAAAAACTCTCAAGATATCGCCGCTGCCCTTCTGCATAAATGGTATCAAAAGCTAAAGAGCTCTTGCCGCTACCACTCAGCCCGGTGACTACTACGAGCCTTTCCCTGGGTATTTTGACATCGATATTTTTCAAATTGTGCTCTCTTGCACCAAAAATCTCTATGTATTCTTCCTGCGAGGCAGTGACTTTGCTCATAAATTTGGGGGGCAATTTAAAGGGACAAAGGTAAGAAATTATCAACGGATAAAAGCTCAACCCAGAGCCTATCTAACTAAGCATCGGGTAATTTGGTTTGCAATGCGCTACTAAAAGCCTTACCTTCTCAGAAGAAGTAAAAAAACTAGGACAAGAAGTGAATTTTGCTGCTCCCTAGAGCTGACAATTGAATAGAAACCGTATTTTATTCTATTAGAAGAGGTTTTTGGATTTATTTTGAAAGCATTATTCTGCTTTTTATCCAAATACTTTACAATTTACTCTTTTAGGTATATAACTTCTTTCTTATAAAAAATGTGACAAAAGTCATGTTTATAGGCAATACTTGTCAAGGTTTGGGGAGAGGTCCCCATCTACCTTTGATTCATCAAAAGCAACAAACCAACCCTTTAATACAATGAAAAGGTTCAAAATTATTCCCATCCTATTAGCTGCATTATTCTCCTACGGAGTATCTATAGCACAACAATCCTATAGTATCACAGGGCCTGTGGAAATGAAAGTTTCCGGCACCTCCACCATTCACGATTGGGACATGGTCTCCAATGAAGGAATCAGCGGACAGGCTCAAATGACACTTGAGAACGGAAAACTCTCCAAGATCCAATCGCTTTCACTTAGTGTGAACGTCAAAGGTCTTAAGAGTGGTAAATCTTCAATGGATAAGAATGCTTATGCTGCCCTGAATGCTGACAAGCATGAAAAGATCAACTTTCAATTAACCGAGATCATGAGTATTTCTGACTCGGAAGTAAAAGCGAAAGGAAAACTGACCATCTCTGGCAACGAGCAGCTTGTCACTCTAACCGCTCCATATCAAATCAGCGGCAATCAAATCAAATTTAACGGCAAACATGAGATCACATTTACCCAGTTTTCTTTGGAACCACCTACCGCAGTATTTGGAACCATCAAAACCGGTGATGAGCTCACTGTGAGCTTTCAAACTACATTTTCCCAAAAAAATTGACCCATTAAATTCTAATCGCTATGAAAAAGCAATCCAACTGGCTTAAAGCAGGTGCATTTGTACTAGCAGCCATGACTTCAACTGCAGCTTTTGCTCAAGAAAATGAAACCGAACTTCAGTACTTCAGAGCAAATGACAAAAAAGGACTCAACGTATTCGAAACTCCAAAGCAAGAAGACAAAAAGTTTGACAAAGTACGAGTATTTGTCGGCGGTGACTTTGCCTTGCAGTTCCAGTCCATCAATCATTCCAATTCATTGAACAACCTGGTCGATCTAGGATCCAATGTAAACCTACCCACTGCCAACTTAAACATTAATACCCAACTGGCTGATGGAGTACGCTTACACTTGAGAACTTACCTCTCCTCCAAGCACCATAATGAAGCTTGGGTAAAAGGTGGACACATGCAAATCGACAAATTGGACTTTATTCGCCCCGGATTCCTTGAAGGACTGATGAATAAGGCCACCATTACTGTAGGTTTGGACGAATTTAACTACGGTGATGCACACTTCCGACGATCTGACAATGCCCGGGTGATTTTCAACCCTTTCATCGGAAACTACATCATGGACTCATTCTCTACTGAGGCATTTGGTGAGGTAACTGTACAGGACAACGGCTTTCTTGCTGTAATAGGTGTATCCAATGGTAAGCTGAACCAATCTGTAGTGATCAACGACAACTCAGATAACAAGATCTCTTTCTACGGAAAGCTTGGTTTCGATAAGCAATTAAGCGAAGACTTGCGATTCCGATTGACTGGTTCCTGGTACCTAAATAACGGAAGAACTACTGGAACTTGGCTCTTTGGTGGAGACCGAGCTGGATCTCGATACTACAATATCATGCAAACTCTTGAAGGCAATCCTAATGACTTCGAAGGTCGATTTAACCCAAGATTTCAACAAATGTCTGCCATTCAGTTTAACCCCTTCATCAAATACAAAGGCTTAGAGTTCTTCGGTATCTATGAAATCGTGAGTAACTCTGAAGAATTGGGCAACGGACAATTCACTCAACTAGCAGCTGAAGCGCTCTACCGATTCGGAAATACTGAGCAGTTCTACATCGGTGGCCGTCTCAACTCTGTCAATGGCAATGCCAATGAAAGTGCTCCTGACCTTCAAATCAACCGTACCAATATCGGTGGGGGCTGGTTTATGACAAACAATGTGCTAGTCAAACTAGAGTATGTCAATCAGCAGTACAAGTCAGGTTTTGCCGCAGACAACAAGTTTAATGGCGGTGAATTTAGCGGCATCAATATAGAAGCTGCAATCAGTTTCTAATCAAAGAAAAATAATTATTCCTAACTTAAAGGCCGGCCCCTAAGGCTGGCATTTTTTTAAAATCCATAATCATGAAAACGCTAGCAATGAGTTGGACAGTTTTTGCAATGATCCTCATCGGGTCTATTCCTGCCGACAAAAAAGAAAGCCAATGGCTGGTGTCTGACAAGAGTGTGGTGGAGATTTTAGGAAAAACCAATATCAATAGTTTTGAATGCCAATCGTTTAACTACAGTGGAAATGACATTTTAACTGAAGTGCTTTTCCCTGAAAAAAATCATGCAGTTTGGTCTGGAGAGATTGTTCTTTCTTCAGAAAACTTCGATTGCTTTAATCGCATAATGACCAAGGATTTTCATCAGACCGTCAAGGCTGAAGAACATCCGCAGATAAGAGTGCGCTTTTTGGATTTAATTCGAAAAAATCCCAATACCCCACAAGAAAGCCTCAATGGAAATGTGGAAATCACCTTGGCAGGTGTCTGCCGCCGATTTCCGATTTCTTGTGATTTAAAGTTTGAAAAAAACGGCAAAACCCGACTTCTAGGGTCTCAAACCGTAACTTTTAGCGATTTTCAAATAGATCCACCGGTGAAGTTTCTCGGCACGGTCAAAGTCCAAAATGAAATCAGCGTCCGATTCGGCTTAGTCTTGGAAGAAATTTAAGTCAAACCGTCAATTCGATCCAATTGCCTTCGGGATCTTCGATTACACTTTCATAATAGCCATCTCCTGTCAGTCGGGGCTGACCAATTACAGGAATACCCGCTTGCTCAAAATTAGCCGTAATGCGATCTACCTCTTCCTGAGAGCCCAAACTGATCGCAAAATGTGCCAAGCCCATTTTCTCACCACGCTCACCAAAATACACCGTGATATCATTGCGATGCATTAATTCCATCCTAGGGCCATCGGTTTGACTCAAAAAATAGGAAGAAAATCCTTTAGCAGGGTTTTGGTATTTTTCTCCTGCCTCAAAACCAAAATGAGTGCAGTAAAACTCCTTCATCGATTCCAGATTTTTGACCCAAAGGGCTATATGCTCAATTTTCATTATTTCCTTATCGAAGTTTGCCTACAGGAATTACCTTCCAGTTTTGATCAAAGTATGGAGTACGCTCATAAAACCAACGATAGATACTTCTCGGGGAGTTTGCCCAATCAGGATTGGCCTCTTTAGCTCGCTCAAATTCAGCCTTCAATACGGCATCCTTATTCAATAACTCCTTCATCATGGGCTCCATGATATAAGTTTCCATGTATTCTGTTTGAGAAAGAACGGACATAAAATAACCCCACTGGAAAAAACTATCCACTGATTCGGGTTCGAGGAGAATACTAGCCAATTCTCCCAAATTTTGATCCACCGGGATCTTGACCGATCCTGGGGACAAGGTAATTTTTCGGGTTATCGGTTTGGTTACGAATGACTGAAATCGAATTTTTCCCTCAAGCGGACTGTTGGAGAGCTTATATTCAGTCAAAAAATCAAACTCTAGTTCGATCTCAAGAGAAGATTCTAAGGTCTCCATGTTTAATCCATGCTGTCGGAGCTTTTGGATCACTTCAGTCCATTCTGCCGGGACAAAATAAGCCTCCGGCGTACTCACTTGCTGTACAGGTCTGTCCATCAACAAGCTAGGGACCTGCTGTGTAATAGGTTTGCCTTTCCACTGAATGTATTCCCTACCCGTAAGTTCCGATTTAAGCTTTTCGGAGGCTATCCCCAGAAACTCCATGGTATCTGCAGGATTTTCCCTGAAGCCAAACTTAACAACCAATTCGTCTTTAGCTTGATTTTGGTCTGCTTCTACCGCCGCTTTTACTGCTGAATAATGCCTCCCTATGCTTTTGATCGCTTGCTCCAAAAACACATAGGTCCCCAAAACCCGCTGTCTGAATGGCTTGAGAGAATGATTTTCGATCAATATTGACGGCAAATGACGCGCATCACCATAGGTATGAGAAAATCTTGGACTAAAGGAAAATGCCACGTTTCCTTCGGAAAAATCCTGTCCGTTGGCAGCAAAGAGTAGCGGACCCGGAATATGTCCCCAATCATTCAGCGCCTGATCCACCTCGGGTTGGAATTTTTCCGATAAAAAGGCACTTATCGCCGGAGAATACCCACCCGTTTTGACATAGCCGTAGGTAATGTCATATTGATAATCGGCGCCATCAGTCACGTGCACATCCACATACAAATCGGGATCATAGGCATTGATCACTTCCACCACTGCACGAACGCCGGCAGTTTCGAGCTTGGTATAGTCTCGGTTGAGATTCAAATTCTGTGCATTGGTTCGCCAGCCCATTTCTCGAGGGCCTCGCTGATTGACACGCCCGTATTCACTTCTCCGCTCATGTCCATCCACATTCAGAATGGGTATGAAAAGCAGGGTTGACTGACTAAGCAAGTCTTTTTTGCTACCATGCACAATATCTCTCAGCAGCATCATCCCGGCATCTTTCCCGTCAATTTCACCGGCATGAATCCCCCCATGAAAGAATAGGACAGGCTTATCGGCATTTTTTATCTTTTCTGCTTCAAATTCAGCTCCTTCTGAAGCGATGATCAACCAAATATCCCTTCCCTGCTCACTTTTACCTAGGGATCGCATGTGAATAAGCGGAGAGGAGTCGGCAAGTTTACGAAGCCAAAGCACTGTCTCCTCATAGCTAGGCGAAGTCATCAAGTTGTCTCGTTCTCCGGGTGTAATCCAAGGATTCTCACCATTGGCCATCAAAGCTGCTGATTTCCCCTCCCATGAAATCAATGGAGGCATAAAATCCTGAGCAAAAGTCTGAAGGCTTGAAAAGGCAAAGGCAAGGAATAACAGTTTTTTCATAAGAGTCGAATTGAAGAACAAAATAAAGGCTCAAAGCGGAAATTCCGATTTGAGCCTTTAAAAGTATGATAAGCGGTGCTTATTTTGGATCGTACATGAGCTGGTAATACTCTGCGGCCATCCGATTACTTTCGAAGAAGCCATTCACTTCCCTCATCCCTTTATAAAGCATATTTCTCCAGTCCTTAGGTCGCTCGTAGTAGGTAGGGAGGATTTCATTTTCCAATATCTCAAATAGCTTATTCATGTCGTATTCGTCCGTATCCTGTACACTCATAGAAGCATAGTTGGCTGGGGGAACGATGAAACTGTTTTTTCCATGATCTGCAAATTCACAGATCCAACCATCGTAGGTTGAAAAGTTGACCGATCCGTTCATCGAGGCGGTCATTCCGGAGGTGCCAGAAGCCTCTCTAGGCACACGTGGATTATTAAGCCAGATATCAGAAGCCTGCTTAAGTCGCTTGCTAAGTGTCAACTCATAACCTACACAAACCGCGACATTGGGATAGCTTTTGCTTAGGTGAACCAGCTGATTGAATACGGAAATAGCTCCATAATCCATAGGGTAGGGCTTACCTGCCCAAATAATCTGCACCGGAAACTTGGTATTTCTCATCAGGGCATCGAATCGGCGCAAATCCCGGGTAATCAGATCTGCACGTTTGTAAGCTGCAAACCTCCTTGCCCAGACTATAGTCAATACATCAGGATCTAGGAGCTTTCCTGTCTGATCTGCCACCAGCTCAAAAGCACGCTTTTTCAGATGTCTTTTTCTGTCTAAAAAGCCAGAATCATCTTCATTTTCCATGAAGCGATAGAGCTGCTTATCTGCCCAATAGCTGAAGTTTTGGGAGTTGGTGATGTGGGTGATTTCAGGAATATCAGAATAGTTTTTCCACATCTCCCGGCTCACTTCACCATGAAGCTTGCTGACACCATTGGCCTTCCGTGCAAAACGCAGCGCAGCCAAACTATGGTTAAATATATCTCCATCCATTCCTGTAAGTCTCTTGACCTCATCCATCGGAATTCCATTGAAAAAGCTCATTTTATTTAAGAGATGAAAATCATGTTTTTCATTTCCTGCTTCCTCGGGCGTATGGGTAGTGAATACCAATCGATTTTGGACTGCCTCTTTGCTTCCGAATTTTTGCATCAGATGAAATACAGCACTAACACCATGGGCCTCATTGAGATGGTAGACATCAGGGTTAAACTTGAGAATGTCTAATAGCTTGGCACCACCCAAACCCAATAGCATGCATTGGGCGATTTTAGCAGCTGTGTCTGCATCGTAAAGCTTATGGGAAATGGTCTGACTGAGGTAGTCATTCTCGGGAAGGTCTGTACTCAAAAGAAAAAGCGGGGCAGACTGAAAGGTCTCGGGGGCAAGATACCAAGCCTTGACCCAAACGGGATTGTCATGGACAATAATTTGGAATTTGATTCCGGTATCCTGCAGAAAGCTGTACGTTTTTTCATACCACTCCGGCTTGAGCGTTTGATCCTGATTTCGGGTCTGATCGTAATAACCGTATTTCCACAAAATCCCGATACCAATCAAGTTTTGTTTTAGCTCATAAGCACTACGCAGGTGCGAACCGGATAGGAAACCCAATCCTCCAGAATATATTTTTAATGGCTGATGGATAGCAAACTCCATGGAGAAATAGGCTACTCGCTTAGCATAAGCATCAGCTAATTCATAGGGTACTTTGTACTTTGTAAAGTCGGTCATAAGGTTGAGATTAAGTGCTTAAAATTAGAGCTTATTCTAGTCCCATCAAGAAACTAGACAAAAGTCCCCAAATATTATTTTTCCTTTAGAAGCTCATACTTCTTTTGCTTGGTTTTCCAGCGATCTAGGGCATACTTTTGCATGTCTTCTATCTGATCTTTTTCGTCCAAGATTTCAAATCCCAAAAGTGTTTCAATAATATCTTCTAGTGTGGCGATACCATCCATTCCTCCATATTTGTCCACTACTATAGAAATATGCTCTTTTCTCTGAATCATCAAGTCCCAAGCATTCAGAAGGGTGGTTTCCTCAGGAAAGGTTAATATTTCACGTTTAATATCCTTTAGTTTTAGATCAAACTGATCTTCAGCTAGTTTTTCAAAAACGAGTTCTCTAAAAACATAACCGGTAATATTATCTCTATTGTCACGGTAAACCGGAATCCTAGAAAAGTGTAAAAATTCCTTATTTTTCAAGAATTCTTGAAGCTCCATTTCTTCATTTGCCAAGACCACTACTATCCTTGGCGTCATGATCTCCGAAATTCTAAAACTCTTCAGTTTGATAAGATTTTGGATAATTTTATTTTCCTTCTCTGCAAAAATACCTTCCTCCATGCCTATACTCGCCAAAACTGAAATTTCATCTCTGCTCGTTGTCAATTCCTTTTTACTTCTGCTCAATGCTTTAGTAAGAACAGATGAAATTAATACTAATGGATAAGTAATAAATACGGTGGCTCTGATCAAGGCACTTGCAATTCCGAGAAGCTCCTTTGCATAATTTGCTCCGAGTGTCTTAGGAATAATCTCTGTAACTACTAAAATTAATAAGGTCAAAACTGCAGATACAACTCCAAAGTAAGCCTCACCAAAGACCACTGTAGCTTGAGCTCCTACTCCTGCAGCACCCACTGTATGAGCTACTGTGTTGAGTGATAAAATGGCAGATAAAGGACGATCGATATCCTTTTTCATTTCGATCATGATATCCGCCTTTTTATTGCCTTTAGCAGATTGAGACCTAAGGTATGAAATGGGAGTCGAAAGTAAAACGGCCTCCATAATCGAGCATAAAAATGAGGAAACTAGAGCAATAAAAAGATATATAAGTAATAAGGTCATTTTGCTAGAAAGGATTAATTAAATGCCAAATTAGAAATTTTTTTCAGGAGACGCATCGATATGAGAAAGAGTAAATCTAATCTTACTATGAAAAAGCTCTTTGCACCAAGCTATCCCTATTTTTGTCTGAATTGACATTTTATTCCTGCAAAAAACCAAAAAGCTCCTCAGAATTATTCCAAGGAGCTTTCATTTTACTTATTGATGAATTATTTCTTTAAAGCAGTCAAGTATCTCTTATTTGCCTCTTCCCAGTTGATCACATTCCAGAATGCGGAAATGTAATCCGGTCTTCTGTTTTGATAGTTGAGGTAGTAAGCATGCTCCCACACATCCAGTCCGATGATCGGAGTACCTTTGATCTCAGCTACATCCATTAGTGGATTGTCTTGATTAGGAGTAGAAACTACTTCCAATTTGTCCGCTGTAGTCAAAATCAACCAAGCCCAACCTGATCCAAATCGTGTAGCGGCAGCTTTATTAAAAACGTCTTTGAAATTATCTAGATTGGCGAACTTATCCGTGATCGCGTTGGCCAACTCGCCTGTAGGCTGACCTCCTCCATTTGGAGATAGGATGGACCAGAATAGGCTGTGATTGTAGTGACCACCACCATTATTTCTCACGGCTACATTGGATCCTGCGACAGTCATCAATTCTTCTAGAGACTTTCCTTCTAGATCAGTTCCAGCCACTGCATTATTAAGGTTAGTTACATACCCATTGTGATGCTTGCCATGGTGGATTTCCATAGTGCGCGCGTCAATGTGTGGTTCGAGTGCATTGAATGCATAGGGTAAGGATGGGAGTTCAAAAGACATATTGTTTTAAAATTTATAGTTAAACATGAATTAAAATTGCTCAAATCAGCTGTTTGAAGAACCACTGCACCATCAAAAAGGTTCTTCAAACTTCAAATTCCTGTTATTTCCTGAGTTTTTTAAAAAAATCATTTAAAAGCTGTGTCGACTGCTCCGCCAATATTCCGCCTTTCACGGTGGTTTTGGGGTGCAGCACCGGAGATCCCACCTGCTGATATCCTCTCTTCGGATCACCTGCCCCAAAATAAACTTCGCTTATCTGAGACCAAAAAAGCGCGCCTCCGCACATCAGACAGGGCTCCAGCGTCACATAAAGCTTACAATCCACCAGGTATTTACTCCCCAAATAATTGGTCGCTGAGGTGATGGCCACCATCTCTGCATGAGCGGTGACATCATTGAGTCTTTCGGATTGGTTGTAGGCCTTAGCGATGACTCTATTTTTGCAAACAATGACTGCTCCCACAGGAATTTCCCCCTCTTCAAAAGCTATTTTTGCTTGCTTGAGCGCCTCATTCATGAAATACTCATTGGAAAATAGCTCCATTTATCTGAAATAATCTAGAATTTCATTTCTGACTCCTTCATTGATCACAATGGCCAAAATCAAAGAAACTAAAAGACCAATAAATGCTTTACTGACGTCTTTCCTTGCCAAGGTAAATGCTCGGTATCTCCAAGCATGCTTTTTCTTGGCTTTTCCATGCTTTCCAATGGCAATCGCCAATTCCCGACCACCAAGCAAACCAATAAATACCCAGGTGGTACTCATCGGAACGTTACTGTAAATCTTGAAATAGAATAGAATGATCGCATATACAAAATCCACTATGGTAGCGGCCCTGACATCAGTGACATTTGATTTCTCATTGACAATACCTTGTATTTTGTCTCCTTTAAGGTAAAAGAGAAATCCTAATCCCACAAAAACAAACCCTGCATAGACTACAAATTCCCAAACCCCTAATTGTCTTGGTAAAAATACGGCAATGTTTGCGGCATCTTGCATGATCCAAACTGACCATAACGTACCGGAAGTAATCCACTGAAGAATCCACCAATAAGGCTTTGCCTGACCTTTGAGGTAGTTTTTAACAAAGCGTTCTAAGACAAACCACACTACAATAGCAATAATAAAAGCCAGCAGGTAACCGACAAAACTTTTGAACATCACGTCGACTATCGTGCCTGCTTTATAGGTGAATACGTTCAACAAAAGAAAAGTAGTCGATACCGGCATACGCATCCTAGTCATAATGAGAAGGACAATAGGTGCGGCTAATTGTAAAAAGACAAAACTCGTAGGCGCCTGCTCCAATCCGGGTGTACTCAATCGCTCATAACTGACATCCCCATTAAATGTGAGCCAGCTGTAGGTAACTGTCCCTAAAAAAATCAGTCCCATGAAAAGCCATAACCAGTACCACTTCCTATTCTGATTGGAGGCGATGAAGGTTCCTATGGTCTGAATACTGTCATTTGCGATAGCAGAGTAGGCCGCAAGCGCAAATCCAAACCACATCGCGGCATAGGTATACGGGGTGATGATCGCAGCTATCGAAATCAAAATACAGATTACGATCAAAAATGACTTTTCTTTTTTGGTAAAATCAAACAGTGAATAAGCGGTTTTCGAAAGCTTCTCCTGATTGATATTTTGGTCTATATTTTTCTTGGCCATGGTGTGGGCTTATGGGCGTTGCGACAAAATTAAAGAAGTTATTTCGCAAGCCATGTTAAGAAATTGTTAACTAAGCACTAATCGTTCGTTTGTCAGGGATTTCCATCTTGTATTTCGCAAAAAAATTTCAACTTTTGCCAAATAATCGGAAAAAAATTTGGATTCTGACTATTTAAATAAATCCAATATTTTCCCACTAAACCAACATAGAGCAGCCGATCAAATGGAAAGCTGGGATCAAGAAATCAAAAAGCCAAACCCTATCCAGAGTTATCTGCTGATGCTGATAGCCTTGTTGCTTTTTATATTTTCGATAGATATGCTGACCGTTTCGATGAGAAACCTCAACAGCAGCGTCTCAGAAGAGCTCTTCTCCGCCACTCAAAATCCATTCATTAGCTTATTCATCGGGCTATTGATGACCGCGCTGATCCAGAGCAGCTCCACTGTGACCGCCAGTATAGTGGCCGTGGTCGCTTCCGGCTCTATCAGTCTGCAGCAGGCAGTCCCCATGGTGATGGGAGCCAATATTGGCACGACATTGACCAGTACACTAGTCTCTTTTTCTTTTATCATGAAGAAGAAAGAATTCAAGCGGGCTTTATCCGCAGGGATTCTTCATGATGTATTTAATATTTTCACGGTGCTACTGCTTCTCCCTCTTGAGTTGTATTTTCAGATACTCTCCAAATCTGCAGTTTTTTTGGCTGGTTTTTTTACCTCCAATGAGCCCTCCTCAAATTCTTATATCACAAATACTGTTTTTACTAGACCTCTCACCGAATGGGTAAATGATGCCATAGGCATTCCTTTTCTTACCACATTGGTAGCCGTATTTTTGGTATTTGCAGCCATCAAACTATTAGCCACCTCTGTCTACAAAACATTCGTGCAGGATAGCTTCCGAGACATCAATAAGATTGTCTTCAAAAAAACCGGCATGGCGCTTATCTACGGGATCTTTTTCACAGCCGCTGTACAGTCCAGCACGGTGACCACTTCCTTGATCGTGCCTTTAGTCGCCAACCGAAAGGTCTCCTTGAAAAAGGTCTTCCCCTTCATCATTGGGGCAAATATTGGTACCACTATCACGGCCGCCATCGCAGCAGTGTACAAAAGTGAGGCAGCTATAGCCTTGGCAATTGTTCATTTTTTATTCAATACGATAGGTGCTATTGTCATTCTTTCTATTCCACCGCTAAGAGTTTTGCCTGTGCGCTTAGCCCTTTATATGGGCAAAAAATCCGTAAAGACTAGGTTTTTGGGTTTCGCCTATATCTTACTGACCTTTTTCATCATTCCCTTCTTACTGATTTATTTCAGTACCAATTAAGAGTTAGCCGCTTGCCAAGCTTTCATCAGGTCTTTAGCAGCACTTGTCCCCAATCGATCCGCTCCGGCTTCTATCAGGCTTAGCGCAAAATCAAGTGTTTTGATCCCTCCGCTTGCTTTAATGCCTACATTGGAGGAAAGCGACTCTCTCATCAGAAGGATATCCTCTACCTTAGCTCCGGAGGAAGCATATCCCGTAGATGTTTTGACAAAATCTACTCCTGAATCTTGACAGATCAAACATGCTTCTCGGATTTGCTCCTGACTCAGGTAGGCCGTCTCGATGATTACCTTCAGTGCCCTATCCTCATCATGACAGACTTTACTGATTTGGGCAATCTCTATCTTGGGCCAGTTCATCCCCGAATGGAAAGCAGTCTGAGACCATACCAAATCTAGTTCATCTGCCCCATTTTTGATGGCTTCCTTGGTCTCAAAGACCTTGGTAGCGGTGTCCTGATAGCCAAATGGAAAGCCAATTACCGTGACTACTTGAATATCCTGTCCCTCCAGCTCTCGATGTACTTTTTTTACCCAAAATGGAGGAACACAGACACCTATAAACTGACCCTCTATCGCATCCTTAACTAATTGATCTACCTCAGCACCGGTCATGGTTGGCTTCAGAAGTGTAGATTCTAAATACCTGTTAAACTGTATCATCTCCGTAAACAAAATCTTTTAAATACATAAACTCTAAGGTTAAATCCCCGTCTCGAGCCAAAGTGGCTTTTTCTAAGACCGGCGCAGGCTCCGAAAGTAGTGCCGGAATCACCCAATGGATCAATTGATCTCCGAAGTCCCTACTCGCTTCTCTAGGCAGCTCACAGGGTAAATTATCAATAGCCATCACCGAAATACTGCTTTGTTTTCCAAAAGCTTCTATTTCCTCACCACTCTCTCGATCGACATCGTACACGGGAGAGGCTATGGTAGATGCCCGGCGAGTAGTAGGCACTGAGCCATCAATATCGCAAGTAATATCCGCAATGACCGAAAGTGCAAAATCCTCACTGCCGATATCAGCCAGTTCAAATAATCTCGGGGCCTCTGGATCCCAATAGGCCGCGGCGATCAATAGCTCTCCTTCTTCGGCAAATTTGGCAAAATGGCTCTCGTAGCGATCAGGGTACTGGTAAAACTCTTCCTTGTCAAAGGCTCCGTCCGTCTTACGTCTATTGTAATCCTGAGAATGAAGATTGACAAATACAGGCTCTTCAAAATAAGCATGAATAAAGTCCTCCTTAGATACCTCTTTAATTTGAAGTGTTTCAAGGATTTCTCTTGCGCCTTTGCCCACTCTTCCCGAACCTGTCAAAATAATTTTTATAGGAGGCAATTGTACTTTTTTCAATTCCTCCTTCATATCAGCCAGATCAAAGCACTCATGCGCTCTCTTCAGATGAAAAAGATCTGTTTTATATCCATAGGTCCAGAAAGCGTTGTATGCTCCTACTACGCCTGCCCATCGACCAAAAGCCACCACTCGATTACCTGACTCATCCTTTAGTACTTCATAGTCGATCAATCGGATATTCTTTTCTAATACCTTGCGCAAAAGTCCCCTGTTGTAGGCTTGCTTCTTGATGGTATGGGAAAAAAAGAAGTAGGTTTTATTATCAATCAATTGACTAGGAGGCACTTCTTTTACTCCGAAAAGTACATCACACAGAGATATGTCTTCTAAGACTTCGATTCCTGCATTTCGGTATTCCTCGTTAGAAAAAGACCTGATTGGACAGGATTCCACGTAAAATTGCAATTTGCCCTCGTATTTTCCGGCAAGAAACGCTAATTGCGTCGGTGTAAAAGGACTTCGTTTGTCAGGAGGATTTTTTCCCTCACGAATAATTCCGATTTTCATAAAAATTTATGGGTTTACTGGGTAATTCAATTCAATGGAATACATTCTATTAGCCGCTAGCTGGATCATTTTCTACACCGTTCACAGCCTACTAGCTGCCTCCAAGTTAAAAAGAATTCTGAAGGAGAAATTAGGTTCTGCCTATAAATGGTACAGACTTTTTTATTCCTTGCTTTCAATTCTCCTGTTTTTAGGGATTATCTTTCAAGCTATTCTTATTTCCCCATCAAAAATCTGGAATGAATCCCCTTGGATCGTCTATTTAGGCTACATGCTAGCTACCTTTGGGACGATTCTGGCAGTCAAGAGCAGTAAGGGCTGGTCTATCCGTACTTTCATTGGGATAAGTCCACTTAATGAGGAAAAAGAAAATCTCTTAGTCACCGGATGGTATAGCCGCATGAGGCATCCTCTTTATGCTTCTTTAGTTTTGCTATTTGTGGGATACCTCTTGGTAGCGGGTACGCTAACATCACTTGTTCATTTGCTCTGTCTTGCTGTCTATTTGCCTTTCGGTATCTATTTCGAAGAGAAAAATCTAATGCAAAAATTCGGGGAAGATTACCTAAAGTACCAAAAACAAGTCCCCGCTATCTTTCCGAAAATCAGGCATTTTTTGCCATAAAAAAAGGGCCGAAGCCCTTTTTATATTTTTCTTTAGTCCAATCCTCTGAAGACCACATCAAATCTCAACACTGAATTGGCCGGAATTAGCTCTCTCTCATTGTCTCGATAGGCATAGGGAGACGGAATAATCAACACGGCTTTGGATCCTGGACGAAGTCTTTGGAATCCAATATCCCAGCCAGGAATCACGCCTCCTGTACCTATACTGAACTCGATTGGCTGATAGGTCCTATCTTCATTGAAAATATCGTTCTCAATAGCGACTGATTCTATACTCGTGTCAAAAACAGTCCCATCCGAAATCAAAGAACCTGTATAATCCGCATAGACAACTGATCCTGCAACAGGACGGGTTCCCACTCCTTCTTCTTGAACGATGACTACCACTCCCCGATCATAAACCCTGTATAGGCTATCGATTTCAGCGGTCGCCAAATACTCCTCTATCTTCTCACGGTCTATTTCCAAATTTGCTTCTACATCATAAGTGGGTCCTGTATCGAAGGGATTATTTGGCTCACAAGAACTGATTAATAATACCAAAAATGTACCGATCAAGAAATAAATTGATTTTATTTTCATCATGATTAGTTAGCTTTTTTTATCTCAATCACCTCAATTTCGAAAATCAAAGGCGAATTGGCTGGAATGCCGTTTTCAGCACTACTCCCATATCCAAAAATGGAGGGGAAAATAACAGTTGCTTTATCTCCCTGCTCCATGAGCCCAATAGCTGACTCAAAGCCCTCTATCAATTGCCCACCACCCATAAGAAACCTCAATGGAATATAATTTCTTTGTGGATTAAATACACCATTGTCACGAGCGACAGATTCAATCGAAGAATCAAAAACCCTATTAGTCAACAATTTTCCTGTATAGTCTACCGATACAGTATCAAAACGAGCGGGCTTAACACCACTCTCTGATACCCTCTCCCAAAACATATAAATCCCCGCATCTTCATCAATATATTCCTTCTCTCCTTCTAGAGGGTTTTCCTCTAGATACTTGAGGATAGCTTCCTTATCCTGTATCAGAATAGCTTCTACCGTTGATTCATTATCAATACAAGAGACCAAGAAAGTCGCTCCTAAAACAATAAAGAATAAAGAAAAATATTTTAGTTTTTGCATTTTAGTTGGATAGGTAATTGGAAACTGCTTTTTACTTCTGAACTTCGGTTACTTCTACGTCAAAGATTAGGATTGAGTTAGGTCCTATCAATGCTCCCGCACCATTTTCGCCATAGGCTAAAGGAGAAGGAATCAAAAATTTAGCTTTTGAACCTTTTTTCAACAATAACAAGCCCTCATCCCATCCTGGAATTACTTGACCCATTCCTACATTGACTGGAAGGGGTTCATAGGGGCGCTGCTCATTGTAGACGTTATTATCCTTGGCTATTTGCTCCCAAGAGGTGTCAAATAATGTACCGTCGAGAAGGTAACCTGCATAATTAACATACATGGTCGTACCAGGAGTCACTTCTTCACCTGTACCTTCTTCTTCGATTACATAGTATAATCCATTTTCAGTCTTCTGTACATTCAAACCATTCTGCTGCGCATACTCTTCGATGGTTTCTCCCTCTTCGACAATTAGTACTTTCGCGCGCTCAGCCTTCTCAGCATTTTCCTTCTCCATCACTTTGGCGAAGTAATCTTGGATACCCATTTCGTCCATGATCTCAAAAGCGCCCAATCTTACCTTTACAGACTCCCCAGCTTCTAAGAAAGGAGGAAAATTAGGTCCAAAGATGGTTTCTGCCGAAGATTCAAATGTGATGCTATCTCCCTTTTTGAGGTTAAGGAAAATTTCATCCATTCCGTTGTTGTAGGGAATGGAATCATTGGCCTGCAAATAGCCGGGAAATGGCTGATCCAAAGTGGTATAAATCACAGAATCCTTGCCGTTTTTAATTTCTAGGTGATAGAGCATGTACTCGCCTGATTCAGGCTTTTGGGCTCCTTCATTGATATAGGTGTACTCGATACCGTCTTTTTCGGTGACCTTAGTTTTCTTTTGACAAGAAGATACGGTAACGACTAGTGCAAGCACCAGTAAGGCCAAGAGGCTTTTGGAATTTTTCATAAAGGTTAGATGGTTATTCAATTTTGTAATGTACCGGACTTAGTTTGCAGAAACTGGCTCTTGGTCAAAGAGTTCGCTCTTGTGCTCCTCTACCAAGGACTCAAATCGCTCGACAGTTTCTTTTAGGTTCAATTCGGATTTTCCTCCGGCCGCATTTTTATGTCCACCTCCATTGAAGTAGGACGCTGCAAATTTATTAATCGCTACATCTACCGAGGATCTAAAGGAAATTTTTATTCCATCCTCCCGCTCTGAGAAAAGTGCAGCGATTTTGATTCCGTCCAAAGATAAGGCATAATTGACCAAACCTTCCGTGTCCCCTGTACGGCTTTGATATTTTTTAAGATCTTTTTTGCTGATCGCAAAATAAGCGGTCTGAAGATCCTCTCTAATCGTCAATCTTCTGCTTATAGCAAAACCAATAAACTTCAGTCGATTGATAGAATTAGAATCATAGATCCAATTGGCAATCTGAGAGGCATTTGCACCTATTTCTATCAACTCAGCGACTACGAGATGCACGTTCTTGGTTGTATTAGGATGTCTAAATCCTCCCGTATCGGTCATGATCCCTGCATACAAGCACTCGGCAATATCTTTGTCTATCAAGGCTTTGTCACCCAGTATTTCGATCAGCTCAAAGACCAGCTCACAAGTAGCAGCAGCTCCAGTGCTCCAATAGCGAAAATCAGCAAAATCTTCTGGATCTTGATGATGATCGATATTAACAACAAATGCATCCGAGTTTCGGATCATCTCTCCCAATTCATTGACTCTATTCAGCACAGAAAAGTCCAAACAAAAGATTAAATCTGCTTCACCGAGAGCTCTTTTAGCCAGAGGCTGATGTTCATTTCTGCTGAAATCCAGTACCGAATCATTGCCTTTCATCCAGTTAAGGAATGAGGGATAATCAGTCGGAGTTACCACGGTCACATCATGTCCTTTCTTCAGCAGATAATTCGCCAGACCCAAAGAGGATCCCAGCGCATCAGCATCAGGTTTGACATGAGTGGTGATAAATATTTTCTTGGGGGAGGAAAGTTCTTTTTTAAACGAGGCTAATGCTTCCATTTATATTTGTTCAACGGCACCTAGGCACTAGTAGTCCGCAAAGGTCAGGAATTTTTTTGCAAATGCCAACTGCGGCATTTTACTGAAAATGAATTGAATAGGGGATTAATCCTGAGATTCGTTCGGATTCTGATTTCTATTCCACTATTTTTGCGGCCGAATTAAACCAATATAAACTCAATAAACATGGCAGGAAACAGAACATTCACCATGATCAAGCCTGATGCTTTCGAAGCGGGCAATTCAGGAGCTATCCTAAAAATGATCGAAGAAGCAGGTTTTAAAATCATAGCGATGAAAGCTACTCGATTGACTCCTGAATTGGCTGGTAAATTTTATGAAGTTCATCAAGAAAGACCTTTTTACAAAGATCTTTGTGCCTATATGTCTTCAGGACCGATTATAGCAGCTATCCTAGAGAAAGACAATGCAGTTGAAGATTTCAGAACATTGATCGGGGCAACCAACCCAGCAAACGCGGCGGAAGGTACTATCCGTAAGATCTTTGCTAAGTCTATTGAGGCAAATGCAGTTCACGGTTCCGACTCTGACGAAAATGCAGCGATCGAAGGAGCATTTTACTTCTCTCAGACAGAAAGAGTAGGTTAACTCTCCCGATTAAGAAATAAAAAAAGCGCCAAGTTTGGTGCTTTTTTTATTTCTGCTTAAACCTACCAAGAACCTCCGGCACCACCGCCGCCAAAACTTCCTCCACCGAAGCCTCCGAAGCCTCCACCTCCGCCAAAGCTTCCTCCTCCACGCGAGAAATCTCCAAATTTTCCTCCTCCTCCACCTTTGAGCAGATTGGCGAGCATAATCGTCGTCCAGAGATCTACTCCTCCACCTCTGCCTCCCATGTGGTTGTCATTGTCATTTTTATTTTTAATCATCGGAAGCACCACAAAAATGAAGATGAAAATCAAAAAGACGATCAATGCACCTCCGCTATTTCCATCCGACATGACCTCTTCTGCTTCATATTCTCCAGAGGCCAGTTTTATAATCATATCTGTAGCCTGATCCAATCCTCCATAATAATCTTCCATCTTAAAATTAGGAATCAGGAGATTATTCACTATACGTTTTGCCAAGGCATCAGGCACAGCTCCTTCTAGTCCATAACCCGTGGCAATAAACACCTTCCGATCATCCATCGCCCCAAGGATCAAGATACCATTGTCATTTTTACCCCCACCTATGCCCCAAAGGTCACCCAATTGGAAGGCATAATCAGAAATATCATAGGGGCCCACCGATTTGATGAGTACAACGGCAATTTGGGAAGAGGTACTGTCATTGTATGCCACCAGCTTAGTTTCGAGCGCAGTCAACTCCCCTGCAGAAAGCACCCCTGCAAAATCATTCACCAATCTTGGAGGATTGGGTACAGGAGGAAAATCCTGTGCCCATCCGCTAAATATGGGCAATAACAGTATGAATAAAACTAGAGGGGTTTTAAGACCCGAAGGAAATTTCATCAGATAATTCGTTTTCGTCGTCATCCCCTTGATGAGGAAAATGTGTGGCTAGTTGATCACCGGCCATATGAATGCCATCAATCAGGCCTTGGGTAAATTTACCTGCACGGAATAGAGCGGCCATATGATCCTTGATCTCTTCCCAGAAGTGCTCAGGAACCACTTGATTGATGCCCGAATCTCCTAAAATGGCAAATTTATGATCCTCTACCGCCAGATAAAAAAGCACACCGTTTCGCTGAGCCGTCTGATACATCTTGAGTTTTTCAAAGACCTCGGCAGCACGGTCAAGTACCTCCATTTTACAGTGGCTTTCGATATGTACTTGGATTTCTCCTGAGGTGAGGTTTTCGGCTGTTTTGATTGCCTCAATGATTTGAGTCTTTTCTTCTGCCGAAAATAGTTTTTGAGCCATGACTATCGATTAAAATTGTACCGTAGGTGCATTCTCAGCTCCTGCAGCAGCCTGGAAGGTACCCTTGGTCTCAAATCCATACCATCCTGCAAAGAGATTGTTGGGGAAGGTTCTCAGGTTGGTATTGTAGGTTACTACAGACTCATTGAAATTTCTTCTGGCTACCGCAATTCTATTTTCTGTCCCTTCCAGCTGCGCCTGTAGTTCCAAAAAGTTTTGGTTGGCTTTGAGGTCTGGATACCGCTCCACAGTCACCAATAATCGGCTCAAGGCTCCAGACAATTGATCCTGTGCTTGCTGAAATTGCTGCAGGTTTTCAGGACTAAGATTATTCGCATCAATATTCATGGAAGTGGCATTGGCTCGAGCTTCGATGACTCCGGTCAGGGTTTCTTGCTCAAAGTCTGCATAACCACGAACCGTATTGACCAAATTTGGAATGAGGTCTGCTCTTCTCTGGTATTGAGTTTCTACTTCTGCCCACTGCCCGTTGACCTGTTCCTCGGTTTGTACAAACATATTGTAGGTACCCACTGCCTTAGTGTAGATAAAAACACCGACCACGGCTAGGATTGCGATAGGGATTAATAGTTTTTTCATGTTCTGCTATGTGTTAAAAACGTATCTATTGACGGATTTTGAATAAAATAGGTTGCTCTCCTTTCGGAATGCCCAAAATTAAGAATTTTAACGTTCTTTCAGCCCTTTTTTAAATTTGCTTGGTAAGCCTAAACTGGAACGTGTAGTCTTCATACCGAGTCATCTCCTCATCAAAGTATCTTCGTACCTCGATTTCTATAGTCCTCCCTTCTTCTGAGCGGAAAAGTTTGATAATATCAGCCAATTCCCAAACTAAAACGGGTAGCTTATTGATTTTCAGTACTTCATCAAAAGCTTGTATACCCGCCTTTCCTGCTGGTGATCCTGCCCTTACGGAACCTATATAAAAACGTTTTTCTTCTGAGGGGGTCTTCCTTACAGTGATCCCACTCATGTCGTATTCATAGGGCGAATAAAAGGATCTGCCCTTTTTGATGTATGCTTTCTCATTGGGGTAATCCAAAATCATCCTAGTCCTACCCAAGACTTCCGCTCCCAGGCTACCTAAGCGGCCGGATTCCTTGATAATATAGGAAAATGCTGTCTGATCAGGATAGGAAGTCAAAACATCGTTTTGTCTAATTCCTGCCATCTGTAGCCAATTTACCCTTCCGATGAAGCCGTAAAGGATTCCTCCGAGACTTTGTCCCAACTCAGCTTCTATAAATAAATTGGGCATCGTGATCTGATCACTTGTTTCTCTATTGAGCAGCAGGCCGTGATTAGCACCTGTATCAATAAGCAGCTTGGCGTTTAAAACTGAGCCATCGGCTTGCCTTATTTTGGATTGGATATAGGGTTTGTTCTGATTGAGTTCGAGGTCCAACTTTCTGTAGAATAGTGATCCCCATTTTAACTTATCGGTTTGATAAAAATCTATTTTTTCATCATCATAATTGATTTTGACGGGATTAAACTTAAAAAATTCATAGCCGATTATTCCATAAATCGGTACGCCAACCACCGCTTCAAGATCAAGAAAATCTTCCTCAAGGACTAGAAGACTTTGTGCTATACCTTCGATCGGCCCTAGGTCAAAGTGATTGATAGGGGCTACAGAAGCCATCAATTCGGTACTCCCATCGGCACCCATAAGATTGATTTTTCGGGTGTATTCCAGGCCCATTGCATCTCCTAGATCTTTAGAAAATAAAATATTTGACCGCACGCCCGTGTCTATCAGAAAATTTACAGGATAAGTACCATTGATGGATACCGGCACAATAATCAGACTATTAGAAGAATAAAATGGTAAGGTGACTTTCCGCTTTTCTTCCTTCATAAAAAAACCAGGAACCTGTGCCCAAGAGCTGAAGGAGAAGAATAGCATGAGAAAAAGCGCGCTACAACAGGTTTTTATCATAAAGAGGCTACCGGGTGATTGCTTTAATATACGGATTTTTGGAGTCAAATTTCAATTTTATATAACGAGCAAACTAGGGCCAATTGTTTGGCCAATATGGTTTTGAGCTTAATTAGATTGAAACCAAATTAGACGCTTTCGGAGCTTCTTGGTTGCCAAAAAATGGATAAAGAATCATCTTTATTTTTGGAACAAGACATACAATGGCAGACAAGGCACTAATCGAAAAGGCAAAAAAAATATTTGAGAACTTTCTGATCAAACAGGGAAGCAGAAAAACCCCTGAGCGGTTTTCTGTAATTGACGAGCTTTATTCCCTGCCGGAAGACGAGCATATCGATGTAGAGGGACTTTTTCTGAATATGCGAAATAAAGGCTACACCATCAGTAGAGCGACGATTTACAACACCCTGGATTTGCTAGTGGAGAGTGGGCTTGCCGTCAAGCATCAATTTAAGGATAAAGTCGCCCTCTATGAACAAGCCCTCACCTACAAGCATCATGATCATCATGTCTGCAATCAGTGTAGAAAAATTCGAGAGTTTTCCGATCCTAAAATCAATCAAATTAAGGAGATGATCGGCAAGGAGTTTCAATCTGCCATCAGTTCGCATTCCCTTGTTCTTTACGGAGACTGCCAAATCAAAGATTGTGAAAACCTTACCGTGATTTAAGCTTGCTTGAAGATTTTTTTATAGATGGGCTTTCTGTATAAAAATTGCCCGTAGAGTGCCGGATAGAGTAAGGCCGTAAGGATGGGGTTTGGGCCATTAAAAGTGATTTCGTCCCGAATGATACTTTTACCTTCTTTTTGTATCACCCGATGCTTATGCCTCCAATACTTCAGAAAAAATGGCAGTTCCACACCCTCGTCAATAAAATAAAACTCGTCCTCTGAGAGGCCATCTTCGGTTATTTTGCTCGTCCACTTTTGCCTAAAAGCCAAAAAATTTAATTCCAAAGAGACTAAGTCACCTTTTTTAGAACCATCAAAACGAAGTAATTTGACTGGAGGAAAAGGAGGACTGAGTTTCTTAAATAGGGATTCATCAAAACCTTCCATGACCTGAATCATAGATTGCTCTACGCTTGTTTCTATAGTGATATTCATCATCAGAAGCTAAGTACGAATAAAAGAAACAAAACCAACCAAATTCCATCCATAAATTGCCAATAGACGGTGAAAAGTCTAATTCTCATTTTTTCGTAAGGATTGGTCAAGAGTATAAGATGCTTGATCTCGTCAGCTTGAGTTTTTCGCAATTGGACCCATAAAATTCCCGCGAAGATCATTGCTCCCAACAGGTGAAAAATATGGATTCCACTCAAAACATAAAGAAAACTACCACTGGGAAGGCCTTGAAAGCTGATTCCCATGGATTCTAATTCTTTCCAACCCAAAAATTGTAAAGCAGTGAAAATCAAGCCCAGCAGCAAAGTGTTTCTGAGAGAGCCAATCACTTTTTGAGTTCGCTCTTCTTGGTAAAAAATTCGCATTCGAGTGGCAGTATAGCCGCTAATCACCAATAAGAAGGTAGAGATCAGAAAGGAAGTCGGCATTCTTTGATTGAGTCCATTCAACTGATCTAGTCCAGAAAACAAAAATGCCAGCGCCAGAAATAGAAAAATGAGACCACTTCCAAACATCCCTAAGTATAAGAGTGTCTCGTAGGGATGTAAATTTTCCAGCTTTTGAAACCAGGTCTGAGGTTTTTGAGTTTCCTTCACGTTGGCAAAACAATTTTATGGGCCTTAGGTTCAAAATTTTGTTCAATTCAGTAAAGTTGGGAATCAAACTTCCAAAAGCACTAAATTGCACACTCAAACCAAAAATCCCCCCTGACTCTTGGACCGACAGGCTTTCCTATCCATCTACCAATCTGATCCCTTTTTTCAGACATTTTCAGAGACTATATCCCAAAAGGAACGCATCATTTATCAGCTGCGTGGCCTATCGGGGAGTTTGGATATGGTTTTTTTTGCCACACATTTCCAAGCCAAAGGCGGATTTCATCTAATTATTGCACAGGATAAGGAGGAGGCTGCCTACCTCAACTCAGACCTTCAAAGTCTTTTGGGAATAGAGGAACACCTGATTTTTCCCTCAAGCTTCAAAAAGCCTTATCAATACGAAGAAGTGGACAATGCCAGCGTCCTCCTCCGATCTGAAATACTCAACCAAGTTCTCGAGCATAAGAAAAGTTCTAAGATCATCATCACCTACCCAGAGGCACTTTACGAAAAGGTAATCAATAAAAGATCCCTCAAAGAAAATACCTTCTCGGCTAGCGTAGGAGAAATGGTGGATATGGAATTTGTGGCCGAGCTGCTAAGCAGCTATGATTTTGAGCGGACTGATTTTGTTTATGAACCGGGCCAGTTTGCTATTCGAGGTGGGATAGTAGATGTTTTTTCTTTTTCCAATGAAAACCCTTATCGAATAGAACTATTCGGAAAAGAGATCGAAAGTATTCGAACTTTTGATCCGGAAAGTCAACTTTCCCTCGAATCGGTAGATCAAATCTCCTTAATTCCCAATACCCAGACCAAATTATTGCTAGAAGTAAGGCAGTCATTTCTGGAATTCTTACCCGAAGACGCCGTACTGTGGATCAAGGATCTTCAGCTGACAGCAGATGTGATGACCGAGTCTTTTCATAAAGCGGAGATGGCTTTTCAACAGATTCTGGCAAAGACAAACCAAACCAAGACTGTACTCGAACCCAAAGATTTGTTTGATCAGGGGAGCGATTTTATCCGATTGGTGGAGGGTTTTTCTCAGGTAGAATTTGGACGTCAATTTTATTCCCACACGCCCCATCAGATTCAGTGGGACTCTCAACCTCAGCCCTCCTTCAACAAGAATTTTGATCTCCTAGTCAGCAATTTGGCTGAGAATGAGAAGAAGGGATTTACCAATATCATCACGGCAGAAAATGCCAAACAGATCGATCGATTGATAGGTATTTTTCAGGAATTGGATCCCACTTTGCAAGTTCAGAGCATGCTTATTGGACTCAGAGAAGGATTTGAGGACAGGAGTAGAAAATTGGTCTGCTACACGGACCATCAGTTATTTGAGCGATTTCATCGCTACAAATCCCGAAAAAAAGCGAGTAAATCCAAAGCCCTCACCATCAAGGAACTCAAAGCGCTGCACCCGGGTGATTACATTGTCCATGTGGACTACGGTGTGGGGAGGTTTGCCGGACTCGAAAAAGTAGACGTGGCGGGAAAAATGCAGGAGGCAGTTCGCTTGGTTTTTAGAGATGATGATTTACTGTATGTAAATATCCATTCCCTCCATAAAATCTCCAAGTACTCTGGACAGGAAGGACAAATGCCATCCATGTCCAAATTGGGCTCTCCGGAATGGGAAAACAAGAAAAAACGGGCTAAAAAGCAGGTAAAAGACATCGCTAAGGACCTGATTGCTCTTTATGCCAAAAGAAGATCAGCATCAGGTTTTGCTTTTGCCAATGATTCTGTCCTCCAAGTGGAGCTCGAAAGCTCCTTCATTTATGAAGACACGCCTGATCAAGCGCTTGCTACCTCCGATGTTAAATCCGATATGGAAAAAACCTATCCTATGGATCGGTTGGTCTGTGGAGATGTAGGGTTTGGCAAGACTGAAGTAGCCATCCGAGCTGCTTTTAAAGCGGTCAATGATCGAAAGCAGGTCGCTGTTTTAGTGCCTACCACCATTTTGGCGATGCAGCACTATCAGACCTTTAAAGAAAGATTGTCCAACTTTCCCGTCAATGTGGACTACATCAATCGCTTTCGTACTGCCAAGCAAATCAAGGAAATCGTGGAGCGTGTAAAAAGCGGAGACATCGATATTTTGGTTGGTACGCATCGGATTGTCAACAAGGACATCAATTTCAAAGACCTTGGCCTTTTAATTATCGACGAGGAGCAAAAATTCGGAGTGAAAGTCAAAGATCAGTTGAAAAATTTACGGGTAAATGTAGATGTATTGACTTTGACGGCAACACCAATTCCAAGGACGCTGCATTTTTCACTCATGGGAGCTAGAGACTTATCAGTAATCGCTACCCCGCCACCGAATAGGCAACCGGTAACGACTGAGGTTCAAACTTTCCAAGAGGAAGTCATCCGAGATGCTATTTCATATGAATTACGTAGAGGAGGCCAGGTGTTTTTTGTACACAATCGTGTCGGTGAGATCGAAAGTATAGCCAACCTCATTATGAAATTGGTGCCCGAGTCTCGCGTGATAGGTGCACACGGGCAAATGGATGGCAAAAAACTGGAAAAGGTAATGGTGGATTTTATCAATCATGAGTACGATGTACTAGTCTCTACCAACATCATCGAATCCGGACTCGACATACCCAACGCCAATACCATCATTATCAATCGAGCCCATATGTTTGGTTTGAGTGACCTTCATCAGATGCGCGGAAGAGTAGGCCGAAGTAATAAAAAGGCCTTTTGTTACTTACTTACACCACCGTTGTCGGGCCTTACCCCCGAGTCACGCAAAAGGTTACAAACACTAGAGGAATTTTCGGACTTGGGAGATGGGTTTAAGGTAGCCATGAAGGATTTGGATATTCGTGGTGCCGGTAATTTGCTCGGTGCAGAGCAAAGTGGCTTTATTACCGATTTAGGTTTTGAGATGTATCATAAAATTCTCGACGAAGCCGTTCAGGAATTGAAGGAAAACGAGTTTGCGGCCCTATTTGAAGAGGATTTTAAAGAAAAAGTAAAAGTACTGGTCCAAGACTGTACCATAGAAACCGATCTCGAGCTGCTGATACCGGAAGAGTACGTCAATAATATCAGCGAACGACTAGGTTTATACTCCAAGTTGGACTCTATCAAAAATGAAGAGGAATTAGAGAAATTTGCATCCATGCTGACCGATCGGTTTGGTCCGATTCCTCCGTCTGTCACCGACCTCATGGAGACAGTCCGCCTGAGGTGGAAAGCAGAAAAACTAGGTATCGAAAAGCTAGTCTTGAAAAATGATCAAATGAAATGCTTTTTGCTCCCATCAAGCAGAGATGATTATTACAGTTCTCCTATTTTCTTAAAGATCATACAGTTTGCACAGCTCAATTCCAGGTACTTTAAAATAAAAGAGCATAAAAATCGTTTGATTCTTACCGTAAGTGGCGTAAGTAGCATATCCTCAGCCCAAAAGTGGCTAAAAGAGATGCTTGAAAACAAAAATTAAAAAAATTTAACTGGCATAAATATTGCACTTTCGCACAAAAAATTTGTAGGAAAAGGCTGAATTCGATACAAATACATTAATTATGTATTCCAAGGCAGTCCTTTTAGAATTGGAAGTGCTTGCTAATGGCTTTATATTAGCGACTTAAATTTGATCTAAACCTGATAAACATATGCGTTTTAGTAACAAATCCTGGGGAATGTGGGCCGCTGCTCTGATGATTGTCGGAGGAGCTGTACTTTCTTCCTGTAACAAAACTCCTGGTTATGGTAGACGCACTGCCAAAAACCCAGGAAAAAAGAGTGCCACCACCGGTGCAGAATTTTCTTTTGACGAAAATGACTCTACTAACTTTTTTGTGGCCAAAAATGCAGAGCAGATACCGGGTCCAAACTTGAAATTTATTCAAGGTGGCCGAGCTGTTTTGGGATCCCAAGAAGAAGACATCATGACTTTCAGAGACAATCTGGAACGTACGGTGACAATTGCTAATTTTTACTTAGACGAAACGGAAATCACCAACAACGACTTCAGAGAGTTCCTTTTTGATATGAAAAAAAGGGTAAGCGCAGATTCATTAGCCAAGCTCGAGCCTAGGGAAGACGTCTGGGGAGGTGCATTATCTTTCAATGACATGTATCAGTCGTATTACTTCAGATTTCCAGGATTCAACTTTTATCCTGTAGCCGGAGTGTCTTGGCAGCAGGCTAATGTTTACTCCAAGTGGAGAACAGAATATGTACAAGAACTCATCAGAGACGAAAGAGGAATTGACTCTTCTTTTACAAAGTCCCAATTGATCGAAAGAGGTGTAGCACTAGCGGATTACCGTCTCCCAAGTGAAGCGGAGTGGGAATATGCAGCAAAAGCCATGATTGGAACGCAGTACCTCGACGAAAATCAAGAATATGGCCGTATCTATCCATGGGATGGCCGTGGCGTTCGTAACCCTTACAACGTGAAACGAAAAGGAAAGCAAGGTGATTTTTTAGCCAACTTCAAAAGAGGCAGAGGTGATTATGGAGGTATCTCGGGTAATCAGCGAAATGACGGTGAAATCTTGCCTACAAATGTTTACGACATGGCACCAAATGATTTTGGATTGTACCATATGGCCGGAAACATGAATGAGTGGGTATATGATGTCTATCGTCCTCTAACATACCAAGATGCAGATGACCTTAATCCCGTTCGAAAAGATGGATACAAGGATGAAGCGGAAAACTATGATATTTCTAAATTCAGTGACGAAATCAGAGTATATAAAGGAGGAAGCTGGAGAGATGTTACCTATTGGTTAGCTCCAGGTACGAGAAGATTCATGCATCAAGACTCTGCTACCAATCATATTGGTTTCAGATGTGCAATGATTTCTATAGGCCAAGTCGGCAAATAATTTTCCTTTTGAATTCTATAACAAAGCCCGGCAGATACCTCTGTCGGGCTTTGTTTTTTGTAGTCAATTTTACTTTTAGATGTTCTCCAATTGATTTCTAAATCAAAAAACCTGTTATCCATTTTCCTATCGAATGGATTAATAAAAAGGGAATATATATATCAGCAATAACACGATTAGCCAAATTTTCTTAATGTCCACCTTGACTTGGTTCGACTTGGCTCACCAACCGTCGCTCGGTGTCCTTTCTTCTTGTTTTGTAGGAAGGGAGAAAAAACGATAGCGATTTTCAATTCTAAATTGCTCATTAAAATCTAACCGGGAAAAGCCTTTTCCTTAAAATAAGGGATCAAACCAATAAGAATTAAAGCAGAATTGCAGATAATCATTCTAAAAGATAGAAAAATGACATTTAATTCTAAGGTTAATGTTTATGCGAATCTTTAAAGCTTCAATCTAAAGCCTGCTTGGGTAAAGAACCCATTGGTACGACCAAAATCAATCTGAGCAAAAGCAGGAGATATATCATTAACCGACCACTCATAAGACAAGTCCACAAAGAGAATCCAAATATTCAGTCCCGTCCCGGCAAAAACTCCCCAAGCGGGGGAATTTAGATCCTCCTTATTGAAGTCCCCTGTATCGGTATAGAGAAATGCAGAAGGTCCCACAAATCCTCTCCAGGCAAAAGTAGAAGACTCATCTCCGATCAGATAAGCACCCAGGGAAACTGGAATTCGGATTCCCTTAAATTCGGGATCACCCAAGCTTAGATTAGGACTAGAAGAGCCCCCAAAAGCATAACTCCTGGACATGAAGAATATGCCAGGCTCTACGTACATTTTTTCTCCAAATTCCACACTTAGGCCCACTTGCCAGCTAGAATTTCCCTCTAAAATATCATCAGCAGACTTTACATCTGTGAAATTGAGTCCGATAGTAGGTTTTATGGCTTGAGCCAACAAGGAACCGCTCATCAGGAAGAGAGCAGAAAGGAACAGGATAGATTTTCTCATGGGGTGAAGGTTATGTAAAAACAAGGTACATATTTCTTACAAAAAAACGCCATTTCCAATTCTTAGCAACCTTCTCCTATCGCTGTGGAATCATTAAAACACAAGATCGACCACTGAAGAAGATTTATTTAAATAGTCAAAGGCATTTCTGTATTTTAGAGAGTTAAAATCATAAAATGAATATGAACCTAAAACGAAAACTTCAACCCCTACTCTGGCTATTCTTGGCGGCTATAGTATTGCCGGCTTTTGGCCAAAACTACCAAACCCCGCCCAAGGCAATTGCGGATTTGGTCAATGCTCCCAATACCCCTTCTGTCAGATTCTCCAAAAATGGAGATTGGATGATGCTTTTGGAAAGTGCCGGTAATCCTTCTATCGAGGAACTTGCACAGCCTGAACTGAGAATCGCAGGAATGCGGATCAATCCAGCCACGTCCGGACCATCAAGAAGCCGATCGATCGAAAATATCAAAATCCGGATGACCAAAAGCGGAGTTGAAATCCAGATCAAAGGACTACCTTCAAAACCTGCTATGGGTGGATTTGCACTATCAACAGATGAGAAATACCTGGCCTTTACCAATACCGAAGCGACAGGAATCAGCTTGTGGGTAGTAGACATGGCTACTTTTGAGGCAAAAAAGCTGACCGAGCCAATGCTAAACGATGTCATGGGCAATGTCATGACGTGGACACCTGAAAATCAGATCTTAATCAAAGCTAACAATCCTCAGCGTGGAGATTTCCCTAAGGAACCTGCCGCACCTGCAGGTCCCGTCATTCAGGAAACTAGTGGCGATGCAGCTCCATCAAGAACCTACCAAGATCTATTGAGTAATCCTTACGATGAGCAACTTTTCGCTTATTTCATGGATACGCAGTTGATGCTGGTAAATCTGGACGGGAGCAAAAAAGCTATTGGCCCAAAAGCCATGATCAAATCTTTTGATCTATCACCTGATGGATCTTATATTCTGGTAGATATTATCAAGCAGCCTTTCTCCTATTTGGTGCCTGCTTCACGCTTTCCATACGATGTAGAGATCTGGTCAAAAGATGGACAGAAAGTAAAAACTTTCGCCCAAATTCCTCTGGATGAAGTAAGACCTACGGGCTTTGATGCCACAGTGACTGGCCCAAGAAGTATCAATTGGAGAGCGGATAAACCGGCTGTTTTGTATTGGGTCGAGGCTCAAGACGGTGGAGATGGCAAAGTCGATATGGAAGAGCGAGAAATCGTCTACACGCTTACAGCTCCTTTCTCCGGAAGCAAACAAAAACTGGCTACTACTTCCTTACGATTTGCAGGAGTAGCTTGGTCTACTGATGATTTTGCTATTTTGAATGAGCGATGGTTTGGTGCACGAAGAGAAATCCGCTCAGTTATCAATCCTTCCAATCCTTCTCAGGAAAAAAGAGTACTTATTGACAGGTCTTATGATGACATTTACAATGATCCAGGAAGTCCAATCTATACCGAAAATGACCTAGGAGAAAATGTCCTACTAAGAAAAGGGGATTTAATCTTCATGACTTCCGAAGGAGGCAGCCCAGATGGCAGTATGCCTTTCCTTTCTACTTTCAACACCAAAACGAAAGAACAAAACATCCTTTGGAGATCTCAAGCTCCATACTACGAGCGAGTGGTTAAGGTACTAGATGAGGAAGGAACTGAATTTATCACGCTTAAGGAAGGAACTGATGTACAGCCCAATTACTGGCTGGTTAATACCAAGAGAAGAATCGCTCCTCAGCAAGTGACCGCATTTACTCACCCCTATGAATCCATCAAAGGAATCAACAAGCAATTGGTAAAATACAAGCGTAAAGACGGTTTAGATCTTTCTGCGGTGATTTATACTCCAGAAGGCTTTACACCGGGGGAGGACGCACCACTTCCTGTATTGATGTGGGCCTATCCTAGAGAATACAAATCCGCCGAAATAGCTTCTCAGGTAAGAGGGTCGAAGTATCGATTTACCCGATTGAGCTGGGGTTCTCCAATCTATTGGGTGACCCAAGGCTACGCCATTATGGATCAGACTGAGATGCCGATCGTAGGTGAAGGAGACAAAGAGCCAAACGATTACTTTATCGAGCAATTGGTAGCCAATGCCGAGGCGGCGATTGATCACATTGTCGAATTAGGCATCGGTGACCGAAATCGCATTGGCGTCGGTGGACACTCGTACGGAGCATTTATGACCGCTAACTTGCTTTCACACACCGATTTGTTTGCGGCGGGAATCGCCCGAAGTGGTGCTTACAACCGGACATTGACTCCTTTTGGATTCCAATATGAGCAGCGAAGCTATTGGGAAGCTCCTGAAGTTTACTTCAATATGTCTCCTTTCTCCTTTGCTCACAAAGTGAAGACTCCAATTTTGATGGTTCATGGAGAAGCAGATAATAACTCCGGGACTTTCCCGATTCAGTCAGAGCGCTATTACAATGCCCTAAAAGGTCATGGTGCTACGGCAAAATTGGTTTTCCTTCCTCATGAGAGTCACGGCTATTCGGCCAAAGAATCTATTCTTCACACCTTGTATGAAATGGACAGCTGGCTGGATAAATACGTGAAAAACAAAAATAAAATTGAACCGTCGAGGTAATTCGGCTCATAATCAATAAATAAGAAAACCCTCCTCAGTGAATTTTGAGGAGGGTTTTTTGTGAAATTGACTCTACAATTTATTGAAATTCTGTAATTCCTATTTTACAATCACCCCAAATCTGTGCCCCACATAAAAATCAGGAAGAGAATTCCAAGGGCAATTCGGTACCAGCCAAATGCTGTAAAACCATGGCTAGACACATATTTCAAAAATAATTTAACTGCTATCCAAGCAGCTATAAAAGCCACGCCAGACCCCACAGCCAGCATCATTATTTGTGCTTGAGTAAATACCAACTCCGACCTGAATAGATCATAGCCTCCAGCTGCCATCATAGTCGGCACTGCTAATAAAAATGAAAACTCTGTCGCTTGCTTTTTATCCAAGCCATTGAATACACCGCCAATGATCGTAGCAGCGGCACGAGAAGTACCCGGTACCATAGAAAGGCACTGAAATAGGCCGATAAAGAAGGCATTTTTATAAGAGATCTCCTCTACATCCACATGAGTTGCCTTTTTACTTACTACTTTTTTATCAATTAAAATCAGCACAATCCCTCCCAAAATCAAGGAAACAGAGACCACTACCGGATTAAAAAGATAGCCTTTGATAAAATCATACGCCAATAGCCCCACAATAGCCGTGGGAATAAAGGCCGCAAGCAACTTATAATAAATTGTCAAGGATCGGAAAAATCGTTTGATATACATCAAGGCTATGGCGAGGATAGCTCCCAACTGAATGAATACCTCAAAGGTTTTTACAAATTCATCTTCATGAATACCCATGGCCGCTGAGGCTAAAATCATGTGTCCGGTAGAGGAAACGGGTAAAAATTCAGTCAGGCCTTCTACTATGGCGATAATAATAGATTGAAATAAAGTCATGTCAATGGGTTATTTGAAGGGCAAAAATAATAAAGCCATTGGGTCTGACCAGCATTATTAAAAAAGTAAACCTAACAATCGTACCTTAATTTTCTATAAATTTTGAATTAGGAGAAAAATAGAGAAACCCTGAATTATATCATAAATTCGATAAAACAAGCCTGCAGCATTATGAAGGATATTTTCAATCCAAAAATCACCGACGAATTGGTCGAGCGAATCAATCAGCTCAAATCCGATAGTCCTGCCATTTGGGGAAAAATGAGCGTAGATCAAATGCTCGCTCACTGCTCCGTCCCCTACGAAATGGCTTTTACCAAGATTCACAAGAGGCCCAATGCTTTGATGCGTTTTTTGCTTAAAACTTTTGTCAAAAAAGGCGTTGTCAATGAAGTGCCTTATAAAAAGAATCTTCGCACAGCACCCGCTTTTTTGATCAAAGAGCGGAAAAATTTTGAAGAGGAAAAAGATAGATTAATCAAATACCTGAACCACACACAGCAATTGGGTCGGGATCACTTTGAAGGAAAGGAATCTTTATCCTTTGGTCCACTGACTGCCACCGAATGGAGCAATTTGTTTTATAAACACTTAGATCATCACCTGAGACAGTTTGGGGTGTGAAATGTTAAATTTTAAAAATCACAAGGTTTTTTTAATTGGATTCACTAATTTTTATCTTGACTAACTTAAAATGCGATGAAGAATTTACTTCTTTCCTTATTTACCACCTTTTTTCTCATAGGGATCGCCACAGCTCAGGAGGCAAAAGTCAATCAAAAATTCAATGAATTTTTATCTAAAAACCTCCACTACTCCAAGGAATTAAGAGGTAATGAAGTACAAGGCGCAGTTTCAGCTTTGCTTACTTTTGATTCGGAAGGGAAAATAGCATCTACTCCAGAAATACTTGCAGGAGATGAACAACTCGCAGAAGAGGTCATTCGAGTAGTCCAACTAATGCAGGTTGAAAACAAAGCTGACCTGATCACATCGGAATATAATGGTCAGGGGTTGATCTTAAATGTGGAGTTTAGAATTTCTTCCGGCAATTCCCAACAAATCAATCTCCCTAATACCGAGCTAAAAATCTTGAAAAATTTAAACAGCAAAATTTCTAAAAACCCCTACTTTCCTTCCTATTATTTAGAACGGGCGAGGCTTTACGATGAATTAGATAAGCGTACCTTGGCACACCTAGATAGAGCTTTTTACAGAGAGCTTAAAGAAAAAGAGCTTTCCACTGTAGTAGTAGTAGGATATAAAGCCAGTCACAAAAAGTTATCTTTATCTACCGAATAAAACCCTTTTAACTTTATAACTATGAAAAAAATACTTTTCGCAATTCTGTCCATTTCCTTCCTTCAAGTTAGCTGTAGCTCCTCCTCTGAAAAGGAAGGAAGGGAGGATGAATCTAACGTGACGATGGATGACTTCCCCGAAACGATAGATGTCCCCATGAATCCAAGCCCAGCGGACAATTCTATGAATTCGCTGGACTGGGACGGTACCTATAGAGGCACACTACCCTGTGCGGATTGTGAAGGGATCGAAACGGAACTGACCTTAAATCAAGACGGTACCTATTCCTATAAAACCAACTACTTGGGTAAAAACGATGCTCTGGAAGAGGAATACACTGGAAAATTTTCCTGGGATAAGGAGGGTCGGTCTATCCAATTAGACGGCCTTAAAGGATCTCCAGGAAAATATCAAGTCGGGGAAAATCAAATCTGGCATCTGGATCAGGATGGAAATCGGATCAGTGGGAATTTAGCTGATTTGTATATTCTGAAGAAACAGTAATTATTTAAACCTCACTATCTTACCATGTGCCTTGGAGGTCATCTCCTGAGGAATGGTAGCCGTGATTTCAGTATAAAGCAACTCCACTAGTTTTTGCTTTAAAAAACTTCGGTTTAAAATAATACTCACTTCCCGGATTGGAGGCTCTCCCGCAAAGGGCCTAAGCCGGGTTTTTTCTTCCTCAGAAAGCTCATGAGTTGCCAATTCAGGCAGCATAGTCATCCCCTTATAGCGATTGACCATATTTCTAAGTCCTTCCAATGAACCACTTTCATAATGGAAATTGGCATGTCCGCTACTCGTCTGATCACAAAAGTTAATGACCTGATCTCTGAAACAATGCCCCTGCTGCAGAATCCAAAGTTCCTCGGATTTGATTTGATCTGCTTTGATCTCTTTTTGAGAAAGTAGTGGATGATCTTTGGATAAGTAGGCATAAAATTTTTCGTAAAACATGGGCTTTTCTACGATCCCATTTTCACCCAAAGGAGTGACCACTATTCCCAAATCCAATTCATCATTTTTAAGCTTCCTCACAATCTCCTCCGTGATCATTTCCTGTACTTCCAGCTTGACATTAGGATATTTTTCTAAAAATCTCCGAATAAACAGGTGAAGTAGGTAAGGGGCCAAAGTGGGAATAATGGCCAGTTTGATCACCCCGGAAATATCCCCTTTTAATTGTGCCACCAATTCCATGACACCCCGGCTTTCAGAAACCACCCTCTTGGCTTGGGCAATAATCTGAACCCCGATTTCAGTAGGAATTACTGGCATTTTGCTCCGATCAAAAAGAATCACTCCTAGTTCCCTTTCCAACTTGCTCAATTGCGCACTGAGTGTAGGCTGGGTGACAAAGCAAGACTCGGCTGCTTGGCCAAAGTGACGATGCTTATCCACCGCTATCAAATATTCCAGTTGCTGTATGGTCATAGTGAAATTGCAATTAAAAGACTAAGTTATAAAAAGTAGAAAGAGTTCGGAAATCTATCAAAAGATAGCGAATCGATCATCCAAACCCATACATGCACAAAAAAAGTCCGACTAAAAGCCGGACTTTTCAAAGATTTATTTTTGATTGAAATTATGGGTTTTGAACCATATTCTCATTTGCATTCAATTCAGAGATTGGAATTCTAAACAACCAGTTGTTTGACCCAGCTGGCTCTTCGAATTTACCGTTGATGACAGTAGATACGTGGTTAGCATCTGTTCTGTCCAATGGCAGGTTCAAACGCTTTAGATCATAGAATCTAAAACCTTCACCCCAAAGTTCGATTCTTCGCTGCACCATTACTTCTTCGATCAAATCAGATCCCGTATTGGAAGAAAGCGTGTACTCAGGATCACGCTGAGAAACCAGGTTAAACAAGGCTTGTGCAGCTTGGCCATCATTACCTGCTCTTGCCAAAGCTTCCGCTTCGATCAAGTACATCTCAGCCGCTCTCATATAAGGTACATCTCCTACAGAAGAAGCATTCGCCTGAGCGACAAATTTTCTGTTCATATAGTCGATCTTAGCAAAAGAAGACAAAGTCACCTCATCGATGAATGGATCTCTCAAAGCAGGATCGGAAGCATTAGGATCCCAAAGGCCTTTACGGAAATCAGACTCAGGAATCATATCATACAAGGCAGAGTTGATTGCCTTTGGATTACTTCTAATATTAGTTGAACTGAAGTTAACAGATAAGTACGCAAAGAAAGAAGCGAAGAAAGTCTGCTGATCATCGATCTGACGGCTTCCCCACATCCACTCAGGATTGTCTACATTGTTGAACCCTTCATACAATTGAGTAGAAGACATCAACTCAAATCCTTCGCGAGCTTGAGCAGCTAGAGTAGCAGCTTGTGAATAATTACCTTGAGTCAAAGCTACACGGGCTTTGATACCTCGGGCTACATTCACATTGATGTGAGACTTAGCATTTCTGCTTTCGTCCAATAGAGCGATAGCCGCATCCAAGTCTGTATTCACTTGTGTGTAAACTTCCTCTACCGTATTACGAGGACCACCTTCTGTGATAGGCTCCAATACGATTGGCACACCCAATTGACCGTTGCTTCCACCTGGATTGTAACGCTCGGCAAAAAGCTGAACCAGGTTGAAATGTGCCCAAGCTCTGTATGCCAAAGCCTGACCCTTGATTTCATCTTTTTCAGCTTGCGGGCCATCTGCATTATCGATGTTGGCAATAAGCATATTGGCATTACCAATGATTTTGTAGTAGAATCTCCATACAAATCGTACATCACCACTATTTTCATTGATATGATTTAACCATCTGGAAATTGACACAAACCATCCATTACCAGTAGTCGTCATCACCACATCTTCTCCCAATACATCTCTCATGATCATCACACCACCTTCACCCGGCTGACCCTGTGAATCGTAGCGAATAAACATGGAACGGTGGATACCATTCAATGCCGTCATGGCATTTTGGGTGGTCGTAAAGACCGCGGTCTCAGATACCGCATCCGTAGGCACAGTATCTAAATAATCCTCAGCACATCCAAAACTTAGGATGGCACCGAGAAGAAATATTTTGCTTAATAATTTTTTCATTGTCTTGGTAGATTACAGGTTCACATTAAGTCCCAGCGTGAAAGTTCTAGCCGGCGTGAAAGTATTTGCAGTAGTACCGCTAAATGTACCGGAAACATACATACCACTTCTTCCGGACAACCAACCTAGGTTTTCACCCGCCAAATACACTGTAGCACCTCTCATTTTCCATCTCTCCAAAGTTGCCTTAGGAAGAGTATAGGAAAGGTTGATCGAACGTAGGTTTAAGTAAGAAGCATCGGTTAACCAACGGTCTGAAGCCACGTTAGTTTGAGCTGCTCCTGTCACGTCCATTTTAGGTACTTCAGTCACATCTCCAGGCTGCTGCCATCTGTTTAAGATATCCACATGAAGAGCTCCTCCATCAGGATCAGCAGACATCAAGCCAGCGTAGATTCCATCATAAATATCTCCTCCTACAGCAAAGCTGAGTAGAACGTTAAGAGAGAACCCTTTGTAAGTAAAGGTATTGTTCAAACCACCAAAGAAATCAGGGATCGCATCACCAGCAAAGTGGAATCTTGCATCCTGGAATCGGGTAGTAACCGTATCCTGACCTACAATTTTCTGATTCTCATCACTTGGATCGTACTCGTCCACTCGATAAAGTCCTTCTCCAGTCTGTGGATCTACACCTATCCAGTCTCTTAACCAGAAATCGTAGATACCATTTCCAACTACATACTTTTTGGTACCGACGATTTGCTCATCGAATGGTAGCTCCTTAAACTCATTATCAAAGGTAGAGATGTTCAAGTTTGCAGTCCACTTGAAGTTGTTTGTTCTGATGATATCACCAGCGATGCTGAATTCAACACCTCGGTTGGCCATAGTACCAATATTTTGGAATCTATTTTCCAATCCAGTAGTCAAAGAAAGCGGTACTTCAAACAATAGGTTTCTAGACTCTCTGTTGAAATACTCCAAGGTACCGGAGAATCTGTTCCCGAAAGCGAAATCAACACCGATATCAAAGGTATTGTTAGACTCCCACTGCAAATCCAAAGCAGAAAGTGAAGCCTGAAGGATACCTGGCTCGGATGCGTTGTTGAAACCTAAATCATACAATGCTTGCCAAGGATAGAATCCACCTACAGAGTTGTTTCCAACTTCACCATAAGAAGCTCTCAATTTTAGCAACTGAATATAGTCTGAATTGAAGAAATTTTCTTGTTCAATAGACCAAGCAGCACCTACAGAGAAGAAAGTACCCCATCTTACGTCCTTTGCAAAGCGTGAAGAACCGTCAGTTCTCAAGGAAGCAGAGAAGGAATACTTATCGTCGTACACATAGTTTAATCTAGAGAAGTAAGACTCGATGGTCTCTCTGTCCAATCGGCCAGAAGCAGAGTTGATCGTCACGAAGTTATCCGGTTCGATATTTCCTGCAAGGATTTGATCTTGCTTGGAGATAAACTGACGATTAATTCTCAAATCATAGTTCTCATGACCTACTAATGCATCCACAAAATGCTTCTCATTGAAGGTTTTGCTGTATGTCAATAATTGGTTAAAGGTCAAAGAATTAGTTCGTACATTTTCTCTACGCGTACGGCCTGCTGGTGCACCATCCCCTACAATCGTGTTATCGTACCCAATTTCGAGTAATGAAGTAATATCTGTAGCAATATTGGTTCTGAAAGTAAAGTCTTTCAAGAATTTCACCTCCATATATGCTCTGGAAGAAATCGCATCTCTATCAAATCTGTCTTCATTCAACAAGGTCTCCTGAATTACGTGACGACCTGGGAATGAACCTGGACCTCTCCTAGGAAGACCAAACTGAGTCAAATCTCCGGTATCAAAAATTCTATTTCCTTGATCATCCAGTACAAATCCACCTGTCTGCATATTTTGAGCATAGATAGGATAGATAGGACCGATAGAACGCGCAGTGAAGAATGGATTGACAAAGCTGTTTGATCCGCCGGATCTTGCATTGTTTCCTTCTGTCAAAGTAGCAGACAAGTTGATACCTGTCTTCAACCAATCAGTTGCCTGAGTATTCACATTCAATCGACCGGTGAATCGCTCTATGTCAGATCGAATCACAAATCCTTTTTCATTCAAATAGTTGAATGAAGTGTAATAGTCCGTTTTGCCGGTAGCACCAGAATAAGTCAAGTTGTATTCCTTACGGTCACCTGTACGCTGCAACTCGTCAAACCAGTTGAGGCCTTGGAAATTGTTCACTGCATTTGGGTTAAGCGTTCCATCCGCACCTACGATTTGATCATTAGGCACATTGTAGATATTGTATCCCAATACATTGGTCAATTCTGAAGAGGCAAATGCTGCTGCTTCTGCCGCTGAGTCGCCTTGGCCCAATTGTGAGTTTCTCAAAGATTCCCAAACCAATGGGTAATACTGACCAGCATTTACTCGGCTATATTCTGGAAGTGCTCTTCCGGATACACCCTGCTGCACTCTGAAGTTTACAGTAGGACGATCTTTCTTACCCGTCTTAGTAGTAATCATGATCACACCATTAGCTGCTCTTGAACCATAAAGTGAAGTAGAAGAAGCATCCTTCAAAATGGTCATGTCTGCGATATCTTCAGGGTTCAAATTGGAAAGGTCTCCATCAAAAGGAACACCATCCACCACATAGAGTGGAGCCGAAGAAGAGTTTACAGAGCCCACACCTCTGATTCGAACGGCAGGGGTAGAACCAGGCTGTCCAGAAGCGGAAGTAGTGATAACACCAGGAGACTGACCTTCGATAGCGTTCACCACGTTGTTGATCGGTCTGTTGGCAATTTGATCACCTTTCAGCGATACTGCGGATCCGGTAAAGTTTCCTTTATCTGCTGTACCACCGTAAGCAGTGATGATTACTTCGTCTAGATTCTGAGAATCCAAGGACATCGTCAGATCAATTACAGATCTATTTCCAATCTGCTCCTCTACACTCCTGTAGCCAATGTAGCTAAATACAAGGGTCGTAGCACTTTCAGGGACTAGGATAGAATAGTTTCCGTCTAGGTCGGTCACTACTCCAATCGTCGTACCTTTCACGAGGACATTGACACCGATCAAGCCTTCCGGCTGATCATCTGCCACTACCCTACCAGTGATCGTTCTGTTTTGCGCCCACACCGACATTACAGTCATTAGGGTGAGAGCAAAACCAAGTAAAACTTTCTTCATAGGTTAAAATTTTAGATGATTTAAATTTTCAATCTGCAAGATGCAAATGAAATGATACATTAAACAAATTTGGAATTTTCTTGTCGAATGAGGTCATTCAGAACAATATTTCATAATTATCATTTTCACAAAATTTAACATCAAAAACAGAAATCTCAATAGTGTCCGATTTTACTTTTTTCAAGATTATAGGATAAAAACAGAATTAAATTCTATAAAACCCCTTCAAAAATTATAAAACAGTCGATATAACGTAAATAACACATTTTTAATGAATTAATAGATAATACCAAATCTTTACAAAATTTCGCGAATGGCGTATATTAACATTGAAAACAGTATTTTATTTTGATAGTGTCCGATTTTTATCCGCTGTCCGAAAAATTTTTAGCATTAAAATACCATAAAAACCAAATAAGGTATTTAACATTTTTTTTACTCAAATGGATAAGAAAATACGTGAATAGAGTAAAATAGGTCGGATTTTTATTCTAAAAGAGCAAATTCATGTATAGGTTCCCAAATGCCCTGAGCTTTACGGAGTAAAAATACCCGGTCTACATCAAAGCTAAAGCCCACTTTTTGCAGTTTCAAAAACCTGACTAAATCATCAAAGTAACTCGCCTTCAAATCCTTAAATGCTACTGTCATATGAGGATGATAGTTTCTGTCGCTCAGTTCAGGTAATAAATGTAGTTCTCTTTGGCAGTACGTTTTTAAGCCTGCCTGAATGTCAATCATGGCCTGGGGAGCATTTACTTTTAGATAAATTACCCTTCGCCCGAAAGTCCCCACCTGATTGATCCCTATCCTGAAAGAATGATGCGTTGAAAAATAGCTAGTCAAGCTTTCTTTTAAATGCTCCTCGCGCTTTGCTGAAAAGGAAAAAGGCATCTTCAAGGTCACATGGGCAGGTGATTTCCTTGCATATTTACAGCCAAACTTTTCATGAATTACCCGCTTCAACTCCTCCACTTGATCTAAATAAACAGCAGGAGGCAGTACTGCCAAAAAATATTTATCCATTACTTTCATGCTACTCCTTTTCAAATTGTCATTACTTTTCCTTTTCTAAATCAAGGAATATTGAAGCACATAAAACTTCAGAAACCATGATTTCATCTTCTAAATTTACCTTGAAAAAAACTTACCCTGCCAAAAACAAAAAAACTGTTTAATAAACTGAATCAATCCTTTAAATTAAGCCTATCAAAAACAAATCACTATGAAGTTTTTTTCAAAAGTAATGGTCGGACTCGATCTGACCGAAATGGACGATATATTAATCAAAAAGACTATTGTATTCCTAGAGTTTTTAGGAGTTGAGCGTTGTTATTTCCTACATGTCTCTAAGGATCTAGCTTTACCTAGTGAATTGACTCAGAAATACCCTGATCTTCTGGCCTCTGGGGACGAAACAGTAGAAGCCATAATTCAAGGTAAATTGGATGAATACAACTTTCCGAAAACAGTAGAAACTGAGATCATCGCCCAAGAGGGAGATCATCCCTTGGATACTTTTCTCCGCTGGGCCAAAATCAAAGATGTAGACCTATTAATCATGGGTAGAAAAGAAACGCTCAGCGGTAGTGGTGCGCTTTCTAACGGTGTCGCCAAAAAAGCACCCTGCTCGGTCATGCTTCTTCAAGAAAAACGTCCTATCGGTCTCCCTAAAAAAATCATGATCCCTACCGATTTCTCCGATCACAATCACCTCATCTATGCTTTTGGAGAGCGAATTGCAGACCAAGTCAATGCTCAGCTAGTCCCTGTTCACGTCTATCATGTACCACATGGCTATTCCAAAACAGGAAAAACCTTCGACGAATTTTCTGAGATCATGAAAGAGCATGGGAAGAATGACTTCAAAAAATTTGTCTCCAAACACAATCATCCCGACCTAGAATGTACTTTCGTGCTCAATGATGGGGAAGATGTGGGAGAATTACTTCTGAAAGAAGCACATAAATTAGATGTAGATATGTTCATCATGGGTTCAAGAGGAAGAACCAAATCTGCCGCGATTTTATTAGGAAGCACCGCAGAAAAACTCATCACTGCCAATAATGTCCTCCCGATGATCATATTCAAACAGAAAGGGGAAAATATGGGCTTTTTTGAGGCCCTATTTAAAATTTAAAGCTCAGAGTTATCCATAACAATTAAGCCTCAGATGAATCCTGAGGCTTTTTTTATGATCAAAATATACGAATGAGGTAATTAAATCGAGTTAAGCTCGAGCCGATAGACTAGTAGGCATTTTCCCTGTTAAAGAGTAATTCATGAATAGTTTTTATCATGATTCCCATATCCAATAAAAATGACCAATTGTTGATATAGAAAGAGTCAAGCCTCACTCTCGAGCGAATCTGAAATGGATTTTCAATTTCCCCGCGATAGCCTCGCACCTGAGCCAAGCCGGTAATACCCGGGCGAATTTTGTGTCGTGAGTTATACCTCTCAATTTGAGTCTTAAAGGTTTTATTCATAGGAATCGTGTGCGGTCTAGGCCCCACAATTGACATATCACCCAAAAGAACATTAAGGAACTGAGGCATCTCATCTAAGGAAGAGGTTCGTAGGAATGAACCAATACGTGTCACTCGAGGATCATTTTTAGTAGCTTGCAGAGAATCGGCATAATCATTCGGCGTCATAGAGCGAAACTTCAGACAGTTAAACTCACGATTGTTTACACCATTTCGCTTTTGAATAAAAAATATTGGTCCTTTGGATTCCAACTTGATCAGCAATCCTACCAAAGGAATCAGCCAAGAAAGAATAAATACGGTTACCAAACTTGCAAAAATCAAGTCAAAAGCACGTTTTGCCAAGCTATTGAATAGACTGTCAAGAGGAATCTCGTTGACATTAATGACAAAAAACTCACCGTATTTGGAAAAGGACAAGTTCTTTTCCAATTGTAAGCTTCCGCCAGGAATCATCTTGACTTTGATGTAATGCTCATCTGCAAAGTCAATGACCTTTTTTACCATTTTGGGCTCCAAATGCTCATGAATATAAATCAGGTCCAAATCCAAACCTGAGGCCTCATTAAAAAAATCAGAAATCCCCCCACGGGTCTGATTACAATCCGCTTGGTCATCAAAATAACCCAAAAAATTAATCCCGAAATCTTTACGTATTCTAAATACATCTGCAAGTTTGGGACTTGTCCCACCTTTACCTACGATGACGGCATTTTGAAAATTGTGGCCCTTTGCACGGTACTTTCGCAATAACATGTGAACGGTGACCCGAAAGCCTCCCATCAAAATCAGCATCCCCAATCCTAATGTCAGTACTGGTAGGACCTGAAGTCTTGGGGTCTGAAAAGGCAACCATAAAATCGCTGAGGCACCTACAAACCAAAAAACTGTAACCAAAAGCTGACTCAAGGTACGATCGTATTCGTCCGTCCGACCGATCTTATAATCTTTCCTGAGTCCCGATATCAACAACCAAAGTAGTGACAGAGGTAAAAATGCATCAAATTCGGCCCTATCGAATATACCGACTCCACTTAGAATTAGGTTCAAAGCAAGTAAGGCAAATAAGGAAATTACAAAATCACTTGCCGTAAATAACCAAGGGAAATATTTGTCAAATCTTCGTTTCATAAAAATGTTTACACAAACAATCGTGAAGCTTCAAAAACCAAGCTAGAATTTTTCTTGAAATTGAATTGCTCATTTGGTTCCCAAAATTAAGAAAAGAATCCTCAAGCATGATTACTTTTACTGTTAATTTATAAGCAAAAAGCCAATCGGCCACACATGAATTTATTTTCTGATTTATTTGATTCCTCTGAAAATCCCAACTCCCTCGGCGCCAAATTTCGTCAAAAGCGTCAAGCTGTATTTGAATCACTTTTTTTTAGTTACTTTTCTCCAAACCAGCCTATTCGGATACTTGATGTGGGAGGCACTGCTGATTTCTGGAAAAACAGCAATCTTCTTAATTTACCACAGCTTCAGATCACTTTAGTCAACTTAAGCACTACACCTACATCACATCCAAAGCTGATCAGTACCATTGGCGATGCCACCGATCTGTCTCTATATACGAAGGGCTCCTTCGATCTGGTTTTTTCAAATTCGGTAATAGAGCACCTTTACACCTTAGAAAATCAGCAAAAAATGGCCTCAGAAATCCAAAGAATAGGGAAAAAGTATTTCGTACAGACCCCCAATCGCTATTTTCCAATAGAGGCACATTACGCTTTACCCTTTGCCCAGTATTGGCCGAAAAATCTTCTATTCAATGTTTTGACAAAAACCAAGCTTAGTCGTCTTCATCGATGGTCACCTACGGCTGCAGCGCAATATTTGGAAGAAATTAGACTCTTGGACCAAAGCGAAATGCAAGCACTTTTTCCAGAAGCAAATCTCTATCTTGAAAAAGTCCTCGGCATGACCAAGTCCATCACTGCGCACAATTTTTGAACAGGCTGTCTAAAAAATCCTATGCATCAGCAAATTGAAGCCTGACCAAATTGGCATAGAATCCTTCTTCCTGCTCCAAAAGCTCATGATGACTTCCTTGCTCGACGATTACTCCTTCGCTCAAGACGTAGATTCGGTCTACTTTTCGGATTGTCGCTAATCGATGCGCGATTATGATCGTAGTTCGCCCTTTCATCAATTCATCAAGTGCCTCCTGAACCAAAGACTCGGACTCTGCATCTAAAGAAGAAGTCGCCTCATCCAGAATCAAAATCGAAGGGTCCTTCAAAATGGCCCTTGCAATAGCTACACGCTGACGCTGTCCTCCAGAAAGTTTCACCCCTCGCTCCCCGACAAGGGTATCCATTCCTTCGGGAAATCGGGAAATAAACTGCCAGGCATTGGCCTTTTTAGCCGCAGAGATAATCTCCTCTTCTGTGGCAGAAGGCTTGGCGTACGCGATATTTTCACGAATAGACCCGCCAAATAGCAACACTTCCTGAGGAACCATCCCGATATTGGATCGGAGGTCTTCCAGATTCCATTGATCTAGACTGAGATCATCGACCTTGATTTGTCCAGATCCAACTTCATAAAATCTGAGAAGTAGTTGAATAATCGTAGATTTTCCAGCTCCAGAGTGTCCGGCCAAAGCAATCTTTTCCCCGGGGTTGACATAAAATGAGAGTTCCTTGAGGACCTCCACTTCAGGTCGTGTGGGATAATGAAACCTAACCTTATCAAATTCGATTTTACCTTGGAAATTCGCCTGCTGCTGCCCATCGGCTACCTCAGAATCTTCGTCCAAAATCTCCAAAACTCTCTCTGAGCTACCTATAGCCTTCTGTACCTGACCATAGATATCACCGAGTCCCGCGATAGAACCACCTATAAATGTGGTGTAAAGGACAAAGGAAACCAGCTCACCAATACTCATTTCACCCGAAGCCACCAATCCTGCTCCATACCACATCACCGCGACAATCCCTCCAAAAAGTGCAAAAATCACAAAAGAAATGAATGCACCTCTGTATTTGGCCGACTTGAGAGCAATGGTGACGACATTATGTAAGCCTTTAGAATATCGGGCAGACTCATAGGCTTCTCCTACAAAAGACTTGACTGTGGCTATGGATTGCAGGGTTTCCTCTACGATCACATTTGCTGAGGCCAATTCATCCTGCGTCTTTTTTGACAGCTTGCGGATAAACTTTCCAAAGATCATCGCCAACAAGACCAAAACCGGAAAAGTCCCCAGCATAAAGAGGGTCAACTTGGGTGTGGTGAAAATCAAGAAAGCGACACCAGCTACCAAAGTGATCATCTGACGAAAAAGCTCAGCCAAAGTCACCGAAAAAGTATCCTGAAGCAAACTCACATCTGCTGAAATTCGGGAAATGAGCTCGCCGGTTCTGCGCTGATCAAAAAATGTCATCGGAAGACGAAGCAGTTTGCCATACAAGGCCTGCCGAATATCTCGCATCGACCGCTCCGAAACCAAAGCAAAAGTCCAAACTCGGAAAAAAGAAAAGACACTCTGCACCGCCAAAATCCCCACTAACATCAATGCAATCGAATTGATATCCGAGACAATCCACTCTCCACCCTGTGCAGTATCGATTAGCTTACCTGCTACAAAGGGAAAAGTCAAAAGCGTCAAAGAGGAAAGAAGCAAAAATGCCAATCCTAAAATAAATACCCCCTTATAAGGCAGCATAAATTGGAAAATACCTCCTAATTTTTGGAAATTCTGCTTGTTCAATCGCCGCTTTTCATGCTCTTCTAAAGCACTTCCTCTTTTTTTCGCCATCCCTTTCTTGATTCGACCTGCAAAATTAGCCCTTTTCACAGGAATCCAATGAAAAAATTACGCCAAGCCATACCTATCTTCATTTGAAAAACCTAGCAGAGTCCTTCTTGGGCAAGCTGCTCTCCCAGAGCACTTGCATGCTTGAAGCCATGTCCTGAGCAGGCCGATACATAGTTAACACGGTCCATTTGGGGATGTGGACCTATAACAAATTTTGCGTCCTCCGTCATCGTGTAAAAGCAGACCTCACTCTTTAGAATCTCAGGCTCAAATCCAAGAAATTTTCCTTTCAGCTTTTCTTCCCAAAAACGCTGGGCCTCTCGACGATCTACTGCTCTTTTCAAATCGTCAGGATGCCCCACTTCTTCAAATTGTTCGGTGGCAATTTTGATACTTTTTCTATCCAAACTGGGGAAACCATAAAGAAAATCAGAGGATTGAGAGCCATAGCCCCACATAAATACAGACTTCAGGTCTTTCAATGGACTATTTTTTCCCAGTTTTACCCAATAAAGAACTTGCCTGCAAATCTTAAATTTCTCTTGAGCATCTTCTCCCAAAAAATCCTTGACCCAACCCCCTGCAGTAAGTATGACTTTTTTAGCACGGATTTTTTCCTGTGAAAGTGAGATTTCTACCCATCCGTTGTTTTGGTTTAGAGAGGTGGCTGCTTGATTGATTCTAATTTTTGCACCATTTTTTTCTGCTAAGTTCAATTGGACCTGAATGACTTTTTCTGGAAAAACAAATCCAGCCTCTGATTCAAAATAGCCACGAGCCTTCTCGTCCAATTGAAAACTGGGATACTGCTTCTTGAGCTCTATAGAATCTAGCAAGTGGTGAGTAATCCCTTCCTCTTTGGCGATTTGACAGGTACTTTCAAAAAAACTTGCCCCTCCGTATTTGATCCATGGCTGGGATCCAGACTCCACCAAAAGTCCACCCACTTGATTAAAAAGCCTCTCCCCACTTCGCTGCTCGAGATCTCTCCAGATTTCCTGAGACCTACGGGCATATTTCACATACTCTTTCCCTTCACCCACTGCCAGTCGAGATATTCGTGTCTCTCCGTGAGAAGAGCCCATGATATGAGGAGGATCAAATCGATCAATCCCCAAAACATTTGGATCTCTTTGGGACAAAAAATATAGCGCGGCCGAACCCACAGCACCCAATCCAATGACTACCGTATTATATTCTTTCATAATTATCAGCCTGAATTTGCCGGTGTTTGAAGGCTTTGGTTTTGCCTTTGGGTAAGCCGTCTAGTTTTTATTAGGATTTGCCCATTTGTGCATCGATGAGCTCTCGCTTGAGTTTTCGCTCTCGATCCAAGGTGTTTTTTCTATGTTGATCAAATTCCTCTTGGACATCGGTCAAATCTCGTTGAGCTTTTCTGATCTTTTTAAAGCTTCTAAAATACTGAAAAGAGAAAAATGCTAGCGCAATCGCCAAACCTCCTACCAAAATCCACATGATGGACGAGTAAACAGCCTTATGAATAGCAATTCCCAAAAAGGAAAAATTATCCTTGGCATCAATAGCCTCTTGCTTTTCCAATTCAGATTGATTGAGGTGGACATTGATGGCAGCAATAGAGTCATTTAAACTACCGATTTGACCTTTTAGCTCAAGCACTTCAGCTCGCATGGTCTGCATAGAGTCCAATATATTGGATTTGAGCTGATCAAGATTACTCCTTTTGACTACTTTGTATTCCTGAAAGTTATTAGAAACTTCATAGACATACTCAAACTGACTGTCAATAGTCCCGGATTGAAGTGAATTTTGGTTTTCTGAAGTGCTTTGCGCTTGGGCAGTAAAAGTAAGGGCGAATAAAAGAAAGAATAGAGTGCTTCTGTTTACGTTTTTCATGTAGTGTATATTTGTAAGGCTGGGGCGATTGCTGAAAATCAATAAATGTGCCTAAGGACAAAATTAGGATGTTTTTTTGAAAGAGGTTCTAAAAATTAGCCTATTTGGTAAATGATATGGCTGATTTTCAAAAATTTAGATAGAATGAAAATAATGATAAGAATTCTGGTTTTGATGATTTTCATGTCTCATGGGGGACACTTGGCAATGGCTCAAAGGGAAGAATTCAAGTCCAATTATGATTTGGGGCTGGAGGCATTTAATGAGGAGGATTACCCCAAAGCTTGGATACATTTTAACGAATGGATAAAAGAATCCCCTCAGGACCCCAACGGCTATTGGTACATGGGTCAAGTCACTGAAAAATTTGATAGTCAAAGCTTCCCTTTGGCTTTAGAAAATTACTCCCTCGCCCTAAGACTAAATCCCGATCTCGCCGGAGTCTATATGAGCCGTGGAAGACTACAGTTGAAAATGGAGCGATTTGAAGCTGCAGAGCAAGATTTTCAGACTTACTTGAAAATCCCAAAGGGGGAAACCACACAAATCATATACAAGAGATCTTCCACTGCTAGTGGCTTCTCGGGAATCTTCACTCCCCAATCGGAAAACCCATCCGGGGTTCTTTATCATATTGGTCTTTGCCGCATAGGCCTAGAAGACTACTCGAAGGCACTCGACTACTTGGACTCAGCAATTTCATTAAATCCAGCCGAGGCGGATTATCATGCCGAGCGGGGCAAAGCCTTAATGGAAATAGGACGGAATGAAGAGGCTTTGTTGGCCTTAAAAAATGCCTTGGAGCTCCAGCCCAAACATTATCTGGCAAGACAACGCATCAGTTTAATAAAAGACGGGGGAGACAGTGAAATCTTAGAAGGACTCACACAGGCCATTTCGGATGAACCCGAAAATCCTCAAGTATGGAAACTCCGAGGCTACCATCGACTTACCCACGGGGACTTTGAGGGAGCTAACGAAGATTTCTCCCAAGCCATATCCTTGGACCTCGAAGATCCAGAAAACTGGAATTATCGGGCGAATGCTTTTTTAAAATTAGAAGAATGGGAGAAGGCAGAAAATGATTTTACCGAAGCCATTCGTCTCAGTGATCAGAATCCCGAATTATTTTTAGGTCGAGGACAAAGCCGCTACCATCAGCGCAAAATAGAACAAGCAATCGCAGATTTCACCCAAGTGATCGCCATAGATCCACAGGATGCATCGGGATATTATCACCGCGGCATTTCGATGCACCGAATCAAAAAATCTAATGAGGCCTGTAATGATTTGAAAAGGGCTTTACTCCTTGGCATGGAAGAGGCCAAACCTGTTTTAGAAAAAATCTGTGAGTAATAGCCCTACAGCTCCCTTACCGTATCCACTCGAGAAGCGATCCATGCTGGTCTCCAAGAGGCCAAGAGTGTAATTCCAATAACTGCTAAACTGATCCAGATGAAATCCCAAAATATCATTTTTACCGGATAAGAATCCACAACCGCTGAGGATATCCCTAAAGAGACTAATCCGAAACTTTGCTGAGCATAACAAACCAAATAACCTAGTATCAATCCAATCACTGCTCCTGTCAGGGCAATTAGCGCTCCTTGTTTTAAAAATATTCTTCTAATCAGGCGCTCCGGTGCACCCATAGCTTTGAGAATGGCGATGTCTTTTTTCTTTTCAATGGCCAGCATGCTTAGTGAAAAGAAAATATTGAACGAAGCAATAGCCAGAATAAAGGTCAAAGTCAAAAACACAAATAACTTCTCCAACTTCACCGTACGAAGAAGTCCCGCATGCTGCTCATCAGTATTTTTAACCAAAAAATCTTCCCCTAAATGAGCCTTCAATTGATCTTGGACCGATTTGATCTGATACCCTTCGGCTACCTTTACTTCCAAAGAAGTACGTCTATTGCCATAATTCAAAAGATCCCGGGTGAAATGAAGAGGTGCGATGATGTACTCATCGTCAAATTGCCGCTCTACCGAAAAAAAAGCTACTGGATCCAAAATGGCAGAAGAATACAATTGAGACGGATCCAAAGTACCGGCACTACGCGGAGCCCGAGGATAGAAAACCTTTAAAGGAACATTGAAGTCATCCAAATTGACCGATAGGAAAAATGCTACCCCTCTCCCGAGAATGGCAGCGGGCTGTTTTTCAGTACCCAACGTAGTATCTCCCCAGAAATAACCTCTGGAGAACCTATCTTGCTGTAGAAAATTATCCGAAACGCCCTTGATAGTGCCCACCATCTGATTGCCCCGATAGTCCAAAAGTGCATGGTCCTCGATCACTTCGGTAAGAACGGCTACCCCTTCTATATTCCGAATGCCTCCAAGCCATTGTTCATCGACTTCAAAACTTTTCCCGACAGCGGCTTCAATTTTAATTTCGGCATCAAAACTGGCAAATAATCCCCTAATCAAATCTTCCAGCCCGTTAAAAACGGACATGACGATCACCAAAGCCATGGTTCCTACCGCCACTCCCACCATAGAAATGGTGGAAAGTACGGTGATGAAATTCCGCTTTTTTTTACTCCGGAAATACCGGGCGGCTATGAAATAGCTGAGATTCAATCTTCTTGATTAGCTTAATTATCGTCTTCGTCCTCATCTTCCTCCTCTTCTTCGGGAGCAGGAGGGATATTCAAGTTTCCAATCACCTTATCCATATGCTGTGCATAAGAGGCGGAATCATCTGGAAAAAATGCTAACTCAGGGATAATCCGCACTGACTTACCAATTCTCTTGCTCAGGTATAGCCTAATTTCTTTTTTATGATCATTGATCAATTCGTAGGTCTGCTGAGGATCAGTGAGCAGGAAGCTCAGATATACTTTTGCCACACCTAAGTCTGGACTGACCATGACGCGGGTAATCGTCACCATCGCTTTACCCACAAGATGGCGTGCTTCTTTTTGGAAGATCTCCCCAAGTTCTTTTTGAAGGAGTTTTGCGTGTTTTTGTTGTCTTTTGCTTTCCATATGAAGTATTTATGGTACAAATTTAGCGAAATACTTGGGTAAGCTTTAATTTCGTCCCATAGCAATATAGAACTCCATCCACCTTGTACCAATTTTTCAAAGTAAACGATCCTTTCCGACTCATTGGGGTGAGTCTTTTCCTCTTATTGTGGAGTGTGTTGTATTTAGTGTTTTCTGATTTTCAATTGACTGCTCCACAGCTGAGCTGGATGCTGCTTGGGGAGCGATTGGGAGATGGATATTTTCTCTATCAAGACATCATCGATGACAACGGCCCACTATCTGCCGGTTTTTTTGTACTGCTTGATTTTCTATTTGGAAAGAGCATTTTGGCCTACGAACTGCTAGGAAGACTGTTGATTTTGTTTCAGGTGGTCTATTGGAACAATACCCTGATTCGCTATCGGGTTTTTGACGAAAACACCTACCTACCTGCTATTGTTCTCCTTTCTCTTTTTCACCTGAGCTTTGATATGCTTTCACTTACTCCAGCTTTATTGGGAAGTACTTTCCTTCTGCTGGCGCTCAATCAACTTTTTTCACAAACAGTTCTTCAGAAAGACAGTAGTGAATCTACCCTTTTGATCGGTATCTATGGTGGACTCGCTTGCGGTTTTCATCCCATTTATGTGGTTTTTCTACCCTTTATGATCTTTTCGGGGATCGCGATCAGTAGTTTTAGTTTTAGGCAGTTGATGCTCTCCTTGGCGGGCTACTTATTGCCGCTTTTACTGATTTCCGTTTTCTATTATTGGAATGATGGGCTAGATGAGGCAATCCAAATTTGGCCCTTGATCTTTTTGTCAGAGAAATACCTGTATCAATCCTATTTCTTCTGGTTGATTTTGGGAGCATTTCCTTTGCTTCTAGCTCTTACTGGCTTCCTCCTGAATTCCATCAAAAGAGTGGCCACCATCAATCAGCAGAAGCAACGACAAATTCTAATCATTTGGCTGCTCTTTGCTGGGATCGCTATATTTTTTGCCAAACGACAGGCAACATACCAATGGGTAAGCCTACTCCCAACGCTGAGTTATTTAATCACTTCATTCTTTTTACAAATCAAAAAAAAGGTGCTTATAAAGCTATCCTTCTTTTTACTAACGATTTTGATGCCGTTGACAAGCTGGTGGCTGATGAATACCAAACAGGAGATCAATGAAAACTACTTGGTGCAAAACGAGAACCCCTCAGAAAGCTATCCCGAAGGCCTCATGATTTTGGGCGACGATCTGAGTGGCTATCTGAATTCCCAGCTCAAGGGACCCTTTCTCAATTTTCACTTGAGCAAATTATATCTAGAGCAAGGGCGAAATCTTGCACAAAGAGCCCAACTTTTCACGATGATTCACTCCCAAAGACCTCCTGTCATCTTGGATACAGAGGGAGTTTTTGAAAAAATTCTAAAAGACTATCCCGAGCTGCAGAGAGAATACAGCCAAGCAGAAAAAGGAGTTTATCGATTGATCAAGTAATAAATGGTCCTGAAATCCTTTCCGTAGATTATCAAGCCGATCATGAATGAATTTCAAAACAATATTTTGATATTTTTTCAAAAACCACTAATTCGTGGATAAGTTGGAGACTGATCTAGCAAAATCGCCATACAAATAAAAGCTCCAAAGCTGATAACCTAATTCTTCTCTTTGCATGACGCAAGCAAGACACACTGGGATGATTGGAAAATTTGCGAGAATCTCCCGAATCAAGTTCGGGACAAGTTATGACCTTTAGAATTTAATTATCAAACAGATGAAATCGAGCATGACCCAAAGCGACACACAGTGGTATGCCCCGATGGATCGGGGAATGCTTGCGAAGATTCCACCCCGATACTCGGGACAAGTTGTGGCCATTAAAAATCAAATTATAAACATATGAAA
>NZ_FNAC01000091.1 GCF_900101705.1 Algoriphagus faecimaris | reverse complement strand
CCCTGACGCTCCTATCTCAGGCGGTGATCAAATCGAATGTGCTGAAGAAAATATTCAGACCTTGACTGCCTCTGCTACAGCTGGAGAAAATGAGACAATAGTATGGTATACTACCGCCGATGGTGATGTGACCACAGATTCTCCAACACTTAGTGAAATTGGAACTGTCACTTATTATGCAGCTGCAGTAAACAATGAAACAGGTTGTGAAAGTCAGGAGCGAACTCCGGTGACTTTGACTATCAATGATTGTTCTGTGGCATTAGTCAAAGCAGTTACTCCTCAAAATGAAGATAACTGTCTAGATACTGATGACACCTTATTATACACCTTTACGGTAACTAATACCGGAAATGTAACGATCGAAAATGTAACTGTTACTGAGGAAAGCTTCTCGGGAACTGGTACACTAAGTGCAATCACTTTTGTATCAAGCTCAGAAGGTAGTTCAGAAGGCACCTTGCTTGAAGGAGAATCAGCTACTTACACAGCGAATTATACCATTACTGCAGAGGATACGCAAGAAGGATTGATTTCTAATCAGGCAGAGGTGACCGGTACAATCGGTGATTATGGAAATGTATCTGATCTTTCAGGTCAGACCATAGAAGACGATGAAGTTACTGAAATCGAAATTTGTCAAGATCCATCTTTGGACATTACCAAAGAAATTGACGTGAATGATCAAGAATTGGATGGAACCCTATCCTACATTATCACGGTGACCAATGATGGAAACGTGACTTTGACCAATATCTTGGTGGAAGATGAGCAACTTGGTTTTGAGTTCTTGATTCCAACTATCGCGCCAGGAGAAGAAGTTATCTTCGATTCTAGCGAATTTGAGGAATTGAGCATGACGATCACTTCTGAGATGATCGAAGCGGGATGTTTTGAGAATACTGCCACTGCTGGAACTTTAATTATTGGAGATGGACAAATTGAAGGGCCTATATTGATCGACCTTCTTCCAGGAGAAAACTTTATCGGTGAAGGAGAAAACTTACCTAGAGTTATTAGACCATTCAGTCAGTTCTTTATTGAGCCGGTTTCTGATACCGCATTGGCTTGTTTCAATCAGAGACCTGCAATTGCCATCTTGAAAGAAGCAATAGAGCCAGCAGATTGTATTACAGAGGGTGATCAGATTACCTACAGATTTACTGTAACCAATGAAGGAAATGTAAGCCTCTCTAATATAGAGGTAACGGATAATAAAGTTTCTGAAACTGCCATTACAGGCCCACTTAGCGGTGATTCAGGTGAAGACGGAATTTTAGGTCTTGAAGAAACTTGGATTTACGAAGTGACCTATACCGTTACAAGCGATGACATTAATAATGGAGAAGTAGCCAATACTGCGACAGTTACAGGAGGATTTGGACAGTTTACACTTTCTGAAGATTCCAATGAGGTGATTGTCGATGTGGATAAGACTACCGTAATTTCATCTCAGCCTGAGGGTGATGTTTATTGCATCGGTCAGGAAGCTACTGCACTTGCTGTAGTTGCTGATGGTGAAGGAACACTTTCTTATCAGTGGTTTGTAAATACTGAAAATAGCAAGGATGGCGCTGAAGCAATAGAAGGCGCTAATGATGCGACTTATATTCCATCCACTGCTACCGCAGGTACACTTTACTACTTCGTGGAAGTAACAGGAGAATGTGGAGTTGTGAGCAGCGACATCGCTACAGTAATTGTGGACTCTGTTCCAACGCCAATTGCTGGAGATCCGCAAGTAGTTTGTGAAACTGATCCTATTCAGACATTGACAGCTACCGCCACAGTTGATGGAGACTATACTATAGTTTGGTTTACCGAAGCTGTAGGAGGTGATGAAGTTGGGGATCCATCATGGAGCCAAACAGGTTCAATCACTTATTATGCAGAGGCACAGAATGAGGAGACAGGTTGTGTAAGCGCAGAAAGAGCTGCAGTTACCTTGACGATTAATCCTGCACCGGTAGCACCGACCAATCCGGTTGATGTGACAATCTGTGAGGGAGATGCGGAAAGCATAATTGCCACCGCGACTGTTCCACAAGGATTCAGCATCGTATGGTACACATCTGCTGACGGAGAAGGAACTACAACTAGCCCAAGCCTAAGCACAGTAGG
>NZ_FNAC01000081.1 GCF_900101705.1 Algoriphagus faecimaris | reverse complement strand
TTTATTGTTCTCAAAATACCGCATCAGGGAATCGTACCGGTTGTTTTTTATGGTTGTCCTTGACGGGAAAAGCTCTCTGAGCTCCTGCTCATTCATGGACAGCAGTTCACCTGCCTGGTAGTCCGATGACAAAAGCCATGAAATATACTGGTTGATTGTATTGCGGGATATACCCAGGGTCAAGGCAATCTTTCTGTTGCTCAGACCATCTCTGTGTAAACTGAAAATCTGTTTTATATCCATCGGATCAAGTACGTTAGCCATCTCGTTTTATCTTTAGAACGACATGGGGATTATTACTTGACCTTTCAAAGTGGCACAAAACGAACCGAAAATAGCTCGTCTATCCTGGCACAGTTTGAACCGAAACAGGTGGCGCAATTAGACCGAAACAGGTGGCGCAAATCAAACCCTTATATCCACCTAAATATGAAACAGAAAAGAAACAACTTTATGTTTTGTCTTTTGGTGATCTTTATGATAACCTCCTGCCTTAGGACCACTGATGAGAAGTGTACTTCAATCCTTACTTCTGAAGACCAAATTCAGGATTCTATTCCCAGTGGGCTAAAGATGGATAATGGGATTTACTCAATTTGGATCAAATTAAAAGGGAAAGTGGATCATGATATTCAATTCAATGAGTTTTCCCTTCCATCTGGTGTAGTGGATACCTTGATCAGGAATCGAGATCAGTATAGTCCTACCTTCCATTATACCATTTCAAATGAAGAGGGAGGAAATGTTGAATTGGATATTTGTGTTGGGTTTTCCTATTCACCCTTGTGATTTGAAAATTTGCCGAGTTAATAGAAATCAATCAAAACCCGGTTCAAGAGGATCGGGTTTTTTCTTGCTTCTAGCCTCTCGCTTCTAAATTTTAAAAATTAATTATGGATAGCCGCTTTCTTACCAGTATTGACAAAAAGACGGCTTATTTTCTGCTGAAAGGATCAGAATCCGAAAGCTTCGGTCTTCGGTCTTCCAACCAGTCAAGCAAAGAAAATAAGGCAAAGGCATGATTGCGGATAATTAGAAAATCAATACACCTTCTTATCCTCTTTCTTCTTCCATAGCTCGAATACTTTTTGGGATTCCTCCCGCTTCACCATTTCAATCTGTAGCTCGCTTTGATTCCTAAGCAAAGAATATTCAATGGGAAAGGGCCTGTGTTGTATGCGGCTATTCCTACGTCCAGATTGCCCAGTTGCTTCCCCACCTCCAGCCCATAGTTGATTTCTTGATAGTAGATTCTTGTGGGTGGGAATACATCATCTGTATAGGTTCTTCTAAATTGGGTAGAAGCCGCGCCAATTGATCCTTCTACATACCAATCTTGAAAATTTCTTCGGTACCCAATGGCAAGAGGAATAATGAGATAGTGAGCACTTCTTAAATCAGCAGATAGATTCTTGTCAGGTGCAGGAAAATAATGAATTCCAGTTCTGAAAATAAACCTTCCTTTTTTTTGCCTTCCTAAATACACTTTCACTGGAAGACCGAAATGAACGGGGTAGCTTTTGCTAAATTGATTAAGTGTTGGACCAACCTCAAGCCCCAAGCCAATATAGTTGAGACCGTTTTTCTCTAGTGGATTTCCAGTTTTTCTACTTTGAGCATAGAGTTGATTACCTATTGTCAAAAAGCCAAAAAGAGCAAGTATAAATAGTTTAGTTTTCATCTTCCCACCAGTTTTCTTTCCATTTTTTTCTTCCCATTACAAATCGGAGACTAAAGGTATGATGCAAAGCACTACCTCTAGAAACTACACGAAATGGATATATTTTATCCGGACTGAGAGTTAGATTATCTCCAGTTCGGTAATCTCCCTGCATCTCTACCATCTCTATAAAGCCCACTCTTCCTGATAGTCTGTAGATAAAATGAAATCGCTTACTCAATTTCCAAAATGCCTCACCTCCTGCTTCCAAGCTAAAATTCACTTTTGAGAGGTTTCGGTCATTATATACAACTGACAAGTTGGTTGGGGGTGCAGGTGAAACTGGAATAGCCGGAAGTCCAGCATATCCTTGACTATTGATGTTCTCTGCCAAAAGGTAGGTATTAAACCCTGCCACTACATTTATTTGAATGTTTCTCCATTTCAATGGAGTGGAATAAATTGCCTTTAGTGGAATTTCGAGCGTATTTGTATAGCTTACATACATTACTGGTCTGTTTAGCATTCTTCGATAACCAGGTTCGTTGTAATAGACTCCAACAGTTCTGGAATATGGGGTGCTGAAAAGCCCGGTTTCCCATCGCCATTTTTCATTGTGTTGATAGGCTAGACTTCCACCAAAAGAAAAACCCTGACCACTTCCCTTAAATAGGTATTGATAAGAATCCTGATACTGTCTCCATTCTGATCGGCTAGCCATAGTAAATCCCATGGACCACTTTCCTTGGGCGAGAGAAGTGGTATGAATTAAGCAACAAACAGAAATTAGTAACAGAAGTTTAGTCATTGAATTTCATTTTGATCTGCAATTCACCTTGAAAGGAGCCTTTTTTGACATAATGGCAAGATTCACTTTCTTTTATTTTAACATTCTTCGCAGCTTTCCATTTGGGTTTACAGAATTTGGAACTACCGTTTATAAAGCTTCCGGAGTTTTGACCAAAGTCTTTGTTAGGATCGCAGAAAGCAAAAGAGCTAATAAAGTTATTTAGGTTACTAGTTAGTCCTATCTGTGCGGTAATTAAACCAAAGCTTACGCTTGCTTTATTTTGGGTTTGTTCTAGTCTAAATCCATTATTGTAGAGCCATGGATCCAACTTAATCGGAATATATAATCCTTCTAAATTTGGGTCGGATAATAAATATGGAAAGTAAACTTTTCCTCTGACAGCAACTGATATCTCGTCAGCTTCAGAAGCCCACCATATACCAAGTCTTCTTCTCTGCAATTTTGTATGGAAACCACTCGTCGCATGCGTCACGTAATTTGTGGACCAGGCCTTGGCTCTGAATCTTCGATTATTTTCAAATACCCATTGACTGGTGATTTCAACTGAGCCTCTCCAGGTATTACCTGGATGGATATATGGTGCTCTTCGATTTGTAGTTCTATTGCAATATGGAAAGTGGAATGGATTAGGACTCCATGGGGCTAAAGCCGCATTGGAATAATCCACCGTTTTCAGCTCCATTTCGGCATTTGCTTGCTCGGTGGTACCAAACAAGAATATTCCGGGCTCTATTTCGTAAAAAGGATCTTCGGCAAAATCATGGGTGGCGTAGATCTCTTTCATTTGTGCGTCAGTCATGGTGGGAAGGAGTTCCTCTATTCTAGCCGTAAAGTCATCATGATACACCCAGGTTCCAAAGGCCGTGTAGCGGACGACCTTTCCATCGATTATCAGTTCCCGCTTTTCATTTACGAGTGATGCTGTAAACTAATCGACGATGATCGAATCTTCTTCAAAATCCCCTCCATTGACTCGAAACAACTCTGGGTTGGACTCAGCGAGCAGAATTTTTCTTTTCCTAAGTGAGACAAAGTTCTTTTCAAAAAGATCCAATTCTTCAACTGGTCGATCGATATTTTTTTCCAAATAATTTGAAAAACTAGGTAAGTTGGAAAAACTGATTCTACCTGAAGGATCAAGCTGCGGTGGAAGAATTTCAAGTTCAGAATTTTCATTTCCAATATTGGTTGCCGGCGCCAATTCTATTTCTTGACAGGAAGAAAAAATAATTCCCAATACTAATAGTATTTGTAAGGTTTTGTAAGGTTTTTCATTTGCTTGGAAAAGTTAAAGTAAGAAATACATAAAGAGTTGTTGGAATTTCTGACGTAATTGAAAAAACAATAGTTTCCTTAGTTTAAAAAATTCCTTGAAAAAGATCTTATATAGAAAATAAGAATGAATTATAGCTTTTGAAGGTTATAGAGCAAAACTCTTCAAAAGAACTTGCCTTTATTCTTTGAAAAAATATTGGTGTGAAATGTTTTTTGGAGACTATAGTTTTCCTCAAAAAAGTCTTTTCTCTAGCCTCTCGATTCTAAATTTTAAAAATTAATTATGGATAGCCGCTTTCTTACTAGTATTGACAAAAAGACGGCTTATTTTCTGCTGAAAGGATTAGAATCCGGAAGCTTCGGTCTTCGGTCATCGGTCTTCCAACCAGTCAAGCAAAGAAAATAAGGCAAAGGCATGATTGCGGATAATTAGAAAATCAATACACTTTCTTATCCTCCTTCTCCTTCCAAAGCTCAAAGATTTTTTGCGATGCTTCACGCATTCCATTGAGCATGGGAATCTTCCGGTCGGCTGGGTCTACTTTGATTTCCTCGTAGATAAAGTCATCATCAAATCCTGCATCAGCCGCATCTTCTTTGGTGCAGGCATAAAAAACTTTACTCGGTCTTGCCCAGAAAATAGCTCCCAAGCACATGGGACAGGGTTCGCAGGAAGTATATACTTCGCAGCCTTCAAGTTGGAAATGACCTAGATTTTTGCAGGCATCCCGGATAGCTACTACTTCTGCATGGGCTGTTGGGTCATTGTTTTTCAGGACACTATTGGATCCTTTTCCGATGATTTTTCCATCTTTGACAATTACGCAACCAAAAGGGCCGCCTTTTTCAGCTTCCATCCCTTCTTTGGCAAGGGTAATCGCTTTTCGCATAAACTCTTTTTGGGAATCTGTCATCAGGTGAAGTTACAGGTTTTAGGTTAGATGATTTGAACCATTTTTAAATTTTCATATTTTTTTTATCAATAAATAATTGATTTTTAGTTGTTTAAAAAGAAATTATGATTATCCGCAATCATGCCAGTATGGGTAAATTGAAGCAATAATGAGTCTGTCAAAGAGTTTTTGACCGAAGTATCTTCTGTTTAGCTTGTAACAAAACTCATCCAGATAGTTCTGCATCATTCGTTCGCTGATCATATGGTATGTCTGCAGGTGTTTCTTTAAGTTACTGATGGCAATATGAACCCATTTGAGGTTAAAATTGCCTTCTTGTGTACCAGAGATTTCTCTGACATGAACATCAATACAATCACTCAGGTCTGAGAAGGTGGTACTTTTATCTGTTTGAAGCACAGCGTTTGAATCAATGTAATCCTTGATTAAATGCTGTGCGGT
>NZ_FNAC01000028.1 GCF_900101705.1 Algoriphagus faecimaris | reverse complement strand
ATTTTGATTAAATCTAGCTTCCCGCGGAAAAGGACGCAGATTCTTGTAGAATAATGATCATTGGAAATAAAAAATCAGCGGAAATCAGCGAATTAAATCTGCGTAAATCAGCGGGCATCTCTTTTCCCGCAGATCCCCGCAGAAAAGGAAGTTGATGCTTGCAGGTCTCTTAAGAGTTTTGCTTTCCAATTATCGCAAAGAATAAATTATCGTTTCCATCTTGCTGGCATTGGCATCGAGGTTTCCGATAAAACCACGGGCCAGCGCTGGTAACACTGACATACCTCGATACCCCGCATTTCGCAGCTCATTCTTCGCTGCTTCATACGGGGCTAATAATGGTGTCGCGCCTTCAGCGCTTATGTCAATCCAGAATCTTTGATCATTCTGACCGAGAACTTCATCGTATTCACCATCAGTTCGACGATTCATCAGTTCATCAACAATCGTGTTCATCTTGCTGGCATTAGCCTTGAGATTTCCGATAAAATCCCGGGCCAGCGCTGGGACTGTCGTAAAACCTAATACCCCGCATTGCGTTCGGCGTTCCGCCTCTCTTCATACGGGGCTACGCCCTAGGCGCACAGGTATTCATAGTTTGCCTCCCGATAATCGGGACAGGCACTTCAGGGTCTTTTTATAGACCAAGGGTACAAATTATTTAATGCCTCTAGGCAGACCTAAGTCCTTTATACACGCATTAATTTGATTTAAAATCTGATTTCATCGATTCAACAGAGTTGGTAAATAGCTCTGGAAGAGCGTAATTTTTCATCACCGTGGGTGTTAGCCCACGGATTAGAATCTAAACACCAGGCTAAAGCCCTGCAGGGGCGACACTTCTCCATAGATCCTAATGGATAATGGAGGAAGGTGTTTTAATAAAAACTCCTCTGGCAGGCTAAAACTTGAAAATTGTCCATTGCACATTGCTGTTTCGTCCTCAGAGTTATCTCTCTTTTTTTTACCTTTCAGGGTGAATTACCCGAAACAGCAGGTTTTTAAAGAATTGCAGCTCTACCAATTTTTACCATTCCTGGTATTGCTACTTTTTATTTTTCCTTACCTGATTCAAGGGGAATCGGTTTTTATCCCGGTTTCAGATAATATGGATTCCAATCTTGCTTGGTGGAAGGCCATGAAGGATCAAGGAAAAATCTTTGGCGGGTGGAATGAATCGATAGCAGGTATGATTGTAGAAAGTCCTCGATTTACATATCCCTCAGCCTTTTCTGTGGAAGGATTACTCTATTTTCTATTTCCGCTATTTACCGCTTACCTAGTCAATAAAGTCCTGATTTTTATCTTGGCTTATGTTGCTTTTTGGCTTTGGATCAAACATCAATCCTTTGCTAAGCTTTCAGAGAAATTACTTTTTCTATTGCCATTACTTTGGGCTTCTTTAGCTTTTTACCCACATAGAGGGATTTCTATTGCCTTACTGCCCGTTTTAATCCTTGTATTTGAAGCCTTGCTGCAGGATAAAAAATCCTGGAAGTATTTTATCTTCCTCGTCTGCTACGCTTTTTACTCCAAACTCGTTTTGGCAGGCTTTTACTTTTTTATAGGGCTGACGGTTTGGTTGCTTTGGGAATGGATTCGAACAAGGACTTTTCCAAAGTATGGAAGCTTGGGTTTACTTACTCTCGCCATCGCCTGGACTTGTCAAGAGGCCTATTTGATCAAAGGCCTATTTTTTACGGAGGAGTTTCAAAGCCACAGGGAAGATTTTACCTATGATTTTGGAGTTTGGAAGGATTTGATGCCATGGAAGTTTTTTTGGTCAGGAAATCAAAGTGGAGTTCATTTTGCGCCAATTTATTTGATTCTTACCCTAGGTTTTTTACTCTTCTCAGAATTTAATTCTCTTAAGAAGAAGTCTTTGAGGGATCTTTTGTTTGTCCTAGGAATTGGCCTTGGACTTTCGGTAATCAGCCACAGCAGCATAATGACTTTTGCAGGTCAGTTTTTACCTTCTTTGGCTTCCTTAAATTTCCTTAGATTTGAGTTTTGGATACCTTATTTTCTTTTTGCAGCATTTTTTCGCGCTTGGGCCAGTATTAATTTCAAATGGGCCAACTTTCTGATTCCTTCTTTATTGCTGGTAAATATCTTTATATATCAATATGAATGGAGGTATTGGCTCAATCAAGATCTCAAACTGATCAATCAGCAAGTACCGAGCTTCAAGGCTTACTATTCGGAGGATTCCTATGAGGAAATAAAAAATTTTCTTGGAGAGGATTGGCAACATGTAAGAATCGCCCACTTGAATGTACCTCCAGCTAGTTCTGCGTATAATGGGCTACTTTGTTTGGACGGATACATGCAGAATTATCGTCGAGAACATAAGATGCAGGTATTTCAGGTCATTCGGGACGAACTTGCAAAAGATGAGTCGCTGGATAAGCATTTTATGAATTGGGGTAATAAGTGTTATTTCCAAAATGCACAATACCCAGATGATTATTTTATGTATGCTTGGAGAGAAGAGGAAAAGATACGGGAGCTTCAGTTTGATTTTGATTTCCTTAGGGACAGTTTGAAAGCAGAATATATAATTTCTGCCTTACCGGTGGAGTCATCGGCATTAAACTTAGAGTTGAGGGTGGAAAATCCTGAAAGTGCTTGGAAATTGCATGTATATTCGATTAAGTAAAATCTAGAATTTTGGCAAAGGGTAGAAAACTGGTATTTATTTCTTGGGATTCGGAATCTAGTAATTATTTGGAAACCTTGTTTTTCCCCATTTTCAAGCGGCTAAGCGAGCAATGTGAAATTGAAGTCTCAACACTTCAATTTTCTTGGGCGGACGATGAAGAAATAGCCCGAATACAAGGATTGGCTAGATCCTCCAATATTAACTACCGTCATTTCTCAGTCCATAGAGGTCCTATTGCCAGTTTGGGGGCATTTTTCTCACTTTGGAAACAAAGAAAGGTTATTGAAAAAATTCTCAAGACAGAGCAGTTTGATTGGATCATGCCAAGGAGTACTATGCCTGCCTTATTGATCAGAATCTTATTTAGAAAAATCGATCAGTTACCTTCTCAGTTGATTTTTGACGCTGATGGACTTCCTATTCAAGAGCGGCTTGATTTTACTGGATTGAAAAAAGGAAGTATTATGCACAGGCTACTTTCTTCCATAGAGCATTTTATACTGCATCGATCGGATAGAATACTTACAAGAAGTCACTGTGCGATAGATTTGCATTTAGAAAGCTATCCCATGCTCAGCCGGGATAAGTTTTTCAAAGTAATTAATGGGAGAGAAGCCTCATTTTTTATAAGAGATGAAAATGTCCGTCAACGTATCCGGCGAGAATTAGGCCTCTCTTCTGAAGAAATTTTACTAGTTCATTCTGGCTCTTTGGGGGCGGCTTACAACCTAAAGCCGGTAGTCCAACTTCTGAAGAAATCTGAAAAGTTGAAATTACTTCTTTTGACAAGGGGAGGGGAAGAGGTGATGAATCAGTTTCCAATTAGCATTCGGTCAAGAGTTCAATTGATCAAGGGAAACTTTAAAGAGGTACCGAGCTACCTTTCTGCAGCGGATATAGGGGTGGCTTTGAGAACTTCTGCTCCCTCACTCTGTGGACTGGCTCCTATCAAGATTGGCGAGTACCTTTTAAATGGGCTGCCGGTTTGGTTGAGTAAAGGAATAGGGGATACGCTACAGGATCTTGGTCATTCAGAAGTTTGTTGTTTTGAGGAGATGGATATAGATCTTGTGCTTCAATGGATAGAAAATCTACCTGCAGGCAGTGATAAGGAGGCAAGGGAATTGGGTTTGGTTTATTATGCTATGGATCAATCTCTGGAAAGCTACAGGAGGGCTTTATCTTGTTAATGGGAGTTCAGGATATATTACTTCTTTTTTTTGTTTTGGCCGGTAGTGGAGCTTTACTTTGGTTTTGGGTTTTCCCAAGGACTTCTTCTCGTTTTCTGCGTATTCAACTGCTTTTGCTCTGGCTGTATCATTTTCTTTTTAGCTGGATTTACCATTTCTATCTTTCTTCTGTGGGAGGAGATGCCATTCGCTATTGGGAGGTCAGTGCAGACCTTTCTCAATATGCACAGTCTTGGATGGGGTATTTTGGTTTCTCCACTTTTTTCATTCAATGGTTAAACTATATTCCTTCTCAAGTTTTGGGACTAAATTTCTTGTCAGGTAACCTGATTTATGGTTTATTTTCCTATTTGGGGATAGTGTTGGGCATATGGATTACGGATAAGGTGTTTAGGCCAATGGACCTACCATTTTGGATCAAGGTTTTACCTTTTTTGATATGGTGGTTTCCCGGGCTTCATTTTTGGACGGCTGGAGTCAGTAAAGAAAGCCTCCTTTTTCTGGGTTTGATGGGGGTTTGGTACACTCGGGTTTTTATTCCCCAAAAGATATATGTGTTGGCGATCTTTTGGTTACTTATTTTTATGATCAAACCTTTGATTGGGATTTTACTTCTTCCGTTTCTTTTGCTGATGTATTGGAAGGAGTTTTGGATAAATTGGAAAGTAGGGCTAGGTCTTTTAGTATTGTTTTCTCCGGTTATTTTTTTGGGTGGCAGATGGCTTTGGGTTTACAGTCATATGGAAGCTTTTTCGATTTCGGACTTGCTTCGCTTCAGTGAGGAGCAATTGTCTTTTTTGGCATCTTATGGAGCCAATTCAGCACTTCCTATGTTGGATTATTCATTGACTTGGCGGATGATAAGTTTTTTATTTCGTCCATTTATTTGGGAAGTATGGGATGGGTTTTCATTGGTGTTTGCCTTAGAAAATAGCCTTTTACTTCTACTGTTTGTTTGCTCTATTTTGTTTGGAATCAAGTATTTGAAAAGCTTTTCTTTAAGCTTAGGTTTACTTTTCTGCTTTACCATATTGATTGCATTTATCTATTCGATGACCCTAAATAATTATGGACTTTTTTATAGAATGAAATCTGTTTGGCTTCCTTTTTTGTATATCGGTTTGCTATGGTTAATTTGGCCTTTCATAATCCGAAAATTTCGGTGAATAAGTGGTGAATTTGCAGCGTCCTATCTTAGTTATTTCTTTAGATTTCGAACTTCATTGGGGAAGGTTTGATAAGTATTCATTGGAGGAGCATCAAGGCTATTACGAAGGGACACTTCAAGCTATTCCGAGGATATTGGAGCTTTTTGAAAAGCATCAAATTCATGCCACTTGGGCTACCGTTGGGATGTTACTGGCAAAAGATTGGGAAGAGTGGACCCATTATTCTCCGGCCTTGCTTCCAGGCTATGTTAACTCTAATTACTCAGCCTATCATTGGGCTATAAATAAGCCTAATTTGAAAGGACTTTTTGCTCCTGAGCTAGCCCTAAAAGTAAGCCAAACGCCTGGTCAAGAGATGGCTTCTCACAGTTTTGCCCATTATTATGCCATGGAATCAGGGGCTAGCAAGGAATCTTTTCAGGCAGATTTGATGGCTAGTAAAAAGATCACAAAAGATAAGTTAGGAAAGGATCCTGTTTCCTTGGTTTTTCCCAGAAATCAATACGATCCTCAAATAATCCAATCTGCGTCTGAAGTTGGTTTTAAAAACTTTAGAACCAATCCAGAAGATTGGTTTTGGAAAAATACAGTAGAGGAAACTCTCCTTAAAAAGATTTTCAGGACTGGAGACACGCTTTATCCTTTAGGTAAAACAAGTAGCTATGAAAGTCCTGAGGTCTATGGTGATATTTGCAAAATTCCGGCCTCGAGACTCTTGCGACCATATCGTAAAGGTTCTATTTTTAATCCCACCAGAATTAAAAGGATTAAGTCCGAAATTAGAGCAGCTTGCAAGCAGAATCAGGTTTACCATCTTTGGTGGCATCCACATAATTTTGGGCATTATCCAATGGAGAATTTAAAGGTGCTTGAGGAGCTTCTCGAATTTATAGATGAAATGAAAGCCACATCAGGCTTAGAAAGCAAAACTATGGAGGAGTTGGCAAAGATTATGTTTGAAACAATAGAGAAAGAAAAATCTTCGGATCAGAATATTTCCGTAAATTAAAGCTAATGCGAAACCTGCTTCCTATTTTGATCTTAGTTTGGAGTCTTACTGCTTGTATTAGCAATAAGAGAATCACTTATTTGCAAAATCTTCCCGGAAATGAAGAAATAGATTTGGATGAGTTTATTCCATTCGCTGAGGTAGAATACGAGTATATTCTTCAGCCCTTTGACGTGGTAGATATCGACTTTGCAAGTTCGGATGAGGAATTGACCAAAGCTTTCGAGTTTCAGGGTTCCCGAATGATGCGTCAAGGCGGAGGGGGTGGAGGTGCTAGTGATATTTTTTATTTTACAGGATATAGTATAGACAAGCAGGGCTTTGTGGAGCTACCTAAACTCGGAAGAATAGAAATCGCAGGATTGAGTGAAAAAGAGGCACAAAAGAAAGTTCAGGATGCTATCAATGTCTATTTTAAGGAAGACGTGTTTGTAAAACTAAGAATTGGAGGAATTCGATTTACTGCATTGGGAGAATTTAATAATAGCGGTACCCAGATAATTCTAAAAAATAGGGCGACTATTTTCGATGCCTTAGCGATAGCGGGAGAAAGTAATATCCTAGCTATGCGTAATAAGCTTTTCATCATTCGTCAGTACGATGGAGGAAGCAAAATCCATCAAATTAATCTTCACGACAGAGCTTTATTAGGTTCTCCCTATTATTTCATACAGCCTAATGATATTCTATATCTTGAGCCCATGAAAATTAGGCAATTTGGAAATGCAGATAATTTATCCTCTTCCTTGGGCTTAATTATTTCCATTGGCTCCTCTTTGATCTTATTGACCGCTCTTTTGACTAGGAATTTATGATCGATGGCAAGGTAGACGTATCCAAATTTCAGGAAGATATCAAGCCGATTGATATCAAGTATTACTTGATCAAATATTTCAGGTATTGGCCACTCTATGTCACAAGTATATTCTTGGGATTGATCATTACCTTTCTTTTTCATCGCTATTCTGTGGAGGAATATGAGGTACAAGGAAGTATTTTGATCAAGCAGAATTCCAGTCCAGAAATGAGAATATTGGACCGTTCCAATATTTTTTCCGGGGCTTACAATTTGGAAAATGACATCCTACTTTTGACTTCAAAAAATCTTGCTGCAGAGGCATTGAGCAAATTGCATTTTAATGTCACTTACTATGCCTCTACCAATATCAAAGAAGTAGAGCTCTACGATCAGTCACCGATATTTGTGGAGGTAAATCCGGACTTTCCGCAAATGGAAATGGGAGAGATTACCTTCACCATGCTCAATGAGGATCAATTTGTCTTGACTAGGGAAGAATCTGGCTTTTTTGATTTTCTCAATGCCAAGGCAGACGGGCCTGTGGACGAGGCCATTTTAAATAAGGTTTACAGTTTTGATGAGGAGATTACCTCTCCTATAAGCAGTTTTAAGATCCTCAAAAAAAAGAACCTTAGACAAGGGGATCAATTGTCTTTCGTGATTCATAGTCAGATGAATGTGATTGATGATTATTCAAGAGGGATATCCGTCAGGCCGATAAATAGCTACGGTACTGTACTTCAGGTCACTATGGCGACCAAAGTAGTAGAGAAAGGTAGAGACTATGTCAATTCTCTGATGGATGCCTATATCGAATACAGTTTGAAAGAGAAGAATCAAATGACAGAAAATACGCTCAACTTTTTAGAGGAGCAACTCTTCATCGTCGAGGATTCTTTGAAGAAAGTGGAGCGTAGGATTTTGAACTTTAAAGTTCAAAATAAATTATTGGACATTAATTCTGAGTTTGGGGGTGTATTGGGTAATATACAAAGTTTGGAAGATCAAATTCAGGCTATTGATTTTGAGCTTCAATACTACCTATCCCTTCAGTCTTATCTGATCGAAAAAGGGAAAGACTATTCTGATATTCTAGCACCCTCACTAATTGGGATAAATGATGGCCTCCTAAATGGTCTAATCAGCAATCTGATCGATATCTCTTTGCAGCGAAGAAAGCTCTTGGCCTCTGTCAATGAAAATCACCCCAATGTGATGGAGTTGGATGAGCAGATTACTAAGATTAGAGAAAATATTTTTGAGAATATCGACAACCTGGTACAAAATACCAAGGATAGAAAGACCAGAGCAATAGCAAAATTAGAATCAGAAGGGCAGGAGTTTTCCAAACTGCCACAGGCCGAGGCTGACTTTATGGCTTTAAACCGCGAGTTTAAACTTCGTGAAAACTTATATAACTATTTGCTCGAAAAGCGGGCTGAGGCAGGGATTGCCAAAGCTTCCAATATTTCCGATAACTCTATATTGGATTATGCTAGAAGAGGAAGCTTGATTTTTCCCAAGAAATCTCAAAATTATGGACTTGCTTTTGGACTAGGGCTTTTTATTCCTTTGGCGCTACTGATTTTATATCATTACCTTAATAATAAGATTGTAGATCAGGTCCAATTAAAAAATGTACTTAGAATTCCCCTCTTAGGGACAATTGGCTACAGTACAAAGGACACCAATATGCTAGTACAAGAGCATCCCAAATCCATGGTTTCAGAATCCTTTAGGTCCTTGAGGTCAGCTTTGTTTTATATCGCTAGTGAAAAAACATGTAAACGGATCTTAATCACCTCCTCTGTCTCAGGTGAAGGTAAGACCTTTGTAAGTATCAATTTGGCATCTGCCATTGCCCTAAGTGGAAAGAAGACGATTTTGATTGGGTTAGATTTGAGAAGACCAAAGATATCGGAATACTTAGGTGTAGAGAATCAGACGGGATTATCTAATTACTTGGTAGATAAAGCAGATCGAGATGACATCATTGTACAAACCAAGTATGAAAATCTCTTTGTGGTGCCTTCGGGCCCTATACCTCCCAATCCTGCAGAACTTTTGCTCAAGGATAAAATGACCGAATTTTTAAAATCTTTAGAGGACGAATTTGATGTGGTAGTGATGGATACCCCACCTATTGGGTTGGTTTCAGAGACGATGGATTTGCTTCGTTTTTCAGATGTCAATTTGTATATAGTTCGTCAGGATTTTACTCATAAGCGCTACCTTTTAATGATCAATGACCTCTACGCCAATGATCAAGTAGATAATATCTATTGTGTGTTCAATGGTTTGAAAGCGGGGCTAGATGTTTATGACTTCGGTGGATACAATTATGGCTATGGATACAATTATTCCTACATGCGTAAGAATGAATATACCGGTGCCTATTATGATCAGGAAGAACCCAAAAAGCGATCCCGATGGGTAAGTAAAGTGCTCGACAGATTTAGAGTTTAACCGCTCTGTAATTTTTGATGTAAGAATTTATGCAATCTTTTTAGTAAAAGATTGATGGGAGAGAATCAGCTTTGAACTTTAAATAAGTCAACCTAGCATCTGTCCTCATAATTCAGGGGGATTTGACATGTAGAACCTTTGAAGGGATTTAGCTCTTCCTATTCTCTACTGTATTCAAAAAGAATCAAATCTGATGTTTCTGTTTTGGATTTAAGCTGGTAATCCGCACCAAGCTTATTTATGTAATCAGGAAAATCGTAGGGTCCCTTAGTTTTATCAGCAAGTAGAAAATAGCTCTTAAACTCACCCAGTCTAGTAAACCCTAAACGTTGGTAAGCTTTCTCTTGAAATGGGCTTCGGGCTATCCATCCTTCGATAAAAAATCGGGTTTTTTCACCCTTTGGATAATATTGTGAAAAATATTCTAAAGGAAAACTTTCAAGATAAAGTGGGATGTCCTGCCTTTTTTGTTCAATGATGCTTTCGTATTGGGAAAGGTATTCTTTTCTTTTATTTGCCTCTTTCAAAAAGTTAGCTACATGAATACTCAAGAAAAGGCCAAACAGGCAAAGAGTTAGAATGAATTTGAGTTTGGTTTTGAAATGCAGGCTTTGCTCTAAAACGGGAATTAAAATGGGGAGATAAAAAAGGAAAATCACCCGGCCTCTTATGTGATTAAAGTGATTAAAAATCAGTAGAAAGAGGATCCAAGCAAAGGCAAGAAAGAGCATTTTTTTGTTGGTTCTAAAATGAATCCAGTAGAGGAATAAAAATGTATTGGCTAGAAAACTTTTGAAGAGCTCCATGGAGTGGACCTGAACCAGTCGGGTTAAAGAAGCCATGATTTGTTTTGTAGAAAAATACTGATGGTTTAATTCCTTTTGATGAAGTTTTAAATCAATAATTTCAATTGGAGATTCTTGGATAAACCAATTTGAAAAAGCTCTCCATTTAGGATCATTTTTATAAAATTCTTCAATCGTATTTTGATAAAATACAGGATGGTCAATGACCTTATGTCTTGCCTTATTAAACTCCAGGTATTCCTTGTATTCCGATTGATTCTCCCAAATGGTTTTGGAAGCTATCAATACTAAGATTACACCCAAGGCAATACCCAAACGCAAAACTTTGGTTTTTTGAAACTTAGTCAAAGCAAACCATGCAAAACCAATCCAAATCAATAAGCTTGCTTCTGCTCGGAGTATCCCTGAAAGGAGTAGCAATAGCAAAGAAAAGGTAATTGTTTTACTGTCTTTATGATCACTTATTATGGATAATAAAGCAGCAAAAGCTGACCACCCGGCCACCAATGTGAATTGCGGAAAAATACAAAGGTGCAAGCTGATCAGAAGCAAAATGACTTGGTAAATCGACTTGCTCCGGGTAGAAATAACAGACTTTTGGATGACTCGACTCGAAAAGCTAAAAGCAAAAAAGATCAGAAAATATTGGTAGATGCTGTACCAATTTGCAGGTGGTAAATGCTGGTACAAAAAAGAAAGAGAAGTAGATAAAAGTGGGTGCATGAAAACAGCATAGGTTTCGGATTCACCAGTATAAGCTCCCGAAACCAACCACATCATGATCACGTCATCATTGACTTGGAATCTCCAGGGAAGAAAATAGAAAATCAGGATAGCCAGAAAACCAATCGCAATCCAAGTATATGCAAATCGGGATGGTTTAGTGTTAGGCTGGACTTGTTTCATAAGGACAAAAACCTGATTATTTAATTTTGACTAAAAATAGGTTATTTTTTCCAAGGGGAAAGTCTGATACGTGCTCTGCTTTTTTCAAAAATTCTTTTTAAGAAATAAGACCAAAGCTCTTCATAGGTAGAAAGTAAAAATTTTAATCCTTGTCATGTCCTGAGTTTAGTTGATTTCCCATAAAATCATAGAGACTTGTCGGAGGGAATCAGCTTAGGAGGAGCGTATACTAAAAATGAAATCTTCATTACGTATTGGATGAGTAGTTATTTTTTTGAGAGGAGAAGGCTTTGTTCTAAAAAGAATAGCTTCTATTTTAAATACAATAAAACCCGTAAACTTGTGTGATCATCGCTAATTAAAGCCTATTTACTTCCATGAAATCCGCCGCTCTTATTCCCGCACGCTTTGCCTCTACACGATTACCGGAAAAGTTGATTCAGGACCTTGGAGGAAAGTCAGTGATTCAGCGAACCTATGAGAGTACTTCTGCCACCGGACTTTTTGATGAGGTTTGGGTAGTGACAGATTCTGAAACTATTCAAAAACAAATTTTAGACTTGGGAGGTAAAGTCTTTTTTAGCCAAAAGTCACATGAAAGCGGTTCGGATCGTATAGCTGAGGCCCTTTCGGAAATTGATGCTGAGATCATCGTCAATGTGCAGGGGGATGAGCCTTTTCAGGATAAAAAATCTCTGGAGGATCTTTTGAACTTGTTTGATGACGCTAGCGTGGAGGTTGCTTCTCTTTATTTTTCCATTACCGGAGAGGAAGCCCAAAATCCCAATGCGGTAAAAGTAGTCTTGGATGATCAAAGCAATGCCCTTTATTTTTCCCGATCCATCATCCCTTTCAATAGAGAAAAAACAAATGAGGTTTCTTACAAGAAGCATGTGGGGATTTATGCTTATCGAAGAGCAATGCTGCAAGCCTTTCCCTCTTGGCCAAAAGGGAATTTGGAGCGAATCGAAATGCTTGAACAGCTCCGCCTATTGGAAAGGGGCATTAAGATCCGGATGGCGGAAACTCTACATCAAGCCATTGCCATCGATACTGCTGAGGATTTAAAGCGAGCACGAGCTTATTGGGTCGATTTTGCTAGTAAGGGATAAAAAAACCTGTCAGGTTATAAAACCTGACAGGTTTGATAGAAATGGAGTTCAAATTAATTCAACCTTCTCAAATACCGGAAAAACTCGGAATCCGTAGAAAGAACGATACTGGTATTTTCATCCATAGATTTCTCGAAACTCTCCATAGTTCTTAAGAATTTGTACAGGTCGATGGATTGCCTGTTTTTATTGTAGGCATTTGCATAAATATTGGTTGCCTCGGCATCAGCCCGTCCTTTGATTTCTTCTGCCTCACGAAATGCTTCCGATTGAATTTGAGCTAAGTCACGCTCCTTGTTTCCCAAAGTGACACGAGCCTGCCCTTGACCTTCCGATCGGAATTGATCAGCAATTCGGTTTCGCTCAGAGATCATTCGGTCATAAACCCGATCTCTCACCTCATCCACATAGTTCATTCGCTTAAATCGAAAATCCAAAATCCGCACACCCAAATCAGCGGTTCGTTCATTGGCTTTTTCCAAGACGATCTGTTCGATTTTATCCCTTCCAACCGAAATATCCTCCAATACCTCTATTTGCTCCATAAACTCTTCGGTGATCTCAGGATCACGGTTGGTGGATCTAACCACATCAAGCAAGTCATGGCTGGCAATGGCGTTTCGGGTTTCCCCATCAAGTATATCATCCAATCTGGATTGGGCTGAACGCTCATCTCTCAATCGGATAAAAAACTGAAGGGGATTGGTGATTTCCCATCGGGCATAGGTATCCACAAAAATGAACTTCTTGTCTTTTGTCGGTACCTGATTTTTATCTCCGTCCCACTCCAGATAGCGCTTGTCAAAGAACTGTACTTTGTGAAGAAATGGGGTTTTAAAATTGATTCCCGGCGTTGTTCTGGGTTCACCTACGGGTTTTCCAAACTGGGTGACAATAGCCTGTTCCGTTTCGTCTAAAATGAAATAGCTATTGAAAACCAATATGGCCAAAACTGCAGCTACTACGATATATCCTATTTTATTTTTTCTCATTGTACAGGTGACTTTACTTTATCGATATTCAAAAGTGGAAGGACATTATTGCCTTTCTCATCGACGATGATTTTGTTTCCTATTTTAGGTAGGATTTTTTCCATGGTTTCTAGATAGATCCGCTGCTTGGTGACTTCGGGTGCCTTAATATAGGCATCATAAAGTGCAGAGAATCGCTCAGCTTCTCCCTTAGCGCGATTGACTCGGTTGAGGGAGTATGCCTCAGCAAGCTGTATAGTTTCTTCTGCCTCCCCACGTGCTCTTGGGATGACACGATTGTAATCCGCCTCGGCTTGGTTGATCAGCGTTTCTCGCTCTTGCTGAGCTTCATTTACAGCATTGAAGGATGGCTTGACAGGTTCAGGAGGATTCACGTCCTGTAGTACAACCTGATCAATTCGAATTCCATTTTCGTATTCATCGCAGAGTTTTTGAAGCTCTACCTCTACACTAGAGGCTATCTCCTGCCTGCCTACAGTGAGCACTTCGTTGACAGTCCGGTCTCCCACTATCTTACGCATCACGGATTCAGACATATCTCGAAGGGTTTTTTCAGCATTTCTTACTTTAAATAAAAACTTGTAAGAATCAGTAATTCTGTATTGAACTACCCATTCCACATCCGTCAGGTTAAGGTCTCCTGTCAGCATCATGCTTTCATCTCCATAGCCTGTTTTGACATAATCTGAGCGCTGACCTGCTGTGAGGGTTCGAAATCCGAATTCCTGCTTTAATTGCCTTTGAACTGGGATTTTAAACATTTTTTCAATTCCTAAAGGAAGTATAAAGTTTAATCCCGGCTGTACTGTTCGGTTGTACTCGCCGAGCTGTATGACTACACCTTCTTCTTCAGGACCGACGGTTTTTACACTGGAGAATAGGATAATCAGGACAAAAATTACCCCTACAATCTTTCCGAGGTATTTTTTAATCCAATCCGGATTGATGTTAATATTGATATTTCGTTCTGCCATATTTTATTTGTTGATACTCTTAATAGGCACTTAGGCTATTTTTGGGTGTGAAAATTATTTTTTGGAATGGACGGTGTTAAGAAGGCTGTGAATAGGACGCTTTGTTGAATTCCCTCAGTTAATAAGATTCAATTGCAAGATACGAAATTCTTAGGGAATGCCTGTTTTCTTGTTAAAAAGCAAACCTTAAAGCAAGATAGGTTTCGGGATTTACAAGAGACTAAGTGGGCTGAAAATGGAATCGTTGAAAAGAGGGAGGAAAGGAGCGACTTAAACACTTCTTCCCTCACTGTTTGCAATCAAAATTAGCTATTACGCTTGTGGTCAAAGGGTGTAGCTGACTCTGTAAATACAATTGGCCACATCATCGGAGATCAATAGACTTCCATCTGGTAATTCCTGTACGTCCACAGGTCTACCCCAAACTTCCTGTGTAGCCTCATTCAGCCATCCGGATGCAAAAGGCTTCTCTCCAATCACTTTTCCATTCGCGTCAATTTCAACCTTTACTACATCGTAGCCTGATTTTTTACTTCTATTCCAACTACCGTGTTTGGCAATGATGGCCTGATTTTTAAAGTCCGCTGGAAACATACTCCCTTCATAAAAACGAATACCCAATGGGGCCACATGGGCTCCGAGTTTGGCTTCAGGCTGCACGTATTCAGAGGCCGCTTTGCCTTTATTGCCAAATTCCGGATCCTTCACCGTTCCAGCATGCCAATAAGGATACCCGAAGTGCTGACCTTTCTCAGTCACTTTATTCAATTCACAGTCAGGAATATCATCTCCCATCATGTCCCTACCATTATCTGTAAACCAAAGTTCTCCGGTAACGGGATGCCAGTCAAAGCCTACGGTATTTCTCACCCCGTGTGCGTAAATTTCCGGCTGTGGGTTCGCCGCATTAGGATCAATTCTGGTAATAGAAGCATAAATCTCATCCTTTGATTCGCAAATATTGCATGGCGCACCTACGGGTACATAGAGCATACCATCCGGCCCAAAGGCGATGAATTTCCAACCATGATGCCCATCAGTAGGGTAATCATCATAGACTACTTCAAATTTTGGATTGTTTAAATTGTTTTTGATGTCCCTGAATCTTAAAATTCTGCTGACTTCGGCCACGTAAAGGTCCCCGTCTTTGTAGGCAACTCCATTGGGCATTCGCAGTCCTTCGGCCAAAATGAACTTGGAATCCGCTTTGCCGTCTCCGTTTTCATCCACTAGTGCATAAACATTTTTTTCCTGACGGTTTCCTACAAAAACAATCCCTTCCTCTGACATGGAAAGCGACCGGGCATTGGGTACATCTGCCGCCCATACTTCTATCTTGAAACCATCAGGAAGTTTTATTCGGTCCAATTTGACATCAGCTTGGGCCTTGCTGATATCTCGTTTGTTCGAGGAGTTTGAGGTTTTCACTCCCTGTAGCTTGCCACTTTGCTGACAGCTCGCACTAAGACTCAGAAATGTGGCACTGAGGAGTAGACTAAGTATTTTTAAGGTTTTCATATTAAAATGCATAGGTTTTGATTCCAATTACTTTAACTATCAAGATACATCATGTTGTTTGAATCATTCAATTTTCTTCAAATAAATGACAAAACTGAAGCTCGATTCGGAAATCCTAGGGTAAAAAATGATTTAACTGTGTCAGTTTTTTCATCCTTCCCAATCCTTCACTTTTGATTTAGGGTACTCATTTGACCTAGCTTGCATTAGCACTCAGTCTTCCTATGAGTCCAATTAAACAAACTTTTACCATTCGGGAAGGATAGGAACGGGCGATTAGCTATTTTTGCGGCATGTTATCAATCAGTAATCTCTCATACTTTATCGGGGGAAGAGCCCTTTACGAAAACGCCAACCTTCATATCAAACCCAAAGATAAAATCGGTTTGGTGGGTCAAAATGGTACTGGCAAATCCACACTTTTGAGAATTATCAATGGCGATTATCAAGCCACTACAGGAGAGGTACAAAAGGCCAAAGACTGCACCATAGGCTTTCTGAATCAAGATTTGCTTTCCTATCAATCCGATGAGAGTATCCTCAATGTCGCTTTGGAGGCATTTAAGGAAACCCTTGCCCTTCAAGATGAGATCGATGAGGTCTTGAGGAAAATGGAAACTGACCATTCGGAGGAAATCATCAATCGTCTAGCTTTTCTTCAAGATAGATTTGAGGCCAACGAGGGCTATACTATCAAGGCCAAAGCGGAAGAAGTACTGGAGGGAATCGGCTTTAAAACCGAAGATCTTCAAAAACCGCTGAGGACTTTCTCGGGAGGCTGGAGAATGCGTGTGATGCTCGCCAAACTGCTTTTGGAAAAGCCTTCCCTCTTAATGCTCGATGAGCCTACCAACCACCTGGATTTACCATCCATACAATGGGTGGAAAACTACCTGAAAAATTACGAAGGTGCAGTGATGGTAGTTTCCCACGATCAGACTTTTCTGGACAATTGCATCAGTAGCACGGTGGAGGTAGCCAATCAAACCTTGACACTGTATCCGGGCAATTACTCTTTCTACAAGGAGGAAAAGAAGCTGCGAATGGAATTGCAGCAAAATGCCTACGAAAACCAACAGCAAATGATCAAGCAGACGGAGCGTTTTATCGAGCGATTCCGCGCAAAAGCCACCAAATCCAATCAGGTACAGTCCCGAATCAAAGCACTTGATCGATTGGACCGAGTCAATGAAGTGGTCAATGACGAAGCCTTTGTCAATTTTAAATTCAAGTTTTCACAGAAATCAGGTCGTGATGTTGTGGTATTGGATCATGTGTCCAAGGCCTATGGCGATTTGACAATCTTAAAAAATACCTCTGCTAGGATCGAGCGGGGAGATAAGATCGCCCTCATCGGTGCCAATGGGAAAGGTAAATCTACCCTGCTCAGGATCATTGATGGCTCGGAAAAAATCGAAGGAGAGCGAACGGAAGGCTATAATGTAATCAAGTCCTTTTTTGCGCAGCATCAGCTCGAGGCCTTGACCTTGGACAATGAAATCTTACAGGAAATGGCACAGGCTGGAAGCTCCAAAACAGATACCGAACTCCGTGGAGTTTTGGGTTGCTTTCTCTTCTCCAATGAGGAGGTTTATAAGAAAATCAAAGTACTCTCAGGAGGGGAAAAATCTCGTGTCGCCTTAGCCAAAACCCTGATCTCAGAAGCTAATTTCCTGCTTTTGGATGAACCGACCAATCACTTGGATTTTCAATCGGTAAACATCCTCATTCAAGCATTGCAGCAGTATGAGGGGACTTTTGTGACAGTTTCCCACGACAGACATTTTATCAAGGGCGTAGCCAACAAGATCTGGTATATCGAGGATCAGGAAATCAAAGAATATCCGGGCACCTACGATGAATATGAGTTTTGGCGCAGTCAGCAGCAGGTCAGCAGCCCAAAAGCGGAAGCTCCAAAACCCGCACCCAAAGAGAAGCCTCAACCTAAGAAGTCTGATGTAGAGCTACAGCAGGCAAGGAAGGAATTGAAAAAGCTGGAGCGGGACCTGCAGGATTCGGAGGAGAAAATGGAAAAACTGGAATCCAAGCAGATCAAATTAGAAGCGGAACTCGCCAATCCTGAATTGTATGCGGATGAGCAAAAATCACAGGAAGTTCAGCAGGAGTATCAAGCTGTCAAAAGTGAGTTGGAAAAAGTCACGCAAACTTGGGAGAAGTTGGTGGACGAAATATCGGCAGTTCAGGAGGCTTTAGCGTAAATCAGTTTAATTCCCTATTTTCCAAAATGAATCAGCTCTCCAAGATTTTTTTTATTTCCCTTTTATGGCTTTGGTCGGGTGGCTTACAGGCTCAGATTGAAGATAAAGTGCACAAGGATCATATTTATTCGGTTCGGCTTTTCCCGGCAGGTGCAGTTTATGATAGTCAGTTGGATGCTCCTGTAGTTTCCATTTCAGATTCGAGGTCTTTGGTATTACATTTTGATGATTTGGCCTATGATCCGGAGCTGTACTCGGTCAAACTCATTCATTGCGATGCGGATTGGCAACAGTCACAGTTGAAAAATAACGACTTCCTCTCCGTTTTCAATGAGTTTACGATTGAAAATTATGAGTATTCGGTCAATACCAGGATCCCTTATATTCACTATACCTTTCCGCTGCCTAGAGTTACTAAATCAGGAAATTACATTGCTAAAGTGTATCGGGGTAGGAATGAAAATGATGTGGTCTTGACGCGAAGATTTATGGTGTATGAGGACTTCTTTACCGTAGGTGCAGCGGTTGTTCCACCCACCCAAACTGCTGAAAGGCAATCTTCGCAGCAGCTCAATGTGACGATAAATTACTCCAATGGGGAGGTTATGGATCCCAATACACAGATCAAAGTTCTGATCCGTCAAAATCAACGATGGGACAATGCCAAGTACTTGACCAAGCCTACTTTTTTGAATGAAAGCAGTAAGTTGATGCGTTTTGAAAGCTTTGATGGGGAAAATACTTTTTTGGCGGGCAATGAATTTCGTTTTGTGGATTTGCGATTTATTCGGACAGCAGGGATGAATATTGCCAGAATTACGGTGGAGACAGACGTCATCTATGCAGATGCCAAAATCGACAGTCCTAGGCCTAATCTGGCCTATTCCCAGTATTTGGACTTGAATGGTCAATATGTGGTCTTTAATAACGATAGGCCGGGAGGAGACCCTGAGATTGACAGTCAGTATATCTTGACTAATTTTTATTTGAAGTATCCATTTGGAACTGAACCCATTTATTTGATGGGAGCAGTGAGTGCTTGGGGCAAATCTCCAGAAGCCCAAATGAAGTGGAACGAGGACTTGGAGCTTTATGAAACTTCACTGCTATTGAAGCAGGGGTGGTATGATTATCAGTTTGCTTTGGGAGAGGAAAAGGATACTCAATCTTTCGAAGGGAGTTATTTTCAAACCGAAAATGAATACGAGGTGATGGTCTATTTTCGGGCTTTGGGTTCTCGATATGATCAATTGGTTGGCTATGTCTACCTTCAGCCCAATCGGAGGAGATTGTAGGTCGTACCTTTGTCTTAATCTTGATTAGGGATACGGGCTTTTTCAATGGACACAAAAAAATCCCGAGTGAATTACCCGGGATTTTTTGATTCAAAGACTCATTGCTTATTGGTAGTGGACGTAGTTGGTTAATAGTTGTACGTCAAGTTTTCGGTTTTCATTTTCAGTTTCCTTCATTCCTCTCAGCACCAGCGTGTAGACACGATTTCCTTTGAGTTCTACATTCGGAGCTTCTACCAAAACTTCACCATTTACAGCTGATTTGACTTGGATGTCATAGGTATTAGTAGGAGTAGAGATGAATCCTGAATTCTCTCCAAAACCTATATTTTCTGTTAGAGGCTCCTCTGTCTCACTTAGCTCAATGAGCACATCCTCTGTATCTGGAGACAGGTGTACGAGTCGAAGCTGAGCCTCCTCTGCTACAGGCTCTTCCCATTCATCTTTGACCAAAATTATATCCAGGTTGGACAATTTATTCAAGATGAAGAGGGAGTAAATCGTATCCGGTTTCAAAAGAAAATCCTTTTCTAAAAGCGCTGATGCGGCATTGAAAGGGGAAATTTTAAAGCGTCTTTCTCCGACATAGAAGGGACTGTAGGCCAAGGCTCCAGAGAAGTTTAGCTCTGCAGTGTTGATCTTATTTGCGTCTGCATAAATGTCCAATGAAGGAGAGTCGGGTGATCCCTGATAAATGGAAACGTAGGAGGTAGGAGGTAAATTGGGTGCGTCGAAGTCGTTCAAGCAACTACTCAGAGTAAAGGTGCTTGCGATGGTCAGCATACTCAAGGCCCAGGAAAGGCCATTTTTTTTCAAAGAAGTTAATCTTTTCATCGTGGTGTTGGATTTATATTGTTTTCTGTCCCCGATACGCATAGCTCATGATTTTCGCTTCAAGAGAACCAAAAAAAAGCAAGAATTTTTCAATCCTTGCTTTTGGTTCATCTTTTCGTTTTTGGTCCATTACATGAGTAAATTACTCATTTCTTCTAGCTTAGGCTGGAAAGGCTGATCATAAAGACGGGTTCCCGTAGCTTTGTACAGTGCATTGGAAACTGCCGCAAAAACAGGTGGAAATAGTGGCTCTCCCAATCCTGTAGGGTCTTCATTGTTTTGGACAAAATGCACCTCTATTGCTTTTGGGGCATCTTTTTGCCGTATCATTCTATACTGATCAAAGTTACGCTTGGTAGGAGCCCCATTTTCAAAGGTGAGTTCTCCAAAGAAAGCATTTCCAATACCATCGACTATGGCGCCTTCACCCATGTTGGCAGCAGCATCTGGATTGACTACGATACCACAATCTACTGCGGCTACCACTTTCTCCACTTTTGGTGTCTTTCCTTCCATCTTGAGATCCAAAACTTCAGCTACGTAGGAGTTGTGACAGAAATAGGCAGAAACCCCCCGATGAACTCCAGCCGGAGGGTTGCTCCAGTTGGATTTTTCACGAACTAGTTCTAAAACGCCTGCATATCGCTTAGCATCGTAGTCATTGTTTTCTCCCACAGGATTGGTTTCCGCTCTTTTCAAAAGTTCAAGCCTAAATTCGATCGGATCCTTTCCAATTTCTTCAGCCAATTCATCCAGGAAAGATTGCTCTGCACCGGCAATAAAATTGGACCGTGGTGCTCTAAAGGCTCCAATGGTGATGTTGGAGGGGATCTCCCAGCCTTCGGCTAGGTAATTATCGATAGCACCTGCCGGGAATCTATTGGGGTGGATAGGCGTCTCTGGAATCCCTCCAGCTTTCACATGGAGAGCTAATAAATTATTGTTTTCATCCAAAGCAGCTCTGTAAGTGGCAGAATACGTAGGTCTATATACACCGGCTGAAATATCGTCTTCCCTGGTGTACACCAATTCTACTGGAGCTTGAATTTTCTGGGAAATCAAGGCTGCTTCCACCATGTGGTGGCTATAAGCTCTGCGACCAAAGCCACCGCCCATTCTTGCCAGGTTAATTTGTATTTTTTCTTTCGGTAATTCCAAGCTCGAAGAAAGTGCATTCATGATGAACTCAGGGGCCTGTGTGGGTCCATAAATGATGGCATGGTCACTTTTGACATCCGCAAAGCAATTCATAGGCTCCATGGTATTGTGTGCCAAAAATGGTGCGTTGTAAGTTCGTTCAATCACTTTTGCCGCTTTTTTAAAGGCTCCCTCAGGGTCTCCATCTCGACGAAGCACATTTCCGGGCTTTTCCACATACTGAGCCATTTGTGCTTTGTGGCTAGAAGTATTTTCTAATCCTGCAGGCACTTTGACATCTATCATACCCCCTCTTGCTGCCATAGGAAAACTACTTGCTGGCGCCTCTTCCCATTCTACTGCAAGCTTCTTTTTAGCTTGAAAAACTTCCCATGTTGAATTTCCAACAATTGCGATTATTTCTGGAAACGTAGTCGTGTCAAAGAAATTCCTTCCATAATTTTCCTTGAAAATCTGAATGTCAAATACATCCAGAATTCCTGGCATTCCCAGGACAGAAGATTTATCAAAAGATTTGATTTTCATTCCAAAAGCAGGAGGCTGAACTATAGCTGCATACTTCATTCCTTCCACCTTATGATCGATGGCAAACATTGGCTTACCTGTTACAATCTTGGATCCATCCACATTCTTTTTGGAGTTCCCGATGACCTTAAAGTCCTTTGTATCCTTAAGCTTTACTTCTTCAGGGATATCTAGTGTGGCAGCCAAACTAGCTACTTCTCCGTAGTGGATTTTTCTTCCTGATGCTTTGTGCTCAATAGATCCAGCATTTGTGATGATTTCAGAGACGGGAACGTTCCAAATTTGCGCAGCTGCAGCTATCAGCATGGCTCTGGCAGTGGCTCCGGCGGTTCGGAGTGGTGTCCACCCTTGACGGATTCCCTGACTACCCCCTGTAAATTGACGGTCAAATCGCTCAGGGTAAAAGTCTGCTTGCTCTACCATCACATTTTTCCAATCCACATCCAGTTCCTCAGCAAGGATCATTGGCATGGATGTTTTGACATTGGAGCCAAATTCTGGGTTAGGGGAGTAGAGCGTGACCGCTCCATTTTCTCCTATTTTGATATAACTATTTAATTCAAACCATTCCTTTGGCATTCCAAGTGCCTCTTCTTCGGTAGGCTTACATCCCGCCAGCCAACTGAAACTCAGTACCATTCCTCCCCCTGCAAGGGCAGAGACTTTTAAAAAGGATCTTCGATCTAATTTCTTATTTAAAGTTGCCATTGAATTTTTGGATTAAAGGTTTTGGGCGGCTGTTTTGACAGCAGCTTTGATTCGCAAATAGGTACCACATCGACAGATATTTCCATTCATTGCATTTTCGATTTCCTCATCACTTGGGTTGGGATTATCCTTAAGCAGAGCTGCTGCATTCATGATTTGCCCAGCCTGACAATAGCCGCATTGTGGCACATCGTGTTCGACCCAGGCTTTCTGAAGTGGATGATCGCCTTCCTCGGAAAGACCTTCTATAGTGGTGATTTCAGCGCCCTCGGCACTCGAAACAGGTAGAGAACAAGAGCGAACGGCCGTACCGTCCAAATGAATAGTGCAGGCACCGCATTGGGCGATCCCACATCCGAATTTAGTTCCTACTAAGTTTAGGTGATCTCTTAAAACCCATAAAACTGGAGTGTTTGGGTCTACATCAACCTGTTGAGATTTTCCGTTAATTTTGAGATTGAAAGTGGCCATATTTTTTGAATTTGAATATTAAATTTAGGCTTTTTAGCTAGAGTATCCTTACGGAAATCAAATAGAAGCTTTTGAAAATCAATCAGGTCAAGCTCTGTGGACTGTTTCTCTCTATAATGTTAAAAAATCCTTTTTCTTTTAATCCTTAAATGGGTAAAACATAAAGTTAGAAAAAAGAAAGTTCTCGGTTTAAGTTAGAAAAAACGGAAAACCTATTGCTTAGTAAGCCAGGTATTTAGTTTTTCAATCAAATCTGAAACTTGATTTTCATCCATCGGCTTCTCCCAAAAATCGATAATTAATTCATATTCAGTTGATTTTTCGCGGTCACTTTTATCCAAAGAGGAGGTAACCATGACTACTTTGATCTCTGCGTATTGGATGGATGCTCCGAGCTTTTCCAAAAACTCCCAACCACTCATCGAGGGCATATTGATATCCAAAAAAATCAACATCTTATTTTGCTCTAAGTCTTGGGAGAAAATAAAATTTAGAGCTTTCTCTGCATCATAAAAGGTTTTCGGATCAGGGTGAAGCTCTCCCTCTTTGACAATGATTTCATGTAGAAATAGCACGCCAGGATCGTCATCTATAATCAGCACTTGAGGGGAACTTTTGTTCATTATTTTGTTAGGTTTTCGGATTTGGAGTGGGTGTCCTTTACAATATCATCGACTTGCTTCAAGGTCTCCAAAAGCTCAATTTCTAGTTCTTCTTTACTTTTTCCTACTTTACTATATTTAGAATACTTAATCAATAATTGATTGATTCCCATCGCTTTGGTTAAAGGTGCTCGAAGAAGGTGGGATTGGTCCCAGGTGAGCTGCTTCATGATCACATTTTGATCTTCGATTTCTTTTACCGCTTCTTTGAGTTTTTCATTAGTTTGGCTGAGTTCCAGTGTTCGTTGGGTGACCTGGGCCTCAAGTTCCTTTTTCAGTTTGCTGTTGAAGTAAGATTGAAAGATAAAATAGATTAATAGCAACAGTGCAATTACAATGCTAATCCAGAATAGGGGTGTTTCGAAGAAAGTAGCCGCTACCTTAATGGGGAGAGAATAGATACCATCAGTCTGTCCGTAGCGAAGAATTTTAATTTCAAGTGTGTATTTTCCAGGTTTGAGCCCATTAAAGAAAAGTAATCTTTGCTCATTGATTGGGAGCCAACTTCCGGAATTACTGTTTATTCTATAAAAAACCGAATACTGAGAAGGGTTTTCAAAATCTATTAAGCTAAAGGAGACTTGAAACATTCGGACACCTTCGGGAATTTCTATTTCCCCGTGGATAGGGCTCTTTTCCTCTCCGATTTGGAGTTCATCCCAGACAAAATTGGTGGGGGCTTGTGGTTTTTCAGAAAGGGAAGTAGGATCTATTATCCCAATGCCTTCAACAGTAGGAATCCAGATTTTACCTGAATAATCTTTGATTGCAGCCGGGTAAATAAGCCCGTTGGTCTCAGAATTCGGCATCCCCATACTTTGGTTGTAAAGCGTAGATCCCAATAAAAAGTCATCTTCCTCACTTTCTTTGAAGTTATTTAACTCTTCGTAGGAGAAGTATTGTACCCCAAAATTATTGCTGATCCAAAATCCGTTATTTCCATCATCGGTGATACTGTATACCGATTGGGATTTTAAACCATTGGCCTTTATTAGAGATTTGAATTTGCCGTCTTTTAAGAGAATCAAGCCACCATGAGTACCAAACCATAAGTCTCCGCTTGCATCTTCATGCATGCAATAAATCACATCTTCACCGGGTGTCAAAGGCAGGGTTTGATTCTCTACAAACTTTCCATCTTTGATTCTGAAAATGCCGTCATTAAAGGAACCGATCAGAATTTCTTTATTCTTTAATTCTAAAATACTCACAAATCGAGTAGTACTGAACTCAATGGGGAGATCGACCAATTGTAGCTGCCCTTCGTTGTCGAGGTATTGCATTCCTCCATTTCTGCTCAGTACCCAAAGCCAGTCATTGGAGTCTTTGAACAGGGCTTGCACATAATCATTTCGAAGTCCCTCTTCTTGTGTGATTTGATCGATAACTTCACCTGAATTGATATCGATGACTGATATCCCTGAGGGTGAGCCTGCGTAAAGTTTATTTCCTAAAGAAGCAATGCTCGTGATTCCGTTCTGTAAAAGCCCATCTTCTTCGGTCCATGACTGGATTTCTCCATTGACTATTCTATGTAAACCGTCTACTTTGGTCCCTATCCATACGCTGCTGTCTTTATCTTGGAAAACAGGCTTGATGTTTTTTTCTTTCAAAACTTCAAAACCTAACTGCTGGACTTTAGCAGGTTTGACGATTGCCAAACCCTTCCCTAAGGTGCCTAGGTACAGATTGTTTTCCTCTTTTATTATTCTCCTTATGGTATAGTTGCTTATCTCCGGATAATCAATGCGAGAAACTTCTCCATTTTCAATGATTATCAGCCCTTTTTCAAGAGAACTGCCCCAAATTCGATTTTCTGAATCTAAAGTTAGGCTGCTAAGATTGATATCTTCAATTGGGTCAATTGGAATGAGGTTTTCTAGTTCATCATTTTGATTTAATCGAAAAATCCCCGAATCGGGAGAAAAAATCAGCGTGTAGTCCACGAACCCAAAGACTTTCATCGCGGCAAATGACACCGGAGAAATCAGGGTGGAGCTCTGTGCTTGGAAGTCCAATTTGTAAAGACCTTGGGTAGTTCCCACTAAAAGAAGATTGGGGCTGAGAGGAAAAAAAGATTGAATCTCAAGCTGAATTTCGGGATTCCAAAACTCAAGTGAGCTAAACGTATTGTTTTTCCAGCGGTGAATTTCTCCTTTTGCGGTTCCAATTACCAAATCACCTTGCTCGTCTTCTGCAATAGCTCTAATCCAAGTGTTTCCTGTAATACTAGAACAGTCTATTACTTTGAGGATATTTTTTTCCAAAAGTGCAATGCTCCGATCTGCAGTAGCCCAAATTCCCCCTTTTGTTTTGAAAAAGGTGTAGTAGGTTTGCTCCTGCATAATGGGGTAGGTATCCATATCAAAAACCTTGGAGGACATTCCGTCGAGCCTCACCAAACCTTCTTCAGTAGCGATCCAGAGGTAGCCTTGATTGTCTTTTTCCAGCGCAAAAACTGCATTTTGAGGCAAACCATTAGAGTTGTCCCAAATCTCCATGACATAGTTACTAGGTGTAGAGTAGGAGTCGATTTGTGGCCTTGGGTTTTGGGCGTAGTTTTCCTCAATTCCGAATAAAAGGAATGGAATAACTAAAAATACAAAAAGTTTAACTGTTTGATTCAATGGTTAAAATCAAAGGGTGAGTGGTTTTTTAAAGATATTTTTATTTCAGATCCCATTTTCCACTTGTTTGACTCAGGGGTTGATCAAACAAGGAGGAGAACTATTTTAAATGAAATTTAGGACTTTTTTTGATACGTCAAACCAATTTGGTGATCAAGAGTCTAAACGACAAAAAAAAATCTGAAAAAATCAAGTTCTAACTTGTAAGGGCTAAGTTATCAGGGTTAAAATTTCTCTTCTCGGCTTGCAGAAACTCAGCTTGTTTTATTAGGCCTCCTTCTCTCTTAAAAAACAAAGGAGGGGACTTTTACCGACCTTATTTGACTCCTCAAAAAAAGGTTCCGGGTAAGTTTTATATCTGAGGTGCAAAGGGTTGATCGTAAAACCGCCTGCCTGTCGCTTTATAAAGCGCATTTGCCAAAGCCGCAAATACGGGTGGATAGCCCGGTTCGCCTAAGCCTGTTGGATCTACCTGACTTTCCACAAAGTAGGTCTCAATCGCTTTCGGAGCTTCTTTCATTCTGATCATGCGGTATTGGTCAAAATTACTTTTATCCGGTACTCCATTTTTGAATTTCAGCTCACCATACATCGCCGTACCAATAGCATCTACTACAGCTCCTTCACAAAGATTTCTTGCAGCATCCGGATTGATCAAAAGACCGCAATCTAAAGCTTGAGTCACTCTTTCGATATTAATATTTCCATCCTTCAGGGTTAAATCCACAACAGATGCAGCATAGCTGTTGTGACAGAAGTAAGCCGAAACCCCTCGGGAAATTCCCTGCTGGCTTTTTCCCCAATTGGATTTGGTTTTTAGCAATTCTAATACACCGATGAAGCGATCCGCATCGTAGTCATTGTTTTCACCGATAGGGTTCGTTTTGGCTTTTTGTAAAAGGGCTATTCGAAAATCGATTGGATCTTTCCCCGCAGCTTCTGCCACTTCATCTAAGAAGGATTGCTCGGCCGCTGCAATAAAGTTGGATCGGGGAGCACGGAAAGAACCTACGGTAATATTGGAAGGAACGGTCCATTCTTCAGCCCAATAGTTATCGACTGCACCTGCAGGGAAACGATTGGGATAAATGGGAGGCTCCACCAAGCCTCCGGCATTGACATGAAACCCGATCAGATTATTGTTTTTGTCCAATGCCGCTCTGTAAGTTGCTTGATACATCGGTCTATAAATCCCACCAGTCATGTCATCTTCTCGTGAGTAGATCAATTTGATCGGAGCATTGACTTTTTGGGAAATCACAGCCGCTTCGATCAACCAATGTGCATAGGATCGACGACCATATCCTCCCCCTAGTCGAGTCATTTCAATTTCTATGTTTTCAATGGGTACACCCAACCTTGTGGAAAGTGCCTGCTCAGTCAGCTCGGGTTTTTGAAGTGGGCCGGCACAATGAATTTTGTTTCCCTCCACATGGGCAAAGAAATTCATCGGCTCCATGCAGTTATGGGCCAAGAAAGGGCCTCGGTAGGTTTGTTCGATGATTTTAGCAGCGGAGACAAAAGCGGCTTCAGGGTTCCCGTCTTTTCGAACTGTACGGGCATTTATTGCTGCTTGAGCCATTTTTTGAACTTGCTCATCTTGATTTTCTAGCCCTTGAGGAATTGTTCGGATTTCTTTTCTTCCAAACCAATCCCGATTTTCATCATAGGTAGAAAACTCCTCCCATTCCACCTTTATGGCCTTTTTTGCTTGCATGACTTCCCAAGTAGAATTGCCGACGATGGCTACTAAATCCGTGAAGCTAGTCGTGTCAAAAAAAGTACGTTCGTAGTCGACCTGATGCGATTTGATCTGGAAAATATCCCGGATTCCGGGCAAAGATCGAGCGGCAGAATCATCAAATGACTTGAGGCGCAACCCATGTGCAGGTGGATGGATGATCATGGCGATGAGCATCCCTTCCTTTTTGTAATCGATCCCAAAAAGTGGCTTTCCTGTTACAATATTTTTACTGTCCACATTTTTATGAGAGGTTCCGATCAGTCTAAACTTAGAGATTTCCTTGAAGGGAATTTCCTTGGGAATTGGTAAGGTGGCCGCTTGGGAAGCCATTTCCCCGAAATGGGCTTTTTTGCCACTACCTTCGTGAATTAAGAACCCAGGTTCGGTGCTGATCTCTGAAGCTGGAACATTCCAAGTTTTTGCTGCTGCATGAATGAGCAGTTGACGGGCAGTAGCTCCGGCAGTTCGCAATGCGGTCCAGCCCAATCGAATCGCTTGACTCCCCCCAATAAACTGCCGAGTAAAATTGTCTGTGTCCAAAGGGGCCTGCTCTACCACCACCTTACTCCAATCGGCATCGAGTTCCTCTGCCACGATGAGGGGCATGGAAGTCTTGATATTTTGTCCGCCTTCCGGATTAGGAGACATGATGGTGATCAGTCCGTTTTCTCCTATTTTGATGTAACCGTTTAGCTTAAACCATTCCTTTGTAAGACCCGGTTCTTCGATCTCCTTGGGCTTGCATCCCGCCAGCCAGTTGAAGCTCAGAATCATTCCACCACCTGCTAAAGCAGAGACTTTGAGAAAAGATCGGCGGTTGAGAGTAGAGGATGTTTTCATGAAGACTGCGTTTTAAACTTTCGGAGGGAATTAAGAAGTTTATCCTAATGGACTAGTGAAACCATTGAAGTAAAGTGCAAGATACAAAGTACCCTAGGAATCAAATTACACATATCAAACAATTGTGCGCTTAAAAAAAAAGTAAAAAAAAGGCTGACCCTAGGGATCAGCCTTCAATTTTGACTTGATTATTTTTTACTGAGCAGGTAGTAAAACCGTGTCGATCACGTGTACTACTCCATTGTCTCCAGCCAAATCGGCTGCTACGACTGTTGCGCCACCAATCTTAACCACTCCATCTGCAATGGATACGGTCAATGTTTCTCCATTGAGCGTAGTGACTATTTGTCCGTCGCTTAAGTCTCCTGACATTACATTTCCTGAGACCACATGGAAGGTTAGAATACCAGTTAAAGTTTCTTTGTTTTCAGGCTTCAAAAGATCTTCTACAGTTCCCGCTGGTAGGGCCTCGAAAGCCGCATTAGTAGGAGCAAAAACGGTAAATGGTCCCTCTCCGCTAAGTGTTTCGGCCAGTCCTGCTGCTTGAACAGCGGCTACCAAGGTCGTATGATCCGGAGAACCGATAGCGATGTCCACTACTGTGTTGGATGGTTCTGGAGTCTCCTCCACTACTTCTACCGCAACTTCTTCAGTGGCTTCCTCTTTAGGAGCGCTGCAAGCAGTCCACAATCCTATCGCCAGGAAACTTCCCGCTAGAGCTAAAATTTTTGTACTTTTCATTGTTTGAAGGTTTTTTTAGATGTCTACAGAGGAACAAGCTCTTGCCAAGAAGGTTTAAAAATACCCACATTAATAAATTATAAAGACTAGAATTACTTATTGGTAGTCAGTAGATTAAGTTTGATGAGCCATTTCTTTAGCTCCTGCTCTACTTGTATTTCTTTTTTACCTTCCATTAAAAAAAGAATTCCATCCCTTTCGATTCCACCTTTTGTGGAAAACCCTTTTAGGATCTGACATTTTTCGCAAATCCGTTCCACAGTTTTAAAACTACTTCCAATCTCATAGCCCGCATGCGTGTTAAAGGGAATGACTTTCTTTCCGCTTAGGTCATTTGATGAAAGGAAGCTTTTCATTGGTGGAGGCAATTGCATTCCCCAAGTCGGGAAACCGAGAAAAACCACCTCGTATTGTTCCAAATCGGTGATATTGGTTTTTAGCGGAGGCAGGAAGCCAGTTTCATTTTCTTTGGCCACTTGGGCTACGATGGCTTGGTAGTTTTCCGGATAGGGCATGACCAATTCCAATTCAATCAAATTTCCTCCGACTTCCTTTTGAATCATCTCCGCCACTGTTTTGGTGTTTTTGGTGCGGGATAGGTAGACGATTAGTATTTTGTCTGCGGCGACCTGTGCCACTTTCTGATGGTCACCTGTATGTGTTTGGCAGGAACTGTTCAAAGAGGTATATAGGAAAAAACTGAGGAAGAAGAGCTTCATTGGTTTGGTTTGATGATGCTTTTTATGCCCAAGTGAGTGCCTGCCTGACGGTTAGTCAGGTCCCTGCGCACTTGTTTTGTTTCGGTTAGTGGAGACACTAACCGAGGCTGCAGGGATTACAAATCCCGAGGAGCGTGGTTGAAAATCTGTTAAGTTTATTCGATCTGGTTCGAGACTGTCGCTATCTCTATTTCAAGCCTGTCAGGTTTAAATTCTTATTTTTAATTTCCTCAGGGAGTCATCAGTCGGGTAAAGGAGAGTGAGCCCAGCTTCCATCCATCAGCCTTTTTGATATACACTTCAGTGACTTCGAAAGGGTTGGTGACTTCGTTTCCGCCGACTTCTGCAACCAAAGTGATTCGGTTGAGAAGGATAGCTGTATTGTCGATGATTTCCACAGAAACTTCATGGATGTCGGCTTTCTTGTACCAAATTCCACCGCTGCGGATGATGTTGACTTCGCGTTCTTTCCCCCAGGAGCCACCCATGTGGACGAAGACGGATTGATCGTCAAACAATTCGGCCAGTTTATCGGCATCTTTATCCGCCATCCATTGCCATTTGGTTTTGGAGAGCTCGATGATTTCCTGTTTCTCGGAAGTGTTTTGGGCAACGGTGATTTGCACAAGGAAGAGGAGCAGGAATAGGCTGAATACTATCTTTTTCATGCTATATGGGTTTGTGTGAAGTGACAAAGTGAGTGTTCTCATTCACTTGATTTTATTTGAAAGTTCCTTTCAGTGGAGACACAGACTGGAGAATTGTCCGAAAGAAAAACCTGCCAGGTTTTATGGGCTTTGTTATTGTTTCCTGTCTTTTTTCGCCCCAAACCTGGCAGGTTTCAGTTATGTTACTTCTCGATCTCATGGGTATTGCGAACGCTACTGAATGTAAAAACAAGCATTTTCCAATCATTTCCTTGCTTTTGGTACACTTCGGTGACTGTAAATTCATTCTCAACATCACTTCCTCGGACGAAAGCTGTGAGGGTGATCCGATTCCAAACGACTGCAACATCACCGGAAATCTCCACGGCAGTGTCATGAATTTCCGCATTTTTGTACCAGATACTGCCAGTCTCAATGATTTCCAGTTCACGGTCTTTTTTCCAAGTTCCGCTCATGTGCACAAACTTCGCCTTATCATCAAAGAGTTTTTCCAATTTGACTACATCTTTATCGGCCATCCATTGCCATTTGTCTAAGGACAGTTGTTTGATTTCTTGTTCGGTGTTGGCTTGTGCAAATGTGTAATCGGTTCCTATTAGAAATAGGGCAAATACCAATAAATACTTTTTCATAGCTAGCTAATTTAGAAATTGAAATTGGAATAAATCCTTACAAAATTCATAATTGGCCTTCTACTTATCTAACTCTATTCAAACCATATCTTATCAAATTCAAACAATCATTATAAAACCTGATGTAAATCAGTCTTGATGGAAGCTCGAATATGGATATTTGTTTGAAAATCGTAAGTTTTCATTTGAATAGGATTAATCCGATTCGATGTTTTCCTACGACTTTTGTGCGCTGAATTCTTGCATTATATTACCATGAAAATCAATAGACTACTCTCCATCTTGAAGGGAATTGCCAAATTGAAGTATTTCAATGCAAAAAGTTTGTTTTGTTCGGGAATTGGGTTGATTGTGATAAGCTTCGGCGCAATTGCCCAAGAAGAAAATAATAGACACCTAAGCGGTACCATCACCGCCACCAGCAATGGGGTATCCATTATCCCTTCCTTCTCCTTGGATAGACCGGCAGTTTATTTTGATCTCAGTATGGGTGGCGAGCGATTGTCCTTTGATCCTATGCTGCGGTTTGGAATGGACGGAAAGCCATGGACACTTATTTTTTGGGGTCGATACAAAGTAATCAAAGACAAACGGTTTTCGCTTACGATAGGCGGGCATCCGGCTTTTCTCTTTACAGAAAATGAAATGATCGTGAATGGAGCGGAAGAAAAGGCATTTGTTGCTAATCGTTATGTCGCAGGGGAAGTGAATACGAATTTCAAATTCACGGATAAATTCTCGCTCGGGCTTTATTATCAGCGCGGAATGGGAGTTCAGGTAATTACTGCAAAAAACTCCGATTTTCTAGCCTTAAATGCTGGATTGGCGGATTTTAAGCTTAAAAGGGAGCTCTTACTTCAACTCAGCCCACAGGTATTTTTCCTAAATCTTGACGGAGACTCTGGCTATTATGCCAATACAGCTTTGACGCTCAAAAAAACTGATTTTCCATTTCAGCTTCAGACCTTTTTCAACCAAAAAATCAAATCCACCATCCCGGGGAATGATTTGGTTTGGAATGTGAGTTTGATCTATAAGTTTGAAAATCGTTACGCTAAAAAATAAACCCATGGAAAATCCCGAAAGCATAGAGGAGTTTTACAAGCGGAAGTTTAATTGGATTCCGGAATCTATTGCAAATGAAATTGGGCATTTTAACCTGTTTCGTTTGGAGCCTTATTTTGAAGGGAAAATGAAGGCTGTGCCTTATCGTAGAAGGGATTTTTACAAAGTTATGCTGGTCAAGGGTGAAAGTACGGTGCACTATGCAGACCGTATTTATGAAGTGAAAAAACAGGCGCTTTCTTTTTCGAATCCTTTGGTGCCTTACAAGTGGGATCATTTGACTCCTGAGACCCAAGGGATTTACTGCATTTTTAACCCCCACTTTTTTATGAATTTTGGTCAAATCCAGCAATATGAGGTCTTTCATCCCAACGGAATCCACATCTTTGAATTGAGTGATGAGGAAACAGAAGAGGTGGAAAAGCTCTTTGATAAAATGCAGAATGAGTTTAATTCAGAATATAAATACAAATATGATTCGCTTCGAGCTTTGGTATTTGAGTTGATTCATTTTGGCATGAAGTTGCAGCCTGCGGAAATACAAACCTCTCAGCACGGGAATGCTTCTGTTCGGATAGCATCTATTTTCTTGGAACTGCTTGAGAGACAGTTTCCAATTGATGATATACATAAAATCATAAGCTTGAGAACGCCTGCAGATTTTGCCGATCAACTCAATATTCATGTCAATCATCTCAATCGGGCGGTTAAGGAAATGACTGGAAAAACCACCAGCCAACTGATTGCGGATCGCCTAGTTCAAGAAACCAAAATCCTTCTAATGCAAAGTAACTGGAATGTATCTGAGATAGCTTATTCTTTGGGATTTACTGAGGTGACTCATTTTAATAATTTTTTCAAAAAACACCTGAATATGTCACCCACTCAGTTTAGAAAAGCTTGATTTCTGAACTTTGCTCTGAAAATTGAAATTCTAATTCAATAAAGTCGCTCTAACTGTATTTATAACTTTATATTTTACCTTTCAACTCAAATCGCCTTACCTTTTGAGCTAAAAATCATTATCATCGCATATGCTTCAGGACGCTTTTGGACGTACTCATGATTACCTCAGGATCTCGCTCACAGATCACTGCAATTTTCGTTGTACCTATTGCATGCCGCAGGAGGAGATGGAGTGGATGCCTCAGTCCAAGCTGATGAGTCAGGATGAAATCCTGAAATTGGGAGAATTGTTTATCCGACTTGGGGTAAAAAAAATCCGGCTGACAGGCGGTGAACCTTTGGTCAGAAAGGAATTTCCTGAGATTTTGGAGCGTTTGGCAGCCCATAATGTGGAGTTGACACTCACTACTAATGGCGTGCTCATCCATAAGCATGTTGAGGTGATGAAAAGAGCAGGAGTTCGCTCTGTAAATGTTTCTTTAGATACGCTCAATAGAGAAAAGTTTTTAAAATTGACTCGAAGAGATCAGTTGGATCAGGTTTGGGGAAATATCGAATTGTTACTCAAGGAAGGCTTTCGGGTCAAAATCAATGCTGTAGCTCTTCATGGCTTGATCGAAGAGGAAATCTGCGACTTTGTGGCCTTGACCGAGAGGCTTCCCCTTCATGTACGCTTCATCGAATTTATGCCCTTTGCCGGTAATCATTGGCAAAGTAAAAAAGTCATCACAGCAGCTAGCATGCTGGAACTGGTGAAGGAAAAATTTCCAGTGGAGAAACTGCTGGACAAAAAGCACGACACAGCTAAGAAATACCAAGTTCCAGGCTTTGCTGGCACCTTCGCTTTTATCACCACGATGAGCGAAAACTTCTGTGCAGGCTGTAATCGAATCCGGCTTACTGCAGACGGAAAAATTAAGAATTGTCTATTTGGCAAAGAAGAATTGGATCTTTTGGGCGCTTTAAGAAAAGGAGAGAATGTGGAAGAACTGATTCGTTTATCCATTTCGAGAAAGCACAAGGCCTTAGGTGGACAGTTTGACCCGGATTACCTTAAGGCCAATCCGGATGTGATTGAAAATCGAAGCATGATCAATATCGGAGGGTAAAATGATTGCAGTAACGAAAGCCAAATCCATTCTTCAAAGCCTAAACTTACCCCAAAAAAAAGTCCGAGTCCAGACTGTGGATGCTTTGGGCTGTTTTTTGGCAGAATCTGTCAAATCTACTTTGAATGTACCTTCTTTTGATAACTCGGCCATGGACGGTTATGCTTATTGCTGGGAAGATGGACTAAGTGAATTGGAACTAATCGGGGAGTCGGCAGCAGGTGCCTCTAACTTGCATAAAATTGAGCCGGGCCAAGCCATTCGAATTTTTACAGGTGCACCGATGCCGGAAGGTGCAGATTCGGTGATCATGCAGGAAAAAGTACAGAGAAAAGGTGCTCGTATTTTTTTCGAATCAGAAGAAGCAGAGCAAGGCAAGCATGTTCGCTATCAAGGATCCCAATGCCAAAAAGGAGCTACAATAGCCGAGACAGCGTCTAAAATTACCCCAGGAATGGTAAGTTTGCTAGCTTCAGTGGGAGTAGGTGAGGTGGAGGTTTTTCAGGCCCCCAAAGTCACGCTTATTATTACCGGAAATGAAATCAAAGCCATAGGATCTGAGCTTAAGCGCGGCCAAATCTATAATGCCAATGGCCCTGCTTTAGAATTTTGGTTAAAAGATTTGGGCGTTTCTGAAGTCAATCAGATCCAAGTTAGAGATCAAAAAGCCGAGGTGGTTCAAGGTCTTAAAGAAGCATTGGAAATAAGTGATTTGGTAATATTTACCGGAGGAATTTCGGTAGGGGATTATGATTTTGTAAAAGAGGCTGTGGAGGCAAATCAGGTTCAAGAGCTTTTCTATAAATTGAAACAGCGACCGGGAAAACCGCTCTACGCGGGGCAAAAGGAGGAGAAAGTTGTTTTTGCTTTGCCGGGTAATCCGGGTTCGGTTTTATCCTGCTTTATGCAGTATGTCAAGCCTTTAATTCATTCTTGGATGGGAAATTCAGATGCCTGGAGTAATTATTTTGAGTTTCCGATAGCTGCGGATTTTGAGAAGAAAATACCACTTACTCAGTTTCTAAAAGCAGAGTTAACAAAGGGGCAGGTACGAGTACTTCAAGGTCAGGAGTCCTTCAATTTGATAGCCTTTGGACTGGCCAATGGTTTTGTAGAAATACCCGAAGAAAGTACAGAGGTAAAGGCAGGAGAAAAGGTTAAATTTTATCCTTGGTAATGGAGGACTTGCTGTATTACGGTTTGTTTTTTTTGATGCCCTTTGCGGCCTTTTTGTACGCCTCGGTAGGGCATGGCGGTGCAAGTTCCTATTTGATGATTTTGGCTTTGTTGGGCTTTGCGCCCGAGGAAATACGACCCACGGCCTTGATACTGAACATGATGGTATCGATGGCCTCTTTCCTTAACTACCGAAAGGCAGGTGAATTCCCCACGCATCTTTTTTGGTCGCTGATCTTATTTTCTATTCCTGCGGCCTATTTTGGGGGGACAATTCTCTTGGATGCATCAATTTACAAAAAGGTCTTGGGTGTCTTGCTGATCTTTCCAGTGCTAAAGTTTAGTGGGATTTTCCCAATTGCTAAGGAAAAAAAACTGAAAAGAGCTTGGTGGATGGGACCGCTTTTGGGAATATTGATTGGCTTTGTTTCCGGGATGATCGGAATTGGTGGTGGGATAATTCTGACTCCTATTGTCCTGATGCTGGGTTGGGCGGGTGTAAAGGAAACCGCGGCCCTAAGTGCGCTCTTTATATTTTTAAATTCGGTCGCTGGCTTTTTGGGAGCGAGTACGTATGAGATTCCTATGAAGGAAGAACTTTGGGTTTTAGTGCCATTGACCGTGGCAGGAGGGATGCTTGGTGCCTACCTTGGGGCTAGAAAATTCTCCAATCAAGCCCTAAAGTACCTGTTGGCTTTTGTCTTGTTTTTTGCTTCCGTAAAGTTGATTTTGGGATAAAAAATGTCCCGTCCCTCTGGGACTCTCTGGACTGGGGTATGCCTCCAAGACTAGGGATTAAAATCCCCAGTTATTCAATATTGCGTCCCTACGGGACTTATTTTCGGGTTCTGCAGTAACCTTTAAACCCGGATAAAATGCCGTAGGCATAAACGATTGATTAACCAGCTATTTTAATGGCTGGATTAGGATAAGCCAAATTGGACAGAGAGTGCCAGCAGCACGGTTGATTTCTTTAATGCCCCGTCCCTTTGGGACTCTTTGGACTGGGGTATGCCTCCAAGACTAGGGATTAAAATCCCCATTTATTCAATATTGCGTCCCTACGGGACTTATTTTCGGGTTCTGCAGTAACCTTTAAACCCGGATAAAATGCCGTAGGCATGAACGATTGATTAACCAGCCATTTTAATGGCTGGATTGGGATAAGCCAAATTGGAAAGAGATTGCCAGCGGCACGGTTGATTTCTTTAATGTCCCGTCCCTCTGGGACTCTTTGGACTGGGGTATGCCTCAGAGACTAGGGATTAAAATCCCCAGTTAGTAGATCGTCCGTCCCGATGGGACTTGATTATGGCGTATGAATGAGAATTGGACACGAGTTTAATGCCGTAGGCATGGAAGATTGATTAACCAGCCATTTTAATGGCTGGGCAGGAGGTCAGATAGAATGAGGGGAGTGCCATAGGCACGAACGATTTATTTTTTAAATTAAGGTTTAATCAAACTTACTGTATCATGCCTAATACTTACTCATCACTCTATTGTCAATCAGTTTTTGCTGTAAAATACCGGTCAGCTGTAATCAAAAAATCTTTTGAGAAAGAACTTTATGCGGTAATTGGGAATCTCATAAATGAAGCAGGTTGCCAAACTTTAATTGTAAATGGTGTAAGTGATCATGTTCATTGTTTATTTCGGTTTTATCCTAGACATTCCATTTCTGATGTTATGAAAAGTGTAAAATCAAAATCATCCAAGTGGCTAAATGAATCCGGTTACTTTAACAATAGATTTGAATGGCAAATAGGTTTTGGATGTTTTGCATATAGTCAAAGTCAGGTTAGTAGAGTAAGTAGGTATATCAATAATCAAGAAGAGCATCATAAAAATATGACTTTTAAGGCCGAGTATATTGAGCTGTTGAAAGCACATAATATCTCTTATTTGCCAGAGTATTTATTTGAAGATTTACAATGATTAATGTCCCGTCCCGCTGGGACTCTCTGGGCTGGGGTATGTTTTAGAGACTAGGGATTAAAATCCCCAGTTAGTAGATCGTCCGTCCCGATGGGACTTGATTATGGTGTAGGAACGATAAATGGACAGGAGTTTAATGCCGTAGGCATAAAACGATTGATTAACCAGCCATTTTAATGGCTGGATTGGGATAAGCCAAATTGGACAGAGAGTGCCAGCAGCACGGTTTATTTCTTTAATGCCCCGTCCCTTTGGGACTCTTTGGACTGGGGTATGCCTCAGAGACTAGGGATTAAAATCCCCAGTTATTCAATATTGCGTCCCTACGGGACTTATTTTCGGATTCTGCAGTAACCTTTAAACCCGGATAAAATGCCGTAGGCATGAACGATTGATTAACCAGCCATTTTAATGGCTGGATTAGGATAAGCCAAATTGGACAGAGAGTGCCAGCGGCACGGTTGATTTCTTTAATGTCCCGTCCCTATAGGACTCAAGGGGGGAGCTCATGCCTTAGAGACTAGGGATTAAAATCCCCAGTTAGTGAATCGTGCATCCCGATGGGACTTGATTATGGCGTATGAATGAGAATTGGACAGGAGTTTAATGCCGTAGGCATGGAAGATTGATTAACCAGCTATTTTAATGGCTGGATTGGGATAAGCCAAAGTGGAAAGAGATTGCCAGCGGCACGGTTGATTTCTTTAATGTCCCGTCCCTCTGGGACTCTTTGGACTGGGGTATGCCTCAGAGACTAGGGATTAAAATCCCCAGTTAGTTGATCGTCCGTCCCGATGGGACTAATTGCCATGTTCAAAATAGTTATTCAAAAAGCTGACTGATTGTATTCATAGGGAGAAACATTTTTCCACTATCTGGGAGCTGTATAAACCCATATTTTTCATAAAACTTCTCAGCATGTTGATCAATTGGATCGACTATTACTGCGAAACAACCTAAAGATCTTGAAATTTCATAACATCTTTTCAGCGCGTCAATCAAAAGTAATTTACCTAATCCTTGCCCTTGAAATTGGTGATCAATTGCCAATCTACCGAGTAAGATTGTTGGAATAGAACTGTAGGATTTGGGTAATTTTTTCTGAATTTTTAAAGGAATTAGATCTAGGGGAATGCTGCTATTAGATAGTGTGTAATAACCTTTTATTTTTTGGGTTTCTTTTTGAGCAATCACAAAACAGGCAGAAAGTTTTCGTTTGACATCTTGATTTGCCAGCTTATGGATATAAGTATTCAGCATTTCCTTTCCACAAGAAAATTCAGATTTTTTATGCTTGGATTGTAAAGGTTCAGAGAGTTGATCCATCAGGAGAAAATAGATTTAAATTCTGCTGCTGCATCCGAAAGTGATTTATTGGGGCTTTTAGGGTTCATGACCATATCGAAAAAAATTTCACCATCTCTCTGTGAAGAAAGAATCCGTTCATTTTCAGAAATGATTTCTTTTGCTTTTTCTTGAAGGGTAAGCACTACGAAATCAGTTAGATTTCTGTATCCACCGAGTTGAACAGCCTTCTCAAAGAGTTCCTTTTGTTCTTTGGAAAGACGAGTGTCAAATCGGGCTCCTTTGGTATTTAATTCTTTGGTATCCATAATTCCAATTTTTTTGATAAATGTACGTTAAAAATACGTACGACATACCATGTACGTTTATTTTCTGTACAATTTAAAGCCAAAAATTTTTTTAACAAGGATTACCAGTGCCAAGATAATTTAAGGAAATCAAAGGTTTGATAGGTTCTCGTGGTGAATTGAAGTCCCTATGGAATCTATATTTGTCTCTCACCGGTTATTTGATCAGGGAATTAGTTAAATCAAGCCTTGAACTTTAATTTAGGGGGATCGATTAAATTACTATGGAAAACCAAATTACTCTCAAAGCTTTTGGGATGATTGCAGAGAAACTAGGTGCTGATCAGCTTCGATTGGAAAACCCTGGCAATTCTCATGAGCTTAAAAATGAGCTTTTTATGAAATACCCCGAACTGAAAGGCTTGAAGTTCAATCTAGCCATCAATAAAAAGATGGTTTCGGAGGAGACAGACATTCCAATCGGAGCCGAAGTAGCCCTTTTACCCCCATTTTCTGGAGGATGATATGGATAGATTTGAAAGACAGGTGATCCTTCCCGGTTTGGGAAAAGCAGGCCAAGACAAGTTGAGAAATGCATCGGTTTTGGTGATTGGTGCCGGTGGCTTGGGTTGCCCGATTTTGCTTTATTTGGCAGCAGCCGGAGTGGGGAGGATAGGTGTGGTGGATGGAGATGAGGTCAGTTTGTCTAATCTCAATCGGCAAGTGCTTTTTGGAGAGCAGGATTTGGGGAAAAATAAGGCGGAGCAGGCAGTTTCTTTTTTCCAAAATAAGTATAGCGATATCAGTTGGTTTGCCTTTCCGGAATTCATCAATGTCAGCAATGCCGCCCAACTACTAAAATCCTACGATTTGGTTATCGACGGATCAGATAATTTTCCCACTCGCTACTTGGTAAATGATGCCTGTGTTTTAGCGCATAAACCTTTGGTTTTTGGCGCGATCTATCAGAATGAGGGGCAAGTGTCGGTTTTTAATCGTAACCGGAGTTCCTGTAACTATAGGGATCTTTATCCACAGATGCCCTCTGCCACAGAAATCCCCAATTGTTCCGAGACCGGGGTAATTGGTGTTTTGCCTGGTATTATAGGAAATTTGATGGCTTTGGAAGCGATTAAATTGATCTCGGGTCTTGGCAAGGTGCTGGATAATAAGGTTTTGTTTTTTAACAGCTTGTCTTCCGAAACCTACGAGGTGGAGATCAATCCTCAGTTTAAGGCGAGGTCGGCGGCACCTCAGGGTTGGGAGGCTTTCCAGGCAATGAGTTACGAATTAGCCTGTGAGGGTATAGAGCAACTCGATTGGGAAGATGCCTTTCAGCGGGCGGGTCACGGGACTATGCTGGTGGATGTGCGTGAACGGGATGAGAAGCCTCCCTTGGTTTGCTCGGTATTGTTTAAGGCCCCAATGTCGGATTTCGACAGCTACATGGATCAAATGGAAGAGGCCGAGGCCTTATTTTTCTTCTGTCAAAGTGGAATTCGTAGTCAGAAAGCAGCTTTGCGGATCAAGGCGGAATATCCCGGTAAAACGGTATTTTCTATTCGTGGAGGAATCGATGCATTAAAATCAAGTCAATTTAGAAATGGATAAAATCAGAAAACCTAAAAATATATTTGTTCAAGGAGCTATCTCCCCTGACAAAATCGCCCATTCTATTGCCAATCATAGCAGCAAAACGGACATCGGTGGTCATTCCATTTTTCTAGGTCAAATAAGGGCAGACCAAAAGGAAGGAGGGAATGTCATCGGAATCGAATACACGGCCTATGAAGAAATGGCCTTGGAAAAGGCTTTTGAAATTCGAGAGGCTATCTTTGCAAAATATCCGCTGACCTGCATGCACATCTATCACAGTTTGGGAGAAGTGAAAACTGGCGAACTTTGCCTATTCGTATTTACCTCTTCAAAGCATAGAAAAGCAGCCATGGATGCTTGTGATGAACTCGTGGAGCGTATCAAAACTGAGCTTCCCATCTGGGGCAAGGAAATCCTGGATACTGATGCGCACGTATGGAAAGTGAATACCTAGAACCCAAACCCAAAGCTATGGAAATAGAGATGAAGTATTGGAGAAAACTTTCTCCTGATCAGCGACAAGAGCGCGTTCAAAAGGCCTTGAAAGATAATGTTGATTTTTCTAAGGACGCCAACCTTGGCTATCCGGCCTCCCGATTAGATGAAAAAGTGTTTAGTAATGAATCACTTTATCTCCGGGAAATGCCTGTTCTGAATACCTACATTGCTAATCCCAACCATATCGGTTGCCATACTTATGGCACCTCTGAGTATGCTTTTAAGGGAACGCAAGAATTGGAGCGGGAAGTCCTAAAGATGATCGCTGTCGATTTGTTCAAAATCGAAGACGATCAATTTGATGGCTATATTTCACCTGGCGGTACAGAAGCGAATGTACAAGCGATGTGGATTTATAGAAATGAATTCATCAAAAATCAAGGAGCTAAGCTGGAGGAAATTGTGATTTTAGCTTCAGAAGACACTCATTATTCTATTCCCAAAGGCGCTAATTTATTGATGCTAGATTGGGAAAAAGTCCCCGTGCAGGCCGATACCCGGGATATGGCTGAAGAGGAAATAGAGAGGGCAGTTAGGAGAGCGCTTGCCAAAGGTAAAAAATATTTCATTGCCATTGCCAATATGGGAACCACTATGTTTGGTTCGGTGGATGATCCTGTTCCTCTAGTGGATGTTTTAAAGCGTTTTGAGGTTCCTTTTCGTTTGCATATCGATGGCGCATATGGCGGATTTGTTTATCCTTTTTCGGATGATGAAAATCAGATTACCTTCCAAAATCCAGACATTTCCTCTTTGACTATTGACGCACATAAAATGCTTCAGGCACCTTATGGAACTGGGATTTTTGTTTGTAGAAAAGGACTGATTGAGCATGTCTTGACCAAAGAAGCTGAGTATGTGGAGGGAATGGATTTGACGTTTTGCGGAAGTCGCTCTGGGGCCAATGCTGTGGCAGTTTGGACGATTTTGACGACCTACGGTCCTCACAAATGGTTTGAAAAAATTTCTGTTTTGAAAATGCGTACCAATTGGCTTTGTAAACAGTTGGATCAAATGGAAATTCCGTATTTCCGTGAGCCCGAAATGAATATTGTTACCATTCGGGCCCATGCAGTGCCTGAACCTATTGCTCATAAGTTTAATTTAGTTCCTCAATCTCATGATGCTTCTAATGAATGGTATAAAATCGTACTGATGGATCATGTGGAGATAGAGCATTTAAAGGAATTTATCGCCGAGATGAAAAATTTTGCGAAGGTATCGAGCTAACTTAAAAATACAGATGCCTTCTCATTACTACTAGTCCAACTTGCTTCCGATGAAGAATTGGGATGGCAGTCAGACTTCGATCTCGAGACTCCCGTCTCTCAAGTGATCGGCTTGATCAAATTACACTGCTTATTCTGGCTTGGATGACGCTCAGCCTAGCTTCGACTCTCCCGATACTTGATCGGGACAGGCTGTTCAGCCTAACTAGGTCTCTTTAAACACATAATTCCTGAATACGCTCTGAGGGTTTTTAAATCCCTCGGAGCGTTTGTTTTTATAACTTATTCAAAGAAATCGGTTGATATTTTAGACCTGTCAAAATTTTCAACCGATTGCACAATTTTTTCCTATATTTTCTTTGTTTTTAGCGTTTTATACTTGCTTAAAGTTCGTATGTTAGTTGGGTTAAGTAGGTGGAAAAGTCCATCTATTTTGCGTTAAACCCAAAATACTCCGATGGCAAAACCACGCCTTTCCTTTTCCCAAATTATTAATATGAATGTTGGATTTTTCGGCATTCAATACAGTTTTGGACTTCAGCAAAGTGCCGTCAACCCGATCTATGATATGCTCGGTGCGATGCCCGATGAGATCCCCATTTTAAATTTGGCAGGTCCTATGACCGGCTTATTGATTCAGCCAATCATAGGGGCATTGAGTGATAATACCTGGAGTCCAAAATACGGTCGAAGAAAGCCTTTCTTTTTCATTGGTGCCTTGATTTGTAGCATCACGCTTTTTTTCTATCCCTTTAGTAGTTCGCTTTGGATGGCAGCTGGATTGCTATGGGTTTTGGATGCGGCCAACAATACCGCAATGGAGCCTTATAGAGCTTTGATAGCGGATAAATTGCCCGATGAGCAATACAGTACAGGATTTTTGACCCAGAGCTTCTTCACAGGATTGGGGATTACCCTCGCCAATGTGTCCCTTTTTGTCTTTCAAAAGTACATTTCCGGTACATGGGGCTCTTTGCCCTATTGGGTCTATGCCTCTTTCTTTTTGGGCACGGTTTGCTCTATAGGTTCTGTGCTTTGGAGTATTTCCAAAACTGACGAAATACCACCTAGTCCCGATGAATTGGCAGCCTTAAAGGAACGGACGAAGGGCATGCCTCACCCTGCTATTCAGTTTTTTTTATCGATTTTAACTACCCTATTCGCCTATTTGGTCTTCTTCGTTTTACTAATTCCAGCCATGTTCTCAAAGGGACTGCTACACAAGGTTTTGCAAATGACAAAGGAGAATAAGACGACTCGGGTTTTATTTGCGCAAAATATAGAAATCATAGAATCCATCATGGTGATGCCTTCCGTGATGTGGAAGCTAGCCCTGATTTATTTATTTCAGTGGTATGCTTTATTCTGTTATTGGCAAAATGCCGCTAAGAGCATTGCTCAGTCGGTTTGGAATACAAGCCCTACTGCCGACCCCAAGCTTTTCGAAGAAGCGGTAGGCTGGACAGGACTAGTCAACGGCTGGTACAATGTGGTGACTTTTCTTTCGGCTTTCTTTTTGGCTGGAATGGCGAGGAAATTTGGTCCTAAAAAAGTCCATTTTCTCTGCTTGATTTTAGCGGGGATAGGGTTGCTTATTTTTCCCAATCTGGAAAATAAATATGCATTATTTATCCCTATGACAGGATTTGGGATAGCCTGGGCTAGTATGATGGGAGTGCCTTATTTGTTGGTAGTCAATGAAATACCAAAAGAGCGCTACGGGGTCTACATGGGAGTGATCAATATGATGATCGTCATTCCGATGATCTTACAGACACTTACCTTTGGTTTTATTTCTAAAACATTCTTGAATAACGATCCCGGCTTGGCGATCATTTTTGGTGGAGTACTTCTACTCATCGCTGCAGTAGCAACACTCAATATCAAGGAAAATAAAAAAGTAATCACAGATGTCAGTGGACTTTCTGCAGGACATTAATCACAAGCATTGAAAAAATTCATGGAGCTAAATAGAGAAGTTGAGCCTCAGTTAATGGTGCTTTTTGAGGAGTTTAATTTGGACAGTAGAGGAAAGGATCAATCCTTTTTTATTCGACTACAGGAAGGATTAGACCCGCTTCGAAAGTTGTTTTTCAGTATTTATGGTACTCATTCAGCCGGTGAAAACCATTTCGAAAATCTATTGAAAACAATTTTTACCGCGTATCAAAATCGTGGGAATGACCTGAAAAGAAGAGATGAGGAAAAACTGGCAGCGGGAAATTGGTTTCTAAGTAATGAATTGGCAGGAATGAGCCTTTACGTGGATCGCTTCTGTGGGAAAATCACTGATTTGGGAAAGAAACTGGATTATTTCGAAGAGTTAGGCATCAACTTTTTGCACCTTATGCCGCTTTTTGAAAGTCCCGAGGGGGAAAGTGACGGGGGATATGCGGTATCGGATTTCAGGAAGGTTAGTGATCGATTTGGTACATTGGAAGATCTAGGCAAGCTCATTAAAACCCTGCATCGAAAAGAGATGAATGTGATGCTGGACATAGTGCTTAATCATACCTCTCATAGACATGAATGGGCCGAAAAAGCTAAATCCGGTGATGCCTTTTACCAGGATTATTTTTACATGTATGAAAATCGGTGGATTCCCAATCAATATGAAGCTGCGATGCCTGAGATTTTTCCGGAAAGTTCGCCCGGTAATTTTACATGGTCAGAAGAATGTCAAAAATGGGTGATGACGGTCTTTCACGGCTATCAGTGGGATTTGAATTATCGCAATCCACATGTCCTTCGGGAAATGCTGGACACCATTTTTTTCTATGCCAATCTCGGTGTGGACCTGTTGCGCATCGATGCACCGGCTTTTATCTGGAAAGAAACTGGCACTTCTTGTCAAAACCTTCCTCAGGCACATACTATTTTGCAATTGATCAAGCAAGCGGTTCAAATAGCAAGTCCTGGAATGGCTCTGCTAGGTGAAGCGATTGTGGCACCAGCAGCTATTATGGAGTATTTTGGTAAAGGTGAGCAGGAAGGCAAGGAGTGTGATTTTGCTTACAATGCTACACAAATGGCTTTGCAATGGGATATGCTCGCTTCGGGGGAAACTCAGGTAATGCTCCAAGCTCAGTCGATTTTGGCCCAAAAACCTTTCGGGTGTAGCTGGATAGCTTATACCCGATGTCATGATGATATTGGACTAGGGTATGATGATTATATGATCGCTGAGACAGGCAAAGACCCCTATTTGCATAGACGATTTTTGAAGGATTATTTTACTGGAAAAACGCTTGGTAGTCCTGCAAGAGGAGCCCTGTTCTCTTCCAATCCAAAAACAGGAGATGCGAGGATCTCGGGTACTTTGGCTTCCTTATGCGGGTTGGAAAAAGCCTTAGAAGATAAGGATCAGGGACAAATCAATTTATCCATTCAGAAAATCCTGTTGATGCAGGCTCATTCCTTTTTTCTTGGTGGATTGCCCATGCTTTTTTACGGGGATGAATTGGGCTATACCAATGATTACTCTTATCTAGCTGATCCTGCAAAAAGTTACGACAACCGGTGGATGCATAGGCCCATCATAGACTGGGCTAAAGTTGCCAAGATTCAGGATAAAGGAAGTATTGAAGAGCAAATTTTTTCCGGAACCCAGCGTCTACTTTCTATACGAAAAAAACTCGCAGCTGTACGGGACTTCAAAAATATTTCTTGGCTTGGATCGCATAATATTCACATTGCCGGTTACCTGAGAAGTTTGGGTTCCCAGCGAATTTATGTGTTGTTTAATTTCAGTAGTCAATTTCAGTCTTTGACTTGGTATGCTTTCAAAGAACATGGTTTGGTTCCTAATCAGCTTTGGGATCATTGGATAGGAGAAAGGATTCAGGTGGGATTAGATCATGAATACTTACATCTTAAGCCCTATGAATTTAAAATCCTTGAGGTAAAGTAAATTAGCGATAAAATATCTTTAAATACTGATAATCTATTGTTTATGGTTTATTTTAAAGTAGACTCTCTAGCGATAAGGTCTGTGTCTATTTTGTAGGTTTCATTATTTCCCAAAGAGCTTTCTTTGAGAAGATTTAGTACTATTTCAGTGGCTTTGGAACCCATTTTAAAACCATGTTGCTCTACTGTACTGAGACTAGGAGACATCACTTCCGATATTTTCCAATTGCTAAACCCCATGATGCCCATCTCCTCAGGCACGTTGATTTTTGCTTCTTTGAGAAACTTCATCGCGCCCAAAGCCACCAAATCGGTGATGCAAAATAGGGCATCGGGAGGATTAGGCAATCCCATCAGTTGCTTAGCAAAATCATATCCTTCGGACTCATTGATTTCCTTGCAATGAGGCACCCATTCCTGGTGAAATTCCAAGCCATGATCTTCTAGTGCTTTCTTGTAGCCTTTGAGGCGATCTATGGAATTCTGAACAGCAGACAGTCCATTGATATGGGCGATTTTACGATAGCCCTGATCAATCAAATGCTTTACGGCTGTGTATGCACTCTCAAAATCATCCGTGATGACTTTGGGAGTGGGGAGGAGCTCGGAAAATTTATCAAATTGAATGACTGGTTTTCCCTCGTCCAAAAACTCTTGAATGTGATCAGTTTTGATGGTGTCATTGGCAATGGAAATCAATAAACCATCTACATTCCCACCCATCATACTTCGGCAAGCGAGAATTTCATTTTCCTGCTTTTCGTCCGTCTGACTAATTAAAAGGCGGTATCCCGATTTATTGGCCTCATGTATGGCACCGCTGATCACTGCTGAGAAAAAAGGATGTACCAATTCAGGGACAATCATCCCAATGGTTTGGGTGCGGTTTTTCCGAAAATTTACCGCTATAGAATTCGGTACATAGTTATGCTTCTTGGCATATTCCTTTACCAGTTGGATGGTTTCTTCAGAGATCCCCGGATAGGAATTGAGGGCTCTAGAGGCTGTAGAAACGGAAATATCTAATTCCCGAGCGATATCTTTAAGGGTAATTCTTCGCTTGTCTGACATGGATTTTGGGTCTATGATTCTTAATATAGTCCCAAATCCTGCTGAAATCAATATGATTTTTTCTAAAGTCCGATTTATTGTATGATCGAACCGGATTGATCCAGAAATACAGTTTTTTGTTCGGTGTCCTTTTGTAGGCTGACCCGATATCTAAAGATCCCAGATTCCTCGATAAAGCTCACTCGATTAATCTTAAATCCCGGATAGGATTCAATCAGCTGCTCTGCTATTTCTTGAGGTAATTGATCCTCGTAGGGAATGGTATTGTCAAAGCGGTATTCAGGTCCCAATTCGCTTTTTCGCTCTATGAATTGATTGGCGCCACTTTTTGCCTTGACTAGGTCAAAGGCGTCGTATAGCTCGCCAACTGCAGTGTAAGCTTCAAATTTCAGCGTGTTTTTTTCGACTGTTATTACTTGAAATAATTGAGTATTCTCGGCCGCACGATCCCGGACCGCTTCAAAATTCTCCCAGGCATTGGGATTGAGGCCGTACATTTTTCCACCACTCACAGAGACGACATATACGGTCCCTGTTTGATCGCGCATGTTGAGTCCCTCTAGCTTATTTTCTCCTGGAGCCACTCTTCCTCTTGCATAGCTGTGGTCATGTCCCTGAAGCGCAAGGTCAACCCCATATTTGTCAAAAATAGGTTTCCAAAGTGCTCTCAATTCGGAATTGTCTCTTCCTGATGAAGCGGAAAATAGCGGGTGATGATAGGAAACTATGGTCCAGCGCTTGTCATTTTCAGAGAGTACCGACTCCAACCATTCTGCCTGAATCTGATGATCCCTATTACTATCCAAAAAGATAAATTTCACTTGAGGGTAATCCACATAATAAACAGTCTCTTCGAGTCCTTCGGGGCCGTTTTCAGGAAAACTGAATTGGGGTTTCCACTGAATGGATAAACTTCGCTTTCTAGCCTCACGATCCGCTTCGTTGAGGTAGTTGTACTCATGATTGCCAGGGACAGCTAGGGTAGGAAGCATGCTATGAATAAAGCCTCCTGCTGTAAACCATTCATGCCATTCTTGCTCCCTGTGGGCATAATTGATCAAATCACCGGCATGAATGATAAAATCCGCATCAGGCGCTTTGCGATAGCCTTCACGGATCAGTCTTGACCAAAGTTCAAGAATGTAGTTTTGAGCATCTCCCACATAAAGAAATGAAAACTTAGCATCTGGATCAGCCTCAGGGGTTTTAAACTGAAACCACTCGGACCATCGGGTTCCATCTCCCACACGGTAGGCGTAGACTGTTCCCGGAGTCAAACCCGAAAATCGAGCGGAATGATAATTTGCTTGTACTTCTGCCTGTTCAATTTCTGAGGCATCTAGGGTTTCAGTTTGGGCCGTTTGGGTGATGGCATTTCTCCAAAACTTAGGAGCTGCTGTTGCAGGAGCAATTTCTGCATAAGCTTCAGAAATTTCTGTGCTTGTTCGCCAGTTAACCCTGATTTCTTCGGTGGCATTCTGACCGAAAGTCAATACTATTCGATCAGGATATACAGTGGGTTTACTCCAATCAAAGCCAAATTTGGGCTCTTTGTAGACCCGTGGCTCTTGGGCTTGAATTCCTAAAGTGAAGAAGAATAAAAAACAAGTGAGGAAAAGGCGATATACAATAGTCATGTGCTTAGATTTTATGCAAAATACCCAATTTAATTTCTTGAGACAGCCTTGCTGTTTTACGCTTTGATTAAGTTTTTTGAAAGGGCTACTCCTAAACTTTCTAAAATCTTGGTCTTTTATGGGAAATGAGTAGCAGCTACTAATCAAGTGTGGTGTGTGAAAGCGGGAATTTCGCAACTGCCTAAATCCGAAAAGGGCTTACTGCGAGATCAAAAATTCCCGGAATTCATCCGTATTGAAGTTGCTCATTCCTTCTTGGTAAAAGACGATTTTCCCTTCGGGATTGACGACCAAAGTGGTAGGAATGGATTGGCTTTGTAGGCTTTTATTGATTCCATAACTGGCGTGGACAGCTGGGAAAGCCCAATTCTTAGACTCAATCAGACCTTTGCTTTTTTCAAATTCATTGTCGAGGCCGATCATCAGAAATTCCAGATTTTCTTGATCCTGTACGGATTTGTATAGTTCTGAAATATGGGGCATTTCGGCCCGACAAGGCCCACACCAAGAAGCCCATAGATTGATAAAGACTGTTTTTCCCTTGTAATCGGACAGGTTTACCCGATTGCCTTCAAAATCCATAAATTGGCCGGAATAGTCAAAATTTTGATTGGTCAGGTCTACACGCTCAAGCTTGGGTTTGATCAGCCCCGTGGATAGCAAGACGGATTGGATAGCTCCCTGCACTACAGGCAAAAGTCCTGTAAAATACAGAAATGCGAAAAATGCGAAAATGAGTCCCCAAGACTTAATTTCTTTTTTCCAATCCATTTTCTTTTCCTTTTTCTCTTCCATTATCAAATTTGGTTTACCCGGGAGATGATCAATTAAACTTATGCAAATTTACTCCATCAAAGCCAGTCGCTTAGTGACAATCCATACAATTCCTTCTTTTTGTCTGCCCAAGGACTCCTATCTTGCGGTTCGATTGGGCATCCAAAATCTATAGACTTACAATTGTCCCTGAGAATACTCTTCATCCGAATAGAATGTAAACCCATTTGTTGGACTTGCCTGCAAAAACAAGGCTGGTCTCAGAATAATAAAAATTTAATTACATGAATTACGAAATCAAGATTTCCGCCGAACTCCAAGTCAAACCCAGTCAGGTCAAAGCGACCATGGATTTGCTGGATGAGGGTGCAACTGTGCCATTTATTTCCCGGTATAGAAAGGAAGCCACCGGAAGCCTCGATGAGGTACAGGTGGCAGCTGTACGGGATCGCCTACAGCAGCTTCGAGATTTGGATAAAAGAAAGGAAGCTGTAATCAAGTCTATCGAAGAACAGGGAAAAATGACAGATACCCTGCTTCGCTCCATTGCAGCTGCAGAAACGATGGCCAAGCTAGAGGATATTTATCTTCCATATAAGCCTAAGCGAAGAACTAAAGCTACGATTGCGAGAGAAAAAGGCTTAGAGCCATTGGCAGAAGTTATTTTTAAGCAAGAGACCCAGGATTGTGAATCCCTTGCTGCTGAGTTTGTCAATGCAGAAAAAGAAGTCAATAGTGTTGAGGAAGCCCTGCAAGGAGCAAGAGATATTCTGGCTGAATGGATCAACGAGGATGCTGCACTTCGGGAGAAAATGAGAAAACTCTTTTTGGAGCAGGGGAACTTCACCTCCCGTGTCATCCCTGGCAAAGAGCAAGAGGCTATCAAGTACAAGGACTATTTCGAATGGACCGAACCGATAAAGACAGCTCCTTCGCATCGGGTTTTGGCTATGCGCCGAGGTGAAAAGGAATTATTCCTGATGCTGGACTCTTGTCCTGAGGAGGGGGATGCTTTAGCGCTGATGGAGCGTCAGGTATTGACAAATGCCTCCAACGCGGCAGTGGATCAGGTTCGTCTAGCGATCAAGGATGCTTATAAGCGACTGCTGAAACCCAGCATGGAAACCGAGATCCGTCTGATGACCAAAAAGAAGGCAGACGAAGAGGCCATCCGCGTATTTGCAGAAAATCTCCGTCAGCTACTTTTGGGAGCTCCATTGGGTGAAAAGGCCGTGATGGCCATAGACCCGGGATTCCGAACAGGCTGTAAATTGGTTTGTCTCGGTCCTCAGGGGCAGTTTTTACATTATGAGGCCATTTATCCTCATGAACCTCAGCGCCGATCGGCCGAGGCGGGTATGAGTGTCAAAGGGTTGGTGGAAAAGTTTTCCATTGAGGCCATCGCGATTGGAAATGGAACGGCAGGAAGAGAAACTGAAGCTTTTGTCAAAAGTCTGAGTTTGCCCAAGTCAGTCATCATCACCATGGTCAATGAGGCTGGAGCATCTATATATTCTGCTTCCGACGTGGCTAGAGAGGAGTTTCCTGACTTAGACTTGACCGTCCGGGGAGCGGTGAGTATCGGGAGGCGATTGATGGATCCTTTGGCCGAACTTGTAAAAATCGACCCAAAATCCATAGGAGTAGGGCAATACCAACATGATGTGGATCAGTCAGCACTCAAGAATGCGCTTGATGATACGGTGATGTCAGCCGTGAATGGCGTGGGAGTGGAGGTCAATACCGCTTCCAAGCAATTGCTCACTTACGTATCCGGTCTTGGTCCTGTTTTGGCGCAAAATATTGTCTCATATCGTGATCAAAACGGACCTTTTGCCAGTCGCTCACAATTGCTAAAAGTGCCTCGCTTGGGAGAGAAAGCCTACGAGCAGGCAGCGGGTTTTTTACGCATTCGTCAGGCAAAACATCCTCTAGATAGTTCGGGGGTGCATCCTGAGCGCTATGAGTTGGTGGAGCAGATGGCCAAAGATTTGGGAACCACAGTTTCAGAATTGATGACTTCTGAGGAGCTTCGTCAGCGAATCAATCTCAAAAATTACGTCTCCGAGCGAGTGGGGATACCTACCTTGGAGGATATTTTACAAGAATTGGCAAAGCCCGGCCGGGATCCGAGAGAGAGTTTTGAGGTATTCCAATTTGAGGAAAGTGTCAATAGCATTTCCGATCTCAAAACCGGAATGAAGCTGCCCGGAGTAGTGACCAATATTACGGCTTTCGGAGCTTTTGTGGATGTAGGCGTTCACCAGGACGGTTTGGTGCATTTGAGTCATTTGGCGGATCGATTTGTGAAGGATCCCAATGAGGTCGTTCAGGTCAATCAAAAGGTACAAGTGACGGTAATGGAAGTAGATGTGGCTAGAAAGCGAATCGGATTAAGTATGAAGTCGGATCCCTTTGCAGAGCGAGGAAAAAAGATGGCAAAGCCTGTAGAAAAGCGTTCTCAATCCCCATCCCAAAAAGAACCAAGCATGGCCGAGAAACTGGCGATGCTAAAGGGGAAGTTTGGGGGGTAATTCTGTTGATATTTCGATTTTAAAAGGTACGGTTCCAGTTGGAGCTGTGCCTTTTTTAGTATCTAAGACTTAGTTAAAATTAGTGAAGAATTTGCTAATGGGTAGCCTATTTCTGAGAAAAGGATTAGATTAATAGTAGTCAAAACCAATGAAATCTAATTTATGAAGCGGCTTTTCTTTATTCTTTTTTCGATTTTAGGTATCCATACAGCGCAAGCAGAATGCGGGATGAGTGGTATGCAATTTTATCCTATTCAGAAGGAGATCGGGTTAAATTCTCTATTTATCCTAGAAGGCTATGCCATGAGTCAAAAAACCGTGGTAAGTTTTAAGGACCGAAAAATCTATTTGGAGAGTGACAAAGGCGAAGAGGTAGAATTGGAGCTTTTAGAAGTCTATGAAGGTCAAATGAATCTTACTCAGGCTGTATTTCGGCCTAAATCCAAACTTAAGCCTAATACCCTCTACAGACCAAAATACGAAAACGAGACGGAAAGAGAATCATTGGAAATGAAACGGTGGAACGATGAAATTAAAGAAAATGAAAAAGTGGAATGGAGGACTTCTAGAGCGAAAGTTTCAAAACTGAATCGTAAACTCGGGCTAGAATTTGAGAAAAATGAATTGAATCACTACGGGTGCGGACCGGCTTCTTACGCAGTATTCGATATCATAAATGCAGACGAATCGGAGGCCTGGTTTAAAACTGAAGTGGTCGAGATAGAAACCAATACACTTACCACCTTTTATTTATTTGAAAGGATGGGAAATGTGGAAGTAGGACATGACATGTGTTCGGGTGGATTTAAATTTAAGGACTCTCATAAATACAAGGTAAGATTTACCGCCATGAACAGTGATGGAGATCCCTTAGAAACAACTGATTGGGTGGAGTTTGATAGTCCTTATCAAAAGATGAAAAACCCCTTTTTTTAAATGGTTCTGATCGGTAAATTTTCCCATTTAATGAAAATTGAATTTGGATTAAACGCTATTGATAGGGCTGCTCGCTTTTCTTTTTAAATGCTACTAAATCAAAAAAGTGGAGTTCTAATCCACCGTCAATCAATAAAAAAGACCTGTCAGATGTTTGAAATCCGGCAGGTCTTTTTGGACGTTCTTTAAAAATCTCTTCCTCTACCTCTGCGATCCCCTCCATCCCCGGAGTTCATCAAGTCCTGATAGTCTTCGATATCCGTTCCCTTGGCAAATCGACGGATATTGTAGGAGAAGGTCAGCATAAAGTAGCGCTGCAATACATTGGACTGCGTATCTTCGATAAAGGTGTCGGTGATGTTTCTTCGGATATTATTGTTTTGTCTAAACAAATCATACACGTTTAGGGAAATTTCTCCTCGCTGATTGTTGAAGATCTTTTTACCCAAACTCATATTCACCAAAGTAAAGCTTTGATCAAAGCCTTCTGAAAGCCCTTTGTTTACCTGATGATTGATGTCTGTGCGGAATACAAATCCTTCCCAGATGATCCAGTTGAAATTTAACCTTGCTCTTTGATTGAAAAAGTTGTTATTCAGATTAGGGTTGAGGGTGTTTTCAACATTGTTGAAAGACATGCGTGTCCAAAGGTTAAAATCAATCTGATCACTGATATTACTGCTTAAGGAAATCCCTGTACTGAGTCTTCTGGAATTGTTAAACCCGTACTCATTATTGACTAAGGTCGGGCGCTTGGTGTAGCCTGCACCCGCGTTGATATTCAAGTTTGACTTGATAAAACCTACAGGCATTCCGTAACTCGACCAGGATCTAAAATCCCAATAACCGTCCAAGTTGACCGGGCTGAAAAGCTGGGAACCGGGTTCAAGATTGATTCCAGGCTGAATTTCTGTGGTCTCCTGAGCGATGAATGAGCTATTGGCTACGGTATTGTTGACAAAGGAGGAAGAGGCATATAAAAACCAGCTTTGGTCTGTCTCAGGATTATTGCTTCGGAATCTTACACGTAGTCTGTTGGAGTAGGACTGATCCAGATCAGGATTACCCACGTAGAGTTGCAGAGGGTTTGAGTTGTCCACTACAGGCTGAAGCTGTCTCAAATTAGGCTCCTGCGTCCGGGTATCATAGTCAAATTGTAAGTTGGTATTTTCCGTGATTTGATAATTCAGACGGAAGGAAGGCTGTATACTTTCAAAGGTACGGTTGAGCTCGAATGCTCTAGGAAATCCCTGCGTATTGTCCAACTTGGCGTTTTGGTATTGCACCTCGACCTGCATTCTGACTTTTTCGGTCTGGTATTGATAGCCTAGTTCTGTCTCTTGGGTTAAAAACTTGCTTTCGAAGGTATTACTCAAGGTGGTGTCCAATACAAACTGCTGCTGAATAGGGTCCTCGTCAAAGACGTCAAAAATCAACTGATCAGAATCATTGATTCTTTTTCCTATTTCGTACTCGAGCTCTAGCTGACTTCTTTCGCTCAAGGCTTCCGTAAAGGAAACACCTGTCTCCCAAGAAGAGCCACTCCGATCTCTATTGATCTGCTGATTGATGATCTCGGTTCTTGATTCAGGGATAAAAAACTGGTTAACTGCAGTTCTATTGGCCCTGTCCTCGTTCCAGTTTTCACTGATTCTGCCTCGGAAAGTAAATGTCCTACCTGGTTTGTCAAACTTGTGACTATAAAAGATTCGGTTGAAAATATCAAAATCCTTGTTTTTGGCCGTTCGGTTGTTTTCGATGGTATTGATCAATTCAGAACCATTGGAGGTTTCCCCTGAAAAATCGGAAGTTTCTGTTTCAAATCTTGCCGAAAATCTAGGGATAAATACGATCCTATTTTTCTCATCAATATCGTACTCCAAGCGCATGTCAAACTGATGTCTGTTGTTTAGCCTTGTGTCATTTGAAACCTCATTGTAGAGCTGATCAGAATCATCGTTGGTGATGAACTCTCTGAATCGAATATCCTGACCGATATTTTCTCTTGAGGAATATAAATAGCTTCCGGTAACTTGGATTTTTTCTCCCCAGGTATCGGTATAATTCATCCCTAGAATATTGGTGCTTATTACACCATTTTGTGGTCTAGCATTATCCTGAGCATTGGGGTCAGAGGAAAAGTCGGTGACATTGATATTATTGGAAAGGCCGGTGAAAGTCAGCCTTCTGTCCCCATCAAAGTCATTGATACTAGCTCCTGCCAAGTAGCGATCATCTGTGCCATAGCCTGCCGAAACTCTTCCAAATTGGCCTTTGCGTCGGTTGGGTTTAGTGATGATATTCACAGTCTTCAGGCGCTCCCCGTCGTCAAATCCGCTGAGTCTTGCTTTTTCACTCAGTTGATCAAAAATTTCTATTCCTTGGATCACTTCCGCGGGTAGGTTTTGAAGAGCAGTACGGACATCCGTACCAAAGAAAGGCTTGCCATCGACTAAAATCTGACCGATATTTTCACCTTGTGCTTGCAAGGCCCCATTCTCAGAGGTGACTCCTGGGATTTTTTCGAGCAGGGTCTGAGCACTTGCATCCCTCATGGTTTTAAAGGCATCTGCATTAAATAGGGTAGTGTCAGATTTATTTTGACTGGTAGACCTTCTAGCTTCTATAGTGACCTCTTCCAAATCGGTATCTTCCTGACGAAGTCTGATAGTCCCTAAGTCTACATCCTGACTGATGTCTAAGGTTCTGAAGTAATTCTCAAATCCCAAATATTGAATTTTTAGAATATAAACACCTTCTTTAATTCCGGACAATTCGAAATTTCCATCAAGGTCAGAAATTATACCATCTACTTGACTGGAATCTCCATCATTAAGTAATAGGAGGGTGGCATTGGGTACGGTGTTCGAAGTACCTGCCTCCAAGATTTTACCACGAATGGAAAACTGCTGTGCCTTCACTGCAAAAGCAAGGGTAAATGTTAAAAAAAGGGTAATATAAAGTTTCATATAGTTGGTTATTTGAGTCGGGAGTCGGGAGTGCTATTCCTTTTTCCCACTACAAAACAAGTAACTTGAAGGCAGATTGTTTTCGCTTTTTGGCTAAACGGTCAAATGAGCAAATGAATAGTTAACCGATCATGTAAAAAGTGCTGTTAATCATTGATTTAGAGGATTTTGAAGTAAATCTGAAGTTTTATGACAATTCTCGTCAGAAAATAATGTTAATTTTTGATTCATCTATATGTTTATAAAAACAACATTCTTACCTTGGTATTCGAAATAGAATAAGATAAGAAAATGAAGGAGAAAATCAACATTACGACCAAAAACCTGGCTTCCGGAAACTGTCAGGTGAAGTTTTTTGTGGAGGATGAGCAAAAGCCCGAATATGGGTATTTGCTCATTTCGGAGCCCAAGCCGGTGGGGGAGATTATTGCTGAGATTCAGCATAGATTAGAAAACAGGAGGGCAGCGCGACAGAATATCAATCCGCTATTTCCGGTAGAGCCTTCAGCAGACGATTATAACTTTTACCTTTTTTCCGCATGAGTTTCTTGGCTTCTAATCTTCGGTTTTTGCGTAAGCAAAAGGGAATCACCCAAAATGAATTGGCTGAGCAATTGGATGTACAGCGGACGATGATTTCGGCTTATGAAGATGGTCGCTCCGAACCCAAATTGGCCACTTTGCAGCGCATTGCTGATTTGCTTGAAACGGGTATAGAGGAGCTTTTAGAGCATGATATTGAGCGCTTGGGTCGAAGGGCGATTCAAAAGCGCAACATTCAGATTCTCACTATAGCCACTGATCAAAATGATGAGGAAAACATCACTTGGGTGGGACAAAAGGCTTCGGCAGGATATCTTAATGGTTTTGCTGACCCAGAATACATGGAGCAGCTTCCTCAATTTCATCTTCCCAATCTTGCAAAAAACGCAACTTACAGAGCTTTTGAATTAGCGGGAGATTCCATGCTTCCTTTGATTTCAGGTACGATCATCATCGGTGCCTATGTGGATCAGTTGCAGGCCATCAGAAGTGGTCGAACTTATGTTTTGGTGACTCGAACTGAGGGTGTAGTCTACAAACGGATTTTCAACTACCTCGAAGAGAATGGAAAGCTTTTTTTGGTCTCGGATAATGAGCACTATAAGCCCTATGAGGTAAAGGGTGAGGATGTCTTGGAAATCTGGGAGGCTAAAGCTTTTATAAGCACTGATTTCCCCAATCCCGGTGATAAAAAGAAAGCCTTGAGTCTGGAAGACCTGGGAGAGATGATCAAGGATATACAGCTCGATCTGCAGCGCTTGAAGGGTTAAAAGCCTTTTTCTACAGATTTGAAGATTAGCCCAAAAGCAAATCTTCAAATCGTTCCTGAATTTTTCCTACCGCATCAAAGGCGGGGTCAATATTGACTACTCCTTTTCCCAGTTCATGCCAAAGCCCATCGCCACAGTCAATGTAAGCTCCTCGCTTAGTTCCTGGCTTTTCTTTGGCGATTTCATAGTGATAATCAGGAGTGAAGATCAATTTCATCAACTGAATCGCATAATCCCAATTGATGGATTCACTTTCTTCGCCTTTTGATAAAATCACATTGCGATCAGAGAAGTGTACAGTGATTTTACAATCAATGCTTTCCTCATTGGTCACCAATCGGTAATTGATGTGAAGCGGGGCTTCTTTTTTGTTTGTTTCATAGATAGCTTGAATCAGGTCCTGAGCCATGAGCTGCCAAGCTTCCTGATTGACGGGAGTCTTTGGGATGCTCTCCTGTCCCGGATAGAGTACAATTCCTCCTTCGTCTAGCTGTCGGGGAGACCATTTATTTTCTTGGTAGAGTGCTTGAATAGGTTCAATCCAAACCGGGTTCAATTCCCCTTCAAAATGATAATCGTCGTCAAGCGTAAAGCCTTCGTCAAGAATTTCCTCTTCGCTCAATTCTTCCCGGTCAGTGTAATGCAGGTCCAGTTTGACGCTTAGGCTAGCACCTGACCAGTCCAATTCCATGTGGAAAACGTGGCTGTATGGAGGAGGGATGATTCCCGAATCGTATTCGAGTGTTAGACTTTGGATAGTTTCTTTAGAGGACTTCATTTTTTAAGCTTTGTGCAAAAGTATATTTTTTCAAGCAATTAAGCCCTTATTTTGCAACTCAAACCGCATCCAATGGAAGAGAATCTGAGTCGAATAGTAGAGGGTATTTACGAGAAGTCCTATGCTGTCATAGATGACTTTGTCGATGAAATCTTTCGAAAGGCCCTTTTTGACGAGCAAACCGACCTGCTAGAGAGTGGAAAATTTAGAAAAGCGGCAGTAGGTACCGGGGAACAAAAACAAATTCGTCCTGAAATCAGAAGTGATGAAGTCTTATGGATGGAGGCACAGAACTTGAGTTTACTCCAATCGGAGTATTGGAAAAGAGTGGAAGAAATCCGGCTGGCCCTTAATCGGCGATGCTTTTTGGGTTTACAGTCTTTCGAGGCGCACTTTGCACGCTATCCCATCGGGTCTTTTTACAAAAGGCATTTGGACCAATTTCAGCAGGTCCCTTATCGTGCAGTCACCGTTATCCTCTATGTCAATGACGCGTGGACCGAAGCCGATGAAGGCGCCCTAAGAATGTATCTCCCCATGGAGGATGACAAAGAGGAAGTGCTTGATCTTTTGCCCCTTCCGGGAAGATTGGTCGTGTTTTTAAGTGGGGAGATTCCTCATGAGGTTCTTCCTACCAAAAAAGAACGAAATAGCATTACGGGTTGGCTAAGAACCATTCCCTAGCGAAGGACTATTTCATGGTAAGTGTATTGTCCAGCTTCTATAGAAAAAGCGCATCGGCTAAAAGAAGGGATGGATAAAAAGCCATTTGGATTGTTTGAAAACCCAAACTTATTTAAGGGGTAGCCAAAGAAATTTTTGCGAATTTTTCCATCCTCATTTTCATCATGAAAAACCGAAATGGCATAATTTCCAGCTTGTAAATCATTGATTTTTAAGCGGGCTTTTTTGCTTTTGATTGGGACAGAAAGGGCTTTGATTGCTTTGGAAGGATCCTCGGGGAATCCATCTGAAGAGGAGAAAATTAGGACGCGAATCAGACCTTTTTCAGACTCCAAGTTCGTTACCGTTAGTTCCAGGCTTCCAAATGTGGGAGTTGTAGCGATGATTTGCATACTAAATAGAACAGAAAGAATAAAAGTAATCATAGAGGCAGCGATCTTATTCGGTCTACTTTTCCACTTGGAGTCTCTTGGAATTTATTTACCGTCAAAATATCCTTTGGGAGCTCGTAAGGCTGGAAAAGCAGCTTCAATTCTTCCTGCAAAAGTTTTGCCTTTTTTATTTCGATCATTTCGGTTTCCAGTACCAAGACCATTTTTTCACCAAATTTAGGATCTGGGATTCCAGCAAGGAAGAATCTTGAGGAAGGAAAGTGAGTATGGATTGATTTTTCCATGCGCTGCTCCAAGAGCTCGGGATGTAATTTGATCCCACCGGAATTGATGACAAAATCCACCCTCCCTAACCAAATGAAGGAACGATCAGAAATAAGCTTGACCTGATCATTGGTTTGGATTCTATTTCCCAAGCTCATAGGTCCTTTTACCCATAGCGTCTCTCGCTCATCTAGACCGATTTCCACCCCGGGAAGGGTATAATAAATTAATTCCTGCTCGGTAATTTTAGCCAAGGCAATGTGAGATACCGTCTCGGTCATCCCATAGGTCTGATAGGCTTTAAGATTATATTTAAGGATATCTTCTCTTAGCTGAGGGTTGCTTGCTGCTCCACCTATGATCAAATGGGAGACTTTTTGAAGTAAAGCTCTAGATTTAGGATTTTTGAGGCTCTCCTGAACCTGAAGGGGTACCATCGCAATAAAATCTGGAATTTGATCAGAATTTAAATCTTTCAAAGGATCCGCCTGAGGAGCCTGTAGTAGGATGGGAGCTTTCCATTCCATGGCCCTCACCAGCATCATTTTTCCTGCGATAAATGCCGGATTGAGACAACAGAGTAGGAGGTTTCTTGGGTTTACTTTAAAAAACTCCCCTGTCGCTCTAGCACTTGCCTGCATTTGGTTTCGATGAATGGACAGAACTTTTGGGGCTCCTGTAGAGCCCGAGGTTTTTTGCTGGAATACGGCTTCTCCTGATTGCCAGTCCCGACAAAATTGAAGGGCTTCTAGCAAAAAATCAGGATAATCTTCAGCAATATTTTGAAAATCCTCCAGCGTGGAAAACTGTCGGTTTTGAAACTGGAGGTAAAACATAAATCGAATTTAAATTGCTTGGCCAAGTCCGCTAGAGGAACAACAAATTTCGAACAAGCCTGTTATCTTGCAAAAAAAATCAGATTTTTAACCAAAAAGAATACCATGGAGTGGATCACTGCCAAAGAATACGAAGATATCACCTACAAAAAATGTAATGGCGTAGCTCGAATTGCCTTCAATAGACCTGAAGTCAGGAATGCTTTTCGTCCTAAAACCACGGCTGAGTTGTACGATGCTTTTTATGATGCTCAAGAGGATACTTCTATCGGTGTGGTACTTCTGAGTGGGGAAGGACCTTCACCAAAAGACGGAAAATGGGCTTTTTGCTCCGGTGGAGATCAGCGTGCCCGAGGTCATCAGGGCTATGTGGGAGAGGATGGGTACCATCGATTGAATATCCTAGAAGTACAGCGTTTAATTCGTTTCATGCCTAAGGTGGTGATCGCAGTGGTACCCGGATGGGCTGTGGGAGGTGGACATAGCTTACATGTAGTCTGTGATTTGACTTTGGCGAGTAAGGAGCATGCCATTTTCAAGCAGACGGATGCGGATGTGACCAGTTTTGATGGAGGCTATGGCTCTGCCTATCTAGCAAAGATGGTCGGTCAAAAGAAAGCCCGAGAGATTTTCTTTTTGGGGAGAAATTACTCGGCTCAGGAAGCCTATGACATGGGAATGGTCAATGCGGTTATTCCTCATGATGAATTGGAAAATACAGCTTATCAGTGGGCTCAGGAAATTCTAGAGAAATCTCCAACTTCTATCAAAATGCTGAAATTTGCCATGAATCTAACAGATGATGGCATGGTAGGACAGCAGGTTTTTGCAGGTGAGGCAACTCGCCTTGCTTACATGACAGAGGAGGCTAAAGAGGGAAGAAATGCCTTTCTGGAAAAGCGTAAGCCAAATTTCAGGCATATTAAATGGATACCTTAATATGAGATAAAAGAGGCTGTCTCAAAACTGGTTAAAAAGTTTAAGGCAGCCTTTTTTAGAGCGTAGAGGCCGATTTACTGATTTTCGGCCTTTATTTTTTTGACCTCTGTTCAACTTCGGGTTTCGGTGTTGATTTTTGGTAAAGGAGTTACTATGCAGTATTTCCACGGCTTAATGGACAAAAACCGGGCTTTAAAATGGCTCATCGGACCATCTTGGCCAAGTTGTGTGCGATGACCAGCAGACCAGTTTCGATAGCTACTTTTTCCTTACCTCTGAGCATGAATCTGCCTCTGCCTTTGTTGAACTTGAGGTTTCCGAAAAC
>NZ_FNAC01000029.1 GCF_900101705.1 Algoriphagus faecimaris | reverse complement strand
TGAACAAGGAAAAGGTAGCATAAAAAAACAAAGGTCGGTTTTTACTGGAGGTTGAAACATCGTTGTGAAAACAACGAAACCCCGTACATGAAATTGACATCAGACGCTAAGCACACAGGAGTATTGCCGTGAGCATGAACATGAAAATTTAACTTCTTAGCGTCTTTTTATTCCTTTACCTAAAAATGAAAAAGAAACAAATTATAAACACATGAAATCGAGCATGACGTAGCCGTCACACACTGGTATGACTATCAACCATGCGAGATTCCATGTGACCTTTAAAATTCAATTATAGACACATGAAATTTATGATTTTCAGCAGTATTTTTTTTGGTATATTCCAAATCTATATCACTGAAAACCATGAAAAAACTCAACAAAGAAGATATCCCCCAGGAAGTCTTTGACCTCTACGATTATTACGCACACAATAAATTAGATCGACGCACCTTTGTGGAGAAGCTTTCGGCCTACGCAGTCGGAGGAATTACTTTGGCCACGCTGATGAGCACAATGATGCCGGACTACATCACTACCGCTACGGTACCGACTGATGACGAGCGAATGCAAAGTTCGGACTATGTACTTTATAATTCTCCAAAAGGTGGAGGACAGATCCGAGGCTTACTTTCCAAACCAGCAGGAGCTGGTAAATTCCCTGGTATCGTCGTAGTGCATGAAAACAGAGGTCTAAATCCCTACATTGAAGATGTAGGCAGAAGATGTGCTGTGGACGGATTTATTTCAATTGCCCCTGATGCCCTTTGGCCATTAGGAGGCTACCCAGGTACTGATGATGAAGGGAGAGATATGCAGCGCAATCGAACCCGAGAAGAAATGCTCGAGGATTTCATTGCCGCATATGAATACCTAAAGAACCATCCCGATTGTGATGGCAATGTTGGCGTGGTGGGCTTCTGTTTTGGTGGATGGATATCCAATATGATGGCTGTAAGATTACCCGACCTCAAGGCAGCAGTGCCTTTTTACGGAGGCCAACCTAGCGCCGAAGAAGCGGCACAAATCAAGGCTCCCCTGATGATTCAATATGCTAGCCTAGATGAGCGGGTCAATGCCGGCTGGCCTGCTTATGAAGAAGCGCTAAAGGCCAATAAGGTAGACTATGTGATGCATATGTATGATGGAGTGAATCATGGATTTCACAACAACACCACCCCCAGGTATGATGAAGCTGCCGCAAAGTTAGCCTGGGATAGAACTATAGCCTTTTTTAAGAAAAATCTAAAGTAAAGTCATAACCTATTTTGAGAAAGGCTTCCAATATCACGGAAGTCTTTTTTTGCTTAAAGCTCAAATAAGAACGTACCCGCACTCACTCCTCTTTATCTGAAGTGCGAAGCTAGATAGTATAGGGAGAAATTGGCCATGGATACTTCAAATGGTCTAGAATATCCTTAACTTTAAATTTTAGGAAAGACAAAATTATGCTCGAAAGTAAATTTAATATTGCAGTTCTCATTGACGGAGATAATGCTCAGGCAAAATTGATCAAGGAAATTTTAGAAGAAGTTTCAAAGTACGGAAAGGCTACCATTCGTAGGATTTACGGAGATTGGACTACGCCACATATGAATAGTTGGAAAGAAGTGATCAACCAGTATTCCTTCAATCCCATTCAGAAATTCTCCTATACTACAGGAAAAAACTCCACTGACAGCTCCTTGATTATAGATGCCATGGATATTCTCCACAGCAATTCGGTGGATGGTTTTTGTATCGTTTCCTCGGATTCTGATTATACCGGTTTGGCCAAACGAATCCGCGAAGAGGGTATGTTCGTGATGGGAATCGGGCGTAGAGTTACTCCTCAGGCCTTTGTTCAATCTTGTGAGATATTCACTTTTGCGGAGAATCTAGGAGAAGAAGAACAGGTAGAAGAGAAAAAATCTGAAAAGAGCACCGCTACCAAATCTTCCCATGCCAATGCGCACATCAAAAAGACCGATCCAAAACTTGACCTTCGGCTAATCGATCGAGCCTTTGAGATTTCCTCTAATGAAGATGAGGAGATCCATATAGCAAAAATCGGTGCTTCACTGCGGAAAATTGACCCGAGTTTTGACCCGAGAACCTACGGATTCAGAAATCTAACCGAACTTTTCAAAAGCTTGAAAAAATACATTGTGGTAAGAAACGAGGTAAATGGATTGAACTATCCCTTGGTAAAACTAAAATAAAAAAGCACCACCTCAATCAAGAAGTGATGCTTAGAGTAAGCGTACTCGGGTGATCAAACAACTTTAGGCTGTAAATCCTCCATCTACCACCATCGTTGCTCCTGTTATAAACTTGGATCTATCAGAGGCTAAGAACAGCGCCATCTGAGCGATATCGTCATTATCTGCATAACGTCCCAAAGGAATCATTTTCGTAAAGCCCTCTTTTACAGCTTCACCAGCTCCCGGTGCAAAACCATCCTCTAAAGAACGCATCATTCGATTATCTACCGGAGAGGGATGAATAGAATTGACCCGAATATTGTCCGGAGCACCCTCAAGAGCACCTGTACGCATCAAGCCAATAGTGGCATGCTTGCTCGCCACATAAGCAGAAACCTGCGCTGTGCCACGAAGCCCAGCAACTGAGGAAGTGATGATCACAGAACCGCCACCACCTTGCTTCAATGCAGGAAAACCGTATTTCATTCCCAACCAAACTCCTTTGACATTCACACCGATAACCTGATCAAACTTCTCCTCAGGGTATTCAATCATGGGCTTTACCACGCCCTCAACTCCTGCATTAAGAAATAATACATCGATTCTACCAAAGGCCTTCATTGATTCATCAATAAATTTCTTTACCTCTTCTGCCTTTGACACATCCGCTTCGATGAAGAGTGCGTTATTTCCCATCAGGCTCTCCTTGGCTTCTTGTAGACCTTCTTTACTGTAGTCGACTATTGCGACCCCAGCTGCACCTTCTTTAAAAAACAACTTGGCGGTTTCAAGTCCAATACCTCCGGAACCTCCTGTAATTACCGCAAATTTTCCTTTGATTTCCATGGTTAGATCGTTTTGATTGACTCCCTAAAAGTACCATAATATCAACCTTCTTTTCATGACAAAAATCAGTTTAAACAAGAAGATTAATCAATTGAAATTCAGTCTATTTTCTCAAATATAAGGTAGTGCTGAATGGGTAAAAATTTTCCGTTTTTTACCAATCTATAGCCGTTTTCCTTTAGCTCTTTTTCTGCCTGCTTTTCTGTCATCTTATGCAGCGGTTTGATGGGAATAGAAGCATCCTCACCGCGATACTCTATAAGTATGAGTTTTCCTCCTGATTTCAATGATCGCCGAATAGACTGTAGCATTTCCTTTGGGTAGGCAAGCTCGTGATAGACATCTACCATGATCGCAACGTCTATGGTATTTTCGGGAAGATTTGGTGAATATGAATTCCCTTTCACAGCTACCACATTTTGAAAGCCCAGTTCCTCACTTTTCTCATCTAGATACTTCAAAGCCTCATCCTGAATCTCTACAGCATATACCTTTCCCTTTGGTACTTTTGGCGCTATTCGGAAGATATAATACCCTGAGCCTGCACCGATATCAGCCACATTACTTTCCTCGGATATGGGTAAGTTTTTAATCGCCGCAGAAACCCCTTCCTCACGTTCACGGCTAGCTCGCTCTAGCCATTGCATCCCCTGAAAGCCCATGATCTGAGAGATTTCACGTCCCAAATAAAACTTTCCTGTCCCATCTCTACTGGGAGTTTGAAAACTGTAACTGTTTTCTTCCTTTTCATTTTGGGCAAATACAATGGACGGCTTGGAAAAAAGCCCAATAAAGAATAGTGAAATAAGGATTAGAGGTATGCTTTTCATCTTTACGCTTTTAGTAAGAAACTTGAGATTGGCTGACATGTTTTCACGCCTATCATTTCCTTTTACTTTCAATACCTTATTTTGAATTTGAAAAAGCCCATATTTTATTTATTTTTCAAAAAATCATCCGAATGAAAAAATTAGCTGCTATCGTTTTCTTTTTGACCCTAGTTAAAGTTCAAGGCCAAAACCTCCCCATTCAGCAACTGGATGAAATGACCGAGAGGCATTGGCAATTGGGTTTATCACTCCTACAAGAAATCGTTGCTATTCCTAATGACGCAGCAAAAGCAGAACAAATCGAACCCAATATTCAATGGACAGAAAACCAGTTTACCCAAAGGGGCTGGCAGACCATGCGATTAAAAACAGAAGGGGTTCCTTTGCTTTTAGTACAAAAGGAACAACAAGGAGCGGAAAAAACTGTACTTTTTTATTTTCATATGGATGGTCAGGCGATCGATTCCTCTAAATGGGATCAAGCCAACCCCTACCAAGGAGTGCTCAAGAAACAAAATGGAAACGGATCTTGGGATAGCCTTCCGCTTTCTCTACTTCATAAAGAGTACGACTCCGAATGGCGAATTTTTGCAAGATCCACCTCGGATGATAAAGGACCTGTCGCTATGTTTTTGACGGGTTGGGATGCTATTTCTGAAGCGGGATTATCTCCTAATTATTCTATTAAAATCATTTTTGATTTCGAAGAAGAACAGGGTTCTCCCAATCTTCCAGCAGCAGTCATCAAGCATCAAAAAGATCTCAAAGCAGATTTAATGCTAATCATGGATGGCCCTCGTCATATTTCCAACGAACCTACGCTTACTTACGGGGCAAGGGGAATTTCTGAAATGACATTGACCACTTATGGGCCGAGAGTTCCTCAACATAGCGGACATTATGGAAACTACGCTCCAAATCCTGCCCTGATGCTTTCCCAGCTTCTAGCCTCCATGAAGGATGAAAATGGCAGAGTGAGCATTCCAGGCTTCTATGATGGAATAAATCTTAGTGAGGAAGAAATGGCAATCCTGAATGCAGTACCCGATGATGAAACAACCATAAAAAGGAAAATCGGTATAGCCAGAACAGATCAAGTAGGCAACTCCTATCAAGAAAGTATTCAGTATCCGTCTTTGAATATACGTGGTATGTCTTCTGCCTGGGTAGGTCCTGAAGCAAGGACGATTGTACCCGCTACAGCAGTTGCAGAATTGGATATGCGTCTGGTTCCCGAGTCAGATCCAATTCGGCTTTTTGAGTTGATTGAAACCCATATAAAAAATCAAGGATTTTATATCATCGATCGAGAGCCTACTGAGGAAGAGCGTCAGATTCATCCCAAAATTCTTTCTATGAAAAAATCAATTTCGTATCAGGCCTTCCGCACTCCCATGGACTCGGAGGCAGGGGCTTGGTTGAGAAAAGCCATGAAAAGGGCATTTGAGAAAGAACCTGTTCAAATTCGTATCTCGGGAGGCTCAATCCCGATTTCTCCATTTGTGGATGCTTTAGGAATTCCAGCAGTCACTATCCCCACTGTAAATGCTGACAATAACCAACACAGTCCCAACGAAAATATACGTCTGGGTAATTACAAGGAAGGAATAAAAACTATTATTTCTGTTTTAACAGAACCCTTAAATTGAAGCAAACAAAAGATTAAGTTTACTTACCGAGGCATTTATAATTTGACTGCTTTTTCAATAAACTGCTTTTTTCTAGTAGCTAATTTTTCAAATCTATCGTGGTTTTGTTCGGTTTCTAGCGGACTTGTTAGTAAAGTTCCTCCTTGACAACGAGATGTGAATTCATTTTAACTTATTAACTAAGAAACAGATATTCATTTTGCATATTTTTTCTTAGCTTGTTTTTTCAGTTCATCAAACTATTCAGATATGAGGTTATTTTTTCTAACAATAAGCTTGTTTTTATATTTTATCTCTACTCAAAGGTTGGTAGCCCAATCACAAAATGATTTTGAAATCATCCTAAGCCAGGCTTTTAATGATTTTCAATCCAGTCCTTCAACCCAAGAATTAGATGAAAAGGCGCAGGATTGGAAAAGGCAGTTGAATCAAGATGGAAGCTGGAGTGACATAGACTATAAAGATACCTCCCCCACGGGCTGGCAACCGAAAAAACATTTGGATCGAGTGAGTTTACTAAGTAAAGCCTACACTAGAAAAGGCAGCAAACATTTTCATGAAAATGATTATTACGAGGGAATTCTATCCGCTTTGCGCTACTGGACAGAGGTCAAGCCGGCACCACGCTCTACTAACTGGTGGTGGTTAAGCATCAGCGTGCCTCAAGAGCTTGGTGAAATTCTCACTAGCATGAGATTTGCCGAAAATGGACTTCCACCCGCTCTCGAAAAAAATCTTTTGGAATGGATGAATCAAACCGTATCAACGGATAAATCACCCGGAAAAGATGGGTCAAATCTCACTGACATTGTTCAACATCGGGTAATTCAGGCAGCGCTAATTCAAGACGAGGAGCTTTTAAAGAAATCAGTTTCCCTAGTTTCAAAATCGATAAAGATCTCTAAAAGTGATGGGATCAAGCAAGACCTTTCCTTTCATGCCCATGGTCCAGAATTGTACACCCACGGATATGGAAGAGAGTTTTTATCAGGAATAAGAAATCTACAGATTTATCTCCGAGGAACTCAATATTCCTTCACAGAAGAGCAAATGAACTTAATCTCTGAATTCACCCGGAGAAGCTTTCTAAAAGTAACCCGAGGTCGATATGTGGACTACAGTGTATTGGGAAGAGGGATCGCCAGATCCAATGCCACGAGAGTATCTCCTGGAATCATCCGCCAAATCAAAGCCATAGATAAGCCCGAATACCGTACAGAATACGACGCAGCCTTAGCCAGATTGGAAGGAAAGGAAGCTCCATCCTTTAGTATTCAAGCAGAGAATTTACAATTCTGGAAGTCAGATTATATGGTGCACCACCGACCCCATTTTATGGCTAGCGTGAATATAGCTTCTAAGAGAACCATCAGAACCGAATCTGGAAATAAGGAAAATCTGAGAGGGCAATTTTTGACGGAAGGAGCCATGTTTTTGGCCGCAGATGGAGATGAATACTTCAATGTATTTCCTTTTTGGCATTGGTACATGATACCCGGAACTACCACACCTGCCAACAAAAATTTAAGAAAAAGGACCAATTGGGTGGCCGAACGTGGCAATGCAGATTTCGTCGGGGGTGTCAGTGATGGGCAGGATGGCATTTCTGTTTACCATATGAATGCCTACCGCACAGAAGCTAAAAAAGCTTGGTTTTTCTTCGATGACATAATTATTTGTCTGGGTTCCCAGATTTCGGCCGATCGGCCCGAACCCATCTACACTACTGTTAATCAATCTTTACTCAAAGGCCCAATTTGGATTAAAGAGGCGGAAGACTTTCAAGAATACACTCCTTTCACCGATTCTCCTTCGGAGATAAGCCTAGTCTATCATGACCAATTCGCATATTTTTTTCCAGATGGTCAAAAAGTTCAATTGACAGCGGAAAAAAGAGAAAGCTCTTGGTCTGAAATCAATGGAAACTCATCCAATAAGAAAATCGAAAAGGAAATTTTCAGTCTCTGGATAGACCATGGACTCAATCCAAAGGGGAGCTCTTATGCTTACTATATTTTGCCTGGTATCGAAAAAAACGAAGTCCTATCAAAATTTGAACGAACAGAAATAGAAGTCTTAAAAAACAGTCCTCAACTACAAGTTCTGATGGATCCATCTCTCCAACTGACTGGAATGGTCTTTTATGAAAAAGGAGATTTTGAATGGGATTCAAAAACTATTAGTCTAGATCAAGCTGGATTGGTATTACTTAGAGAAATCGATAGCGACCTGTATGAGATTTCCTATTCTGACCCCACCCAACTTCTGAAAGGAAAAATAAATTTACTTCTGAAAATCCGAGGTCAATCCCATTCACTCAGTTTCGACCTACCCACCGGAGAGTTTGCAGGCTCAAGTGTATGCCAGACACTTTCCATTAATTCTGTACTATAAAACTATACAAATACGGTGCTTTGTGAGATCCTCCTGAATAAAGCTTTTCATGACGCTCCAAAATTCCAAGACTAAGCATTTTTCGCTGGAAATTAGCCCGGTTTTGCTTTTCCCCTAGAATCGCCTCATATACTTGCTGCAGCTCCTTCATCGTAAATCGCTCCGGAAGTAAGTTGACCGACAGCAGCTTTTGGTCAAGATGGGTTCGAAGATGCTCCAAGGCCTTTTCTACAATATGATTATGATCAAAAAGAAGCTGTGGCACAGCATCTACATCATACCAGTCAATAGAGTCTGACAAAGCATCTGGCTGAGGTTCTACCTTGGTATAATCGATCAAAGCATAATATCCTACCGAGATGAAACGCTCAAAAAGCCAATGCTTTTCTGGAACTACTTTATGCTGAGCTTGGAGGATTTTTCTCATAGCTTCAGGCCTGACTCTCTCGAGCGAGCCAAAGGTGTAAAACTGCTCCAAGTAAATGGATTCCAAGCCTGTTCGCTCTCGCAAGCCGCGGCTTACCGCTTCATCTAAGGGTTCATTGATTTTCACAAATCCACCTGGTAATGCAAACCAGCCGGTATTGTGGTATTCCATGAGCAGAATTTTCAGCTTCTCTCCAGAAAAACCAAAGATCACAGAATCATAGGCTATATGAGGAAGATATTGAACAGCTTCTGGTAAAGACATAAGGCGATTAGAAAATTTCCTCAAATAAATAGGATTTCAGTCAAATACCAATTACTATTGTTTCAACATGAAACAATAAATTCTTGCTATGCGATCAATTTATGCACTGATATTGGCTTTTATTCTGCTGCAAGTGAATGCAAAAATGGCTTATACCCAAGGAAATAACACGTTTTCTGTCCGCGCTTCCACCCAACAGGGAATCATAGAAGGTCACTACGACACAAAAACCAACATCCAAAAATATTTTGGAATTCCTTATGCTCAAGCTCCTGTAGGAGATTTAAGATGGAAAGCTCCACAACCTTTATCTCCTTGGGAGGGAATAAAGGAGACAACTTCTTTTGGCCCCAGAGCAGTACAAGCTCCAATTTTTGGAGACATGAGTTTCCGCTCTGATGGAATCTCCGAGGACTGCCTCTACCTGAATGTCTGGACTCCGGCCAAAAAAGATGATAAAAACTTACCCGTATTAGTTTATTTCTATGGTGGAGGATTTTCTGCAGGTGATGGTTCCGAGCCCCGCTATGATGGAGAAAGTATGGCCCAAAAAGGAATCGTAGTCGTTACTGTCAATTATCGATTAGGGCTTTTCGGGTTTTTGGCTCACCCTGATTTGAGTAAAGAATCAGCCCAAGGAGGCTCAGGAAACTACGGGCTCATGGATCAGCAAGCAGCATTGACATGGGTTCAAAAAAATATAGCAGCATTCGGAGGTGATCCCAAAAAAGTAACCATAGCAGGAGAATCTGCAGGCTCGATTTCAGTTAGCTATCAAATGGCGTCCCCATTATCCAAAGACCTTATCGCGGCTGCCATCGGAGAAAGTGGAGCGGGAATAAATCCAACACTAGCTCCTATACCCTTAGATGAAGCGGAGCAAGTGGGAACTGAATTTGTGAAAAATGCAGGTTATGAAACCATTGCTGATCTTCGGAATCTCAGCACCAAAGAACTCTATGAGTTATTCATCGAATCAGGAAGGTTTGGATTCCCTGTGACCATAGATGGCCATTTTCTTCCCAAAACTGTAACTGAAATCTTTGAAGCACAAGAGCAGGCTCAAGTACCTTTATTGGCAGGATGGAATTCAGCAGAGACACCCGGACAAGCCTTTATGCAGGGCAGACCATACACAGAAGAAGCCTTTGTAGAAAAGGTAAAAGAAGTCTATCCCACTGACTGGGAGGAAGTGCTTGAGCTTCACCCACATCAAACCAAAGAAGAAATAGAATGGTCAGCTACGCATTTAGCCTCAGACAGATTTATCTCTTACAGCACATGGAAATGGCTTGACCTTCATTCAAAAAATTCTAACCAGCCTGTATACCGATACTTATACGCCAAGCTTAGGCCTCCTTTAAGAGATCCCAACTTGATCTCGGGACTGGCGGGAGGTACTATGGAATCCAACGGTCAGGAGGCGCCAAGAGCAATAGGTGCTCCACATGCCTGCGAAATAGAATATGCGATGGGAAATTTGCATTTGGTCAAGGATTATGCCTGGGAAAAAGAAGACTTTATCGTTTCCAAACAGATGCAGGAGTACTTCGCCAACTTCATCAAAACGCATAACCCCAACGGTGACAATTTAGTGCATTGGGAGCCCATGCAAAAAGGGGATCCAAACCCTTCTTATTTAATCATCGATACCGAATCAGCTGCAGCTAAATCCGAGGTGGAGCCCCGATATCAGTTTCATGATCGCTTTTTTGGCAACAAATAGGTAGTACTTAATTTCAAAGCCTGTTGTAGCTGGAGGAAACCGAAAGATTTCCTCCTTTTTTTTACTTTGAATCAATCACCAATACCCAATCCTGCTCCTCCTCTGAAGGAGGTGTATTCCAAACCTTTTGATTCAATCCAAATTCGGATAGAATAAATCTGCTTCCATCCACAGGATTGAACCAAAATGCAGTGAACCTCTCCCCTGCAAGCAAGGATAGGTCGAGGGTAAACTCCTGTGGATTTGCCAAATAAATGATAGCAAACTTCCCATCCTCATGGATGGCGGCGCGAATATGATTTTCACCCTCTGGATTAGCTGATACTATCAGTTCCTGGGCGGGAATTATAGATGCAAAAGACCGCATTTCAAAAAGTTTGCGGATGTACTTCATACTTTTAGCCCCGGGTCTGTTAAGAGCTTCTTTCCAATCTGTCAAGGTGGGAATGACAAAGGTCTCCCCCTTCTTGTGCATTTGCCACACCGCATTATTGCCATAGGTATATCCTGCCGCGCCAGCCAAAAAATCCCAATAGGCATGGACTCTGACGCTTTTACCATCAAAAAAACCTTTATCAAACCTATTTTTATCAATCAAGTTTCCATCTTCTCCAGTGATATCAGCAAACTCCCCCGGCTTAAATTCCATGTACTCCCAAAAGGCTACAGGAATATCCTCATAAGGAGGTTCACCATCTATGGTTGGCTTAATTGGGTTCCTGGCCCTATCCTTCCTAGCAAAATTGTAAACTGGGGTATAAAATTGAGCATGGCTACTCTGGTACATATTAAAGTCCATCCATTCTGCTTCATGGAGATAATCCCCACTTGATCGACTACCCCTTGGATGGTAAGTTAGAAGGTGCTTGCCTTTGTCTCCTTTTTTCAATCCTAAAGCCATAGCATCCCAAACTGTCCGTACCGTATCATTCGCAATATCGCGATCTCCTCCTAGGATCCAGACCAAGTTATCATCTTGATATCGATCCCCGAGGAATTCGCCAAAAATCCGGGCATTCTCTTCACCAAAAAGGATTGGGCCTGCACCTGGATGCTCTGAGTAAACTTTATCCCCCCAAGTGGGCAAGACCCCTATTAGCAATCCTAATTTATTTCCTTCTCGGATTATAAAATCAACATGCTGAAAAAAGGCCTCATTAGGCTGCTTTGGATCTAAGTCATGAAAAGGTAGTTCCCCGTAGGCATTGGGTGTCCTAACTCCATCACGCTCGGCCAAAATCACTGCTTGAATCACAGTGAATCCTTGCTCAGCTCTGGTGCTCAGGTAATGTATGGCTTCTTCTCGATCCAATTTGTGAAAAAGCTCCCATGCTGTATCGCCCAACCAGAAAAATGGGGTGGAGTCTTCTTCATTGATGAGGTATCGCTGATTGGGAGAAATAGCTAGCTGCTGCGAAAAAAGATCTGACAGAGAAAGAACAAAGACCAAAATAAACACTAAATATCGCATGGCTTACAAATTTTTATTTCCAGCGATGACCATTTTGATAGTCCCGTAATCATACTTCCCTTCGAAGTGCTCTCGGAGTTCTTTCATCCCCGAAAACTTATCAAGCTGATCCATGATTTCAAGAATTACTTCCTGAGGAAGACAGTCTTCCAAATCGATTCTTCCAGTTGCAATTCCATCTGCTAAATGCCCCTTAATGGTAGAGGCTGCGAGTCCACGATCCGAAGCGATTTCGGAAATCTTTTTTCCCGACTCAAACAATTTGAAAGTTTCTTCTTTAGAATCTCCTTTTTGACGCTTTAGCTTTGGTCCATCCGCTTTTTTTCTTCCGGTTTTTGATTTGATATTTTTTATTTTCTCATGGGATTTTTCTTTGGCTTGAGCGATGAGATTCCTTCTGAGAGCTAAAACCTCTGATTCCAAATCATCCATTTTATCGATTGTTTCTCCCTTAGAAATCACTTGAATCAATTTACTTATTTTATTGATTTCAAGCATTTTTCTTACCATTAACTCATCAATAGCTTCAAGTCCATCTTGGTATTTTTTGGTTCTTGAAAAATTGGCCACCATTCCTCTTTGCTCCAAAATTTTCCCCATTAGCTTTTTAAACAATTCCTTATAATAATCTACTCCTTTTTGGAGTCGCTCATTGAGTTGTTCGAATGCTTCTGCCTGAAGCAAGCCTTGCAATTGCCTTCGGAATTTCTCTGTGTTTTCTGTTTCTACTCGGAGATTTTCATACACCACCGGGATGGCAGCTTGCATTTCCACGTCTTCAAACTCCATACTGCTTTCCTGATTTTTTTGAAAGTATTCGATCTCTTTCAGAATGGGGACAAAGTCAAAAGTCCTTTCTATCAAATGCCTCAAAAATTGACGCTGATGAAGCTTGAGTAGTTGGTCTAATCGCTCTTGCTGATGTGAGGATTGAGAAAACTTCACCACCTGATGATCGGAGTAAATCAGATCCGACTGTATCCGACTGCGGAGAATCAACCCCTCCAGACTTCGTAGCCTACTGAGTGCCACATAGACTTGTCCGGGAGCAAAGGCCTGCCCCACATCGATGATCGCTTTGTCAAAAGTGAGCCCTTGACTCTTGTGCACAGTCACGGCCCAGGCCAACTTTACAGGGAAATGGGAATAGGTCCCAATTACATCCTCGTCGAGCTCCTTGGTGTCAGGATTCACCACGTATCGCTTATTTTCCCAAACCTCTTTTCGCAAAATAAAGGATTGATCGTCATCATTCATCTTGACGGTCACCTCGTCCTCTGTAAGCGCCGTCACCTTGGCCAGCTTCCCGTTGAAATACATACCCAGACCTGAAGTATCATTTTTGATAAACATGATCTGAGCACCTTCCCGGAGTTCAAGCTGCTTAGGCAGGGGATAAAGTGACTCTGGAAAATCTCCATCCAATTCTGCCTGATAGAGATAGGATTCCCCATCTAGGGCCTGTAGTTCTTTTTGATTGATCTGATCCGCTTTGTAATTGTGCGTGGTGATGGTAATGCAATCCTTTTCTTCCTTGATTTGGTCCTGATTTCTAAAGTGCCGATTGAGTAGCTGAATATCCTGTGGGGTGATTTCATTATTGCGGAGGTGATTTAAAACCTGAATAAACTCCTCATCCTGCTGCCTGAATATCTTGTCTAATTCCAGATACACCAAACCCGAGTTTTGCAAAGCCTTGGCCTCAAAAAAATGCATGCTATTGTAGAAGCGACTTAAAATCTGCCATTCTTGATCCCTAACAATCGGAGGCAATTGATACAAATCCCCTATCAAAAGCAGCTGAACACCCCCAAAGGGATCCCGAAAATTCCCCTTTACACTCCTCATCCTATAATCTATCGCATCCAAAATGTCTGCCCTGAGCATACTCACCTCGTCGATGACTAATAATTCGGCTGCTCTCAATACACTCTTGCGGAGCTGATTTAAAGGATGTTTTCTGGCTAGTGTATGTTGAGTATAAAAGCCATATTGATCTGTAAAATTACCTTCGGGTTCTCTGACGGGCAAAAAACTCCCCAAAGGAAGTAAAAACTGGGAATGAATCGTAACTCCCTTGGCGTGCAGTGCCGCAATCCCTGTGGGCGCCAAAATCACATGGCTTTTATGAGTTTGATGTGTCAGGTTCCGCAAAAAAGTGGTCTTACCTGTTCCTGCCTTTCCCGTCAGAAATATCGGGGCGACAGTGGAGTTTACAAATTGGGCGGCAAGTTTGATACGATCGGTAGATTCCTCTTTCATTTAACTAAACTACCAATTTTACTAAAAAAAACCTTCCTTTCCACAGAATAATATCAAGGATCTCTACTTAAACTGCTCCTGATACTTCATCGACTCTCCCTCCACTTTTCTGAGTGTAAAGTAAAATATAGAACCGTGACCGAACTCCGATTCAAACCAAAGTTCACCTTGGTGCTGTTCCACTATCTTTTTGCACTGAGGCAGACCAATTCCAGTACCTTCCACGCCATTGTTACCGGGCACTCTTTTAAACAAACTAAGCACCTTATCTTCATACCTAGGGTCCACTCCTACTCCATTATCCTCTACTGTAAATAGCCAAAAACGGTCTTCCTCATGTGCGGAGATCTTGATTAATGGATTTCGGTCCTTATGCCTGTATTTGATGGCATTCGAGAGCAGATTTTGAAACAAAAGCGTAATCTCCATTCTAAACCCTCTGATACTAGGTAGCGCTCCCACTTCAATTTCTGCCCTACTCGAGCTGATTTGGAAATGAAGAGTGTTCATTACTTCTTGTATTACTTCCTTACAATCCACCTGAGTCATCATCTCATTTTTACCGATTTTGCCTAAGGCGATCAGAGATTCTACCATTTGCTGAAGACGTTTCCCCGTAGAATGGATGGTCTGCATGTAATTCAAAAGTTGACCGTCATTCAGTTCACCGCTTCCAGACTCCATTTTTATCAACTCAGATATCCCAAGGATATTATTAATAGGCTCCTTCAAGTCGTGAGTGGCAATATACAAGCTGCTTTCAAGTTCGGATTTTTGGTTTTCAAGCATCCTCACGTATTGGTCCGCTTCCAGGCGACGCTGACTAAGGTCAGTGACATCTTGTATTGTCCCAAAAGTCTTATAGGCCCTACCATCAGCGGAATAATAGCTTTTTCCCCTGGTCCGCATGTAAGATATCGACGGGTTGGGTGAATTAACCCGATGGATAATATTATAAGGAATACGGTTTTTGATAGAGTTAGCAAAAGCCTTCCCAATAAATTCCTGATCATCAGGGTGGAAAATCTGTTCCAAATCTTTGAAGCTGCATTGTTCAAATTCCTTTCCAAGGCCCAAAAGATCCATCAATTCTTCCGATAAGATCAATCTGTCCTCTTCAATCAAATATTCCCAAGTTCCAATTCGATTGATGACAAATGCCTCATCAAGCCGGGCTTTCGCAGATTCCAGCTGTATTGAATTATTGATAAATTCTGAGATATCCCTAATAACTACCAGAATCTGATCTGAGTCCAATAAATTCTTTGTGGAGAAATTGATAAAAAATCGACGCCCTGTTTTGGACTTACCGTAGTACCTCAACCTCGTGGTCTTATGCCAATCTACCACCTGTCTGCTCAGATTCTCAATCAAATCCGACTGGGTAGGAGTTAATGGAGCATCGAATAAATCGATAAAATTAGCTCCCAAGAGCTCATTCAATTCAAATTCAAACATTGTCTCTGCCTGAGAATTGGCAGAAGTTATTTTGAGCGTACCGTCTAAAAACACTACCGCATCCGGAAAGGAGTGAATTAAAACCGAATCGACATAAGGCTTCGATTTCATCAGGCTGGAATTTAGAATTTGAACTACAAAATTACTGATAATTCGCCAAATAGTCGATTTTACGAAGAAAAACAACGGCACAAAAACATGATCTTAATCAGCATTTTGGGTTGAAAGAATTCAGCTGTGTAATCTTGGGTAAAGGAGTTTGGAGCCTATCTCGAAAACCTCAAAATACCTCCTCTTAAATTTCATATTACCACTTAAATTCATTAGTTTATAGTTCAATTTAAACCAACAAACTTTTAAACATGAACACTGAAGAAATCAAAGCAAAATTTAAAAGCGCACTCACTGAAGCCAAAACCAAGTTGGCTGATTTAGAAGCTAAAAGAGAAGATCTTTCCGATAATTTGAAGGCTGAATTTGATGAGAAGCTTGCCCAAATGAAAGCTAAAAAAGACGATCTGGAGAAGAAACTCGATCAGTTGGAAGATACTTCGGAAGACAAATGGGATGAGGTAAAGGATCATCTCAGTGACGCTGCAAGCTCATTTAAGGAAGGCTTTTCCAAATTGGGAAAGCTATTCGGATAAAAACTGAAAGCGGGTCAAACGATCCGCTTTTTTTATTTAATCATATGGGTAAAAGTGATTTCCTTAATGAGTAATTGGCTTAGGCTACTTTTCTAACTTAATTCCATTGTACTCCAAAAAATTTAACCAGAGTAGCTACATCTTTTTTCAGGACTAGTTTGTAAAGAGCTTGGCTGCTCCCACAGGGACAATTTCACCCAATCCCGTTTTAGTATTTTCCCACATGAAATTAAAAGGCCCTCTGTAGGGATTACGAACGCTGCTGAACTGTCCGATTCGATATCTTTTTTCTTGGGGAATGTTTTCTTTAGATACAGCAAAACCTGCCAAGACAGTCAGAATTCCACTTTTTTGATTTTGTCTATCTGGATTGAGCACCTCTACTTTTAAGCCCGAATAGTCAAACACAAATTTATTGGTAGCGCTTTTTGGGTTTCCTCTCATTTCTAATTTGAGATGGTGCAGCAAACCACTTCTAATTCGCATATGAGCAAGTCGCTCCAGGACAGGATTGAGGTGAATCAACTGAAAATCATTCATCTCCAAATCAAGATCAAAATACTCTTGATCAAAGGGTATAGTAAAATCAGCCTTGACCAGTCCTTTCTCCATAAATTCCGTTTCTACAGACATCCTCATAGCCCCTTCCAACTGAAGGGAATCGATAGATACCAAATTGGAAATATCAGCTTTAAAACGATCAAAAATCAATACTCCCGGCTCTTGATCCCCTTCAGGAACTTCCGCATAGCGTATCCTTGAATCCTCTATTCTTACCTCATCGATCTTTAAAGGTAAGGGTAAGGATTGGAGCATTTTGGCAAACATTGGCTTTGCGTCCTGATACTTCCTGGGAAGATTTTTATTTCGATAATCATATAAATCCAAGCCTTCCAACTTCGCCAATCCAGCAATAATAGACCAGTCACCGTATAAATTACTACTCGCATCTAGTTGCTCCACTTGGAAACGTCTCAAATCAAAACTAATGAAGTCCTGTTGGTAGGATTCCTTTAAAGCCATTTCAAGCATTGGCAGGGTATACGATAAGGATAAGCCTTCCATTAGTAGCAGTTTTGAATTATAGTCAAAGCTCATGGAGTCCATAGAAAAAGTCTGCTCTTTGGTCAGATTAAGTTTAAAATTCTTAAGACTGCTGGTAATTTGATCTACTTCGAAAGGAACCGGATGGGTTAGGATCAAATAGTCAGTTTTCAGCCCCAAGGCATGTATGTTCAAATCTGTAAATTGCCCAAATCGAAAGAGCGTATCCCGTCCAAAAAACAACTCGCCTGTTCCTCCACTAAGCTTAAAATCCTCAATTCTTCCCCTTTGTATCAAATCTCCAAATAGATTTTGAAAAGCTTGCGTATTATCTCTTCCTCCTGCTGTACTATCTTGTCTTACTAATCTAAAAGAGGGCTCTACCAAAGACAGCTCACCGATAGAAACCTGATTGTGGAGCAACAAATCCCAATACCTCACATCCAATAACTGTATCTGATGTATAGAACCATTGACTCGAATGCCTAAATCTGCTTGTAAGGGCACCAGTCGAATTGCGTTCAGCGCAATTTTTCGCCCAAGTAAATCAATGGCAATATCATCAAAAAGTAGGTCATACTTTCGCTCCTCATCTGCATTCAAAAGTTGCCGAACCTTATACTCCAGCCAATATTCTAGAGCAAAATTTGCCCCGACTAAAATTCCGAAAAAAAGGAAAACCCCAATGACAATTCGTTTCATAGGCTATTTTCTCAAAAGATACCAAGATTCTCGGTGAAATGGGTTGAAATACTAAAAGGGAACCATCATTTTAATCAGCTCACCTACTACCATTTGTAAAATTTGAATACAAATTCTTCAGTTTTTACCTAGTTTGATGTTATTTACCAATACAAACCCTACCAACTATGAAGCTTTTGATTTGCTTTCTCTTTACCCTTTTTACCACCATCACTCTAAGCCAAGCTTTGCAAGGAGATTTCACTGTCTTGACGTACAATATCTATCATGGGGCCAACCCGAATGATGCCGGAAAAACCAATCTCAAGGAAATCGCCAACTTGATCATGGACTTGAAACCGGATTTTGTGGCCTTACAAGAAATAGACAGCATGACCCTACGAAGCCAAGAGATCTTTGGGAGGAAAGTAGATATTATGCAGAAACTTGCCGCAATGACTGGCTACACAGGCTTTTTTGCCAAGGCAATGAATTTCTCAGAAGGAGGCTATGGAGAAGGACTCTTGGTAAAGGGGGAAGCAAGTTTCTATCCACAGCAACTCTCTATCCCTGCAGGTGGGGAACCCAGATCGGCTGTATGGGCTAAAATTTCCTTAGGAAATGGGAGAGAGTTTCTAGTAGGAGGTACCCATCTCTGTCATCAATTTGAAGAGAATCGCTCGGCTCAAGTCAGAGATTTGCTTTCCTATAGTCAATCCAGGGCTCTGCCAATTTTGTTGATGGGAGATTTTAATTTTTCTCCGAATAGTAGTTCTTATGATCTCATCCCTGATAATTGGGGTGACGCAGCACTAGATTTCGAACCAAAAACTCCTACTTACGGTAATGCTGAAACTGGAGAGCGAATTGATTACATTTTCTACGACAAGGAACAATTTGAAATCTTAGATTATAAAGTCATTACTGTCCCATACTCTGATCACTTTCCTGTTTGGTCAAAAATTAGAATGAAACGTTAAAGAAACCAATGGCTTTAAGCGTCCTAGAAATAGGTCCTGAAAAACAAAAACATTAAATAAAAACTCATGAATCGCATTTTCATTTTACTCCTCGCAGGCATAGGGCTTTGTCTTTTTTCTTGCGAAAATCAACAAAACAACATCTCTGACGGTCCGGAATGGATCCAACTCTTCAATGGGAATGACCTCGAAGATTGGACTGTGAAAATCCGAAAACATGATTTGGGTTACAATTATGGCAACACCTTTCGAGTAGAGGATGGCTTGATGAAAGTGAGATACGATGAATACAGTGATTTTGACCAGCAATATGGTCACATTTTTTACAAAGAGCCTTTTTCTTACTACCTCCTTCAGCTCGAATACCGCTTTGTCGGAGAGCAAGCTCCCGGAGGAGAAGGGTGGGCATGGAGAAATAGTGGAGCCATGCTTCATGGTCAAGCTCCAGAAACAATGCTCAAGGATCAAGACTTTCCTATTTCAATAGAGGCCCAACTTCTCGGAGGAAATGGAAGCGAAGAAAGAAGCACCTGTAACCTTTGCACTCCAGGCACAGAAGTATACTTAGCTGATACACTTTTCACTCCCCACTGCATAAATAGCAACTCAAAGACCTTTCATGGAGACCAATGGGTCAGTGTAAACTTCCTGGTTTTAGGGGGTGAAGCAGTTCATCATTTGGTAGAAGCAGACACAGTGTTTAGCTATTACAAGCCACAGATAGGTGGAGGAATGGTTAACCCAGTGGATGAAACGGTCAAAATTGACGGGAAATCCCTGACACAGGGATATATTTCATTACAAAGCGAATCTCATCCGATTGACTTCAGAAAAGTAGCACTTTTAGACTTGAGCCAGGTCAAAGATCAACCTTTGGAGATGAAAAAGTGGATAGATCAAGCACTGAATCAATAAGTCCAGAACACTATTATTACATACAAAAAGAGGCTATCTCTTAAACGCTGAGAGTCAAACTGGGTACACTTTTAAAGCAAGGCAGGAAGTGTCAAGTTGAAATAAAGCGGATCGGAAATAGCCTCTTTTGACGAAATGATTTTCTAAACTCTGACTTTTGTATTTCCTCCACCGTCCAAGGTGATGGAAACAGGTTTATTGGTTTTCCAATGCCCTGCCGTGAAATCTGGTACATCTATGGAGTTGGATCGGTTGGCGACTGACCACTCACTCAGCGGGCTGATACAGCTCCACAAGGCTGCGTCGTAGACATCTTGATCTAGCGGAAGTCCATTTCTCAAACAATCAATCAGGCGCCAATCCATCATGAAGTCCATTCCTCCATGCCCTCCTACTTGCTTGGCCAACTCACCCACTTTTTGGACTATTTCGGGCGTATACTTCTTTTCTAGTTCTTTCATTTCCTCCGCACTCATCCAACTGTGACCCTGGGCCACTTTATTTTCAGGATATTTTTGGGCGTAGCCTTCCGTACCACTCACTACATGTAATCGAGAGTAAGGCCGCGGAGAAGTCACATCATGCTGAATCATGATCGATTTTCCATTTTTTGTTTTCACCATGGTGGTATTCATATTTCCACGGTAGTCTTTCGCGGCATAAGAAGACCAAAAAGCATCTTGCTCTGCCAGTTCTTGAGCTTTCTTTTTCATTTGAAAATCATCGGAGGATAATGAATTCAGATAATCCATCTGATCACCTCTATTGATATTCAAAATCTGACATATAGGCCCTAGACCATGTGTGGGGTAAAGATTTCCATTTCTAAAATTTTCCTTCAATCTCCACATGTCCTGATAGCCTGATTCCTTATCAAAATTGAGCCAAAGTAAATCATGAATATAGGCGCCCTCCACATGCAAAACTTCTCCGAAAAACCCTTCTCGGGCCATTTTCAAAGTCATCAATTCAAAAAAATCATAGCAGCAATTTTCAAGCTGCATACAATGCTTTTGAGTACGCTCAGAAGTCTCCACTAATTGCCAACACTCATCTAAGGTTCTTGCAGCCGGCACCTCCACCGCAGCATGCTTCCCCGCTTCCATCGCATATACGGCCATAGGCACGTGCCATTCCCAGGGGCTAGCGATATAAATCAAGTCCAAATCGGGCCTATCACACATTTCTTTGTAAGAATATACTTTACCCGAATAGGTTTCGGGACGATGTACCGTGTCTTTCAGCATATCCTTCGCTTTTTCTGCTCTTTCGGGAATCAAATCGCAAAGTGCTTTGATCTCTACTCCTTCGATTTTACTGAGACGCTCTACAGCACCTGGACCACGCATTCCCAATCCCACTACTCCTACTCTGACGGTCTCTAGTTTTGGTGCAGCAAAGCCCGACATATTAAAAGATTGTACTCTCTTCTTAGCATAGTTTGCCTCTATCGGCAAGGTACTCAACTCTCCTCCAAGTACTGATCCTGCCCCAAAAAGTCCAAGGCCTGCCAAGCCAGTAGATTTTAAAAATTCGCGTCTTGCATTATTCTTCATCGTGATCAATTTTAGGTTTTAGATTTCCAATAAATAAAATTATCACTGAAGTTTCTACACTTTTGTAAATTCTTGTTAAAAAAAAACCGAAAGCTACTGCTTCCGGCTTTTCCCAAAACTATTACGCATTATCTATCTTTTCGCTGATCGCGAACAAGTATTTATTCCCAAAATCGTGTACAATGGGCAAAAACCAACGAGTGTAGTCAATGTAAACACGGCAGCCACAATAAGTGCAACTATTCCAAGGGTTCCGACTATGATTCCCGAAAAATAGCCCCCTACCAAAACTGCTGCTACCAACAACCTAATCGCTCTGTCTGTGCTTCCCATATTAATTTTCATGACTTTGGGGGTTTATTTCCGAATGGATTATCTTCTTATTGATAATAAAACTAGCCCACTTCTCACAAAAGTCACATGACAAAAGTCACAGAAGAAACTGATTTTCAAAGATTGGAAAAATAATGCCGCAGCACTTCCTCTGCTTGTAGTCCTTGAGGGGTAAAGTCAGGATCTCTTCGCTTCCCATCGGGATACCATTTCCAAAAATAAACTCCCGCTAACCAGTCTTTCTCCCAAACAGATTGAAAAAACGCCTCGTAACAAAGCGCCTGAATGGCTTCTGAAAGAGCTGTTTCTTTGCGCTCATTTGGCCATACCCAAGGTTCTCTTGCGGCATCTGCTGTATTGCAGTAACCGATTTCAGTAAATATTACCGGTTTTTGAAATCGAATCACCGTGCTCTCGATAATTTTCAGATGTGACCTCCAGGACTTGAGTAAATCTTTGAGTTGAGGTTCATCCTTTTCTGATAGGGGAAAATAAGCCTGTATTCCGATGAAGTCTAAGTCGGTCCAAAACTCAACCTGCTCAAACTCGGTGAAATTAGCAGCATAGGTCAACTGTCCGCTATACACCTTTCGGATGGCTTGAATAATCTTCTTCCAGTCTGCTGTGCGATGGCTGCTTTTCTCCAGTTCTGTGCCAATACAGAAAAATGGCATCCCTGTGCGCTCCGCAAAATTGGCATAGTCTAAGATAAAGGCCTCATACTCCTCAAACCAAAGCTGCCAGTCTGTCTCAGATTTCATTTCAATCTCCCCAGGCCAAGCTCCTCTTACCCACAGATGGGGTTTTAGCATAGTGGATATTTGATGAATATTCCCTGAGTCCAAGGTGGCTTCCAATCCTTTACCGGACTCACCCCACCACTTCCTGTCATCCTCTAGGGACCAGCGAATCTCAGGGCTATTTGGGTCTGACTGCCAACCAAATGGAGTTTGAGACATAGCATTCGCTCCTATTGAAGCTAGATTTTTGAGTTCGCCTCCTTTGAGGCCCTCTCTACCACCAACCCAACATACTCCTTTCAGCTTGTCTTTAATGATCGGGAATTTTTCATCAGAACTTGGGTAAAAAAACCAAAACCCAAAAATTAAAAACACCAAGCTTAATGAACTGAAAAGATATTTAGTGGAGAAAGGTTTCACTTTGCCAGCATGGTCTGAATCAAAATATCATCTTCTAAGGTTCGATGCACAGGACAGCGGTTGGCGATTTCCAACAAACGGTTTCTCTGTTCCCCATCCAATTCTCCCTCTAGCTCCAGTAGCCGGGTAAATTGAGATACTTTTGCGCTCTCTTGTTCGGCTTGTTCAGAATCTTCCTTATGTACTTTTTCATGATTCAGATAGACTCGTACTTCTTTTAGGTCCCACTTCTTTCTGGCCGCATACATTTTCAGGGTCATGGCAGTACAGCTTCCCAAAGAGGCCATTAGAAAGTCATAGGGATTAGGACCTAGATTTTTACCTCCAACCTCAATTGGCTCATCTGCTATTAAATGATGGTAAGGAGTTTTGATTTCTGTGGTATAGCCAGGCCCATCAGTCAGCCTGACCATTACCGGATTACCTTTTGTTTGATTTTCTTTGACTTCCTCATGATCAACATAGCGCACACTCCAGGAAGCAATCACCTGCCCCGCATACATGGCATCCTTTTCTTTTTTCAATAGGTGATCCGCGCCATCCAAAGACACGAAACTTTTGGGATGAAAAGCGCTTTGATAGATTTCTTGCGCATTCTCTATCTCCACAATCTTATCCTGAGGAGAATGTAGAATCAGAATTGACTTCCTCATCTTCTTCAAAAAAGACGACAAAGGCTTCTGCTCTAGATCTTCTATAAATTGCTTGTCTATTGCAAATGGTCTTCCACCGATATTCACTTGGGCTTTGCCTGACTTCTCAATCTCTTCCACATCCCCTTCGAATAAATGTCTGACATGTCCTGGATCCGCCGGTGCGCCAATTGTGGCTATTGCAGAAACAGCATCCAATTCACTAGCCGCATACAATACTGCAGCTCCACCCAATGAGTGACCGATCAACAGTTGGGGAGCAGCATAATGCTCCTTGAGATAGGCTGCAGCATCAACTAGGTCAGAGATATTTGCAGAAAAGGTGCTTTCCTTAAAATCTCCTTCGCTCATCCCCAATCCTGTAAAATCAAAGCTTAACACTGCGATACCTTCCTGAGAAAGCGCCGTACAAATTCGAGTGACCGAGGAAAGGTTTTTGGAGCAGGTGAAACAATGGGCAAAAATTGCGTAAAATTTCGGCACCCGATCTAATGGCTGATACAAATCAGCCGCAAGATCCAAGCCTTTACTATTTGGAAAAGTAAGTTTGGTGGGATTCATCTCCTATGGGGTTAATGATTTGACCTTGATATTCTCCAGATTGATTTCAGAAAGCAATTCCAACTGGCCAGTTTCGTAAAGCTCCTGCAAATCCTCAACTGGGGTGACTTTATTTTCCGGTTTATAATTCAAGTAGTTTTGAAAACGGATGCCACCGACCTCTTGACTAGTAGACACTTCTCTCATCCTGACTCCTCCTCCATCGGTATGATAGCTGTAAGCCAAGAAGTCTACATAATAATCCTCCGTGTCTATCCAATACAAAAATTGATCATCATAGTCTTCTCCGCCTCCTTCTTGCTCAAAAGTGACTTTGATGAGATGGTAATTTTCTCCATTGAGACTGACTTCACCCAAATATTCTTTGATAGTGGCAGGATCATTCAGTCCGTAGGGCAAAAATGCAAAGTAAGCCACCGAATTGACCGATCTTGAAAAAGCCCCTATTCGCTCCTCCGTCAAGGTATCTACCCGAGTTCCATTGAGGGTTCGTACAAAGCCCGAATTATTCAGCACATCCTTGATAAGACCCGTAGAATCTGTAAACTCACGCGTGTATTCAAAAGAATCTGCTGTCTTATAAATCTGATAATGAATATCTCGAAAATCAAATTCGATTTGTGAGCGCTCAAAAGCTTTTCCTCCATGTGCTTCGATTGCCAAATCCACAATTTTCTCAGCTTCTGATCTCTGATCACATGCCTGAAGGCCCACAATGAGCAAAAAGGCGACAAATAGCATTTTTTTCATTTATCGTATAAGTTTGAAATTATCGTATTGATAGCTTGCTCTTAAATAAGTCTTTGCACCGGAAGAGTCTAACCTGTAGCTCTTTCTCCCGCCGTAAAATAGAAAATCCTCCACCTGACTGTAATCCAGGTTCTCTACCAAACTGCGGTGGTCCTTCAATTGTACCTCATTACCTACCATCAAGTGGGTTTTGGGATTAAAGTAATACCACCACCTGTCGGCATCCGGTCCGTAATCCACCTCTATGACTTCCACATTACCCAATTGACTTTCTTGGATGCCTTGGTAAGACAGCTTTACTTCCTCATCCTTCAGAAGCATCCAAGGCATCCCTACCACATAGAGTGCAGCATCCAATTCCTTCTTTTTAGCTTGGAGAAAATCAGGATTTTGGATTGGATTTCCTGCCATTTGGTAGCTTATCTTTTCTCCGTCGAAGGAAAGCTTATGCTCAACCGAATCCTTCACCCATTGCATAGTGCCGGAATAGACCAGTTTGAATCGAAAATCAATCCGCTGTATCAAATCCTGCTCTAAAGTACCATCCTCCAGATAAAGCTGGGTGGATTTGGAGAATTGTATACCTTTCAAACCCTCCCATGTCTCCTGACCTCCATGAGCTGCTATTGATTTTTTCAATAAAGATATCGCCTCTCGCTCTTCCTTAGGCATACAGGAACTGAAACTGAGCATAAAGAGCAGGCAAATCCAGAAATAAGTATGGGTCTGCTTTATTTTTTCCATAGGTGGATCAGAAAGTTAAAATATTGGGAGCGATAATCATATAGCAAAGCTAAAGCAAGAAGGCTATATTCTAAGACTAAGAACGTCGGCCTCTCGACATAATTCTCATTTCCGTAGGCTTGATAGGAAAATATAACCGCAAAGCTCCAAATCAAAAACCCCACTTTTCCTCTCAAAATACTCAATCCCAAGCCAGGGATCAAATACCACGGATGAATCACAGGCTGCAAAAGCAAGTAGATTAAATAGATTCCTATCCAAAGCTCTACCCAGTTTTCGACTTTTGAAGAGTTATTTTTCCAAGAAATCCATAGGATTAAAACCAGAGTAAGCAAGCTAAGACCTTTGGTCAAAACAGCAATCGTATTATAGCCTTCCACCCAATACCCCACAGTGCGGGCCAAATAATAAATGGATGCATTAAATTCAAACTTCCCCTGATATAAACTTAAGCTTTGAGCAAAATTTTGCCAAGATTGATCCCAAAGCAAAGGAGTAAATAGGAAAACACCGACCAAGCTCGCCCCTATCCAAAAGGCCCATTTTTTCGATTGAGTATTCCAAAAACTCGGAGCCAATATCAATGGAAGTAGTTTTAATCCAATAGCCACCGCCCAAAAGGCACCTGCTGAGTAAAAGCGGTTTTTTAAACTAAAGAACAAAACCAATAACAAGACCAATAGTACCAACCCCTCAAAGTGAAGGTTGCCACTGATTTCTAGAATCACGAAAGGATTCAGCCAATACAATAATATAGCTCTTTTCTCCATCCGGAACTTTTTAAGGAGAGAGCTCATCAAAAAAAACACACCAACTTCTCCCCCAATGAGCAGTATTCTTATAGCCATGAGATTTTGAATCAGTGAGTCTCCACCGATCTCGGCAATGAGCCAAAAAAAGAATTGATTTAAAGGCGGATAGACAGAAAAGTAATCAGGAGAATTCATTTGACTCAAAAGCTCTGCTAAATAGGCTGAAAAATACTCGGAATAGAGTTGGGCCCATTGATTGGGAGTATGCAAATAAGGATTAAATCCTAATTGCAAGAGTTTGCCATCCCATAGAAATCTTGCAAAATCCTCTGACCATGTAGGAAAAGATAGAAGGAGAAGTATTCGGAGGATTAATCCAAAAATAAAAACAGTCCGGACCGAACTGGTGCTCTTTGCTAACCCATAAAAAAATGCCATTAGCGCAAAAAGCCCCAAATAAATGCCAAATAATAGTGCAAAATCCGTCCTTGGTACTTGATAACCCAAAGAATAAACCCCTGCTGTCATCAGCAAAACACCAAGGATACCAAGCTCCTTTTTCCCTGTTAATTTCAAAGACCTAAATCTTTTCTTAAGGGTTCGAAAATTTTATTATTCTTTTCCCAATAATCTACCATTTCAAGGTTTCTTCTTACGGCCTTGGTGACTTCTTTGTCCCCATTAGGTTTTGCCTGCACTTCCTCCCAGGAAATGATTTCATAAGGAAAGAATTTCTTGAATTGAATAGTCAGCGTCCTCTTCAATGTGGGGTAATTAACGACAAACTGATTGGTGTTATCTCTTAGTTCTTCCAATGAGATTTTGGCTCGCTCCGAACTCAAAGGCACGTGAGAGAAACGCTGATAAATCAAGCTGGGAATTAATCTCACATCGCCTAGAGGTACAAGCTCTGGATTCAATCGAATCAAATTGAAAAGTTCATCCTCTGGCTGTGCATCAATCTTTAATTCCTGATCACCCTCCGACTCAAAATAAGAAAACAGCTTCACCTGATAGCCAGAATTTTTCCAGTTCATCTGCGTAAAAGCCTGCCCACACCACTCGGTGACTGAAGCCGTCAGCTTGTAGGAGTTCACCTCATCATAGACAGGTGTAAAAACGGAAAGCATGGTATGATAAGGATAGATACCTGTCACAAATTCACGCATCATATTCAGTTTCATCACCTTTCTCGCATCCGCTCCGGCACCACTAGGATCATCAAGCTTGACTTGCTTTCTTCTGGAAAAATCCTCTGTCACAAAAATCATCACCGCATGTCCTTCTCTCTCCTCTCCATACCTCACTTGCGTCAGATCGAACACATTAATCTCTGCGAGTCCCTTATACCAATACCCGGCAAACTCCTCTTCTTTGACTCCATCACGTCCTTCAGGTCCACAGGCGGAAAGCAACACAAGAAGTAAACTACTCCATCCCAATAGGGCCCGAGAATAGTTTGTGAGCAGACTAAACTTCAAATCTTGAAATTTCATTTTCACTGATTTTAGACGATTTACCAATACCTAAAGATCGTCAAAATAATTTTGTATCCTGCGCCGATTACTCCTTTAACTGTTCCACTGACTTTAGACACACCTATCCTTTTTCTATAATTTACAGGAACCTCCACATAGCTCAATCCGGCTTTATGGGCCTTGATTTGCATTTCTATCGTCCATCCGAAATTTTCATCCTTCATCTCAAGTGCCAGCAATTTATCCCACTTGATCGCTCTAAAGGGGCCCAAATCCGTGAAATGAGCACCTTGGATATGTTTCATTAAGCTAGTAGCAAGCCAATTCCCGAAAATCTGCGGTGGAGTCATAGAGCCTGAAGCCCTTTCTCCCAAAGATCTCGAGCCAATCACCATGTCCACATCATCATGAATAATGGGATCGATCAAATCTCTCATTTGCTCCGGAAAATCGCTGTAGTCTCCATCGAGAAATACAATGATTTCGGGAGGGGTTTCTTGTTTCCTTATCCAATCCATGGCGGTGAGACAAGCCATACCATATCCTTTTTGAGGTTCAAAAACCACCACAGCACCAGATTTTTCAGCAACCGATGCGGTATTGTCAGAGGAATTGTTGTTTGCTACTACGATATTCCTGACAAAATCCGGGATTTCAGCCAATACTTTTGGAATAGACTCCTCTTCATTGTAGGCCGGGATAATTACGTCGACAAGGGGAAATCTATTCATAAATTAGGATCGTCCGAGTGCATAAGATTTGAATGAAGTATAGAAAACCAGACTGTAGCCAAATGCCAGCATGGCGTGGAAAGGTAAAAAAAGATAGTTTTCTTCCTTGAAAGCCAACACAACCATGAAACTAAAAATCAATGCAAAAACACCTTCTAACCAAGTAGTCACCGGGGTTTTGAAGGAGAGGTAAAGATTTGACTTCAAGCTTTGTTTTTTGCCTTCGAGATTAAATTTTGGTGTGCGAATAAATGGGGACTTTTTTCCCGTAAGCCCTTCCCATACCGCCTGTGCATTGTGTAGAGCCATACCCATGGATACGGAGAGAAATAAAGGAAGAACAAAAATTGCCTCGGCAAAGCTTCGGAAAAAACTACGCTTTCCGTAGAAATAGGAAAGCAAATAAACCAAAGCAATCAATACAAAGCCGATTAAAAAAATGGCAGCGAATCGGAGCCATTGATCCGATAAAAGCCCCTTTTCTCCCAAAAACCAAACGCCTATACTACTCAAACTCACTATCAAAACGGCTATAAAAATACTGCTATTGAATAAATGAGCCATGGCATGAAACTTCACCTGCAAAGGCAAGTTTTTCTGCTTTAAGACAGATTTGGCATGTTTAACCGCACATTCCGCACCTCCCTTGGTCCATCGAAACTGCTGTGATTTGATTGCGGACATGATGGGGGGAAGTTCAGCTGGTGATTCTATTTCGGGTCGATAGACAAATTTCCATCCTTTTTTCTGGGCTCGATAGCTTAAATCCAAATCCTCCGTCAACGTATCATCATGCCAATTGCCCGCATCGAGGATGCAGCTTTTGCGCCAAATACCTCCAGTTCCGTTGAAATTGATAAAAGCCCCTTGTTGATTTCTGCCCATTTGCTCAATCAAAAAATGAGCATCAAGCGCAAAAGCCTGAAGCTTGGTAAGCAAGGAGTAACCTTCATTAAGATGGGTCCAACGAGTCTGAACCATCCCTACGTCATCAGCACTAAAATACGGAATAGTCTTCAGCAGAAAATCAGGATCAGGCACAAAATCCGCATCAAATATGGCTATGAATTCTCCCTCCACAACATTCAATCCCTCACGTAGAGCTCCTGCTTTAAAGCCTTTTCTATCCACCCGATGAATATATTTGAAATTGACGTCAGGGTAGTTTTTCAAGCTCTGTAAAATTAATTCCGCCGTACGGTCTGTGCTGTCATCCAAGAGTTGAATTTCCAATTTGTCTGATGGATAGTTCAATTTGGCTACGGCGTCTATAAGTCGTTCGGCTACGTAGAGCTCATTAAATATCGGCAGTTGGACAGTGACTTGGGGCCATTCGCTAGGTTTATTGGGAGTAGTCTTCCCCAAGTTTTTCTTTGCTTTCAAAAAGCTGAACAGCAAATGTCCCTGTGCAAGACTGTAAATGAAAATAAATAGCATGCCCAGCAGATACAGCAGCAGCAAGGCGTAAAGTAAAATATCAGGCATTCAATTTAATCGAATCATTTCCAATAATTATGGGCAAGTCATTTATTCGGCCTTCTTCTGACTCATTCTCCAACTTGAGTACACCTCGGGGACAGACCGCAGAGCAAACACCACAGCCCACACAGGAGGATCTTACTATATTTTGGCCTCGCTGAGCATACCAACGCACGTCTATGCCCATCTCACAATAAGTGGAGCAATTGCCACAAGAAATACACTGTCCTCCATTGGTGGTGATTCTGAATCGCGACTTAAAGCGCTGTACTATTCCCAAATAAGCCGCAAGAGGGCACCCAAATCTACACCAGACGCGATTTCCCATAAATGGGTAAAAGCCGGTTCCCACTACTCCCGCAAAAGCAGAACCTATCGCAAATCCATAGAACGAATGTAGCTGGTTGGTCACATTTCCCAAAAAGGAAAACCCAGAAAAATAATTGGCAATCGTAAGAACGGTCATAACCACCGCCAAAACCAACACGGAATGAACCAAGTACCGCTCAATTTTCCATGATTTCAAGGATTTGTCCGAGAGTTGGCGATAGGGATCACCTACAGTCTCAGCCAAACCTCCACAGCCACAGACCCAAGAGCAATACCAACGCTTACCGTAGAAATAAGTAAATAGCGGCACGGCTACGATAATCAGGATAATTCCCCAAATCAGCATGAATAAACCGACTCCTCCACTAGACAAAAAAGTACTGATCTGATAATCGTAAAAGAAATCGTAATCCAAAGGCCAAATATTTTTGAAATCATAGTAGGGCTGATTTAACAAAACCAGAATTTCCGGAATCAAAAAGGCAAATGAGGTCTGGAAAAACATGACCGATGTCGTCCGTAACTGCTGGTATCGGTTCCCCTTATATTTCCTAAACATCCTCACTCCCATCACCAAAATGGCAAGGGTATAAATTAAACCATATAAAAACCATTGACTGGCAGGATTACCAGAAAGTATCTGGCTCAAAGGATCCACCATCCAGACCAAGCCTACCAAATAAGCCGGAAACCAGTACAACAAAATGTAAAAAAGGATGAGATAGGTTCCAGTTAGCATTCCTACCCAACCTCTGTTTTTCATGGCCGAATGATAAATCCCATTATTTTTGATTCCATCCGGTTCTCCTTGATGCTTTGGCAGGACATACATCACCCCCCCTAGTACCACAAGCCCAATGGAAAGCAGCAGAAAAAGATAGGGACTTTCCCTTACCGGGCTTTGATGGGAGGCTTTAGCAAGGGGGAAACTGTAATCATCCCAAATGACCTCATCCCATTTTTGCTCTGATTTTAATTGATCGTTGTAAGTATTAAAATGAGAATTGTAGGCCGATATAAAGGAAAAATTAGAAGAATAAGGCTCACCATACATCGGTGCCAAAATCTCAAGCATTTTCTCCTGATGGATTGATTTTGTCTCACGCTCAACCATCTCTTTTTCCAATTGGTAGTTTCCTAAAAAAGGAATCATGGTAAAAACCAGGAGTCCTACTAAAAAGAAAACCAATCCAATTATTTGTATTTTTTTCATACTCTTGCTCCGAATAGTTGATAAATCCAAGATCGCTTGGCTTTAGAAATAGAAACAGAAAACTGATGACTAAACGCTTCCTGTATGGCTTGATGATAAGGGGCGTAAAACTCCGGATCGAAATTAGCCCGATCCAAGTGGGCGATCACTTTCTCACCTGACCACTTTTCACGGATGGCTGTATCAAAGAACTCATGCCTTAATCTTAAACCGAAAGAGTTTACTCCAATTATTTCTCCATCAGAGCCCATTAGCATTCGAAAAGCTACCTTTCCTCCAGAGTGTTCCCAATAAAAATTTTGAAGCTTCTCTATCTCCCAATCAGCAGGGACATAGCCGTAGGTTTGGTATTCGATATCTAGAAATTTGGCCGAATTAAACCACACGCCCGGTCGATAAGGTACAGGCTCATTCAATAAATTATAAGCCAAAGTCTCCCCATGCATCCGACCAGTGTACCATACTTGCTCGATAGAGCGTCTATCGACAGCAGGTGGCACTTTAAATTCTGCACAATCTCCAATTGCATACACATCAGGGATATTGGTCTTGAAGTAAGCATCTACCACTACACCACGCCCAATCTCTAAGTCAGAACCCTTCAGAAAATCAACATTAGGGCTCACCCCTGCAGTCAATCCCACAAAATCGCAGTTAATCTCTTCACCTGCTTTGGTCCGAACTGCTTTTACTCTTCCTTCGGTATTGGGAATGATTTCCTCCAGTTCGCTTTGTAACCTCAGATCAAAATGATGTTCTCTTATGTGTCTACCGACCAATTCCGACTCTTCCTGAGGGAGAATATTTCTCCAAAAACCAGTTTCACGCACTAAGAAAGTGACAGGGATTTTTTTATAGGCCAACATTTCGGCCATTTCAATCCCAATTAGGCCTCCTCCTACGATCACTGCATGATTGACATTGGATCGGGTGTTATCCTCCATCAGTTCCAGATCTTGCTTGGTGTAAAGTCCCTGTACCCCCTTGAGGTCCTCTCCCGGCCATCCGAATTTATTGGGCTTTGAGCCGGTGGCGATGATCAACTGATCATAATCAAGGAAATCTCCGTTGTTGAAAATCAGCTTTTTTGAAGAAAAGTCCACGGACTCAACCCAAGCTTGCTTTAGATTAATTCGGTTTTTTTCCCAAAACCAATTTTCATAGGGCTGCGTGTGCTCAAACTTCATGTGTCCCATGTAGATGTACATCAGTGCTGTTCGGCTAAAGAAATACTCACTTTCACCTGAGATTAAGGTGATTTGAATAGTCTCATCCATTTTTCGCAGATGCCTAGCGCAAGTGACTCCGGAAATCCCATTCCCGATTATTACTACATGTTTGGAAGTAGACATGAAATAGACCTTTTTACCGCTTCAAGGTAAGTTTATTCGTTTAGACTCCAGTTATAATCCATGTGTTTTATACTGGCCTGGGCAGAAATTTTAACTTCACTGTACTGATTCAAAAAATCGATCAGACTTCCGTTTTTGGTAAAATCACCTTTAAACCAAGAGAAAATAGAAGATATCTCAACTTTATCCGGGCTAATCTTATTTCTGCTTTTATCATTGATGAATTGCTTCGCCACATATTCGAGTTGCTGATCTATTTTCTCTGGCACAAAAGCTTCATTGTGTAAGCGAGGACAAGAAATAGAAGCACAATTGATGGCAAAATGAATTCTGGGTTCCTCAAATTCCTTTCGCAAAATTCCATGTTCGATTTCATCCAAACTGGACTCCTTTCCTCCAATTTTGAAAAACTTGTAGTGCCAGACATCCTTTATCAAGGGGATCTTAAGCTTTGGTCCTAGGTCCCGGATACTTTCGACGGGATAGTTATCCGTGATCAGTTTCACGGTGAATGCATTATACGCATTGATCCAATAGGCAAGTTGTTCATTTTGAGTCCAAGTATTTCTGTCGGGAGCATTGGCGCTCAGTAGTTTTAGATATTCTTCAAGTTGAGCCTTATCCGCAATAAAACCAGGATAATCCACCAATCCATTGGCTTTGACATGTTTTTTGACCAATTGATCCCAAAGCTCATGGCTTGGTGAATTGGTTCCTGACATTCCAAGGGTAGATGAACTACAGTTGAATAAGAAAAGGCTTAGAAAGAGGAATGCTATTGATTTAAAGTTGTGCATCTTTTTTATCTGGATTTACGAATGCGAACAAGGTATAGATCATTAAGGAGAGAAAAGGTCTTGAAGCAGACAGTCAAAGTAGAAGGACTCTAAAGTTTGAAAAGATCCTTTTCAGTAAACCTTTTCACCATTTTGAAGCCATATTCCCCAGGTGCGAGTGTAGGTATGAACCTGACGTGTAAGGGAATCATCTTGGTAAAGGGGGTTTTCTTCATTTGCCCAATGGATAATCCCTCCGTAAAGATTATATACTTTAGAAAAACCAGCCTCTTGCAGCTGCTTACCTATAGTTTGGGACCTTGCCCCGACGGTACAATACACAAGCACGGGCTTTTCTTTGTCAAGGTCCTTTACATTTTCCAAGGAAAAACTGTCATAGCCTACCCAAATTGCACCTTTCAGATGACTGACCTGAAATTCTTCTTTTTCACGACTATCAATCACCTGAAACTTGCTCAAATCCTGTATTTCCTCCGGTTTCAAAACAGGAAATTGCGAATCATACAGTGTATTTAGAAGTGTCTTGTACGCCAAAGATTGTGAAAAGCCCATTTGACAAATCAAAAAAAGGCTGACCGTAATCAACCCTTTCCATAAATTTCTTGATTTATTTTCTGAAAGATTCATAGGTCAAAAACCTCAATCTACTCCGGAAGGTTCTCCCTTAAGCATAAAAATCCGATAAACGGGCAAGTCCTCGAGGATCTTTAATGATGATTTTTTTACCCTCCAATTCGATCAGTTTGTCTTTTTTGAATTCTGACAAAAGTCTGATTATTGACTCAGTGGCAGTTCCTACTATGCTCGCAATTTCTTCTCTACTGAGTACCAAATCTATTCTTTTGCTATCGCCACCTTCTACCCCATAGCTACTGGCAAGATGCAGGAGAACGAAGGCCAAGCGCTCCCTGATGCTTTTCTGAGTAGCATCGGTAAGTTTTCCTTCCATGATTCCTAACTCATGGCTCAACTGCTTGGTCACTCTTTTAAAAAATTGGGTATTGGATAGCAGGGTGTTCAGAAAGGCCTCTTTGGGAATAAAGCAGATCTTGGCGTCCTCTACGATCATGGCAGAATTAGTATAATTCTCTTCCCCCAAAAGGGCTGCATAACCCAAGAAATCACCTTTTTGAGCTAAATGAACGATTTGCTCTTTCCCATTGGAGGCAGTTTTGTAAACTTTAACCACACCGGCATTAATGCAAAAAATACCCAAAGGCTTGGTCCCCTCGTAATAAAGGATTTGACCTTTTCTATGTGAAATAAGATTCTTGTGGTCCGAAATCGTACAAACTTGCTGCTCTGACAGATCAGAGAACATGGAGTACTTTCTACTTGCACATAGCTCGCAAGGTGTATTATGAGAATTATTGGACATGTTTTTCTTGCTTAATTGAATTTACTTTCACTGCCTAAAAGTTAAAAAAAGCCTGATTAATATCATAGAAATAGCTATTAAATCGGTGCTTCAGGAAAACTTTTAAGTTGTTCAAAACGATTTTCCTCAGCAATCCATCTTAAAGAAACATGCTTCATTCCATTGCTGAGAATCAGGAATTTTGATTTTAAGGTACTATGATAGAGACAAGCCTGCTCTAGGGTCTTTTGATTGATCGAAATTTGGGGCGCCTTGCATTCGATGATAAGGTAGGGACTGCCCGACTGATCAAATACAAGCACGTCGGTTCTTTTCTGCAGTTGATTGTATTTCATTCCTTTCTCCAAAGACAATAAACCTTTGGGATAATTTAGCTGCACTAAGAGAAATGAAATCCAATGCTGCCTCACCCACTCTTCAGGAGTCAAAATTAGATCCCTCTTGCGATGAAAATCATAAATGAACAATTTCCCATCCTGCTTCTTTAACTGAGGTTGAATCTCAGGCAGATTTAGATTAGGCAATTGAATTTCTGAATCGATCATATTCATCGTGCAAATATGCTAGAAGAACGGTGATTTTCTCACTAAAATTCCAAATAGGGTTCCAGTTTTTTGATCCATTCTGATTTGAAGATCTTTATTTTTAGCAAATCTTCAGATCCTGAGTAGTTTCCATGCTGCTTGCGAAAGGCGACGATCACTTTGGCCTCACCGTATCCAATGTAAGGATGCTTGGCTAGGTCGGCTACATCCAGCTCATTAATAGCCAACTTCTTATATATTCCGGGATCAAATTCAAAAAATTCCCAGAGCTTCTCCACCACCTCAGGTTTCAGCCCAAAGATTTCTTCCAGCTGCATCTCACTATGAAACCCTCCGATATTTTCTCTGTAGTTCACTATCCTTGCCGCCAATGCCGGTCCAATACCGGGAACAATCTGCAAAGTCACCGAATCACTCTCTGAGAAGGGGATTTTCTGAATTGACCCCATTCGCTCCGAGTAAGATTTTTTGGCGGTGTCTTCCGGATTGAATAGTAAGCCTTTCGGTTCTACCTTGAAAAATCCCGCTCCTTGCAAACTATCAATTCGGTTTTTTAAAAATTGATCCTGTACATCAACCTCAATTTTCGCCAACTTATTCATCACTTTAGGTGCGAATACCAGAAACAGCAAAAACGGCATTAAAAGAATATAGCCAGTAGATTCTCTCCGAGAAAAGCCAAAAGAAAGCTTCATCCAATACAAAAATTTCTTCCACATATCCGTATGAATAGATATTATCAATAACGGATAAGTTAATAATATTGGTTTAGAAAATCAATTTCTGCGATATTTGAGGATTGAATTCTATTTAGATGTATTCTAAATTGATAAATAGAATGAAGTAATGAACCCTAGCGAGTGCATTCTCTGTTAAATTTGCACTGCAAGATTTGGAACTATGCAAATCAAGTTTAGAGCCCTTAGTTTATCACATAAAACCGCCCCCGTACAAATCCGAGAGTTGATTGCTTTGGATGAGCGATCTATTCATAGCATCCTGCTGAAGCTCAAAGAGTTTTTCAGCATGAATGATGCTTTGATTCTTTCGACTTGTAACCGCACGGAGGTGTACTACAGCCATGACTTAGATCTAAGTACCGAAATCGTTAAACTGATCGGTCTAGAAAAAGGAATGAGTGATGTGGTGAATTACCTGGAGTATTTTGAGATATTCAATGAGGATCAAGATGCCATTCAGCATTTATTCCGAGTGGCCATGGGTCTTGAAGCTCAAGTTGTAGGAGATATACAGATTTCCAATCAAGTGAAGCGTGCCTATCAAGCGGCGGCAGATTTAGACATGGCTGGCCCATTTCTACATCGGCTGATGCACACTATATTTTTCACCAATAAGCGAATTGTACAGGAAACAGCCTTTCGTGACGGAGCAGCTTCTCTTTCCTATGCGACCATTGAGCTGATCGAAAGCCTTACTTCCAATACCTATCAACCCAGAATTTTATTAATAGGAGTCGGCGAAATAGGAGAAGATGTAGCCAAAAACATGGTATACCTTCCTGATGCAAAAGTAAAAATCACTAACAGGACCTATTCCAAAGCAGAAGAAATTGCAGTTGAGATGGGATTCGAAGTAGTTCCCTTCGAAGATTGTATGGAGGCCATGCAAGAGGCGGATGTGATTGTTAGCTCTATTCATAGAGACGATCCTTTCATTACCAAAAAATTAATAAGTAAGTTCGAAATACAATCCTACAAACTGTTGGTCGATCTCTCTGTTCCTAGGTCGATCGAAACTACCGTAGAAGATGTACCGGGAGTGATCCTATACAATGTGGACAACATCCGTAGCAAGGCTACAGAAGCATTGGAAAAGAGACTTTCCTCTATTCCAAACGTAGAAAGTATCATTGAAGAAAGCATTGAAGAGTTCTACAGTTGGAAAAAGGAGATGATGGTATCTCCCACCATCAACAAACTCAAGCAGTCTCTCGAACAGATTCGCCAAGAAGAATTGAGTAGGTACCTGAAAAATTCAACTGAGGAAGAATTTGCTATCATAGATAAAATCACCAAGAGTATGATGCAGAAGATTCTCAAAGTTCCTGTGGTCCAACTTAGAGCAGCCTGCAAACGGGACGAGGCTGAAGAAATGATAGAGATCATCTCAGATCTTTTTGACCTAGACCGAGTTAAAAACGACAAATAACAATAAGTAACCTAAATAAATGACCAAAAGACCTTCTTTGTCTTTTGGTCATTTTTATATTTAGGCACAAATCACATCGCTTCATGTATCGCCTAAAATTAACACTTTGCCTTTTCCTGATTCTCTCTGCCTTAGTGCCCATTCAGGCACAAACCTGGGAGCTTTACGACAGTGACTATCAACTCAAAAGCCGTCTAGCCTATGAGTCTATACTTCTACTAAGCGAAACGGTAAAAATCGGTAAAACAGACAGTAGCCTTCATTTGCTAAGTTCAGAATTCAAACCTAGTGTCAATCTGGAGGGGGATGATTTGTACCAATTTTTGGAGCCCTGGATTCTTGTAAGAAATGAAAAAGGCATCGGTGCTTTTCATGAGTATGGCCAAAAGGTCTTAGATCTGGAATATGATGAAATCCAGACTTATTTCAATCTCTTATTGGCGCGAAAAGGCAATGAATACTGGGCTTATGAGCGAGGCAAAGGCAAGACCACCTATTTAGGAGAATATGAAAAAGCCACTATCACTCATAATGGTCAGTTAATAGCTAAGCAAGGTGAGAATTACTCGCTACCCCTATCTCCAAACTCCGATCAAAGCTACTTCCTGCTTTCGGAAAACGAAGGAGATTATTTATTGGCCAAAGCTGCATCAGGCTACGGTCTCATTAATATTGAAGGCAAAACCGTACTGGAACCTGTAATCGATACACTAATTCACACTCGGGGAAACTTTTTCTTTGGCCATGATGAGGAGCAATACTTGCTAATCGAAGGCAATCCCATCAAAGCAAATGTCCGCTACAATTCCTTCCATAAAATCACCTACGAAGATGGCCTAATGCTAGAATACATCCATGGAAAACTTCGTCGCGTAATGGAAGAGGACGGTATTCTACTCGATGCAGTAGGGATGACTCAGGTTAATCGAATCGAAAACGATGTCTATCAGGTTAGGTTCAGAGATGACAAACTTGGCCTTTTAGGAAAAAAAGGCTGGCTCGTCAAACCAACCGATAGTCTGGAAAACATCTACAATGGTCAGGAAGGACTTTTTCCCGCTCAAAAAAATGGTGCATATGGATTTGTAGATGGGGAAGGAAATTGGAAAATTCCGCCAACATTCCAAGAGGTCACTCCTTTCTCTGAAGCAAAAGCAGCTTTTAAAGCTGGATTACTTTGGGGTTTGATGAATGATCAAGGCAGCATCTTGAGTGCCCCGCAATGGGATGAAATTAAACCTTTTAGGCAGGGACTTGCTTTGGCCGGCAAGGACAAAAAATGGTATTTATTAGATACTTCTGGAAAGGTCATTGCCAATGAGGGTTATGAACAAATCTCAAGAACTGAACAAGGATATTTTCTCTTTGGAAACAATCAAAAAATAGGATTGGCAAATACCCTTGGGGATATTATGTTATCCGTGGATTATGATTTTCTACAGCGTGAAAAATCAGATTTAATCATAGTAGGTCAGAATCAAAAAATTGGTATCGTCACCGAATCAGGTGATGTTAAATTACCTCTTGACTACCAAGAAATCTTGGTGGACCTTCCCAATCGACAAATACTTGCAAAAAGCAATTACCGTCCGGTGATAGTCATAGAACCTGAAACCAAAGGGAAGCAAAAAAGAAAAAGGAGTGAAAGGTAGGCGCCTGAAGGAGGAAGTCTGAATACCAAAGAACGAGGGCAATAGTAAAAAGACAAGAGACGGGGGATTGGATTACGGAAGTGATTTTTTACGTAAAAAATTAATGGCAAAGATAAAACCAAACATATTTTACTATGACTAGTCTCATCTTTGCCACTTGCATTTAAATGAGCTAAGGCCTATTTAAATGGCTTTTGCTCTTATTTCTTTTCGTTTTTGCCTTTTCCTGAGTCTTTATTATCCGTATCGGAATTGGCAATGGAATCACGCATTGAAGTATCGGATTTGATATTTTCCATTCTGTAATAATCCATCACACCGAATTGTCCTGAACGGAACGCCTCCGCAAGTGCTTTTGGGACTTCAGCTTCGGCTTCTACCACCTTAGCTCTCATTTCCACATTCTTGGCCTTCATCTCTTGCTCAAGGGCCACTGCCATCGCTCGTCTTTCTTCTGCTTTGGCCTCTGCCACTTTCAAATCCGCAGAAGCCTGATCAATCTGAAGTTTCGCTCCGATATTGGTACCTACATCAATGTCAGCAATATCAATGGACAAAATCTCAAAAGCAGTACCTGCATCCAAGCCTCTTTGAAGGACAAGTTTGGAGATTTTATCAGGGTTTTCTAAAACATTCTTATGTGAATCCGCAGAACCAATAGAGGTGACTATCCCTTCTCCTACTCTTGCCAGAATAGTATCTTCTCCAGCACCACCTACCAATTGGGCAATATTTGCTCTTACCGTAACTCGGGCTTTAGCGATAAGCTGAATTCCATCTGCTGCCACAGCTGCAACACTTGGTGTATTGATTACTTTCGGGTTTACAGAAATCTGAACGGCTTCAAATACATCTCTACCTGCCAAATCAATCGCCGTAGCCTGCTTAAAGGTCAAATTGATATTTGCCTTATCGGCAGAAATCAAAGCCCTAATCACATTAGGCACATTCCCTCCAGCTAAATAATGCGTCTCCAGATCATTGGTGGTCAAATCCAATCCTGCTTTGATTGCAGTGATCAGAGAATTGACAATCACACTTGGCGGAACTTTCCGAATTCGCATTCCGATCAATTCACCGATGCCTACTTTGACATTGGCAAACTGTGCCGTAATCCAGAGGTTGACTGGGACGAAATAGAGAAAGATAAATAGTAGTACTATCCCTGCGAGTGCAGCGATCAAAACAAACATTGAACTAGATGGATCCATATTATTTGACGATAATTTTATTGGTTTCTACTTTGACTATAGTGATTACAGAGTCTACGGTGATGAAACCTGAATCTGACTTCACTTCATAAACTTGATCATTTATTAATGCTTTTCCTATTGGTTTGATATCAGAAAGCGCCTTTCCACTCATCCCCACCTCAAGACCGGTAGTGCGGTCATCAAAAGTACCGCCTTGCATTACTCCTTTAAGCGAAAACTTATCCCAAACTCCTGATCGAAACCCATAAACCACTGCCGCCACATTGAGCAATGTGGCAATTGATGCAATCCACCAGGCGATTTCTGGAGAAAAGCTCGCAAAAGCATAGGCAATTCCAGCTAGACTCACTACAAGTCCAAAAATTCCTACGACTGTAGTGCCCGGAATAAAGAGCACCTCCAGGAGAATCAGGATCAGCCCTATTCCTAAAAGCGAGGTCAATATTAAGATTGTCATTTCACCCAAAAGTTGAGATTTCTAAAATACAAGAAAGAACCGAACCCTACATGAATAATACGTAAATAAGTCTAAAAACTGACGGAAAAATAAAAAGCCCGGAATCCCCGAGCTTTTTTATTGGTTCAATTTAACTTCCAATGCAAATGGCTGTCCTATATCAATAGGCTTTTGCAAAGAGTACTCTACCCTTGGAAGGCTTCCCTGAAAACACGCAGGTGCCTGATTCTTCCTTTTGATCCAAAGGGATACAACGAATAGTTGCTTTGGTCAATTCTTTAATTTTGTCCTCGGTCTCAGAACTGCCATCCCAATGCGCAGAAAGGAATCCACCTTTATTTTCCAAGGTAGTTTGAAATTCATCCCATGAGTTCACTTCGGTAATTTTTTCCTCACGGAAATCAAAAGCCTTTTTATAAATACTATCTTGAATTTCTGTGAGAAGATTACCAATCTTTTCCTCTATGGCTTGAGAGCTAAGATCGAAGGTTTCTTTTGTCAGATTATCTCTTCGGGCAAGTTCGATAGTGCCATTTTCAAGATCCCTAGGACCTATGCCTATTCTCAAAGGAACACCTTTCAATTCATACTCTGCAAATTTCCATCCTGGCTTGTGGGTATCTCTATCGTCATATTTGACAGAAATTCCAGCTTTTCTCAAGGCCACCATGATTTCTTTGGCCTTTTCAGAAATTGCATTTAACTGATCATCTCCTTTATATATAGGAACAATCACCACCTGAATCGGAGCCAATTTGGGAGGCAAAACTAAGCCATTGTCATCCGAATGCGCCATAATTAAGGCTCCCATAAGGCGAGTACTTACTCCCCATGAGGTACCCCAAACGTATTCAAGCCCTCCTTCTTTGGTTGCAAATTTCACATCAAAAGCTTTGGCAAAATTTTGACCCAAAAAATGAGAAGTACCTGCTTGCAAAGCTTTTCCATCCTGCATCATTGCTTCTATACAGAGGGTATCATCTGCTCCGGCAAAACGCTCATTTTCTGTTTTTCTTCCTTTTACTACAGGCATAGCCATAAATTCCTCTGCAAATTGTGCGTAGATATTCAGCATTTGTGCCGTCTCCGCTTGAGCTTCTTCTTTAGTAGCATGGGCGGTATGGCCTTCTTGCCAAAGGAATTCAGCAGTCCGGAGAAACAAACGGGTCCTCATTTCCCATCTTACGACGTTGGCCCACTGATTAACCAATAAAGGCAAATCTCTGTAGGACTGAATCCAATTTTTATAAGTGCTCCAAATCACTGTCTCAGAAGTGGGTCTCACGATAAGTTCTTCTTCCAGTTTTGCCTCGGGATCTACAATGACTCCGCTGCCATCCTCAGCATTTTTCAATCGATAGTGCGTGACTACTGCACATTCTTTTGCAAATCCCTCTACATGGGAAGCTTCCTTACTCAGAAAAGATTTTGGGATAAAAAGTGGAAAATAAGCATTGGTATGACCTGTTTCTTTAAACATACGGTCCAATTCCGCCTGCATTTTTTCCCAGATAGAGTAGCCATAAGGCTTGATCACCATACAGCCTCTTACAGCTGAATTTTCAGCCAAATCGGCTCTTTTTACTAATTCATTGTACCAAAGGGAATAATCTTCACTTCGTTTGGGTAATCCTTTACTCATGGTAGTTGATTTGGATAAGAAATGTCTATATTTTTGTTAACTTGAGCGGGGCAAATATAAGTTAAAAATATAACCCTCAGTCTTTGGTCACGTATAAGAAAGTAACAATCTAACTTCAACCATGAAGAAATTATCATTATTAACCACTTCAGTAATCCTAGGTTCACTCGCCTTGGCATCTTGTAGTACCAACCGGATGGCTAGCATGGGTGATTCTGACAATATGTATTTCATGGCATCTGACGCCAAGATGTCCACTGAATATGCAGTACAGAACAATAACCCGGATAATTTTGAAAACATCAGCTCTTTAAACGCGCTACCTGAAGAAAATTTCAGTAGCAGAAATGTCAATCCAGATTACCTATCCCGGTATCAGGCTGAGACCAATCAATCCTCCAATGATGAAGTAGTGTACTTTGAAGAGGGCGTAGCTTCTAATCAGCAGAACAATGCAAACATAGATGCCTACAATAATTATTCCGCTGGAAATAATAACAATGTAGGAAACGCCTTCAATACCGCTACTGCATTCAATATGGGATTTGGTATGGGAATGATGTCAGGATTTAGTCCATGGGGAATGGGTGGTTTTTATGATCCATTCTGGGGTCCTGGATTTAGACCTGGATTTGGATTTGGATCTGGATTCGGATTCAGACCTGGATTCAATATCTCTATAGGTATGGGTTTTGGATGGGGATCTCCTTTCATGAGGCCTGGATTCGGCTGGGGAGGTTTTTATGACCCATTCAATCCTTTTATGCGACCTGGATTTGGCTGGGGCGGAGGTTTTTATGATCCGTTCTGGGGACCTGGTCTAGCTTGGGGAGGTTATCCAGGCTTTGGTTACGGAAGACCTATATATGTATTACCAGGAGGAGAATTTGGTGACAGAAGATTAGTAAGAGGCGCAAGACCTACTAGAGGGGCTGGATTAGCTTCTACCGGTGTAAATCGCGGATCCTCAGCAGCAGCATTGCCCAATACAAGCAGAGCACAAGCGAGAAGAGATGCGATGGGAACTAATAGAAATTTGGTTTCATCAGACAGAACTCGAGCTACCTCTAGAGACTTTGGAACTAGTCAAAACGATTATTACAACTCAAGCCGATCTAGAATTGCTAACAGCAGTTCACCTAGAAATGTGAATTCTCCAGCTTTAAGCCGTTCTTCAGCTGTCAGAAATAGAAGTGCCATGCCATCTGCAAGACCTAGTGCCGTTCGTCCTACAAATTCTAGAACGTACACACCTTCCAGATCAATGAATAATTACAATAACAGCCGACGAACTATTAGTCCATCTTACAATAGATCCGGTACACCTTCTTACAATAGGTCTACACCTACAAGAAGTACTTCACCGGCATACAATAGAAGTAATACGAGAACCATTCCATCCAGAAGTGGGGGGTCCGTAGGGATTCCAAGTCGAAGCTCTGGAGGCGGGATGAGTACCGGTGGATCCAGAGGAGGCGGAAGCGTCTCATCAGGATCCAGAGGAGGAAGGGGGAATTAATTCCCCCCTTTTTTTTGCTTAAATCTATCCATCAAGTCCCTCCTATCGTATAATTCAATATTACCAATAAAAAAACTTCATGAGATATAGTGGTTTAATTGTGTTTCTATTGCTCTCTTTTCCCGCTTTTTCACAAAGTGGGTATTTTGAAGATGCTCTTCGTTTTAGTCAATCTAATCCTTCCGGTTCTGCTCGAATTATGGCAATCGGAGGCACACAATGGTCTCTCGGGGGAGATGTCTCCAATATCGCTGGAAATCCTGCTGGATTGGGCTTCTTTAGAAACTCTGAAGCTAGTCTTACGCTAGGGTATTCAGATTGGGGTGCAGATACCCGCTATTTAGGCCAAAACAGAAACTTTAATACCAGTAATTTTTCTTTGCCCAACCTATCTGCTGTGTTTGCCAATCCAAAAGGGCCTCTCCACAGAGGAGCTTTTAAAGGTGGTTCCTTTGGGGTAAGTATTCAACGTATCGCCAATTTCAACAATGAGTTTGGCTATTTCTCAGATCAAATTGGTGATAACTCCATCATTGATTTCTATATCCAAGACGCCTTTGGAATACCTGAAAATCAAATTGAATCCTTTGGCTTAACAGGACTTGCCTACCTTACCTATCAAATCAATCCTGTTGCCTTTGATGAGCAAGGAAATCCCATAGCCAATCCGGATGTATATGACTCTTTCGTTTTGGATAATCCTTTTCAGGATGAAAATGTAGTACAGGAAGGTTCCTCCAGTCAAATCTCATTTAGTTATGGAGCTAATTTTAACCATAAAGTATTTGTAGGAGCATCTTTGGGCATCCGGTCCATCAGCTTTGCCTCTAGAAAAATTTATGGTGAAGAATTCATAGATCAACCTTTGAGAAATTCTACTCTAGAGGAAAATTTGTTTATTAATGGCGCTGGCGTCAATCTGAATTTTGGTTTGATTTACAAACCCATCGATTATGTGAATCTAGGGTTCAATTTCCAATCCCCTACTTGGTATAGCTTAAATGAAGAATACGAGGGGAGAATGGTCGCCAACTACAACAATTTCTATTTTGAGCAAGAAGATGTGACATTGGGAAGAGAAGAAGCATTCACTGATCTTTTCTTAAGTTCCTATCGACTTCAAACACCACTGAAGCTTGGTGGTGGAGCTACTTTCTTCCTAGGAAAGAATGGCTTTATCTCCGCGGATATAGATTATGTAGATTACAGTGCTGCCAGATTAAATTCGAATGATTTTAATCAGGGACCGGATAATCAAGCGATCCGGAGTCTTTATACCAGTACTGTCAATTATCGTGTGGGAGCAGAAGCAAAATTAGATATGTTTAGGTTGAGAGGCGGTTTTGCTTACTTTGGAGATCCGTATACCTCTTCTAATTTTGACCGAAGTACCACCCAAATAAGTGGTGGTGTGGGTGTACGACTTTCTAATCTATCCATAGATTTTGCATTGGTCAATCAAAAATATAATGCCCTTTACTCTTCCTACCAAGTGCTTGATGCTAACGGAAATAATGTGGGGCCAGTGACCGAAATCAATAACTCAATCGTAAATGGGGTATTGACCTTGGGGCTCAGTTTTTAAGTAAATGAATTAATTCAGAGAATAAAAGCTCAGTGGAAAAATCAGTTCCGCTGAGCTTTATTTTTGCTTGTCTGTAGTAAGAATCGCGCTGTGCTTGTAAGCTTTTTAATTTTAATATAATTTCCCCCGAACCCATCCCTTGAAACATAGGTCTATTCTGCACTTTGGAAGCTTCCAATCGTTCGGAGATTTCTTCTAGAGGGACATCCAAGTAAACAGAGATTGCTTTTTCATTAATCCTGTCCATGTTATCATTAAAGCAAGGACATCCTCCTCCTGAGGCTAAAACATAAGCCTTCTCCCAAGAAAGAACCTCTTCTAGTGTTTCGGTTTCCATTTCACGAAAACGGCCTTCTCCATATCTCGAGAAAATTTCCGGGATTTTTAAAGAAAACCGCTCCTCAATCAAGGTATCCAAATCGTAATATGGGAAATGTAGTGCTAAAGCCAACTGTCTTCCGAAAGTACTTTTTCCGGAGCCGGGAAGACCTATTAATACTACTTTCAAATCGTTTTTCATGGGAGCAAAATATCCAATATTTCTGTAGGCTCCGGTTTATTATTATGGTGAAATTTGGACAAAACAGTGCCGTCTCTTAAGAGCATCAAACCAGGATTAGCTCTAATCATCGTCTTTACGACTGTGGCATCAGCTTGTAGGGAAAGAATATCCCACGATCTTTCTTTTTTAAGTAGTTGGATCTCATCCTCCGAGGCAGCTGCCACCAAAACCATTTCTACAGGAGAGTTTTTCAGGGAACTGACCAAAAGATCAATATCTTCAAGATTGGAATCCGACATTTTAGAATAGCTGGAGATTAAAATCAACAACTTATTTCCTGCAAAGATTTCTTCAGTAAAATCCCCTTCTGTATTCCAAACTGCAAAATCTGAGATTTTAGGAAGTGCATCAGGGTTCTTCAGTACCATTTCTACAAATTCATAACCCTCCTCCGAAGGATACTGATCTAGGACTACCTCTTCCCCATCCTTTTTCATGATGTAGGAATAATTTAGTGTCTCAGAGGGCTGCATGTTCTCTTGGATATTCACCCCTACTTTATATGCCCTAAAATCAATAAAAGGAAGGTTTCTTATAGCATAAATTGACAAGAACGTACACAGGAGAAAAACCCCAAGGGTAGTCTTATTCGCCCAAGAGGGGGAGGATTTTGGGAGATGATTTCGTAAGAGTATAATCCCTCCTATCAAGATCAACAAAATGACATCTTTGTAAAAAGACTCCCATGGAGTGAGTTTGATGGCATCGCCAAAGCATCCGCAATCTGTCACCTTATTGAAATATGCAGAGAAAAAGGTAAGAAAGGTGAAAAATAGAATCATCAAACTCAAGGACCAGAGGGTCAGCTTAGATTTAACTCCAAGAATCAACATTACTCCCAAAACCACCTCTATCACTACCAGAAAAACAGCGAGGTATAAAGCGAAAGGTTTGAGGTAAAAGAAGAATCCCGCAATATCATTAGAAAAGACATCGAAGTATTCCTCAAGTTTGATTGCCGTACCTACAGGGTCGTTTACTTTGATTAATCCAGAGAAAATAAAAAGACCTCCAACCATAAGGCGGAGAATCCAAAGTAATGCTTGTTTAGCCATGATATCCTAATTTGATCAGACAAAATACCGAATAATTGATCATATCTTGATAATTGGCTTCTATTCCTTCAGAAACCAGGGTTTGTCCTTCATTATCTTCAATTTGTTTTACTCTCAGGAGTTTCATCAGAATGATATCTGTCATCGAACTCACCCTCATTTCCCTCCATGCTTCTCCATAATCATGATTTTTGTTTTCCAATAACCCCTTGGTGTCCTGCACCCATTGGTCATAGGAAGGCTCCAATTCCTCAAAGGGGATTTCCATGCGATCGTCCTCACGAAAGGAAATTTGAAGCAAAGCGATCAAACAGTAATTAATAATCCCGACAAACTCATCGACAATGGGATCCTCCACTTTTTGATTTCCCTTCTCCTGAATAGATCGGATACGCTGTGCCTTGATAAAAATCTGGTCAGTGATAGAAGAAAGTCTTAAAATCCTCCAAGCTGTCCCATAATCGATAGTTTTCTTACGGAATAGTTCTTTACAACGGCTAATAACTTCCGTATATTCGCTACTGGTTTTTGTTTTCAATTGATCTTAGTTTAATGGTTTTGGCCACAGGCACTGCATCATCTTCCTTCGAAGATAAATTATTTCCCCAAAAATATACACTTCAATCGAAGGGAAGGCTTATCATTTGGGAAAAGCCGCAAATAATGGGGATTTTAAATACTACACCCGATTCTTTTTATGATAAAAGCAGGGTAGCCCTAGAAAAAGATAGTCTTTTGACCAAGGCGGAGAAGATGCTACAAGAAGGAGCCACTATTTTGGATGTGGGTGGCTACAGCAGCAGGTCTGGAGCGGCGGAGGTGACTGAAGAGGAAGAGATCAGAAGGACGGCAGATGCGATCTCTTGGATCAGCGAAAGCTTTCCTGAAGCATTGATTTCTATCGACACCTTCCGGGCCAAAGTAGCAAAAACAGGGGTAGATGCAGGCGCTCACTTAGTCAATGACATTTCAGCAGGAAGCCTAGACGAGCAGATGCTGGAGACTGTGGGAAAACTCAAGGTCCCCTATATTGCTATGCATATGAAAGGAAATCCTCAAAACATGCAGAAACAAACAGAATACTCGGATATTATCCCTGAAATTCTGAACTATTTTGCCAAAAAACTAGATTTTATAAGTGAGTTTGGCATTAAAGATGTAATAATTGATCCGGGCTTTGGATTTGCAAAAACTTTAGAGCAAAACTATCAAATCCTCAAAAATCTAGATTATTTTCATCTTTTAGGATTACCTATTTTGGCAGGGCTATCTAGGAAATCCATGATTTACAAACTCTTGGAAATAGATCCAAAAGATGCGCTCAATGGTACCACGGCCTTGAATATGGTAGCACTTCTCAAAGGTGCTAAAATCTTGAGAGTTCATGATGTGAAAGAAGCAAAAGAAACCCTAGAACTATATAAACAACTCTACGCTTGACCCTTTTATTTAAAATAGGCTTTTTAGACATCTCCATAGTCAATATGATAGATATTGCCTTGGTGGCTGCTCTATTGTATCAGGTGTACAAGCTACTTAAAGGGAGCGTAGCGATTAAAATCTTTTTAGGCTTTTTATCTATCTACTTGATCTACCTATTAGTCAGAGCTTTGCAAATGGAGTTGCTCTCCTCCATTCTTGGGCAGTTTATGGGTGTCGGTGTCATTGCTGCCATCATCATCTTTGCTCCCGAAATTCGTAAATTCTTGCTTCTAATCGGACGTTCCTCCCTACTCTCCAATGACAATATCTGGAGGGACTTGGTCTTCTTTTGGAGAAAAAAAGAAAATGGGTCCTTCAATATCAGTCCTATCATTGATGCCTCCAAAACTTTGGCTGGAAGCAATACCGGCGCCTTGATGGTCATTTCTAAGAGTACCGAATTGAAATTTTATGCTGAAAGTGGTGATCTCTTGGATGCTGAACTTTCTAAAAGGCTACTTGTCTCTATTTTCAACAAGTACAGCCCACTACATGATGGGGCGGTGATTATCCATAACGGCCGAATCAAAGCAGCTCGTTGTATTCTACCAGTCACTGAGAGAGAAGTTCCAGCCCAATTTGGCCTTAGACACCGAGCAGGTATTGGGATGGCAGAAGCTACAGATGCTGTTGTGCTGATTGTTTCAGAGGAAACAGGGCAATTATCCATGGCAAAAAATGGAAAAATCTTACACAATATGTCTTTTCAAGAGGTACGAGAAACACTCAATGATTACCTCAATAATCTCGACGTAGATAGCCGATTCGATAATCTAGAGGATTATGAAATGAAGAAAAAGCGGAAAATGGCCATGACTAGTAAAAGTCAGAGTTAAGTCATTTTTTTGTCATTTTTTTTTCTTCAGTAAAATAAACGCTCTCCTTATAGGTATTTATTCCTTTATATGTGTTTAAAATTTGATTTTTAATGGCCATAACTTGTCCCGAGTATCGGGATAGCTTGTCTCGCACATTTTCCCCGATAATTTGGGACATACCACTGTGTGTCGCTTTGGGTCATGCTCGATTTCAACAGTCATGAGTGAGAAAATCAAGAAGTCAGAGAGCCTGTATCGTAATTTCTTATAATTAGCTAGAGAATCATGAAGATGGGAGAAGGAAGACAGAAGACAGAAGATAAGAAACCGGAAAGGGACAAGCGGAAAGAGCACCGCGGCCAAGGTAACCTAGCGGATAAATGGAATCCCAAAGTAAAAAACCGTTTGATTCCGATATAAACGATAGCAATTGACTGCTGTCATCAAGATGACTGCTCCAAAAGTAATGGCCGTACTCCAAATAAAGAGTTGGAAAGACCACTGAAAGAAACCGATACTGATCTCACCATCATTGAAGGAAGGTAAGACACGCAAGTAACCGATTAATCGAACGATATAGTATGGAATCAAAAGAGTCAATTGAAAATTAACCAGCTTTTTACCTAAGTAATCCACTCCTTCTATTTTATTTCTTCGATTTAGCCATAAAACAAGGGGTATCACTAATCCCAACATCGGGCTGAAAAGAAAAAGCAATCCCGAGAGGATCATCGTGTATAAAAATCCCTTTTGCTCTTCCTTGCTCCAATCCAAGACCTCTTCAGGACTTTTACCAAAAATCTGAAACAAACGCTTTACAGTGTCCCCTCTGGGAGTAGTTTCGGCATTTTCGAAACGCTGCACCGTTCTGAGACTTACTCCTGCCTGTTGGGCTAAATCCTCTTGGGAATAACCAGATTGAACGCGTAGATTCTTTAACTGTTGACCTATTTTATTTTCCATGCTTATTTGATTTTTCCAAAAGTAGAGAGGAAGCATTTCTCCCTGCAAAAATTACTTACGTCATTTCTACGACATTAAAGTCAGAATCAAAAAAAGCCCAATTAAATCGTGTAATCGGGCTTTTTGGTTAAAAGAAAGTAAAATTAAATCACTCCCAATTCTTTGCCTACTTCGGTAAAGGCTTGAATCGCCTGATCCAAATGCTCCTTATCATGTGCTGCAGAGATCTGAACACGAATTCTCGCTTGTCCTTTTGGTACGACAGGATAATAAAATCCAATCACATAAATCCCTTTCTCCAATAGCTTCTCAGCCATTTGCTGAGAAAGTACTGCATCATACAGCATCACTGGTACGATAGGATGAGTACCAGGCTTAATGTCAAATCCTGCGGCAGTCATTTTCTCACGAAAATACATGGTATTATCTTCCAGTTTATCCCTGAGTTCGGTGGTCTCCGAAAGCAAATCAAACACAGCGATAGATGCTCCGGTGATAGAAGGCGCTAGGGTGTTGGAGAAAAGGTAAGGACGGGATCTTTGACGGAGTAATTCCACGATTTCCTTTCTGCCTGAGGTAAAACCTCCGGAAGCACCACCCAGTGCTTTGCCTAGGGTTCCTGTGATAATATCGATCTTTCCCATGACCCCACAATGCTCATGAACTCCTCTTCCTGTCTTACCCATAAATCCGGTGGAGTGACATTCATCGGACATGACCAAGGCTTCGTATTTCTCAGCCAAGGCTACAATTTTATCTAATTGGGCGATGGTACCATCCATGGAAAATACACCGTCGGTTACGATGATCTTTTGTTTCGCTCCTTTAGCCACAGCATCCTGTAGCTGCTTCTCCAGGTCCTCCATGTTGTTGTGCTCGTATCGGAATCGCATAGCCTTACAAAGTCTCACTCCATCGATGATCGAAGCATGATTCAAAGCATCTGAGATTATAGCATCTTCGGGCCCTAAAATAGGCTCAAACACTCCCCCATTGGCATCGAATGCAGCAGCATAGAGAATAGTATCCTCTGTACCCAAAAATTCGGATATTTTTCGTTCGAGCTCTTTATGAATATCTTGAGTACCACAGATAAATCGAACCGAAGACAATCCAAAGCCATGAGAATCGATGGCCTCTTTAGCTGCTTTTATCACCTGCGGATGAGAAGAAAGCCCCAAGTAATTATTGGCGCAGAAGTTTAGTACTTTTTTTCCTCCAGAGATCGTGATTTCAGCCGCCTGAGGAGAGGTGATTACACGTTCCTTCTTGAAAAGGCCCGCTTCTTCGATAGATTTTAATTCTTGTTCTAATTTGGGTTTAAACTGATCGTACATGTTTAAGCTTTTATGATAAAGTTTCAGATTTTCCTTTGGTCAAAAATTCGCTTTGACCCTCTCTTTTTTCTTACTTTTGCGCAAGCAAACCCAAATATAAACAAAAAGCCCTGTAGGTTCAGGTGCTTTTGAGAAAGACCTGAAAATGGAAAAAATCCTTGTAATCGGTGCCGCTGGACAGTTGGGATCAGAATTAACCAAATCACTTACAGACAGACACGGGCAGGAGCAAGTTATCGCTACTGACCTAAATGAACAAGCCAAATCGAAGTTTGATTTTTGTCGATTTGAAGTATTAGACGTGATGGATCAGGAGCGATTAAGAAAGCTGGTCAAGGAAGAAAAGATTACGCAAATTTACCATTTGGCAGCGGTATTATCGGCTACGGGCGAACAGAAACCTCTTTTTGCTTGGAAGCTTAACATGGACAGTTTAATGGGGGTTTTGGAACTTGCTCGAGAATTTAAACTCAACAAGGTGTACTGGCCTTCTTCTATAGCTGTCTTTGGACCGAATACTCCCAAAGTAAATACTCCTCAATTTGTAGTAAAAGAACCCAATACGGTATATGGCATCAGCAAGCAGGCTGGTGAGCAATGGTGCCAATATTATTTTGAAAAATACGGAGTGGATGTCCGGAGTTTAAGATATCCGGGTTTGATCGGCTATAAATCCCTACCTGGAGGAGGCACCACAGATTATGCAGTAGATATTTATCATAAAGCCCTAGCTGGAGAAAAATTCACCTGCTTTCTCAAGGAGGATTCCAGTCTTCCGATGATGTATATGCCTGATGCGATTAAAGCCACCCTTGATCTCATGGAAGCACCCAAGGAATCTATTAAGGTCCGATCAAGCTACAATCTAGCGGGGATGAGTTTTACCCCGAAAGAAATTTTTGAGAGTATTCGCAAACATTATCCTGATTTTGAGATCGAGTATCAACCTGATTTTAGGCAAAAGATTGCAGATAGCTGGCCGGACAGTATTGATGATTCAGAGGCCAGAAAGGATTGGGGTTGGCGCCCTGAGTATGATTTAGATCAAATGACTCAAGATATATTGGCTAATCTCCCCGCCTTTTTTCCAATAGAGAAATAAAATCAGGATCTCAGGAATTATGAAACTCATAATTCCTGATTTTGGATATGGCCTCTATCATGCTATTGGAATTGGTTTTCTGCATGATATTGGCACGATGTCTCTCCACGGTCCTCCTTGAAATTTGAAGCTTTTCGGCAATCAATTTCAAGGGGAAACCTTCCTCAGAAAGATGAAAAACCTCATTTTCTCTTGCAGTGAGTTCCATTCTGCCATATTCCTCCCCTATAATCTTACTTTTTTTAGGTTTAAGGGTTGACTCACCCGAATTAATCTTCAGTTCCATCAAAAACTCAGAAATCCCAGAAAACTTACCACGAAATAGAAATAAGTCAAAAAGTAATGGAGTCGCTAATTTCGCGGAAATCGAGTTCAAATAGCATTCATTGGCTACCTGATGTTTGAATTTGAAATAATTGAGACGGGTGGATTCATTTCCCTTTAATTCAAAAACTTGTTCCACTTTTTTATCTAAAACATCCTCTGCTTGACTGCCAAAAATCTTCCCTACTGCATAATTTATCGATTGGATTTTCTCATCTTTCACCCAAATCATGGGAGTCAAGGTCGATTGGAAATACGTTTTGAAATCCAATACTTTATAGAGATTTACATCGGTCTTTTTCTTTAACGCCCTTTCCAATTTACTCTTTATAGACTCAGGCTGAAAAGGCTTGAAAATCACATTATCAATCCCCAAATCATGTACTATCATCAATTCCTCTTTGAGAACCTCCCTTTCCAAAACCAAAAAGAATGGAATAAATAGCTCCTCCAAAAATGACTTGATGGACTTAAAAACATAGAAGCCATCATGATTTCCTTGACAACTCGAGCAAAGCACTAAATCAAAACGCTTTGAGTTGATCCCCTTCAGCACATCTCCTAACTCACTAAACAATTCCACCTCATACCCAAAGTCAAGGAGGAGGCTTTCAAGGGGACTTTCATTCTCCTTAGGCTGAACCAATAATACATTACTCATAAGAAGAAATAGTTTTTTAAAACAATTACTGCAAAAACTTATTAGTGCAACATGATTGCACATGTATTTGTTGTAAAGATTTTTTCATTCTCCAAAAGCACAGTAGACCTATTACGAGGAATCTTCTACCTCAGCTTGCTAGGGGAAGGAAGATGAGGTAGAATAATACAGTATTAGCTAAAACCTAATATTGCCTGAATTGAATTTTAAGCACCTGTTCTAAAGGTCCAAGTCGGACTATTCGCCACATTCTTACCGTCAAACTTGGCCACGACATACCAGAAATAAGTGGTGTTTGGCCGAAGATTAGAGACAACGGCTTCTCTATTGGCTAAATTCTCTGATACGATGGTTTGAGTAGTAGAATTACTTTCAAAAAGGTAAACCGTGTACTCAAGCTCCACAGATCGATCTTCTTGGTCTACATTCCAGCTTAGCGTCTGTGTTAAAGGTTGATCCACTGCTCCATTTCCAGGAACAGGATCAAACAAAACCACATTACCTACATTATTTTCATCCTCGAGTAAGAAGAAGGTTACCGAGGTATTTTCTTCTTCAAAAACGGCCACATTGATAGACCCTGTGAGGTACTCATTTCTTCTTGCGTTGATTAATACATCTCCGGCGACAATTTTCTCCAATTGAAAACTACCTCCTTCATCTGTCAAGACCGCACTACTCGCCGGCGAGGTGGTAATCAGCACACCTGGAAGAGGTTCATAAGTACTTCCGTTTACTACTATTCCTGTGATAGTGCCAAATCGATCCACATTCACCAACTGTTCTTCGCAGGAGGAAATACCAAATAACAAAAGAGAAAAGGAAGCTATTTTTAAAATTCTATAGTTCATACGAGTTATTTTCCTAGGTAAAAACGAAATCCAAGATTGACGCCCCAGATGACATCATTGAATGTACCGGCCTCTACCCCATCATAGCGATCATTGAATAGTTGATTGACATAAAATCTGGAAGTCAAGGAAGTTTTATCCGAAAACAAATACTCCACACCAGCGGCGTATTTGGCATAAGGGAGCCAAGAATTATTGGAAAGTCCCACTTGATCCTCAAGATCAAAAAAGCTTCCTAATCCGGCTGATGCATAGGGAGATAATTTACCCTTATGATTTGCCATGTAGACAAGATTCAAGTCCGCGAAATAATCAACAGACTGTACCAATTCTTTAATTTCGATTTGCTGGACTCCTGCACCTGCTTCTAAGAATAGTGATTTGGATAGCCCGACTCCCAAACCGGCTGTGAAACCAGGCCTAAACATCATACTGGAGTAATCTCCCACGTAAGTTTGGGTATTTCCCATCACAGAGAGGTATGTAGACGTACGTTCATCAAAATCTTGAACTCTTCCGATGTAGTCTATCCTTTGATTTTCTTCTTTTTCTGCCATGTATTGATCCACGGCAACCTGAGTACTGTCATCATTTTCTGCAAACTGCCACAGGTTGTCCACTGCGCCTTCTATTATTAGGCTGTGAACTGCCTTTTCAATCGCCTCTATAATGGCCATTTCACGGGGTTCATTGTAAGTGTATCCCGTTTCTGCTTCTAGTAGACGTCGAAATTTGACATAGCGAAACAAGCCCGCTGAGACCTCCTGAGAGAGAATGGATTTTGTCGTATAGACTGTTTTCAGAATTTTACCATTATTGGTAGAAATGGCTCGCAAGTAAATGCTGATTCTATCTTCCCGGTACTGAGAGGAAGCGTCTGTGCCAAAGTATCGTAAGCCGGCTCCTCCGGTATAGACATTTGTTTCATAAGAAACGATTCCTCCTTCCAGTAATACTCCCGCGAATAAAAGCGGGGGAAGCAATACATTATTACTTCCCTCATACTGTTCTCTACTCGAGCGGATGATTTTCCGCTCGTTCAATAAGTTGGAAATATTTTCACGCTCTATAGGCACAAACCAACCTGATTCTTCAAGAGCGCGGATCAAAATATTGGTAGCGCCCTGAGTCACAGCAGTAGACCAACTTGCACCTACATTTGACTCCTTGTATTGGCCTGTCTGATCTCTAAACTTATATACCGCCACATAAATAGGTTCTTGGGGCTTTGGTAATTCCTGTAGCTCCTTTTTCATGGGAGTTTCAGGACCAAGCCTAGCATCTCTATTATTGAAGGGCTGATAATAATAAGGGGAACATGCCGAGTTGAGCAAAAGACAAAAAACAAGCAGCTGTCCTCCCCTCTTACAAATTCTATTGAACATAAAGGTTTTTAGAAAAATGGCACTTCAATATTCGTAGTAGCACCAGAAAGCACATCTACGATAGTAATACTGAGACCTGATCCTGAATTATTGATTTGAATTTGATAATCACCCAAGTCGTAATTTCCCTCACCGATAGAATCCTCACCAAACTGCCTATCTACAATATCACGGGCAAGACGACTTAAGATTTGTCGGTTGAGTGTTTCAGAAAAATCCTGTAATGGATCTCTTTGAAATCCAAAGGGATCATTGGAAAGGTCATTGGGATCTCGTGTGGTATTTTGAGCTTCAGCAGAGGAAAGCAACCATTGATAGTTAAACGTATCACCACCAAAAGCTGGATTCTGTGGTCTATAAACGAGCTGCTGACTTTGAGCCTCAAAAGACATCAATCCAAAAACTAAAATCGGAATCAATAAGAGTAGTTTTTTCATAATTGGTTATCAATAAATTCCAGTTCCTCGAGTATCTTCTCCACCCAACTCTCTGACGAGTTCATCGTATTGCTGCAAATAAAACTGAGTATTTGCTATTGACTGCACCGCAAGATTTTCTACGAAATCCCCACGGGGTTGAAGAAAAGACTCAAATACTGTGATTTCATTTATTTTAATTTCGATAATCGTGGTATTTAATCGAAAAGGTTTTTCAATAATAAATATGGAGTAATTGCTGGCTTCCTCAGGTGCTTGCCAATCACGAAAAAAGAAATCATAAAAATCTCGTCCTACCTTGGTTTTGGTCTCATCGACGATCAATCCGTCTATCTCCAACTCTGCATCTGAGGACACTTTTTTGACTTCTTCTTTTACAATTTTTTCGAGTAGGGATTTAAGTTCTTGTTCTGTTTTTTTGAGTTGCTTGGTCGAGTCATTTTTTTCTTTTTGTACTTGAGCTTCAGACACATGCGAGCAAAAAAAGAAGCATAAAGAAAAAAGAAACACCTTAAAAAGATATTCCTTTTTCTTTTTCTGATTCAATTCATCAACAAAACTATATTTTAGCCTAGAATTCATTTATTCCTCACGAAATTGTAATTTATATTCCTAAATTAAATTTGAATAGTTTTATTTTCAAACTTTAGATTATAAACGGTTGATTAACGTGTTCGAAATGGCAAAATTCCGATACCAGGAGATTGAGTGATATTCATCGTCATTCCGCCAGTTTGACTGATGACGATATTATTTCCAGGACCTGAGAATGTATTTACATCCACATTCGCTTGATTCCCTTGTCCCATCTGATTGATTAAAACCGGCTGTATTCCAAAACCAAAGGAAGTGTTGAGATTGACATCGATGGAATTATCTCTGCCCATTTGATTGTAGAGAGCTACAGTTCCACCTAAACCGTTGAAGTTGATATCACTGGAGATCTCATTTCGTCTTCCCATCTGATTGGATGCCTGTACCACATTATTGCCTGATGAGTTAAGCGAAGCGATGTTTGCATTCCCCATCTGATTGACCAAGGTAATAAGACCTACTCCATCTTGGCCAACTTGAGCATGGTTACGGTTGCCCATCTGATTGACTGCAGCGAGGTTAAATGGGATGGTAGGTATTAGACCTTGAACCAATCCATTCCCCATTCCGGGGAATTCACCGATACCTTGGGAGGGAAAATCCCCATTATTACCAGGAAAGAGGCTAAGACCTTGTGATGGGAAATTGATTCCCAAACCACTGCTTTTGCTCTGCTGTATTTCGGTTGAATTATTATCACCTATTTGGGAGACAAAAGCTCCATTATTGAAGCTGACATCCATAGCCGAAACCAGCCCATTACTAATTATATCTTCCCCATTAAATCTACCTTGACCTAGCACCAAAAAGGTGCAAAGAACCAAAGGCAAAGTCAAAAGGTATTTAATTTTGAAAGACATGGTATATTATTTTAAAATGAAGACTTCCCATAGAATTGCCCATGGGAAGTCTACAAAAACTATTTATTAAAGCGAAGATCCAGGACCTTGCGAAATTACGGTGCTATTTCCGTTTCCGATCATTTGGAAAGAGGCCGTATTAGCAGAACCCATTTGAGTTACGATACCTGAGTTTCTATTTCCCTCAATGGTAAATCCTAATGCAGCCCAGTCTCCACCTGATCCCAAGATTAGGTTTCCTTCACCAGTTTGCTGAATTTCAAGAGAGTTTCTATTTCCTCCCATAGAACCACTGATTCTGTTATTGTTTCCATCCTGAAGGATTTCAATAGAAGAGTTATTAAGCCTCAACCCGTTATCGCCAGGACCTGTTCCTCTAGCATTGACATAAGAGAAGTTTCTATCACCCAACTGTTCTACAGAAAAATCATTTCCATTACCTGTAATTTCAGTTCGCTGATTGTTGAACAATCCATCTTGAGTAGAGTAACCTGTGTTTCCAGAACCCGCGATCCACTGAGATGCGTTATTATTTCTTCCAGACTGTCTGATTTCACCAAAATTATTGTCGCCATCTTGACGGATAGCAGCGGAATTGTCTCCTCCACCTAATTGGAAGGTACGAGCAGTATTTCCATTTCCGATTTGGTCAATATCTACAGCGTGACCGGAAGCTGACTGCTGACTGAAAGAGGTATTTCTATCTCCCATTTGGTAGACAGAACCTGTATTTCCACCGTTAAAGGTTTGAAGGAATGCGTCATTTCTATCTCCGATTTGCTCTACAGAATGCTCACTTACAGCAGTTCCGCCTGAGAAACCTTGTCTTTGCAAAACAGAAGCAGTATTCCTATCACCTATCTGAGAAATAGAACCTAAGGCATTGTTGGACTGCACATTACCACCACCAAAGTTTCCTTGCTGAATTAGAGCTTCATTATTGTTCCCTGTTTGGGAAGTGGTACCTGAGTTACTCTGACCAGTTTGCAAAACAGATGAGCTGTTTCCATTACCTGTTGTGCTTGAGGAAGCTGTATTCCCCTGTCCGAAGGCCACTCCTGCTGTAAAAGCCAGGGCACCCAACATCAAAATTGATTTTTTCATGGTTTGAAAATTTAAATTGATTAAAAGAATTATTATATGTGATTGTCAGTCAATCCATTTGGAGTTCCAAAAAACGCATTTGATCATAAGAGAAAGTTTTAAATAATATAAAACTTATTTCAAATACTATTTTTTGTATTTGATTCAAAAGTAGACCAAAGGAAGTCCTGTGACAATGCGTAATTTCCGACAATTTTAAAAAGTTTTAATGCGTATTTTCACTCATATTCAATCAGAAATAGTAAAAAAATTGAATTAATCTTAGAAAAAAATCAATAAAATTAGATTTATCAATTAATCTTTGATAAGTAGGTAAAGCAGTGATTGTCTTTCAAAGACATTTTTTTGATGACAAAAATCTATCTCGCTGAGAATTCTATTTAAAAACCTAATGTCCACTCTTGGCTTACAGATTCCGAATGACTTAACACTTGGATTTGATCTGTAGAAAAACGATGGAAAAATTGTCTTAAAATGTAAGCCGTTTCAGGAAAGGGTTTTACAGGGTTTAATTGGGCTTCTTTAAAAGTGGCCTCTTCAAAAAAGCCATACTTGGTCAGCATACCGTTTTCAAAAACACAGCAGGCTTTTTCATGGCTAGCTCTTCCAGGTAGCTCGATGGCGATTGCTCCTCTACTTTCTTTTATTCTTGAAAGAAATTGTTGCGTGCGCTCATTATAGTCAGTTATTCCCTCTTTTTGTTCGCAAGCACCATAACAATTTTGATCTTTCACATCAGCACAGTTTACTTTTCTCAGTCCGGACAATTTTGCACAAAGTGAATGCTGACTCAGAGCTTCCTTCAGAAAATCCTGAGCCTCTTCCCTAGAAAAAAAGGTCTCCAAAGGTTGGAGTGATGCACTGACTTTGGCTATTTGAAACCGCTGATAACCCACGCCATCGATATAGGAAAACAAGCCCCAAAGTGTTTTGGGCATTTTTAGGGCCGAATTATATTTTGGCCAGAGACGCTTAATCTCCAAGGCTTCCAGAATGAGGGCCATAAATTCTGTTCCGGTCAACTCCCATTTTAAATTATGGATTTCGACTTTAAGCTGATTTTTTAAATGAGGTAGGGCTTGTCCTGTAAAATGGCCCTTAAATCGCTCTTTGATATTATTTGCTTTTCCTACATAAATGACCTTCCCCTTATTGTCCAGCATGTAATAAATCCCTGTTTCCTCAGGTATTTCTCGAAATCGACTCAAAGGAAAGTTAGGAGGCAGAAAAGTCAGCCCAGTATTTTTTTTCAGGGATTCATAAATATGTGCTTTATTCACTTTTAGCATTTGATCAAAAAGGATAGCCGTGGCCTTAGCGTCTCCCATGGCTCGGTGCCGGGCTAAAATCGGAATGCCTTTGCTCTCGCAGATCCTTCCTAAGCTGTAAGAGCGCATTCCTGGAAAAACCTTTCGCGCTAGCCTAACGGTACAGAGTTTGGGGCTGGAAAGCTTTCTGCCCAATCTGGAAAAAGCCTCAGCGATAAAGCCAAAATCAAAATTAACCTGATGAGCTACAAAAACGCGGCCTTCCAGCAATTCCCAAAGTTGCTCTGCTATCTGCTCAAAAGTGGGGGAATACCGAACCATTTGGTTATCTATTCCAGTCAATCCCGTGATATAAGTGGGAATTCCCTGTTCAGGGTTGATGAGAGTCTGAAACTCATGCACGATTTGATGTCCATCATGGATCACTACGGCGATTTCTGTAATACCTCCCAACTTCGCATTTCCTCCTGTGGTCTCTATATCGACGATAGCAAATTCCATATTCAAAAGTAAGGAATGTACTTGAGTCATTTCGGAATTAGACAATAATTGTCAGGAAGGTATTGATGGGGAAGTGATGAATTGTCGAACTGTTTAATCGATGAATCATATCGAAGTGCCGTAGGCCTGCCTACCGGCAAAGGCAGGTTCGGGACTAGCTCATTTTACAACGAGCACAAAGTCGAACCCAGCTGACCCTGAAGGGGTCAAACTATGAATAGCCCCGTATGAGGGAGGAGAGGACTGAGCGTTAATAATTTGTCCAAAAGGACAAATTTAGCGAAGGGCCAGAATGCAGCGCAGGCAAACGAAATGCGGGGTATTTGGTTTTACGACGATCCCAGCGCTGTCCCTTGTTTTTTTCGGAAACCTCAAGGCCAATGCCAGCAAGATGGAAACGGGGTCTGGCAATTTTCAATGTGCAATGGACAATTTTCAAGTTCTGACCTGTATAGCTAGTTTTTATTAAAATACCTTTCCCCATTAGGACCTATGGAGAAGTGTCGCCCCTGCAGGGCTTTATCCAGGTGTGTAGATTCTTATCCGTGGGCTTACACCCACGGTGATGAAAAATT
>NZ_FNAC01000046.1 GCF_900101705.1 Algoriphagus faecimaris | reverse complement strand
AGGGAAAAATAGCCTTTTTTAAAATTTTATTTGGTTTCATTATTTTTTACAAAATCTTGTCATTACACGTATCTGTAATTTAATGATTTCGCAATCGTTTGTATGGAAGAAAAAAATTTTTACTTTTTTTTAAAAATTCAAAAATCTACTCCTTTAAGGACGAAAAAACCCGGAAAGATGAAATCTAACCGGGTCAATTTATGAGATTAATTGGGTCAATTACTGCCGCTGAGCCATGGCTTTTTCCACCATTTCCTGAGCAAAACTTCCTTTGAGTTCGACCACCATAAGATCCCCCTCACCTCCTCCTACCAAAACAACCAAGTCAGAAATGGTTTTTGCACCTTTAGAATAAACCCGGATTTCGCCCTCATCTGCCATTTCCATCAGTAATTCATAGCGCTCTTTTTCTAAACCTTTTTTGAGAGCCTTATATTCAGCACCGCTTCTATCGGCATTTTCAGGAAGCTTGAAGAAGTTGAGCTTCTCTATGGATTTGGCCACAGTGGCCATATCGTCTTCATCGATATCAATCTTGAAGCCTTCGGCAAAGTTGAGGAAATTACCTCCCAACTCCATATTAAAGAAGTCTTCGTGTCCTTTGTATTTTTCCTTGAGCTGTGCGATTGATTTACTTTGAGCGGAGAGTTGAACTGCAAGGCCTACAAAGGCCAAAGTGAATAGTAGCTTTTTCATGTGTTTATAATTTGATTTTTAATGGCCACATGGAATCTTCGCAAGCATTATAATCATACCACTGTGTGTCGCTTTGGGTCATGCTCGAATTCATGTGTCTATAATTGTTTTTTAATGGTCACAACTTGTCCCGAGTATCGGGGTGGAATCTCGCATGGATGATAGTCATACCAGTGTGTGACGGCTACGTCATGCTCGATTTCATCTGTTGGTTTAGTTTAATACGTTATTTAATTCAATTTTGAGGTTTTGGTGATTTGTGCCGGCATCCTGTGAGTAGGTAAAGTGAAGTAATTCTGCCTGATTTCGGTTTCCGACCATCAGATAGACTTCCTTAGGCTGATTTTTCTCAGCCTTGGAATACATCAAGCAAAAGTCTTCGGATCCAATTTTGGAGAAATCTTCCTTAAAATCTGAAGGAATCCCTGCATTAAATCCCTCGATCAATTCTTTAGCATTCAACTTTGATAAATCGTACACGCTGCTTTCCAATTTTTTAAATTGGCTGAAATTAAATGCCAATTCAGAATCCTCAGATAGAAAAGGAAAGGTGTATTTCAATTTCAAGGCTTCATCCTTGACCGGTATTCCTTCCAAATCCATAGGCCAAAGTTGACTGGGCTCTTGGGCTTGGTTAGCCAGTTTTTGATTGATGGAGGTGTAGGGATCATTTTGAGCAGAGGCTGTAAACGCCAAAGCCAAAAAGCCCAATGCCAAAAAGAAAGTATTTCTCATTTGTTTATTCATTTTAATCACTAATAATTGTATGTCCTCTTTTTACCCTGTAAAACCCATCCCGCCAAAAGCAGGGTGAAGATTTTATTGACAAGCCTATCTTCCGTCTTCGGTCTCCCGTCTCCCCTTTCCGGCCTTCAGTCTTCGGTCTCCGATCTTCCGTCTCCCATCTTTCGTCTTACTTTATCCCTTTCGGACCCTTTCCATATTTATCCATCCCCGGGAGGGAGGTCTTTTCCGCCAATAAATTCAGATCCTCATAGGTAAAGCTTCCAAGAAGAGAGATTAGCGAAAATTCCTTCCCGCTGCCCGAAACCATCATCAATTCCTGAATCAGACCATTTCGCTCCCGAATCATAAATTTCAAGCTACTCCCCTTGTCTTGCACATCCATCAGTTCTTCGTATTGGTTTTTGGTCAGGGTACCCATCGCTTCCTTGTACAATGTCATCCCGTCGACTTCCTCGGAGGACAGAATGCGAATTCCCTTGATTTTAGAAATCAGGCTTCCCATATCCTCGGTATCTTGATCATCTCCCGCATTATTTTTCAGAAAGCCTCCGGCCATCTGCATCATTTTGGGTGAAATGTACACACGACTAAAGCGATCGTCTTCCATGTATTTGGAAAAAAAACGCTGTATTGCATCTTCTTGGGCAAAACCCTGGAAGAATACTCCCAAGAGGAGTGTCAGTAGTATAATTATCTTTTTCATATTTCTATTGGTCTAAATCAAATAGCTCCTGAGGTGTATTCAGGTAGCGCAACTCTTTTAGGGGATCCAATTGATCCCTGCCTCTTTCCAAATTTCCCTGCACGATGGACAAGGCCTGCATTACCTCGCGAAAGGCGGCTTCCTCTCGCTGTTGCACTACATAGCCTCGATACATCCAAAGACTGCCAACCATTACAACCAAAGCTGCCGCCCAACCCAGCCATTGAAAGTTTAGCGTGATGGACTTTCTGCTTTTTGGGTAGGTTAGCTGATCCGGTTCAGCACTAAGTCCTGCCTCAAGTAGGCCAAAAAGCATCTTGTCCTCCTCATAGCCCTCTGATTCACGAAGTAAAGCCCTAAGCTCCTGCTCTTCGGCAAGACTCGTCTCAGCAGCATAATATTTATTGCGTAAGAACTCGATTCTGGTAGTCATGATTCTTCTTTTTTCTTTATCAATTCTTTTCGAATAGATTGCCTTGCCCGGTGTAAACTGACTTTGACCTGCTCCAAACTTATCTCGAGGTACTCGGCAATTTCCTCATACGTCAAGCCTTCCATTTCGCGCAATTGGAAGATCTCCTGTTGTTTTTTAGGCAAATCACGAAGCAGTAGGTAAACGATTTCTAAACGATCCTCCTGCTTCTCTTCCCTGTCCTCAGCGATTGGAAGGTTTTCCAAATCATCCAAAGCACTAAGCTTGGAAGACTGTCGAAAGTGCATTAAAGCCTCATTTTTCAATGATTTCACCAGCCAACCCTTAAGATTGGGGTGCTTTTGAAGCTCCTCCTGTTTTTGAAAAGAACGCTCAAAGACATTTTGAAGCAAATCTTCGGCAAGACTTCTGTCTCTTACCCACAGATAAATGAGCCGATACAGTCGACTTCGCATGGGCCAAATATGTGCTTCAAAAAATGACTTCATTCAGGTAGGTGATGCATGGGATTCCAAAAAGTTACAGCTTTATCGAGTTTTTTTTGATTTATCTCACAAAAGTGGGCATTCCAAGCTATTTCCAACAGTTTACCTTACAATCTGTTAATTTCACTGAACCTGATTTTAGATTTGTTTTAAATTAGCCTTAAAATAGTATGCATGCAGACTATTTTATATTTTGCGAACAAGAACAGAATAGAAGATGAACAGAAGGTCCGAAAATAATGACATAAAAAAAGCCCTGAATTGCTTCAGGGCTGGTGGTGATGAGTGGACTCGAACCACCGACTCACGGATTTTCAGTCCGATGCTCTACCAACTGAGCTACATCACCGTTTTGTAAAGTGATGCAAAGGTAGGTATTTGGTATTTCGATACAAATCATTTGAAGAAAAAATTATTTACATAAACCCAAACAAAACGCTAATATCATCAATATGAGCTTTTTACCTCAACTCGCATTTTTGATCATTTTAGGCGCTGCAGGCTATATTCTGAGCAAAAGGATCCAATTTCTGAAAAGAAACATTCTCCTCGGAAAAGCCGAAACCCGAAATGACCAAACAGACACCCGCTGGAAAACCATGTTTCTCGTGGCTTTTGGACAGCAGAAAATGTTTAAACGCTTTATCCCCGCCTTTCTCCACCTGCTGATCTATGTCGGTTTTGTGGTGATCAATTTGGAAGTATTGGAATTTATTCTCGACGGAATATTAGGCACTCATCGGCTATTTGCTCCGATTTTAGGCGGAGTATATACTGTAGCCATGAATATTTTCGAATTTCTGGCAGTGGCAGTATTACTTGCCTGTGTGGCCTTCCTGATGAGAAGAAATGTCACCAAAGTAGAGCGATTCCAAAAGCCTGAAATGAAAGGCTGGCCCGCTTTGGATGGGAACTTGATTTTGGTGATTGAGATCGTTTTGATGTTCGCTATTCTGACCATGAATGCTACGGATCAGATTTTGGCTAATAGAGGAGATGAGCATTACATCGCGTTAGGCACCTTGTTTTTCAGCAGTCTGATTCAGCCCCTATTCGAAGGATTTTCCAACGGAACGCTGGTTTTCATTGAGCGATTTGCTTGGTGGTTTCACATCGCAGGGATATTGGCCTTTGCTATTTACGTGACCTATTCCAAGCATTTGCATATTTTCTTGGCTTTTCCCAATACTTGGTATTCCAACCTGAAGCCTAAAGGCGAAATGATCAACATGCCCGAGGTGACTAATGAAGTCAATATGATGCTGGGAATTCCTTCGGATAATGCCTCCGAACCTCCTGCTGAGATTGGCCGGTTTGGTGCTAAAGACATCAATGACCTCACTTGGGTCAATGTATTGAATGCCTACTCCTGCACCGAATGCGGAAGATGCACGGCTGAATGCCCCGCCAATCTGACCGGTAAAAAATTATCCCCAAGAAAAATCATGATGGATGTCCGCGACCGTGCGGAGGAAGTAGGAAAAAGCTTGGATAGTGGTGGTCCGGGACTGGAAGACGGCAAATCACTTTTGGGCGATTACATCACACAGGAGGAAATCAATGCATGCACTTCCTGCAATGCCTGTGTAGAAGCCTGCCCCGTCAATATTGATCCCCTATCTATTATTTTGCAGTTGAGACGCTATACTGCCATGGAGGAGTCCGGATCCCCTGCACAGTGGAATGCCATGTTCCAAAACATGGAAACCAGCTTCTCTCCTTGGAAATTCAGTCCTCAAGATCGCTTCAATTGGGCCGATTCCGTCAAGGAAGAAGAAATGAACAAGTAGAAAGTCCGATGCTGGAAGTCCGATGTCCGATGCTTGCCCAATATGAAAATTGAGCCTCCACTTTAAAGCATAAGGTCAAAAGCTTCTCAGCCACTCGTAAATCCAAAATCTTAAATCGTAAATCAGAATTATGTCAACCTATAAAGTACCCACCATGGCCGAAATGGCTGCAAATGGGCAGGAGCCCGAAGTCCTTTTTTGGGTAGGCTGTGCCGGTTCATTTGACGACCGATACAAAGCCGTGACCCAGGCTTTTGTAAAAATATTGAACAAAGTAGGAGTTTCATTTGCCGTTTTGGGCCCGGAGGAGGCCTGTACGGGAGATCCTGCCCGACGTGCTGGAAATGAATTTCTGTTTCAAATGCAGGCCGTTGCCAATATCCAAGTACTCAATGGATACAACATCAAAAAGGTAGTAACGGCTTGTCCGCATTGCTTTAATACCATCAAAAATGAATATCCTGCCCTCGGAGGCGAATACGAAGTCATACATCATTCCCAGTTTCTCCAGCAATTGATCAATGAGGGTAAAGTTGCTTTGAAAGGCGGGGGAGAGTTCAAAGGGAAGAAAATCACCTTTCACGATTCCTGCTTTCTAGGCCGCGCCAATAATGTCTATGAAGCTCCTCGGGAAGTCATCAAGGCTTTGGACGTGGAGTTGGTCGAAATGAAGCGCTGCCGCACCAAAGGACTCTGCTGTGGGGCAGGAGGCGGACAAATGTTTAAAGAACCTGAAAACGGAAAAAAAGACATCAATATCGAGCGGACTGAAGAAGCCTTAGCGACTGGAGCAAGTACCATTGCCGTAGGATGTCCATTCTGCTTGACCATGATGACCGATGGGGTCAAAAACAAAGAGCAGGAAGAAAAGGTCAAGGTCTATGACCTCGCCGAAATGATCGCGAAAGATATGGGGATTTGAACATCCTAAGTTGAATCAATTTGACCCTTTTTGCCGTTAGGTAGAAAGGGTTTTTCAATTAGAACAAACAAAATGTACATCAATTTCGAAAATATGCCCGAGAGCAGTCGCGTTTGGGTCTATCAGGCCGAACGGGAGTTTACTTCTTCCGAAATAGATTGGATCGATCAGCAGCTAAAATTATTTTGTGAGCGCTGGAATGTCCACGGCAATCCACTACCTACTTCCTACACAATTATAGATCAGCAAGTGCTTGTTTTGGCAGTGGATGAAAGCGGTCCTGGCGCAAGCGGATGCTCCATCGATAGCTCAGTAAGAACACTCAAGGATTTGGAAGCCCGACTTCAAGTCAACCTTACTGATAGCGGCAAGGTGAGTTTTAAATCGGCGGCAGGAAAGATTCAGGTGACTCAAGCGCTAGGCATCAAATCCAAAATTCAATCCGGTGAAATTCAGCCCGATACCTTAGTGATCAATCCTCAGATTCAGGCTAAATCCGATCTTCAGCAGGTTTGGGTTTCAGCAGAGAAAAGTTGGTTAAATAAATATTTTCCAAATTAATTAGTAATATTCAGCGTAGATCCTCAATATCCATGACCATGAAACATTACTTTTTGGGTTTCCTTTCCATTATCATTCTCCTAGGAAGCTGTAAAAGCCTTCAGGAAAAAGGAACCGAGCAGTACCTTTCCGGGGAATATCAGTATGCGATTAACACCTTCAGTCAGATTCTGGAAGAGGATCCGGAAAATTTAGAGGCCAATCAAATCGTGGCAGAGAGCTATCGTCTCTCCAATCGCATAGAAAAGTCGACTCCTTATTATGAAAAGTTGGCGGAAGAGGATCCTACTTTTGAAAATTACTTCTTTCTAGGTCAAAGCTTGAAAGCCCAACAGGAAGATGAAAAGGCAAAAGAAGCCTTTGAAAAAGCAAAAGAAAACACCCAAGACGAAAGCCTTTTGGCTAGAGTTGATCAAGAACTATCGGGGATAGCCTTTGCCAAAGGAATCGAAAATTACTGGCCTTACCATGAATTGGTCAACTATCGAGAACTGAATACTTCCGGTCCGGATTATGCCCCCATTGTCAGCGAGCAGTTTTTATATTTTACCAGTGCCAGACAGGCCTCTGGTATTTATCCGGCCACGGGAGCTCCTTATACGAAGCTTTTCCGTACGCGAGCCGAAGACCTCCGAGTGGATGTGAGTGGGATTCAACCCCTACCCGAATTTCAAAATGAGGAGGGCTTAAATCAAGCTGCAGCAGCCATCAGTCCGGATGGAAATACGATTATTTATGCACGGGGTAATTCCACCTCTCCCAAAGATCTGCCAGAAACCGCCTTGTTTGTCTCTTATTTTAGAGGTGCTGGATTTACTCAGCCCATTTGGATGCCGGTGAATGAAGATGAATTTTGGTGGAACTCCACCCCATCTTTCAGTCCGGATGGAGAGGTGCTGTATTTTGCTTCCAATCGTCCGGGAGGTTTTGGGGGAATAGACCTGTACAAAGCCACCAAACTGGCCAATGGAGATTTTGGAAATGCAGTAAACCTCGGACCCAATATCAATACGGCCGGAAATGAGCTATTTCCAAGAATGGCTCCCGATGGCAAATTCTTCTTTGCTTCAGACGGGCATCCCGGATTCGGAAAGCTCGATCTATTCGTAGCCGAAACCAATGAAGAGGGAAAACAAATTATCACCAACCTCGGGGAAAATATCAACAGCTCGGCGGATGATTTTTCGATTTTCTTCACGAATTATCCAAAAGAAGGCTTTCTCTCTTCCAACCGAGAAGGCGGAGTTGGGGACGATGATATTTATTATTTTGAGGACAAAACCCCTACTCCAAAAATCGTCAATGTACTTCTCAACGTGACGACCAAGGAACGGGTGGCCGGAGAGGAAGATCAAATCCTACAGCAAGCGAGGGTGGTGCTTTATGACGGCAATAACAAACAAATCGGCGGAGACTTCTCCAACTCCAACGGGCGCGTTCGCTTTACCATGGAGCCGGAGGCCGATTACACCATCATCACCTCCAAAGGTGGATATTTCTCCAAGTCAATCACTTATACTACAAGAGGGAAAACACCTGATCCCTCCACACTTATCCAAGACGTCACCAATGTAAGTCTAGACACTACGGTCGTCTTAGACCAGTTGATTTTGGATAAGTCCATCATTTTGGAAAACATTTATTACGATCTGGATAAAGCAGAAATCCGAGCGGATGCCGCTGTGGAGTTGGATAAATTGGTACAGATTCTAAAAGATAACCCCGCCATCAGAATTGAGCTGAGTTCGCATACCGATTCGCGATCTTCGGATGCTTATAACTTAGACTTATCTCAGCGTAGAGCGCAATCTGCGGTGGATTATATCGTCTCCCAAGGAATTGATCCTGATCGATTGGTGGCCAAAGGTTACGGAGAATCTCAACTGATCATCGAAAACGCACAGACCGAAGAAGAGCATCAAGTCAACCGACGAACAGAATTTAAGGTGATTGAGATTCAGGAATGATTTGAGTTAGAAGTAGGAAGTTTTGTGATATATGGTAGAAATACAGTAGAAATACGATAGAAATAAAGCTCGCAAGCGAGCTGAAATAAGCTCCTGCAAAGAGTTAAAGTAGTAAAGACAGTGTATTCAGGTTTAGAGCAGGAGCTTTTCAATAGATATGATAGACATACAATAGAAAAACAGCTCGCAAGCGAGCTGAAATAAATTGAAATAAACTTTCCTGAGTCTAGAAAAGCTTATTTTTTATGCTGTATTTCGGCACAGCTGTATCTCGCGACCGCAGGGAGCCTATTTCAGCCGAGGAACGAGGCTGTATTTCGCCAAATGCGTATCTTGGGAAGCGAAGCCAACCTTATTTCATCGAACGAAGTGAGAGGTATTTCGCCATTGGCATATTCATTCAAGAATACTTCCTCCTAATTTCAGCTTTTTGCTTTTGCCGCTCCCAAAGGGCTTTGGCCAGATCCATGGAAATCTGGTCGGGTTCAGATTCATGTAGGATTTTTCTCAATTTTTCCTCCCCGAGGTCTATCCGATAGCAAAGCTGCAGGAGTTTTTCAAAATCCCTGTTGAGCAATTGCTCGATCGCTCTGGCAAGAATCGCCAAAAGTTCCTGTTCGGACCATTTAGATTGAAAATCAGGAAGCGCCCAATCTACCTGTATCAATTCGTAAGCCGATTGCTCTATTTCTGATTGCCAATTTTCCATACTAGCAAAAAAAAGCCCGACTGAGCGGGCTATGGATTATGATTTTGATTCTTGATCTTCTTTTTCAGAATCCTCTTCACTTGAAGGTTCTAAGACCTCAGGCGCCTGAACGCGAATGATTTTATACCATGAGATCAATTTTTTAATATCAGAGGTATAAACTCTAGCCTCGTCCACTTCAGGGAGGATGTGCTTCATGAATGCCCTCAGTTCTGCATCATCCGGATTGGCATCAAGGCCGAGATCGCCTTGAAATTCCGCTTCGATTTTTTGCATCACAGACTCTAGGGGTTCAGCGCCTTCTTCGGTCAAGGTATAAATGGAAATATCCGATAAGATAGAAACCCTTTGAGACATTCCTGCCACCAACTTGGCCTTCTTTTCATCCATACTTTCCAAAATCACCCCAGTACGTGAAGGTTTTAATACTTTATACAATCCGGGCTTGCCGGCTACGGTAGCAATATCTTTAAAATTCATCGGTTATAGTTTTCAGCTTGCAAATATAGAAATGACATCAAGAGTTTAAACCACTTTCGTATTCTTTGACCAATTCCTCGATAAAGGTCAATAATTCTTCCTTCCCCAATCCGGACTCTGCACTCGTCACAAAGTAATCCGGGGCTTCCTCAAAAAGCTCCTCTGTCTTTTCGAGAAATTTATGGACATTCAAACTCGTCTTGCTTTTAGACTGTTTGTCAGCTTTAGTAAAAACCAAGGCCGCCGGAACACCTTGGGTCCCGCACCAAAGTAAAAAATCCAAATCAATTTTTTGTGGCTCCAGCCGACTGTCAATCAGGACAAATACTCCACATAAATTTTCCCGCTTCATCAGATAAGTATGGATCATATTTTCCCAACCTTCTTTGACTTTGACATTGACTTTGGCAAATCCATACCCCGGCAAATCCACCATGTACCAGCGATCGTTGATTAGGAAATGATTGATCAATTGGGTTTTGCCCGGCTTTTGAGAAGTTTTTGCCAAGCCTTTTTTATCAGTCAGGGCATTGATCAAAGAGCTTTTGCCCACATTAGATCGACCGATGAAAGCCACTTCTGCCCTGTCAGGCTTGGGGCAATTACTCGGATCAGCATTGGAGACGACAAATTCTGCTTTCTTAATCATAGGTTTTGATTTCTCTGCAAAAATAGGGGAATAATATTTAGCAGGAGAATGCTCAGCAATCTCAACATTTTTCGATTCCTCGGGTTTCTTCTGTAATATTGCGTGCAATTAGACCGATTTGTGATGTCCGTAGTTCCTTACAAAGATAAAGAAGACCCCAAAAAAGCCCAGGTGGCTGAAATGTTCAATAATATTTCCCCGAAATATGATCTTTTGAATCATGTCTTGAGTTTGGGGATTGATATCATTTGGAGAAAAAAAGCCATCAAAATGCTCAAAAAAGATCAGCCGAAGTTGATCTTGGATATTGCTACGGGCACGGGAGATTTTGCGATCGAGGCTTTGGCACTGAATCCGGATAAGATCATCGGGGTAGATATCTCAGAGGGGATGCTTTCCGAAGGTCGTAAGAAAATGAAGAAGCGAGGATACGAGGACAAAATCGAAATGCACCTTGGTGATTCAGAAGGTTTGCTTTTTGAAGATAATAAGTTTGATGCTGTCATCGTTTCATTTGGAGTTAGGAACTTCGAAAATCTCGAAAAGGGACTCGCAGATATGTATCGGGTGTTGAAGCCTGGAGGAAAAACAGTCATTTTGGAATTCAGCAAGCCAAAAGCCTTTCCGATGAAGCAAGCATATGCCTTTTATTCCAATGCAGTGCTTCCTCAAATAGGAAAGATTGTATCCAAGGACAATTCTGCTTATACTTATCTCCCAGAATCAGTACAGGCCTTTCCGGATGGACAAGATTTTCTAGCTGTACTTAAAAAAGTCGGATTTCACAGCACCGTATGCAAACCACTCACTTTTGGAATAAGCTCAATCTACGTCGGGGAAAAATAATCCTCGCGCTTGGTCTTGTTTTCTTCCTTTTTTGTGCCAATTCCTTGTCCTATGGACAGGGGATGTTTGGACTGACGAGTTCCGCCGGTTCGGATGAAAAACTGATTTCTTATGGATTTTTCCTCGCTGGACACAACAGCAGCTTCCGAATCAAATACTCGGATGCTTTTGTCACTCCCGCGGATAATGTATCTCCGAATGTCAGAGGCATATTCCCAAGATATTCTCCAGGTTTTTCGCTAGGGTTTATCGGAATGCTGCGTTTTCATGATCAAGTACAGATGCTCTTCACTCCCAAGGTGGGCTTTTACGAGTTTAAAACTGAAATCCATTACTTTCCGCCTAATTTCCAGCCTACACCAGGCAGTCCCAATACCAATGAGGATGTCATCGTCAATAGTGATATCGTCACACTTAATTCGGAATCTACCATGGTAGAGCTTCCCTTGCTTTTCAAATATCGCTCTCAGCGATTCAACAACACAAGGATGTATTTCCTGGGAGGCGCCAGTTATCAGTTTCGGACCAAAACTCAAGAAGAAGCCAATTTGGAAGATCTTGTCACGACCGGGCAAGATTACACGATAGAGCTAGGGATGGGATTCGAAATTTATTTCAAATATTTTAAGTTTGCTCCAGAGATCCGCTTTTCTCATGGCTTGAATAATATTTATCAAGCAGAAAATACACAGGCAGACATCCGGGATGCGATTTCATCCATCAAGCGGAAAAACATCACTATCTATTTGAATTTTCAATAAGGCTAAACATTCGCTTGACTTTAGTTTTTTGGGGAATAATCCTACATTTAGCTATGGAACAAAAAATCGCCCTCATCACCGGAGCTACCTCAGGAATAGGAAAAGCATGTGCGCTGATTTTGGCCAAAAACGGCTACGACATCATCGCTACGGGTAGAAGAACTGACCGACTGGAAGCCTTAAAAAATGAAATGCCTGAAGGAAGGAAATTACTTCCCTTGACCTTTGATGTCAGAGATAAGGAGGCCGTTTTCAAGCTTTTGGGAAACCTTCCCGAACCTTGGAAAAACATCGATATTCTCGTCAATAATGCCGGAAATGCCCACGGACTAGACCCTATTCAGACAGGAGACACAGCGGATTGGGATGCTATGATAGACATCAATGTCAAAGGACTACTTTATGTTTCCAAAGCCATCATTCCCACTATGTGCGAAAGGAAATCGGGAACCATCATCAACATCGGTTCAATCGCCGGAAAAGAAGTTTATCCCAACGGAAATGTTTACTGCGGCTCGAAGCACGCCGTAGATGCGATTACCCAGGGAATGCGAATTGATCTCAATCCATTTGGAGTCAAAGTCATCGGCATTCATCCCGGTTTGGTAGAAACCGAATTTTCTTTGGTACGTTTCAAGGGAGATGAAGAGCGGGCGGAGAAAATCTATCAGGGCTACGAACCCCTCTTAGCCCAAGATATCGCCGAAATCGTAGAATTCTGTGTCAATCGTCCTCCTCACGTGGTTTTGGCTGATATTGTCGTGCTACCTACTGCCCAGGCTTCCGCTACTTTAGTCAACAAAAACAAGTAAGCTTTTGAAATACATTGGTTTCATTCTTTCATTACTGGTAATTTCCTGTTCCGCTCCTAAAAGTGAGCAGGAGAAATTCACCGAAAATCAGGTCAGAAATGCCCGACCAATTGCAGAATTAAACCCGGCACCACTTCCGGAACTTGAGCAAAAACTCATCGACCAAGGATTGGAGAATGTTGAGGAGCAAATTCCCGGAATTCGCGTGGAATTAAAATATTCGACTACGGACAATTTCTTCGGAGAAGATGTGTATGGGGAGCTGAACCGAGCTTATTTACAGCCTGAGGCGATAGTACGACTCCAAAAAGCCCAAGAAATGCTACAAGCAGAATTTCCACACTTGACGCTTCATGTGTACGATGGAGTAAGGCCGAGGTCCGTTCAGCAGATTCTCTGGGACAATTTGGATAAACCCGACAGTATCAAACCACTTTATGTGGCTGACCCAAAAGTGGGGAGCCTCCACAATTTCGGGGTAGCAGTGGATTTGACCATTTTTGATACCAAAGCTGATTCGGTGTTGGACATGGGGACAGGCTATGACTTCTTCGGCTATGCCGCCTATCCCGACAGGGAAGATCAAATGCTAGAAGAAGGGGTCATCACCCAATCGCAAATCGCAAATCGGGAGATACTCCGAACAGTGATGAATCAAGCCGGATTTACGGGAATCGGCTCGGAATGGTGGCATTTCAATGCCTATAGCAGAAAAGAAGCCGGTGAAAAATTTAATATTGTAGAATAATGCTCAGGTCAATTTTCAAATCACTCAACAGAAGAAGGTATTTATGCCTTAGATTACTCTTTTTGGCAAACACCGCGGCGATTCTAGGCGCTTATTTTAAAATCAATGGAAATCCCAATGCTGATATCCTATTGACATTTAGCATTATTTTAATGGGAACAGGGCTGGCGGGTATTCTTTCCAAATGGGCTGAGGGTTGGCCGGATAAGTAATCAAAAAATTATCTGATTATTCGCTATTCTACCAGTAGAAGAATATTCTCTTTATTTTGGGTTTGGAGACCGTAGACGGAAGACCGAAGAATTCCAAGAATAGGTATTTACTAATTCATTTGAACTTCGAAATTGGCTACTGGCAAAGTTCCGGATATCCAAAAAAATATGGAAATACGGAATTCTGCCGGTACCCAAGTTTTCATAATATCCACCTCGACTTGGTTCGACTTCGCTCACCTACTGTCTCTCGGTGTCCGTTTGTTTCGTTTTTCAGGAAGGGGATATGCAAAGTAAAAATCTGATGAATTAGGCAACCTAATTTGTATTTCGATAGTATTAAGATGAGGTTCCATTCTCTTTTAAACTAGCCTACTTTGAAAAAGATTATCCCTTTATTCTTTCTTATTTCCCTTTATTTTTCCTGCTCCAGCACCAAAATTTACCCCAGAATCAAATGTCAGACCTGCGTCAGCAAATCAGACGGCATACTGCTTATGCCGCTACAGTGGGAACCCAGCTTTCAGCAATTGAGTACCAGCCAAATCAATCAATTAGAACGTATGATTTTGGAAATTTTTAGAGAAGAGGGTTTTACCCAAGTGGACTTGTATGACCGCATGGAATTTGAGCTACTCAATGCCGGCATCAAAGACGTCAATGACCCCGTACAGCGTGCCAATATCAATTTGGAATTGGGAATCCCCTATTTATTGGGATTGAGCTTGGGAGAAAGTGGCTGGTCAGGAAACTGGAGGGCCATCGATCCCAACTATCCTGAGGCGGGTACTTATTGGGAGGAAGATACTCAAGTCAGCAGCATGCTTCGAGTGGGGCTTTTTGAAACTGCCACGGGAGATATTGTCTCAGACTATGCCGTCGAAACGACGATAAATGGACTTCCTATCCCAATCGGTGACGGGGAAACGCTCTCTATGAATTTTGGAAGTGTCGCCAAAGCCGTAACAGTGGCCACCCGAAAAGGGATTAAAAACCTTGTCAAGGATTGTAGCTGCTGAGCGCTCTTCTACCTGGGGTAATTTTAATGGGGATTGCCTACCTTTGTACAGGTCGAAAAATCCTGCGCTGTGTATAAAAAACTACTGAAACCTCTACTCTTTCAACTTCCACCAGAAGCTGCTCATCATTTTACTTTTGACATGACCAAGCTTTCGTTTAACCTCCCCTTGGTCAAATCCTTGGTGAAGGGGAACTTTGACTACGAGCATCCTAGCTTGGAGCGGGAAGTTTTTGGGTTAAAATTCAAAAATCCTATCGGTCTTGCTGCCGGATTTGATAAAGATGCCAAGCTGATCGATGAAATGGCCATGCTAGGTTTTGGATTTATCGAAATCGGAACCTTGACCCCAAAACCTCAAGCTGGCAATCCCCTTCCCCGACTCTTCAGACTACCTACAGATCAAGCCCTAATCAATCGAATGGGATTTAATAATGGAGGTGTTTTGGCAGCGGTGGAGCGACTGAAAAAGCGAAAATCAGATGTAATCATTGGCGGGAACATCGGAAAAAACAAAGTAACTCCTAATGAAAATGCAGTGGACGACTACCTCTACTGTCTTGAAGCCCTACACGATTATGTAGATTATTTTGTAGTCAATGTCAGCTCTCCCAATACCCCCAATCTTCGGGACTTACAGGAAAAAGAGCCTTTGAAGGCGCTGCTTTCTGCAGTAAAGAGTGCTAACGATCAAAAGGAAAAGCCAAAGCCTATCTTACTCAAAATAGCGCCTGATCTCACTGATGGACAGCTGGATGACATCATTGAAATCGTGGGCGAAACTCAAATCGCTGGGGTAATCGCCACCAACACAACCATAGCCCGATCACAACTCATGACTGATAAAGGAGAAGTAGAATCCATCGGTGCAGGAGGTGTCAGTGGCAAAGTACTCAAAAGCCGAAGCACCGAAGTCATCCGCTACTTACATGAAAAATCAAAAGGGGCCTTCCCTATCATCGGTGTGGGGGGAATATTTTCCGCAGATGATGTCATCGAGAAACTGGAAGCCGGCGCTAGTCTAGTTCAGGTTTACTCAGGCATGATTTATGAGGGACCTGCCTTGATAAAACGAATCAAAAAGGGGATAACCCCTTATTTTTCGAAGTAATTTGACCATCTTAACCCTTAAATCCGGTATCTAACCCAAGGACGCTATCGATATTCATGGCCACTAATTCACCCAGGACCAACACTTTTCGTAAAAAAGGAGAAAAAGCCAAAAAGCCCAGTACCAAAGGCAGCGGTTTCAAATTTTCTATGGGTTCTTTCAAGAGCTCCAAATTTGTACTCGCCCTCGGAATCACCCTGATGTCGGCAGGGATATTTCTCTTTATTGCCTTTATTAGCTACCTGCTTAATGGTCCTGCTGATCAAAGCGTGGTGATGAATTCTGACACTGAAGAAGTCCGAGCAGCTGCCCGTGAATCCCAAAACTGGCTGGGTTATTTGGGTGCACAGGCAGGTCATTGGATGATTTACCGGTGGTTTGGTCTCGCCGCTTTTCTCTTCCCTCCTTTCCTATTTCTGATTGGTTTTCGCTGGACTTTCCGGTTTTCGCTGATATCATTGACCCGCTATGCTTCCTTTGCCTTATTCTTCACCTTTTGGTTGGGATTATTGACCGGATACATTGTGATTTTGGTTCAAGGCTATTCCTTTTGGAGCTTCCTTTCGGGAGGATTCGGCTATGAACTGGCCAAGCTTTCGGCAGATTTTCTGGGATGGGGTACCTTCATTTTAATCGGTGGAACGCTACTGATTTTTGTGATTTTCTTCTTCGATATTGATAAACTGGACTGGTTTAGCAGTAAGTCAACTGATACTGATTTTGAAGAGGATCAAGAGGATGAACTGTCCACTTCTGAAGACTTAAGTATTAAGCCTGCGGCCAAAAATGAGGATCCTTTTGGAGTCGAAGAGGAAGAGTTTGAGGATGACGGATCAGACTGGATCATTAAAGGAGCTGAGGAAGAAAAACCAAAAAATTCTAAAAAGCAGCCTGAAGAGGAAGAGGACCTATTCTCGATCAATCAAGTTAACCTGCTAGACGAATCGGAAGATAAACCCGAACCCAAAAAAGTAGAGGAAAAGCAATTTTCAGTGACTAAAGCAGTCAATGAAGAAAAAACAGCTGAAGAAGTTGAAAATCTAGACCCTTACGATCCCACACTTGACCTTCCAAGGTATCAATATCCTACCCTCGATCTACTCAATGAGTACGATCTACAAAAAGTCACAGTTACCCGACAGGAGCTCGAGGAAAACAAAAACAAAATCGTCGAGACGCTGGAAAACTTCAAAATCGGCATTCAGGAAATCAAAGCGACAATTGGTCCTACCGTGACGCTGTATGAGATCGTCCCCGAACCGGGAGTAAAGATCTCAAAGATCAAGAACCTGGAAGATGATATTGCCCTTAGCTTGGCTGCATTGGGTATTCGAATCATTGCCCCAATACCGGGTAAGGGTACTATAGGAATCGAGGTTCCTAATAAAAACCGAGAACTTGTTCCTGCACGAGCAGTTTTAGGTACGGAGAAGTTTATGCGCTCGGACAAGGATCTGCCGATTGCTCTAGGAAAAACTATTTCCAATGAGGTCTTTGTTGTAGATCTTGCTAAGATGCCTCACCTCTTAATGGCGGGTGCTACAGGTCAGGGTAAATCCGTGGGATTGAATATGATTTTGGCATCGCTGATCTATAAGAAGCATCCTTCTCAATTGAAGTTTGTACTGGTTGATCCCAAAAAGGTTGAATTAACGCTTTTCAATAAAATCGAAAGACATTTTCTGGCAAAACTTCCAGGCTCTGAGGAAGCCATCATCACGGATACCAAGAAGGTAATTTATACCTTAAACTCCCTTTGTATCGAAATGGACAATCGATACAACCTGCTCAAAGATGCCGGTGCCAGAAATCTCAAAGAGTACAATGCAAAATTTGTAGCCCGAAAACTCAATCCCGAAAACGGGCATCGCTTCATGCCCTACATCGTCTTGGTGATTGACGAATTAGCAGATTTGATGATGACTGCAGGCAAAGAGATCGAAGGTCCGATTGCCAGACTTGCGCAGTTGGCACGGGCGATTGGAATTCACCTAGTCGTTGCAACTCAACGACCTTCTGTGAATGTGATTACCGGTATCATCAAGGCCAACTTCCCTGCCCGACTTTCTTTCCGAGTGACTTCCAAAATTGACTCTAGGACGATCTTGGATGCGGGCGGTGCCGATCAACTTATCGGAATGGGAGACATGCTACTTTCTCAGGGTTCTGAAATGATCCGTCTCCAATGTGCCTTCTTGGACACTCCTGAGGTAGATGCCATCTGCGATTGGATCGGTGAGCAAAAGGGCTATTCAGACGCTTATCTCCTGCCTGAGTTTGAAGGTGAGGATGGAGACAACTCCATCGGTGAAGTTGATCTTTCTGATCGAGACCCTCTATTTGACGATGCTGCACGGCTGATCGTCCTTCATCAGCAAGGCAGCACCTCCCTGATACAGCGCAAACTCAAACTTGGCTATAACCGAGCCGGAAGGATTATTGATCAGTTGGAAGCAGCAGGAGTGGTTGGTTCCTTCGAGGGTTCCAAAGCACGTGAAGTATTGATACAAGATGAGGCTAGTTTGGAACAGTTATTGAATAGTTTGTAGTAGTCGAGTTGCATATCAATCGACTACCAATCATGAAAAAAATAGCCCTATTCACCATTCTTACTTACTTTTTATGCTTTAGCCAATCGGCAGAAGCCCAAAAACAACCCGAGGCCAAGAAAGTCTTGGATGAAATGAGCCAAAAATTCCAAAGCCTCAATGGCTTTACAGCTGAATTTGACTTTACTTTTCAGGATGCCAGTGGAAGCTCAGAAAGACAAAGCGGAGAAATCGCCGTCAAAGGCGAGCAGTATCGGCTGAAACTACCCGAGCAAGAAATCTACAATGATGGTAAAACTGTCTGGACTTTTATTCAGGCTGATGGATACAAGGAAGTCACTATCAATGATGTGAGCCAAATGGAAGGCGAACTCACCCCATCCAATATCTACAGAATGTATGAATCCGGTTTTGACTACAAGCTACTGAAAGAGAAAGTCTACCAAGGCAAAAATGTAAATGTGGTGGAGCTAAATGCGACAAGTGCCAACGCGCCCTTTGAGCAGGTCAAGCTAATGATTGATAAAAGCAGCAAGGATCTCTTGGGCTGGGAAATGTACGACGGTCAAGGAGGAATGTATTCCTATACCTTTAAAAACCTAAAGCAAAATGCCAATCTCTCGGCTACCTACTTTGCTTTTGATGCCAAAAAGTATCCGGGCATTGAAGTGATTGATTTGAGGTAAGAAAATCAAAAATCCCGAAGATATTCCCTCTTTAGTAAAGTTCTTTAGTTGATCTCGACTGCACACTTCTTATAGATGACCAATCCAGCCAGTTTTGTATCAACTGTAAGCCGTACTCAGTGAGCAAGGCCTCGGGATGGTACTGAATCCCCAAAATAGGCAATTCCCGATGAACCAATCCCATGATTTCGCCTTCCGGAGTTTCTAGAATCGGCGATAGGCAATCGGGCAACCCCGTAAGCTGAAGGGAATGATAGCGGGTTACCGAATAGGTAGCAGGAATTTCATTCAATACCGGGTGATTTTGCACTCGGTGGACCTTATGTACTTTTCCATGAGTAGGCCGATGATTTTTGATCAATTTTGCCCCAAAAAATTCACCGATAGCTTGATGCCCTAGGCAGACCCCGAGTATCGGAACTTCCTGATGATACCGATCCAATATCTTCATCAGATTTCCGGATTGAATTGGGATTCCGGGGCCGGGGGAAAGGATCAGCCCCTTAAATTCAAATTGTGATAAGGTCTCCGGATCACTGTCATTTTGGACGATTTGTAATTCCTCTCCAGTCTGACGAATCAAATCTGCCAAAATATGGCTGAAAGAATCAAAATTATCGATTAACAGCAGCATCCCTTACCTTCTCAACCCACTCCTCCACGATCCCCTTGGTCGAATCCACCGGTGGGAAAAACGGTGCCAACGCATCAATCACAAAAGGCGCCATAGGCTCCACATAGCTGATCAACTCGGACTGTCTCTCCCATTTTTTGGGCAGATCCAAATCAAATTCTTTGGTAAACCAATAAAATAAGCTCAAAAAGAATCCTGCCTTGACCACTCCAAAGAAAATCCCCCCTATAGCGTCAAAAGTACCCAATATGGTCAAATCCATGAGCTTTTTGAGTGTCCAACCTACGACACGGATTAAAATCAAACTGATAAAAAAGATGAGCAAAAACCCCATCACAGGATAGGAGAGATTGACGTTTTCTACATTTTCACCTAGCCAAGCTGCAGCCGGCTCCATAAAGTAAAAACCCAAAACAATGGCCACTACAAAACCAATAAGCCCTAGAATACCTAAGAGAAAGCCTTGCTTATAACCCTCATAGGCACCTAGGACCAAAATCAGAACAATAGCGATATCGATATAGGACTGGGCTTCCACTTTAGCTATTCAAGAGTGACTTTACTTTATCTGCAATAGCCTTGCCATCTGCTTTTCCTGCCAATTCCTTGGAGGCCATCCCCATGACTTTACCCATATCTTTTGGACTGGAAGCTCCAGTTTTGGCTATGATTTCTTTGACCGCTTGAGTCAGTTCTTCCTCTGTCAGTGCCTTTGGCAAAAACTCCTGAATCACTTTTAGCTCCGCCATTTCTACCTCATGCAAATCAAATCTTCCTTGCTGTTCGTAGATATCAGCAGAGTCCTTGCGCTGTTTAGCAGCTTTCGTGAGCAACTTCATCTCATTATCAGCGGAAAGATCCCCTTTGACGCCGCCTTTGGTTTCTTCCAGCAAGATCAAAGACTTAACCGCCCGCAAAGCCGTCAATCGGTTTTTGTCCTTAGCAATCATTGCAGATTTAATTTCAGATTCTATGGTTTGTTTTAAACTCATTGCTAGTTAGATTATGTTGTAACTTTGTTTTCAATGCAAAAATACCCTTTTTAAGACGCGATATGACCAAGCTGAGTGTAAATATCAACAAGATTGCGACCCTACGCAATGCCCGGGGAGCAAATAACCCCAATGTAGTTTTGGTGGCACAAGATGCCGAACGATTTGGTGCAGAAGGAATTACGGTGCATCCCCGCCCCGATGAGCGCCACATTCGCTATCAGGATGTGTTGGATTTGGCAGAAGTGGTGACCACTGAATTCAATATTGAAGGCTATCCCGATCAGCGTTACATGGAGCTTGTAAAGCAAGTAAGACCCGCCCAAGCGACCTTAGTGCCTGATCCGCCTGATGCGATCACCTCCAATACCGGCTGGGATACGATTACCCATCAGAGTATGCTAAAAGACATCGTGGCCGAGCTTAAAGCATCCGGCTGCCGTGTTTCTATTTTCATCAATCCTGAGGCAAAATATTTCGAACCAGCCCAACTCACCGGTACGGATCGCGTAGAGCTTTATACAGAACCTTATGCTTCTCACTACCTGATAGACCGAGAAAAGGCCGTTGCTCCCTATGTGGAAGTGGCCCAAATCGCCAAAGAACTTGGGCTAGGATTAAATGCTGGGCACGATTTGGATTTGCAGAATCTGGCTTTTTTGAAGCATAAAATTCCATTTTTGGATGAGGTTTCCATTGGCCATGCACTCGTCTGCGATGCGCTTTATTATGGTCTGGAAAATACCATTCAGATGTACAGAAGACGCTTGGAGATTTGAGCAAATGAAATCGACACGATTAAAATCATCATTAAACACACAGGGCAATGCCCCTATATTTCGGGGTTAATCGTCAAAGATTCTCCCGAAGTTCGGGACAGGTAGTGACCTTTGAAAATCAATTATAGACACATCAAAATTTGAAGAAATTGTCTACTGTGTAGCAATGAATATTGAAAAAAGTTTACTCAAGTGTCAAGGATAAATCAAATCTCACTAAAAACTGCGTAAATCGTAATTCATAAATCGTAAATCGAATGAAATTAAATTTTAAAAAATCCGGATCCGGTCAACCCCTAGTAATCCTACATGGACTTTTTGGTTCGGCAGACAATTGGTTTTCCATCGCTCGAGAGCTGGAAAAAAACTACACGCTCTATTTAATCGATCAGCGAAATCATGGAGATTCCCCGCATGCAGATGAATGGAACTATCGAGTGATGGTCAAGGACCTTTTGGAGCTTTTTGACGATGAAGGGCTGAGCGAGGTTTTCTTGATGGGACATTCCATGGGTGGAAAAACGGCTATGAACTTTGCTTTGGCTCATCCTGATCGCGTAGAAAAGCTGATCGTTGCCGATATTGCTCCACGCTATTACTCGGTACACCATCAGACGATTTTAGAGGGGCTGAATTCCATCCCCCTTGCGGAAATCAAATCCCGGAAAGAAGCCGATGAGCATCTTTCCAAGTATATCGACGAAGCAGGAATCCGCCAGTTTTTACTCAAAAGCTTGGGTAGAGATGAGAATGGATTTGTGTGGAAAATCAACCTTCCGGTAATCACCAAAAACATCGAAGAGGTGGGGAAAGCCCTACCCCAAGACGGAAAGTACAAAGGCCCTACCTTATTCTTGGCTGGTGCCAATTCTAACTATATCCAACAAAGCGATTTACCAGATATTTTGGATCATTTCCCCAACTATGAGATTGAGTTTATTTCCGATGCCGGACATTGGCTTCATGCCGAGAAACCAGAGGCGGTGATTCAGCAGGTAAGAAAATTTTTAAAATAATCGACCCTAATTGACCCATGCCCCAAGGAAAGCTTTTTTTAATCCCCAATATTCTAGCTGAGAATACAGCCGATCAAGTCATCACTCCCCAAGTGCGTGAGGTGATCGCCCATACCAAAGTATTTTTGGTCGAAAATCTACGGACTGCCCGACGCTATATTTCCAGCCTTAAGCTGGGAGTGAACTTGGAGGAAGTCCATATGGAAATCCTCGATAAAAACACTCCGCCAGAATCCATCAACAGACTCCTTCAGCCGCTGTTTAAAGGTGCCGATGTGGGAATCCTATCTGAAGCAGGTTGTCCGGGAATCGCTGATCCGGGAGCTCTGGCCGTCGCTCACGCGCATACGCGGGGAATTCAAGTTGTACCCCTTTCCGGTCCCAGTTCCATGTTTTTGGCTTTGATGGGCTCGGGTTTTTCGGGTCAGTCCTTTGCCTTTCACGGCTATTTGCCCATTGATAAAAAAGAACGGGCTGCTGCTTTGAAAAAACTGGAAGCAGAGTCCCTGCGGGAAAAGCGGGCTCAGATTTTTATGGAAACACCCTTTCGCAACAATCAGCTATTGGAGGATTTGATTCGTACGCTTTCTCCCCAAACCAAGCTTTGCATCGCTAAGAATATTACCGCAAGGGACGAACTTATCCAAACCAAACCCATTCAAGATTGGAAGAAAAGTCCAATCGATCTGCACAAAATTCCCACCGTTTTTATCCTTCAAAGTTTCTAAGCTATGCTGACCATTGACGCCCACCTGGACCTGAGTATGAATGCCCTCGAATGGAACCGAGACCTTACCCGACCTGTCGCAGAGATTAATGCTCGAGAAAATGGGCTCAAAGACAAACCTGACCGCGGAAATGCGGTAGTTTCCCTTCCCGAACTCCGGAAAGGAAATATCGGCCTAGTCGTTGCTACTCAAATCGCCCGCTATGTCGCCCCCGATAATTCTCTTCCCGGTTGGCATTCCCCCGAGCAGGCCTGGGCCCAAACTCAAGGGCAGTTAGCATGGTACCAAGCCATGGTCGAAAAGGGAGAAATGCGGCAAATCTGCAATTGGGAAGAACTTCAGACACATTTAGCCCTTTGGAATAAAGCAGAGGATAAAAGTGAAGAGCCTGTTGGGTTTATTCTCTCTCTAGAAGGTGCCGATTCCCTCGTTAATCTGGATTATTTGGAAAAAGCCTACGAATACGGACTTCGGGCTTTGGGTCCGGCACATTATGGCCCTGGGAGATATGCGTTTGGGACGGATGCCTCGGCTCCCTTGAGTTATCAGGGGAAAGAATTGGTTCGGAAAATGGATGAACTCGGGATCATTCTCGATGCAACGCATTTGTGCGATTTGGCTTTTTGGGATGCTTTAGAGATTTTTCAGGGGCCGGTTTGGGCCAGTCATAACAATTGTCGGGCTTTGGTGGACCACAATCGGCAGTTTTCCGACGAAATGATCAAGGCCCTGATTGACAGAGGCGCGGTGATTGGAGGAGCTTTTGATGCTTGGATGTTGAGTCCGGGATGGGAAAGAGGGGAAAGTACTCCCAAAGAGCGAAATGTGACTATTTCTACTGTATTGGACCACTTGGATCATATTTGTCAGATCGCAGGCAATGCAAATCACATTGGAATCGGATCGGATTTGGATGGAGCTTTTGGGTCTGAGCAATGCCCTTGGGATTTGGAGACGATCGCAGATTTACAAAAAATTCCAGATTTACTTCAGAGGAGAGGTTACACTGAAGGCGATATCCAAAAGGTGATGTCAGACAATTGGTTGAACTTTTTAAAGAAGTCTTGGAGTTAAAGATGTGAAATTTTAATTAAAGCAATTTTTCATTGGGGTTGCATAAGTAAAGCATATTCAATTTCTTGCAAAAGAAATTGCCAACCCTTAAAATATGAATTACAGACATTTACTCACCTTTTTGGTGCTAGGATTGCTTATTTTCCAGGCCCAAGCCCAAAAACTCCAAATTACTGCCAACCACACCGATGCCAAATTTATCCTCTTAAACGACTATGACAATTCCGAAAAACAGGAATTGGGAACAGGAAGTATCGAGTACAAATTGGACAAAAACTCCAGAAACCGGATCAAAATCACGAAGCCAGGATACGATCCTTTAATAAAAGAATACAACAAGGATCTCAAATGGGATAAAAATCAGCGAGTCACCTTAGATACCCGAAGAATTGATATTACAGTAGAGCCTTTTGATGCTGAGATTTTTGTGGACGGAAGGAAAATTGGCACCAAAGCCATTTTCATGACTATTCCAAAAGATCGTTCAGCTACCTTAGAAATCAAAAAGCCCGGTTTTGCCCCGGTGACCAAAACCTATTATAATTCTCCCGAAAGAGAAACCCCTCCGATTAGAGAGTTTTTCGAACTCAAAAATCGTCAAGTTCGCGTAGAAGTACAGCCTGCAGATGGAGAGGTTGCCGTAAACGGCGTTATCGCTGGAAAAGGTAATCAGGATGTGATCATCCCCAACGGAGATTGCGTGACGGTCACTGTCAATAAGGAAGGCTTTGCGGAGTATACTCGAGTATTTTGCAATAAGCCGGGAATAGACCCTGAGCCACCGGTACGAGAAACAGCGACATTGGATGAGCGCTTGGTCAAAATCACTACAGTCCCCAATGATGCTGCAATCGAAGTGATGGGTCAGCGCGTGGGCGTGGGTTCCTATGAGTTAAAAATCCCGAAAGGTCGATGCATCACCGTACTTGTCTCCAAAGATGGCTTTGTGAAGTATTACAAAGACTATTGCAATCAAACTGATCGCAATACGCCTCCTGTGGCCGAAGCGATAGAAATGGCCCGAGACCAGGCTTATGACAACTCTGTATCTTCAGATTTGGCAAATGTCAGAATCACCGTTCCTGTGGATTCATCATATTCTGGAGAGGAAGCTTGGAGAATTTTGTCGTCCATTGTCACCCGCTATTTTGATATTTTAGAAACAGTAGATTATAATACGGGATATTTGACCACTTCCTGGCAAGTAGAGAATTTCAATTCCTCCGTGATTCGGACACGAGTAATCGTCAGTTCGGGGGGAAATTCCGATCAATTGGCCTACGCAGTCAAACTAGTCAGCCAAGCCGCAGACCTAAATGACCCCAGCCGTACTAAAGAAATCGTAACAGTCAAAGATGATGAGCTATTCCGCGATTGGTCAAGAATCATGATCAAGTATCAAGGTTTGATCGAAGAGATTCAGGCGCGATTACAATAAATTGCCTTTAAAAAATCAAAAAAACCTCGAGGATTGAATCTTCGAGGTTTTTTTCTAATCTCAATTATTTTTACCTCAACTAGCCTCAATTTAATTGTAATACCCTCAGCAACTATTTAAGCAAAGAAAAAATAGCTTACGAATATGAACTCGTACGGGTAGAAAGAAAAGATATCATTGCTAAACCTTCACAAGCCCAAATACATCAGAAAGAACAATAGTTCCAATCAGAAGCAGGGCACTACTGAAAAGGCCGAATATGCTATCCGAGGTTGACAGTTGGTCATCACAACCTAAAGTAAATAAGAGTAGAAGCTAGAACCTTTCTGGTATCTCAGATAATAACAAAAGGACAAATCAGACTATCGTTATCAGTAGATGCGAGAGAATCCAATAATCTTGTCTTCCTAATTGCCTTAATTCATTTATACCTTAATTGTCTATTCGGTTTTCTACCCTTCCAGATTTTCAAGAGTCCCTTCTCTAAATTCTTGACTTTTTGAAAGGATTTTGACTTTTCACCAGTCTCTTCATTTATATAAAGACTTCAATTTACTTTAAGCATTATAGATTTTACTCGGTGATCTTTTTCGAAATAGCCCATAGGTAGTTTCGTCCCACTATTCGGGATGCCATTTCCTACAGAATTTACTTCACTTGTGATTTTAACATTTTTATATGATTCTTAGAAAGTATCCCCTATTGGAATTATTCGGTTCTCTTAGTTTCCACCTCTTTTCTCACACCAAAATTGAAGCCGCTATTGCTTGTATTAAATGTAGGCGAAGACCGAGAATCCTTTACTTTGCTGTTTCATGTAAATTGTCCGCTTAGTTTCAATAGATAATTGTATCATGCGAGGATAATTTGTATTTAACCCCGATCTTAAAAATACAATCTACTTGAATTACTACAAATCAAATGAGAATAATACCACTTTTATTGATTCTGTCATTCTTTTCCATCAACCCTCCTGCTATTAGTCAAACATTAATTGATAATTCCAGCTCTCCCAATAAACTCCGGGTATTTATCGATGGCTGTGAGCGAAGAGATGGAGGTTGTGATATGGATTTTATCAGAACAGAAATTACGGCGGTTGACTTTTACAGGGATAATGAAATGGCGGATGTCTTTCTGCTCATTAACAATAATAGATCTGGTGGCGGTGGGCGTCAGTATCAGCTGATTTTTATAGGTCAGCAAAACCTCCATGCAGGAAGATCAGACACCCTTTACGTAAATAACAAACAAACGGATACCGACTTTGAAGTACGGGATAAACTGACCCGATTTATCAAATTAGGTTTGGCTCCCTATTTGGCAAAGACGAAAGCGGGAGAGGGTGTCGATATCAACATGAAGACGAGTCCTATTGCTCTGGAAGATACTCAACAGGAAAGCGTTGATTCCTGGGATTACTGGGTTTTTAATATTGGCAGTGATGCAACATTGAATTAGAGGAATTAAGCAGGCAAATCAATTATGGTGCAGATATAAATGTTAACCGGATCACGGATGATTGGAAAATTAACCTGTCTGGGAGAGTAAGCGAAAGGTTGAGAACCACGGTTCAAAAAGAACCAAGAGTTGATACCAATGGAAATCCGGTTCTTGATGAAAACGGCAATCCGATCATCGATGAAGTTGAGAACGATTTTGATGTATCAGAATTTGGATTTGGCCATCAGCTTGTAAAGTCTATTTCGCCCCAATGGTCTTATGGATACGATCTTGATGGCCGTCAGAACACGCGCTTTAATTATCAGTTTCAGGTCAGCTTCAGACCAGCCATAGAGTACAATTTTTTTCCTGAATCAGAGCAGAATTCCAAATTTCTACGAGTTAACTATGGAGTTGAAGTGAGGAACAATAGCTATGTCGAAGAAACGATTTACGGTGTAATGGATGAAACCAGGGCCCTCCAAAGCCTGAGAGTCAGTTTGGGATTAACTCAACGATGGGGTAATCTGCAGATTGGATATCGTCTGAGAAATTATCTGGATGATTTTAGCTTTTGGACCACAGGTTTGAATATTAGTACAGAAGTCCGTGTCACGGGGAATTTTTCTTTTTATGTTAGGGCAGAAGGCAACTACGTAAAGGATCAGATTTACCTAGCATCCGGAGATTTCTCCGAACAAGATATTTTGAGTGGGAGAGTAACCCTACCCTCAGCTTATACCATAGACACCAGATTTGGGTTTAATTATCGCTTTGGCTCGAACCTCAATAACTTCGTGAATCAACGATTTTTTGGACGGGCCAATTTTGTCGGAAATGATTAATATTTCATTCTGGGGATGATAGGGTCAAACAAATTGAAATGTTAAACGAACTATAACTGGAAAATATTCATTTCGACTCCGTTTGCAAAGCAGTGCTTTTAAAATCTCAATGTCTTTATTAAGGAAAGGACTATCGGGTCACCATTACTTCTGTTCTATCCCCGTCCGATTGCCGTGAGCCGGGCGGGCGTTGAACTACTTCATTAACTTTTCCTTAAGAAACTTCCTGCCTCTAAAGGTTTTAAAATGTTTTTCACCTTTGATTGCTTCTGACAAGCTTTCAAACTCCTCAAAATAAACCAACTCAAAAGGAAGGTAAGGCCGGATGGAAGTAGTCATTCTGGGATTATGCTACTCCAACCTCTTGGTAAGATCCTTGCAATGCCTCTTGTAAAAATAGTTGTGGAATTTGCTTTTCAGCACATACGCATGATAAACCACTTTCATTGCGAAGAAATTAAATGTAGCCCCGCCAAGAATCGAACTTGGATCTAACGTTTAGGAAACGCTTGTTCTTGGATCTGATTTTAATTCATTGAAAATCAATAAATTATATTTTTTAATTGCAGTAAAATAAGTCCCTTTTTTCCTCCAACTGCAAGATTACTGCAAAGTAAAAATCATTGAAATTCACGTCATCCTTTCAGTTGTCACCTACTTCTGAAAAATCGTGAGGAAGTGAATATGTAATTCGATTTCTTTCAAATCGAAATTCTACGATTTAGAGCGAGTTTAATTTTATCATCTTGGTAATTCTGACTTCTATTAAATCTTATCGAAATCCACCTATTTACTGTATTAAATTTAAAGAAGGTAATAAGATCTGAAGTCAAACTGAAACCTAAAATGATACTTATTTATTTCCTCCAGAATAGGGGTTTTAAAATTCTTAAGCTATTTTTAGTTTCATAAAAGTGGATTCTATGAAAAGATGCTCTAAACTTCTGTTGCTATTACTTTTTATTCTGGCTGCCTGCGATGATGGGGAGTCTATTCCCGATGGCCCACAAACGATCAGAAAAGAGAAAATTTCGGGATTTGTTCAGAAGGGTCCTTTTGTGAGTGGGACGAGCATATTAATGAGTGAGCTGAATTCTGAATTGACTCAGACCGGAAATATTTTTACATCCCAAATCACCAATGACCAGGGGCTTTTTGAGATCAACAATATTGAACTGACTTCCAGCTTTGTGGAATTCACTGCTTCGGGATTCTATTTCAATGAGGTATCTGGACAAATTTCGTCAGCGCCAATCACCTTGACCTCCTTGGCTGATCTTACCAATAAATCTTCCATTAATGTAAACGTACTAACCCATTTGGAAAAGAAGCGGGTTGAAACACTTATGAAGGAGGGGAAGACATTTGGCGAGGCGAAGGATCAGGCCAAACGGGAAGTGCTTTCAATCTTTTCGTTTGTTTTGGAAAGCAATGCTGATTTTGAAGATTATGATATTTCCAAGAACAATGAAGAAGGAGAAATCCTGCTAGCCATCTCCATCATCCTTCAAGGAAATAGAAGCGTAGGACAATTGACTGAGATTTTATCTAGAATTCAGAATGATTTTTCAGATAATGGTGTACTTGACGACAAAAATATTCTAAACTCTTTAATATCATCAACGTTAAATTTGGACTTAAAAAAGACTCGAGAAAATATTGAGAAGAGATTTATAGAGCTTAATTTTAATTCAACTATACCTAATTTTGAGGAAAGAATCATTCAATTTTTATCAACTCAAGATTATCAGATTAATCTTATAATTGAAGGTAAAGGTACTGTAGAAGAGAAAGTAGTATCTACTCCAAATGGAAGAAGTTATCCATTCCAAACCATTGTAGAACTCACCCCAGTTCCTGAAGAGGGGTGGGTATTTGATGGTTGGGGTGGAGATTTAAATGGTAAAGAATTTACAAAAATAGTTAAGGTTGATAGGGATATAAACGTAATTGTCAAGTTTCGACAACCGGTCTTTAGATTAGGGGAAAATGGAGTGACTTGTATTTGTGAAAATGTCCGGGCTGGTGAAAAAGGGGTAATAAATGGAGTCGAATTTGAAGTAGTAGATAATTCATTATTGAGACAACGAATAGAAGAAGGGGTTGATTTGAGTAAACTCTGCACCTCAATGGTTACAGATATGGAATCTTTGTTTTTACAACTGGTAACCTTTAACCAGTCAATTGGAAATTGGGACGTTAGTAATGTAACGAACATGAAATGGATATTTTCTCAAACCTCCTTTAATCAATCAATTGAAAACTGGGATGTGAGTAATGTGATCAATATGGTCGGAATGTTTGCACACTCCCCATTTAACCAACCCCTGGGTATCTGGAATGTTAGTAGTGTTACTGATATGAGTTATATGTTTATAGATTCTCCATTTAACCAACCCATAGGGAATTGGGATGTAGGAAATGTTACTGATATGAGTTGGATGTTCTCTGAATCAAATTTCAATCAACCTATAGGAAATTGGGATGTTCGAAATGTGGAAAATATGTATATGATGTTTAGGGAATCCCCATTCAACCGACCGATAGGAGATTGGAATGTTAGTAATGTCACCGATATGGGATTCATGTTTTTTAAAACTCCATTTAACCAACAATTAGAGAACTGGGATGTAAGTAGTGTTAGAAACCTGAAAGGAATGTTTAATGTCAGTCAGTTTAACCAGCCCATTGGAAATTGGGATGTAAGGAAAGTTAATGATATGACAGGTTTGTTTTTCACAACCCCATTCAATCAAAATATTTCGAGTTGGTGCGTAACGAATATTTTATCCGAACCGGATAAATTCTCAACTAACTCTCCTCTTTCTCCAGAATATAAACCCAAATGGGGTACTTGTCCTGATTAACAGATTTCACAAAAAAAGGATTATTTCTATCTGGTAAATAGTTAAAAATCAACAAAGTAGCCCCGACAGGAATCGAACCTGTATCTAAAGTTTAGGAAACTTCTAATTATTGGACCTGTATTTAGTATATTGAAAATCAATAAATTATAATTTTTAATTGCAGTAAAATAAGTCCCTTTTTTCCTCCAACTGCAAGTTTACTGCAAAGTAAAAATCAATGAAATTCACATCATCCTCTCAGGTATCACTTACTTTATGAAAATTTGAAGGAAGTATCAATCATCCAACCAATCTTGAAATTACTATTTGTGAAGATTCAGGATTTTTCTCATCCTCTCAGGTACCACCTACTTCTGAAAATTTGTGAGGAAGTTTCAAGGTAAACACCTATCGAAAAAACACGATTGGTACTTCTTGATTCTAGTAAAATCCAATCCAGAATTGACACAATTATTCAGATTTCTGGCAAACGGTGAATCAAATTAGTTTTACCATCTCAAACTGACACAAGGTGAATCATTTTTTCTACTTCCTATTTGGGCATGAATTCATTTTACAAGTGAGCATACCCCAATTGTTAGGACAGAATTCATTTGACTTCAAGTATACAGAGGCCGGTTGAGTTTTCCATATTTCCACGCCTGAAAATCCCTTTTTAGATTTTCAGAAGAGTGTGGGAATGTGGTAAACTCGTTTCACGCCACCTGCTCAATCATGGAATATGCTTCTGCAGGAATTCTGTTGTCCAGACTACTGTGCCTTCTACGGTGATTGTAATAATCCATGTATTCTGCCAGCTGTGCATAGAGATCCAATCCGTCCTGTGGTGGGTTGAGATAAATCTTTTCGTACTTGATGGTTCTCCAGAACCGTTCGATAAACACATTGTCTATGGCTCTTCCTTTGC
>NZ_FNAC01000031.1 GCF_900101705.1 Algoriphagus faecimaris | reverse complement strand
AGTTGAACCCTGCCTAGCGGCCTTCCCGAGTATCGGGACAAGCATTCTAACCAGCTGAACTACCACTCCAATATTTTTTTTCAAGTTGAACCCTGACTAGCGACATTCTCTGCTATCGGGACTGAAATTCTAAATAGAAGAACTATTATTTCGTGATATCTTGTTTTCCTCCTCGTTTGAAGTGATGCAAAGGTAGGTATTTCGGCATTTTCTGCAATACCTCCCCCAATAATTTTTTATCAATTGAATCTATCTTATTCTGATTCAGGGAAATAATTTTTTAGAAAAACTCTCTTGCCTTGATTTATACCAAAGGGTTTGTCACTGGAGGATAATCCTTATCTTTGTTCCTTTCAAAATTCACCAAAATGGTATTAGAATTCGAGAAACCCATTGTTGACCTAGAGCAGAAACTTCAAGAAATGAAGGATCTGGCCAAAGGCCGTAATATCGATTTAAGTTCAGATATTGAATCCCTGGAAGAAAAAATCCATGCTTTGAAAAAAGAAACATTTGAGAATTTGACGCGCTGGCAGCGAGTTCAACTATCTAGGCATGCCGATAGACCGTATGCATTGGATTATATCTACGAAATCACCAGTGACTTTGTAGAGCTTCATGGAGATAGAACTGTAAAAGATGACAAAGCCATGATTGGCGGACTCGGAGATATAGATGGCCGTACAGTCATGTTTATCGGACAGCAGAAAGGAAGAAACACCAAACAAAGACAGGAGAGAAACTTTGGGATGGCTAATCCTGAAGGTTATCGAAAAGCCCTTCGTTTGATGAAAATGGCTGAGAAGTTCGGAAAGCCCATTGTGACGTTGATAGATACGCCGGGAGCATTTCCAGGATTGGAAGCAGAAGAACGAGGACAAGGGGAAGCCATTGCTCGTAATCTTAAAGAGATGTTTATGCTCAAGGTCCCGGTCATTTGTATCATCATAGGTGAGGGCGCATCTGGTGGCGCTTTAGGCATTGCAATCGGTGATAAAGTCTTTATGTTAGAAAACACTTGGTATTCGGTGATTTCTCCAGAATCATGCTCTTCTATCCTATGGAGATCATGGGATTATAAAGAGCAGGCCGCCGAAGCCTTGAAGCTAACTGCAAAGGATATGAAAGGGAATGGATTGATTGATGATATTATTCCTGAGCCTTTGGGAGGTGCTCACAAAGATTTGAAAGGGATGGCTCAAACACTGAAGGAGGCCATTAAAACATCGCTCAAAGAACTGGATAAACTTAAGCCAGAAAAGCGAATTGATCAGCGAATTGATAAATTCTGCAAAATGGGAGTGGTAGTAGAATAAGTAAGCTACTGCTAGCTGAAAGTACACTCAGTTTCACTTCAAAATCAGAAGCAATCTTTTCATTGATGAGGTTGCTTTTGGTTTTTAAACCCTAGAAACCCAAAATGGAATTATATACTGTAAACACTGGATTTTTTAAGTTGGATGGTGGGGCTATGTTTGGCGTGGTGCCAAAGGTACTTTGGTCACGTACCAATCCTTCTGACGAGAATAACCTCTGTACTTGGGCTATGCGCTCTCTTTTGGCAGCGGATGGGGATAGGATAGTATTGATTGATAATGGCATAGGAGACAAGCAAGACGCAAAATTCTTTTCTCACTATTATCTGCATGGGGATGACTCTCTCAGAAGTTCCTTAAAGCAACTCGGTGTAGGTCTTCATCAGATTACTGATAATTTTCTTACCCATTTGCATTTTGACCATTGTGGAGGGGGAGTGAGTTATGGCTCGCACGGTCAATACGAAATGACTTTCTCAAGAGCCACTTATTGGTCAAACGAGGCGCATTGGGAATGGGCCACTGTACCTAACCCACGTGAAAAGGCCTCATTTCTTAAAGAAAACATTTTGCCCATGCATGAATTAGGTCAATTGAAATTTGTTGACCTTAAGTCAAAAAGCCTTTTTCCGGGTTTTGATTTTATCACCGTAGATGGACATACAGATAAGCAGATGTTACCCAAGATTCAGTATAAGGGCAAAACCTTGGTTTTTGTCGCTGATCTTTTGCCTTCAGTGGGGCATATCCCTATCGCATATGTGATGGGCTATGATACGCGTCCATTATTGACTATGGATGAAAAGGCGTCATTTTTAGAAGAGGCAGTAAGGGAGAATTACATTCTGTTCTTTGAGCATGATCCGGTGAATGAATGCTGTACTGTAAAAATGACCGAAAAGGGTATACGTGTGGACCAAACTTTCCGTCTCGATGAAATCTAAATTGAAAATAGGGGTAGCACTCTCAGGAGGAGGAGTCAGGGGAATTTCTCATTTAGGAGTCTTGCAGGCACTGAATGAATTGGGGATTTTTCCTACCAAAATCAGTGGAACATCTGCCGGCGCTATCGCGGGAGCTATGTATTGTCAAGGCTTTGCACCCAAAGAGATATTGAAGATCATAGTAGAAACTAATTACTTTAAATTCCTGAGGCCGGCTATTTCATTATCTGGAATTCTCAAAATGAGCAGTATCGAGAGTTTATTTCAAACTTATCTTCCTCACAATGATTTTGCAAAGCTTAAAACTCCACTTGCTGTGGCGGCTACAGATATCAATATAGGCAAGGCGATTTACTTTTCTGAAGGTGAATTGATCCTACCTATAATGGCTTCAAGTTGTATTCCCGGGATGTTTGAACCTATAAAAATAGGGGATAAGTATCTAGTCGATGGTGGAGTTTTGAATAATCTACCCGTAGAGCCGCTTGAAGGAGTTTGCGATTATGTCATCGGGGTCAATTGTAATCAGTTGCCTGAAGACAGTAATATTAAAAACATGAAAAATCTTATCGAGCGATCGGTAATCATGTCAATGAATTACAATGTGTACAGTAGAAAGTCTAAATGTGACTTTTTTATCGAAGCTCCTGGTTTAGGCAGATACGGTGTGTTTGATATTAAGAAAGCCTCTGAGCTATTCCAAGCGGGCTATGATCAAACGATGACTTATGCAGAAGAAAACCATTCCCTTTTAGAATTAAGTGAAACCAAAATATCCCAAGAGCCTGTATGATGAAGTTTCTTTCTAGAATTGTATTTTGGTTGAGTGGCTGGTCACTGAATGCAAATTGGCCAGAAGGTCTCAAAAAAGCAGTTTTAATAGCCATTCCACATACGTCTAATTGGGATCTTCTTTATGCCAGAGCGGCATTTTTCTTGATGGATATTCCGGTGAAGTTTACCATTAAAAATGAAGTAATGGTAGGGCCATTGGGCTGGTTGATCAAAGGACTGGGTGGAATAGCGATAGATCGTAAAAGGGTGCCCGGGGGGAGAAAGCAAACCTATACCGAAGCCATGACAGTTATGCTGAAGGAGTCCGATGAATTGGTGATTATGGTGACTCCCGAAGGAACTCGAAGCGCGGTTAAACGATGGAAATCAGGTTTTTATCACATTGCACTTGGAGCAGAGGTTCCTGTGGTGATTGGATACCTCGACTACAAAAAAAAGGAGGCCGGTATCGGTCCTTGTATCTATCCAAATGGCAATATGGAGGAGCAAATTGAGGAAATGAAGGAGTTTGGTAGGAGTATTACTCCCCGACATCCTGAAAAAGGAATTATCTAAAAAAATGGCTGATCCAGAAAAGATCAGCCATTTTTTAGGCTTTTTTAAAATCCATACTGACCGAATTGATGCAGTATCGAATCCCTCCTTGGTCTTTGGGACCGTCAGGAAACCTATGTCCCAAATGAGAACCGCATTGCCCACAGAGAATTTCCTCTCTAATCATGAAGTGACTGTAGTCCATCTTCACATCAATCGCATCCTTGGATAGAGGTTCTGTGAAGCTTGGCCAGCCACATCCACTGTCATATTTTTTCGAAGAGTGAAAAATCCCGTTTCCGCAGACTTTACATTCGTAGATGCCAGTGTCTTTGTTGAGGTAGTACTGTCCTGTAAATGGTCTCTCTGTACCTTTCTCACGTAAAACGTGATAGGATTCAGAATCAAGCTTTGCTTTTAATTCTTCTTCGGAAAATTGTTTGGAATATGTTTTCTTTTCTTGGTCTTTCATATTTAGGCTTTAACATTACAACCAGCAAAATCCAAGTAGAGTTTACTCAGGTTTTAGAATTAAGGGTTCTCCAGCGCTTTTGATGATGTCATTTCTATCCATGTATTGCCACCTATATTTTCCATTGGCAAAAAGATCTGCTTGGTCTTTATAATAGGGGCTAAATCGATTTCCACTTTGTCCAGTAGGGAGTACGGAGTAGGAGCGAGCAACATCAGCAAAGTCAATCAGAATTCTCATGGCAGGCCCACTTCTCACTCTGTAAATCCCCTCTCCATTGAGGTTAAATGCCAATTTATTGATTGACTCTTCATTTGCTGGCGTTGCTTGAGTTTTTACATTGAAGATTTTATCCAGTGGTTTTTTTGATCCGAGCGGATGTGGATGCTCGGCAATAATGGATTTTTCCCAGCGCCATTTGGTGATGTCATCACCGAATTGAGCCTTTAATTCCTGCAAAGTAATAGCTAAACTTTTTTTGAAGATATCCCCTTGACTCTCTTTTTCTAAGGTGTTCACATCATCCCACCATGGATTTTCTTCATTTTGAATAAAAAATGAAGTAGACCTGATCATCATAAAGGTGTTTAGATAGGCTTCAAGGGCTGCTTCTCCTATTTCATCTTCCATGCTGAGACGATAAATATGATAGATCAACTTGTAATAGATCGTAGGAGCAATTTCATTGACTTGATGATCACCCTTCCAGTTTTCCATGTACTTAAAAACAGCATCAAATTCCTCAAAATCACGTCGGTCTATTTGACCAACTATATACCTTAACGTCTCTGGACTTCGCTCATTTACGGTTTCGAGTTGAACATCTTTTAGATCATTAATTGTCCAGTCGTTTCGGCTTTCCAGGGCATCTGCTACTCGCTTCCACCGCTCTCCAGGATAATAATACCCTGGGAATAGTTTTCCATTAATAAGGGTATCGGGCTGATTATTTGCCGTAATGACATAGCCCGACACAGGATTGATACTCATTGGATTTTCGGTAAAAGGGTACCATTGGGATGGTAAAGTCTCGGGGTCAGAGCCATCTGCAAAAATTTTTGAATGAACTTTTTCAGACCGTATAGGCAGCTTAGCCGCTGCCCACCAAGCGATATTTCCAATTGAATCGCCATACATGATATTCAGTCCCGGGGCATGGATTAATTCTGCCGCTTGTGCTACTTCATGAATATCCTTTGCATGATTCATGCGATAGAGCGCTTCCAATGCCCTGTTTTTTTCATTTAAATATACCCACCAAGAGGCTACTGGATTAGAGGTAAGCGCTTCTATTTCGGGAACCACCCCGTTCATGACAGGGCCGTGAATGCTTTTTTTGATTTCTAGATTAACGGGCTCTTGGCCTTTGACAGTAATACTCTCATTTAGGATTTCAAAAGGCAGGTATTCCTCACCGTACTTATATGCGTTAGGATTCTGAGGGTCGAGTTCCAGTTCAAAAAAATCCTGATCGTCGTTTTCAAACATGGTCAGTCCGATACTGTGATGTCTGCTATGTCCTACAAGGCCGAAGGGCACTCCCGCCAAGTGATTGCCATAAAACTCAAATCCGGGATAAATCAGATGCGCTTCATACCATACTGAGGGTGAAGAAAAACCGATATGAGTATCATTGGCAAAAAGGACTTGGCCACTTTTACTTTTTTTTCCAGAAACCACCCATGAGTTGGAGCCCTCTAGCTCAGGGACAGGAAGTTTGTCCAAAAGAGAGATAAGAGAAGGTTTTGTTGTTTTTAATGGGGTTTTTATGGAATCTGGATAATGATTGGGGATAAAATGATGCTCCGGGAGCATTTCGACGGATAAAGCATTCAGGTAGTTATCGCCTAGTTTCCGGTGAATCAAAGTGACCAAAGGGTCTGTTTTTAGGGCGACAGCAAAAGTAAAAGACATATATCCCGTAATAGCATGGATGTCATTGATTGAAAAAGCCCTAGGCTTTTGTCCCAATAAGCGGTATTCGAGGGGTAAATTTCCATTTTCGATAAATTCATTGACACCAGAGATGTAGGCCTCGGTAGCTTCTCTCCAAGGGGTAGAATATTCTTCTTGGAGTTGAGCTGTAGTAATTGAAGCATATGCGGGAATTCCCAGCGTTCTAAAAAACCGATCAATGTCGACAAGCTCTTCTCCCAGTAGTTCAGCTAGTGTTCCTGTGCCTACTCTTCTCATCATTTCCATCTGAAACAGTCTATCCTGTGCATGTAAATAGCCCAAGGCATGATAGGTGTCTTTCTCATTTTGACCATAGATGTGGGGAATACCATGCTCATCAAAGTATACTTCCACAGAATTTTCAAGCCCTTGGATTTTGATTTTCCCTTCGTATTGAGGAGTATGAACGCTGATAAGAAGCAGTATTACCACTACTCCCAGAAGCAAAAAAACTCCGAAGGCTATTCCAATTTTTTTCATATGTCAATAATTTTTGAAAAGATAGCTTCTTCCCTAGAATTCTGAAATGACTTTTAGCCATTTTGAAGGGAGAAGACCAAAACCATGACATGGATCAATCTATGGGTAGGTTAATCTTAAAGTGGAAAAAAAGAGTCCCGAGCGCATAGCAGACTACATCCCAGAGATCCCTGATGTAATAGTCTGCTGTAGAAGGTAAATACCATTCAAAAACTACTGAAACATAAATCCAAGCTACCAGAAGTGGTGTTTTCTTAAAAACAAATTGATTCTTTTGAGGATGAATCCAGCGAAATACCTGGAGCGTAATGCCTAAAATAACAGGCATAGCCAACATATCGTCCAAGTAAGCATGAACCCATTGGATAAAAATCCCACTTACTTTTTCTAAATATTGATTGATCGTAAAAAGTAAAACCGGTATTAAGAAGTAGGGGTTTTTTAGGACAGTCATCAACCTGGGAGAGCTGCAATTAACCAGAGGATAAAAGAAATGATTGCCATGAAAATTGTGTAGAAAAAATTACCTACTTTTTTTAGCCCTACAACTATTGAGGAGTCATTTTCATGGATGTTAAAAAGCCAATCTTCCTCATTCTTCAGTTTGTCTTTTTCTCTTTTCTCCTGGTTTTCTAAATCTTTGCCTCCAAGCGTCTGACCACAATGCTCACAACGATCGGTGACATTCATTTCCCAGTTTGACCATTTTCCACAGTGTGGACATTTTTTCTGTCCCATAATTCAAAAATTGGTTTTAAGTAGTTTCTTCAATAGCCTGAAGTACAATAGCTATAGCTTTTCTTATTTCTTCCTCCGTGATGGTCAGAGGAGGTGCCACCCTCATGGCATCATCACAAAAAAGAAACCAATCGGTGATCACTCCAAGTTCAATCGCTCTATCTATGATGGGCTTTACCACTTCGAATGACTCAAATTCTACAGCCATCATAAGTCCTTTGTTTCGAATACTTTTTATTTTAGGGTGGACGAGTAACTTCTTTATCAATACTGCTTTGCTTTCTACCTGCTCAATGAGCTTTTCCTCTTGTAGAACGTTTATCGTGGCCAAACTTGCGGCAGCACTTACTGGATGACCGCCGAAAGTAGTGATATGACCCAATAAAGGATTGTCTTTGAAAGCAGCCATTACGGCTTGGTTTGCGACGAAAGCTCCGATAGGCATTCCTCCGCCCATTCCTTTGGCACAGACCACCATGTCGGGAACGATCTCAAAGTGCTCAAATGCCCAAAATTTCCCTGTTCTACCAAAACCTGCCTGAATTTCATCCAAAATCAAAAGTGCGCCTACTTCATCGCATCGTTTACGTAAGGCTTGAAAATATTCTTTGCAGGCTATACGGATTCCAGCTTCTCCTTGGATGGTTTCTATGATTACTGCTGCCGTAGAGTGATCGATTTTATTTAGATCTGCAAAGCCTCCATAAACGATGTTGCTCACGCCCGGAACCAAGGGCCTGTAGGCTCTTTTGAAGACTTCATTTCCCCCAATACTTAATGCACCATGCGAACTACCATGATAAGCATTGACGCAGGAGACAAGATTGGGCCTGCCGGTGTGCCTTTTTGCCAGCTTGATTGCTCCTTCTATAGCTTCCGATCCGCTATTGACGAGATAGACATTATCAAGGTAGTCGGGTAAAGTATCTACCAAGGCTTTGGCAAGTTTGGTCTGAGGGCTTTGCACATACTCGCCGTAGACCATCAGATGCAGGTAGTGATCCAGTTGATTTTGAATAGCAGTCAAAACCTTTGGATGTCGATGTCCGACATTACTCACGCCAATGCCTGAGATCAGGTCGATATATTCTTTATTTTCAGGTCCAAAAAGGTAAACTCCCTCTGCCTTTTCGATCTCTATGAGGAGTGGAAAATCAGTAGTCTGTGCTAAATGAGACAGAAATAATTGTCGGTTGTTCATGATTTGAATTCAGTTCAAAAACTCGAAAAACGAAAGAAGACACCTAAAGGCAGCTTTTTTTCGAATCGGTCTTGCAAATAAAGTTCTCCGTGCTCGGCATTTGGGACTTGCCCAAAATTGGATTTGATCAAGTTGACGGCAATCAGTGAGGAGAAGCTCAGAGAATACATGTTTAGCAAAAGCAAACGATGTGTAGGATCGAGTATTTCCGCACAGGTTTTCAACATTTCATTGATTTGTTCTTCGAGGACCCACTTCTCACCATCAGGGCCTCGGCCGTAGGCAGGCGGATCTAATACAATTGCCTGATAAATATTGCCACGTCTAGCCTCACGCTTAATGAATTTCATAGCATCGTCTATAATCCAGCGAATATTATCGAGCCCAGAAGATTCCATGTTGTGTCTTGACCAAGTAACAACTTGCTTAACGGAATCCAAGTGAGTGACTTCTGCACCAGCGGCCCGTGCCGCTACTGAAGCCGCGCCTGTATAGGCAAAAAGATTAAGGACTTTAGGATTTTTGACTGGAGATTTTTTCAGGCTATGGTATAAATAATCCCAATTGACGGCCTGCTCTGGGAACAATCCGATATGCTTAAATGAGGTTTGAGCAAGATTGAGCTTTAGGTTGAGTCCCTCTTCATTTTGATAGCTAATTGACCAATTGTGAGGCATATTTTTCAATTGCTCCCAATTTCCTTTTTCCGGGTTGTTTTTTTCTTTTGAGAAATGGGCATGAGCCATTTTTTTCCATTCCGAATCAGGAAGGCTTTTGTCCCAAATGGCTTGTGGCTCAGGTCGGCTTAAAATAAATTCTCCAAATCGCTCTAATTTTTCAAAACCTCCGGTGTCAATTAATTCATAATCTTTCCAGGGACCGGGACTGAGAGACAAAATTGTTTCGTTCATGCTTGGGTGATATTTCCATCACAAAAATAAGTAAATTATCAGCAACCCAACTTTGACAAGGTTTCTTCGCTTTTGCTCCAGAGTTTTTGTGCCAAGGATACCGATTGAGCAAGTTGGGAAGTTTTCTTTGGCTTTTTGCGGACATAATAGGCCCCATTTTGTAGACCCTCCAGGGGAGTTTTGATCAGATGAATGGTGGTTTCAGCGCCTTTTCGAGGAGATATGAAGAATATCTGAGTGGCTCGGATAATCGCTTTGCTGATAGGGTCGGTCTCGGCTCCAAATGCTGTTTTTACTGCACCGGGATGTAGGGAATAAGATTGGTATCCTTGACTTGTGAGATACTTTGATGCTAGAATATTGTAAAGCTTTACTGCTCCATAGGCTGTAATGGTACTGCTGTAGTTATCCAGCATAAGGTCATTCAGGTCCAAGCCAGGAATCCGATGGGCTTCCGAACTCACGTAGATGATTTTAGAAGTTTTCTTGGAGAGGGTTGGTAAAAGAGCTTTGGTCAGTGCCATTGGGCCAAGATGATTAACAGCAAATGTCATGTCTAGTCCTTCAGCCGTTTTTTTTCCTCCGGGAAACATTCCTCCTGCATTATTGATCAAAACATCAATTTGGGGATGATTTGACTTTATTTCTGCTGCTACTTCATGGGTTTTCTTAATATTACTGAGGTCAAATTGGTATATTTTTAAGCGATCCTGATTAGGGAGTTTTTGGAATAGCTCCTCGGCCTTTTGGATGTTGCGAACTGGCAATATCCATTGATCGGCATGATGATAGAGTGTTTTTAGCGTTTCCCATCCGATTCCGGAGGTACTGCCTGTGAGTAGGATTGTCATAGGTGTTTTATTACTTAGACTCAAAAAGTACTCTCTTGGTTTTCAGTTAGCTGGCATTTGCTAGAAATAGATAATCTAAATAAATGCTGGGAATTTGTAGTTTTGGACTTAGTTTGATGCAAATTCCGAAGGGAAATCCACTGCATATTTTCGTAATTGATCCATGTCAAAAAAATACATTGATATAGAAAAGGCAATTGCCTCAAAAAACCCTAAGCTGCTCAAATGGCTTCCGGGTTTTGCAATTTCTTATATCAAAAAAGTCACCCACGAGACTTGGATCAATGAAGTGATGAATAAAATAGGTCATCTGAAAGGGCTGGAGTTTGTCAATGCCGTGATTGAAGAGTTTGGTATGGAAGTGGAGTTGATTGGAGAGGAAAAGATCCCACTTAGCGGGGGCTTTATTGTGGCTTCCAACCATCCTTTGGGGGGCTTAGACGGAATAGCCCTGATGTATGCGATAGGTAGGATAAGGCCCGATATAAGGTTTTTGGTCAATGACTTATTGATGGCTTTTGAAAATTTTCAGCCTATTTTCGTCCCGGTCAATAAACATGGCAAGAATTCATTCAAAGCGCTTGACACGATAGATGAAGTATTTGCCAAAGATTTTGCTGTACTCTTGTTTCCAGCAGGATTAGTCTCGAGAAAATCGGAAAACGGTATTCAGGACCTGGTATGGAAAAAAAGCTTTATCACCAAGGCTAAAAAGTATGGAAAAGAAATTTTACCTTGTTTTATTAAAGGTCGAAATTCAAAATTCTTCTATAATCTGGCTAGCTGGAGAAAAAAAATTGGGGTAAAAGCTAATATTGAAATGTTTTATCTGGCTGATGAGATGTATAAGCAAAAAGGCCAAAAAGTAAGGATTAGACTGGGTGATTGCATCCGACCTGAACAACTTGACTCAAGTAAATCCGATTTGCAATGGGCAGCTTTTGTCAAGAAAAAAGTATATGAATTAGAAATGGAAAATGAATAAGTTGGAAGAAATCATTCCTGCTGTGGACCGGAGATTACTAAAGTCAGAATTGACTGAGGCACGTTTTCTTCGGTATACCAATAATGGAAACAATCTAGTTTTTTTGGTCAATCAACACAATTCCCCCCATACCTTGCGGGAGATCGGTAGATTAAGAGAACTGACTTTCCGAGCAGCGGGAGGTGGTACGGGTATGGCACTGGACCTTGACGAAAATGACACAGGTGATATTTGTTACGATCAGCTGATCACTTGGAATCCGGAAGATGAGGAGATTGTCGCGGGATACCGATTGATTCACTGCCAAAAAGCAATGGACCCTGAAGGTAGAATCAATTTGTCCACTACCCATCTATTTGATTTTTCCGATGAATTTATAAAAAACTACATCCCCTATACGATCGAATTGGGAAGGTCATTTGTACAACCCAAATATCAACCCAGCATTGACAATAGAAAGGGGATCTTTAGCTTGGATAATCTATGGGACGGCTTAGGCGCAGTTGTTTTACTCAGCCCGGAGATCAAATATCTTTTCGGTAAAGTGACCATGTATCCACATTTTAATCGAGAAGCTAGGGACTTTTTACTACTTTTTATGACTTATTATTTTCCCGACAAAAAGTCGCTTGTCAGACCGAAAAAAGAGTTGGAGCTGGATTTTGAAACAGATATCAATATGGAGCAAAATCCTTTTGAAAACCTGGAATACAAAGAAGGATACAAGTTGCTTAATAGTAAAGTCAGAAGCTATGGGGAGAATATTCCTCCATTGATCAATACATACATGAATCTATCTCCGACCATGATGACCTTTGGGACGGCACTGAATGATGAATTTGGAGCAGTAGAGGAGACAGGAATATTGATCACTTTGGAGGATATCTACGAGACCAAAAAGCATAGGCACATGGATACCTTTGAACGAGATAGAAAATTTGGAAGTAGAAATGTCTGATAAAAAAACGCTGATCGTAGGCGCCACTACCAACCCTAGTCGCTATGCTTATTATGCCGCATCGATGTTTTCTGAGCGAGACATGGAATTTGTACCGATTGGGATCAAAAAAGGACAGGTGTTTGGGAGGGAAATCCTTGACCTGAAAGAGCAGCCCCCATTGAAAGGCATTCATACGATAACCCTCTACATCGGGCCACAGCATCAAGAGGAATGGATCGACTATCTTTTATCGCTCAAGCCAAAGCGAATTATTTTTAATCCAGGAACAGAAAACCCTGATTTTTTCAGAAGAGCTAAAGATCAAGGAGTAGAAGTGGTCCCCGCCTGTAATCTTGTTATGCTGAGTACGGGTCAGTTTTAGAAATTTTTCGAAAAAACCTATCCATATAAATGATATGGGGAAAGGAAATCACGGAGATCATAATAAAAAATAGAAGAGTCAGTTCAGCCACCTCAAGGCTCCTAAGCCCAAAGAAGAGGATCAAGACAATTCCAACAACGCTAATTAGGCTAAATGGGAGTAATTGGGCTATAAATTTTTTAAGGCTGGAGTAAGCAGGGAATTTTGACAAATACGTATACTCACTGATCATACTAGGCAAGGAATGCCAAAAGCCAAAATAAACCGCAAAACTGATAAACAAAGGGCTGTAATACAGTAATATAGGTAATAACGTAAGTTCTAAAATATCCGATTTCTTGAAAGATACATGGCCAAGAAATTGAGAAAATAGAATGGCTAGGAGAAAGAAAAGAATAATGTGAAATTGGAAATTTTCTAAAAATCCGATAGAAACAATAGAGCTTAGAATGAATTGGGTCTCCTCAAAGCTTCCAAAAAGTATCACACTCAAGAAAAAAGAACCTTTGCTCAAATATAAAAGAAACTCCTTCCAAGTCGCTGTATCGGTTTGTTGCAAATAATGTGTCTGTCCAAAGTGATAGGCTGAAAAAAGTAGGAAAATAACAAGCGCGAATAAGGGAAATAAGTACCAAATGCCCGAATAAACGACGATAAGTGATAGGTAAATCGAAAGAAATTTTGAAAATGACTTTTTCGAAAGCTTAGGATCGGAAGTTAGGTGGTCAATGGCACCGTGAGGAATTCCAATCGACAGCAAAATTCCACCAAAAATAATAAACTCAGTCATCGGACTGTTGATGCCCGTGAGGATAAAGAAAAGACAAAGAGCTAGTCCTAAAATCTTAGAATAAAATTCAGCGTTTTTCATAATGAATCAAGCTTTTTATGAAAATGCCATAGTTCAATCTATAAAGTACTTGGATATCCTCCCACCATGAAGTCTTTTCGCTGAGAAAGCGAAAGAGTTGGTCTGTAGGTGTTTTTCTAAACAAATCCTTGAAGAGCTTGACTAGCTCATGCGGCCATTTATGAGCGATATTTAGCAAAATGTTGTCATAAAATGTAAACCTTCTAGACTGCGAACTTAGCGGCAAAGGCGCTCCTTGGCTCAGATGATCAACAATCTTGATAGACTCTTCTTGGATTCTTTGAAAGGTGTAGCCCGTAGAGGCTTTGGTCCATCCAGCCCTAGTGCCGATAGGATAAATATATTTGCTAGCCTTAGGCTGATTTATTTTGGTTGTCATGGGGATCACTCCCGTTTCTCTGAAAGTGACAGTGTAGGTCGCCCCAGGGAATTTACTTTCTATGTAGCTTTGGACTTGTTTTTCCAGACTGGCTTTTGATACACTAGATTTTGAGTATACAGTATATTCAATAAGTGCTTTATTTTCCTGAAAGGGGAGGAGATAGAAGAAATCAAAATCGGAGGAGTCAGAATGATTCCATTCCATCAGGGTGATAGAATTTTTGTCAAAAACAGGAAAGTCAGTCTCGATAACCCATCCTGCAAAGATTTGCTTTAATACGTCCGGTTGATCAAAACTTTCATCAGAAATCCTAGAGTCAAAAACCTGCTTAGAAATATATTGCTTTCCATCGCCGCAGCTTACTTGCGCAAGATTTCCTTTTTCAACTATATCTACTACCTCTGAAGCAAGTAGCTCAATATTAGATTTATTTGCGATTTTGCTCATTACCATTTCAAAAAAGTGGAAAGAATCTAAATGGTAATAATTTAAGTTTGACATTGAAAAGTTTTCCTCAAGGTCGGGAGAGGATAGCTTGATATTTTTCCAAGAATAAGAGGCTAATTTTGGGTGAATAGCCAGCGGCTTCTCTGCCCAGTAGCACCAAGTTTTGGAGGGAATTTGACCTGCTTTGGGATCAATTAACAGTATTTTTGAATCCTTCAGCGAACTCTCTAAAATGTAATACACCATGCTCAAAGTTGCGCATCCGGCTCCTGCGAATATGAAGTCGTATTCTTTCATGGTGAAAAAAAGGGACACCCCTTGAGATGTCCCTATTTTAAATTAAGCGGTAGCTGTTTTGTTTTTGTTAGATTCAGAGATTGCTACTGTGTAGATAACCAATCCGAATCCGATCTTGTTGATAGCATCAGCAAGGTTGTAGAATAAGTCAATAGAACTCACTTCGAAAGCACCTGACAATAAGTTGCCTGGAAGTACCATGTATCCAATTGGATAAATTGACCATCCTAGAGTGATGAAAATTTTCAAAAGGAACATTGCTCTACCAAGTGCAGGGCTGTTTGAACCTTTAGCAAGTTTTGCTACATCTCCAGCAAATACTTCATAAACGATGTAGAGGTAACCTACAGTAGAAAGAACTCCCCAGAAGATATTGCTATCAATTCCTGAAGTCTCTCCGATGTAGCCCGTAACTAACATCAATAAAGAAGCTACAATCAACTTGAATAAAGTAGAACCTTTTGCTCCGAATGGCTTTGTCAAAAGATAGAACTCCACACACATCAAAGGAACTGTCAAGGTCCAATCCACATACCGAAATGCTGTAGGACTGGAACCCGTCTGAAGATAGAAGTCTCGCATGTAGTAGTAGTGAACTGCTGCGATACCTGTAATCAAACCGGAAACCAATAAGGAGGTCTTCCATTTACCATCTACTGACCCTCTTTCTACGAAAAAGAAGACTGCAGATGCAAACATAGCCATGTACCCGATAAAGAAGGTGATGGCGACTGGATCAGAATTAATGATTCGGTCCAAGCCGACTAATTCTGCTGCTAAGGTGAAATTCATGAGTGTTTAAGGTTAATTGTGAATGGATTAATTTTGACATCTAAATAGAATCAGAATAATATTTGTTTAATTAATTGAACCAAAAAATAAACAAAAAGTGAAAAGCTGTTAAAAAACAGGTATGTACGTCTATTTTATGTCGATAATCTGTTATGATTAATTTTGGTAAATTTTTAAAACGTAGAAGAAAATTTGGAATATCGAGACGAGTACATGCGTGAAAATTGATTCAATTCTGATAGAGTTATTCTCGTTTGAGTCACTTTTTTTGATTAACTTGCCGAATCATTAAAAATAACAAAATCACCGTTTCAGCCCGATTTAAAGGGCTTTTTTCCAACAAATATGAGCGAAGAAAAAGCGAAGAATCCATCAGAATACGGCGCTGGTAATATCCAAGTTCTCGAAGGTCTGGAAGCTGTAAGAAAGCGACCGGCCATGTACATCGGAGATGTGGGGGTCAAAGGTCTTCACCATTTGATTTGGGAGGTAGTTGATAATTCCATCGATGAGGCACTAGCAGGTCACTGTGATACGATCCACGTGACAGTAAATGAAGATAATTCGATCACTGTAGAGGATAATGGTCGTGGGATTCCCACCGACATGCATGAGAAAGAAAAGCGTTCAGCTTTGGAAGTAGTTTTAACGGTTCTTCATGCTGGAGGTAAGTTTGACAAGGATACCTACAAAGTTTCTGGAGGTCTTCATGGGGTTGGTGTATCCTGTGTAAATGCACTTTCTACAGATCTAAAAGCCACTGTTTATCGTAATGGTGTCATTACAGAGCAGGAGTTTAAAATAGGTGTACCTCAGTATCCTGCGAGGGAGATAGGTAAGACTGATAAGCGCGGAACTAGTATCCATTTCAAGCCTGATGCAAGTATTTTTGCCATTACAGAGTTTAAATACGAAACCATTGCCAATAGGCTGAGAGAAATGGCTTTTTTGAATGCCGGAATCAGAATTCATCTCAAAGACCTTCGGGAGATTGAGGATGATGGAAATCCTAAGTCGGACGAATTTTTCTCAGAAGGAGGCTTAGTTGAGTTTGTTCAGTACTTAGACGAAACTAGAGAGAAAATAATCGCAGAACCGATTTACATTGAGTCTCTTGATCAAGATGTTCCAGTTCAAGTAGCGATGAACTATAACAGTTCTTACACCGAAAATGTAGTTTCTTATGTAAACACGATTAATACCTACGAAGGTGGGTCTCATGTCACTGGTTTTCGTAGAGCCCTTACGCGTACTTTAAAGTCCTATGCTGATAAATCCGGCATGTTGGACAAGCTAAAAATAGAAGTGTCGGGAGATGATTTCCGTGAAGGGCTGACTGCAGTCATTTCTGTAAAAGTAGCTGAGCCTCAATTTGAAGGACAGACGAAAACCAAACTTGGAAACTCGGATGTGGTGGGAGCGGTGGATTCGGCCGTATCCGAAACCTTACAATCTTGGCTAGAGGAGCATCCTCGCGAGGCAAAAACCATAGTAGGTAAAGTCATTTTGGCTGCCCAAGCCCGTCACGCTGCCAGAAAAGCGAGAGAAATGGTGCAGCGGAAAAATGTACTCGGAGGAGGAGGCTTGCCCGGTAAGCTTGCCGATTGTGCTAATAGTGATCCCACCGTATGTGAACTTTACCTTGTGGAAGGGGACTCAGCAGGTGGCTCTGCCAAACAAGGTCGTGATAGAGACTTTCAAGCAATTCTTCCGCTCAAAGGAAAAATTCTAAACGTAGAAAAGGCTCATGAGCATAAAATCTACGATAATGACGAAATCAAAAACATACTCACAGCCTTAGGAGTTAAATTCGGGACTGTCAATGACGACAAAGAGCTTGATTTATCCGGTCTGCGTTATCACAAGATTATCATTATGACGGATGCGGATATTGACGGATCACATATTCGTACCTTGATTCTTACCTTGTTTTTCAGGTATATGCGTAGCCTGATCGAAAATGGCTACGTGTACATTGCACTTCCACCGCTTTATCTCTTGAAGAAAGGCAAAGATGAAAGGTATTGCTGGACTGAAGAAGAGCGAAAGGAACTTGTCAAAGAAATGGCCAAAGATGGAAAAGAGGATTCTGTGGGAATTCAGAGGTACAAAGGTCTCGGGGAAATGAACCCTGAGCAGCTTTGGACCACCACCATGGATCCAAATATGAGAACTATTAAACAGGTCAATATAGACTCAGCGGCAGAAGCAGATCATCTTTTCAGCATGTTGATGGGTGATGAAGTAGCTCCGAGGAGGGAATTTATCGAGAAAAATGCCAAATACGCTAAAATCGATACCTAATCATCAAAAAAGGGGCTTTCGGCCCCTTTTTTTACCTTAAAATTAAATGGGAGAAGAGTCTTGAGGGAATGGGCAAATCATCTGAAAATTTTGGACAAATGAAACTTGAAGTAGGCGACAGATATGATTCGGTAATTCACAATAGTGACTTAGTCAGCAGAGATTTAAGCTGGCTAAAATTTAATGAGCGCGTTTTGGATCAGGCAAAAAAAGCCCACCGAACCGTTTTTGAAAAATTGAAGTTTTTAGCCATCACTGCATCCAATCTGGATGAGTTTTTTATGATTCGCGTCGGTTCATTGTATAATTACCTAGACTATGACAAAGAGCGGATTGATTATTCGGGCTTAAGAGAAGAGCCTTTCAAATCAAGATTGATGAAAGATTGTCAGATTTTTCACCAAGATCAACACGATCATTTTACCAAAAATATTCTTCCCCAACTATCAGAAGAGGGTACTATTCTGTGCAACACATCCAAGCTTTCTACAGAAGAGCAGGAGAAGGTCAAGCAGTATTTTCAAAGGGCTATATACCCTATGCTGACTCCAATGGTGTATGATGGCTATCGTACCTTTCCAATTTTGATGAATAAGTTACTGATCTTTGGAGTAGTTACAACTAGTCCAGGTGAGCGAAAGGACATGCGAAAGCTCAGTTTTGTTCAAATTCCTGCAAATATTCCGCGATTTTTTGAAGTGGAAAGAGAGGATGCTTTACTGCTTATCCCTATTGAGGAAGTGATCCGAGAAAATATCGTCTCGCTCTTTAGAAATGTAGAAATCGAAGGGGTCAGCTTATTTAGAATCACTAGAAATGGTGATTTTACGCTCGAAGAAAGTGAAGATATGGATGCCAACTTCCTGGAAGAAGTAAAGAGAAAACTCATGGAGCGAAAAACTGGGCGGGTTGTTCGAATTGAGATTGAAGAAGGGTATAGTAAATGGATGTTAAATTCTCTTTTGGAGCGCTGGAATTTGAAAATGGATTCTGTTTTTCTGGTGAAGAGAAGTAGTATGATTGATTTTACGGGACTATGGCAAATAGTGGGGAACAAGAAGTTCAGAGATCGTCTGCCTCAGATTCCGGAGCCTGTTAAGCCTTTGTCATACCAAGAAGAGGGTAGGGCGGAAATATTTGAAATTTTGAAGGAAAAAGACATTCTCCTTCATCATCCCTATAATAACATTGATTCCATTCTTGACCTGATCGAAAAAGCAGCAGAAGATCCCGATGTGATGGCCATTAAAATGACCATCTATCGATTGGCAAAGGAAAGTAGAATCACAAGAGCCCTCCTCAAAGCAGCAGAGAATGGCAAACACGTTTCTGTGCTTTTTGAAGTGAAAGCTCGCTTTGATGAGGAGAATAATATCAGAGAAGCTAAGAAACTTCAGAAAGCAGGTTGCTTCGTTATTTATGGTATTACCCACCTTAAGACACATACCAAACTGCTCTTGATCGTAAGAAAAGACAGTAATGAAATCACGCGCTATGTTCATTTGGGTTCAGGAAACTACAATGAAGATACGGCTAGACTCTATACAGACATCGGATTGATGACAACCAATGAAGTATTGGCAAATGATGTGTCCGAATTTTTCAATGTAATCACAGGTCATAGCATGCCTAGTCAGTATAAAAATCTGATCACTGCTCCTCGTGATATGCGAAATCAACTGATCGAGTACATCGAGCAAGAAGCAGAGAACTCCAGAAATGGTTTGCCAAGCGGGATTTTTATCAAAGTCAATTCACTGGAGGATTCAGAAATCATCTATGCATTGTACAGAGCTTCTCAATCCGGGGTTACGGTCAAGCTGATCATCCGTGGGATTTGTTGTTTACGTCCTGGACGTCAGGGATTGAGTGAAAATATTGAGGTAATTTCTATCGTTGGAGACTTTTTGGAGCATTCGAGGATATACCATTTCCATAATAATGGTGAAACACGTACCTATGCTGGAAGTGCGGATATGATGGTGAGGAGTTTTGATAAGAGATTGGAGTCCTTGTTTAAGGTAGAAGCCCCACTGCTAGAGAAGCAACTCATGAATATTTTGGCCTATAACCTGAAAGATAATGCCAATGCCTATGTCATGCAGGAAGACGGTTCTTACTTAGCTAAAAGTCCCAAAGAAGGCGAAGAAGTCTTTAATGTCCACAAGGAGTTTTTTAATCTTGACCCTGAAAAAGTAAGCCAAGTCCAACTCCTTGGTTGAGAAGTAAACACTTAAGACAATGAAAAAGGCTGAGTCATGAAACTCAGCCTTTTTGTTACTTTTTCTTAGCTCCGACAGCTATCAAAACTACGCCAGCTATCAATACTATTCCTCCAGCGTAGGTAGGCCATTCTACGGAACGCTCTTTGTCAGCGTTGACCTGAATAGGTCCTGCATCAATTACCGTCTCTTCAGTCGTGAAACTAATGCTCGTCATGAGTAGCATGATGATACCAATCACCACTAGTACAATTCCAAAAATTTTCATAGAACAAGGGTTTGTTGAGTAAATCTGTTTATCCAATATAAGCATTATTAGAATGGATAAAGAATAGGGATCAGCCAAATAGCTAATATCCAGAAGATAATATTCAAAGGTGTGCCTACGATTAAGTAGTCTTTAAATTTGTAATTACCAGGATTATAAATCATCGTATTAGTCTGATAACCCATTGGAGTCATAAAGCTCAAGCTAGCCGCAAAGGTGACCGCCATTAAAAAAGGCCGACTTTCTACCCCGATGTTTTCGGCGATGCTGATCGCGATAGGGGCTAGTATAGCAGCGGTAGCATTATTTGACATGATATTGGTCAAAAGAAAAGTTAATCCAAATACGCCCCCAAGGACTGCTCTTGGTCCATATTCTTCAAGGTTATCAGTAATTAAAGCGCCTAGATAGGTAGCTCCTCCCGTTTTCTCCAGCGCTGCCCCCATGGATAAAACCCCTGCAAGCATAAAAATCACTTTCCAATCGATGGCTTCATAAGCTTCCTTGGGTTCGAGTGATTTGAAAAGAATTAAAACCACTGCTCCTGCGACGGCGGATAAAGCGATAGGTAAAATAGACAAAGCAGAAAGCCCGATGATTCCGATTAAAATCAAGACAGTGAGGACGCTCTGAAATGTATGAGTCGACTGCGATTCAGAAGCGGATAGGAGCAGGAGGTTTTTTGATTGGTCTATGGAGTATATACTTTCTTCTGATGCACGGAGTAGGAGTATATCTCCGGGGTTCAATTGTGCTTTCTTGGTTAAAGTATCCATTAGGCCGCTTCGGTGTCGAATTCCGATGACCACTACTCCAGGATGTAAATTTCTAAAATTGATGGAATTGATTTTCCTATTGATCAAATTTGACTGGGGAGTCACCATCGCCTCATAGATGTTTTCTTCCTCATCAGTTAGGTTTTCATGGCTCCACTCTAGCTCGGATTTGATGGAAATACCTTCCGTACTATCTAGTTTTTCGATAACACTTTTTTCACAGGTAATGCGAATGACATCACCTTCCTGTACACTGGTATTGGGATAGACTTTTATTTTTTGTCCAGAACTTCGAATGATTTGAATCGCCTCAACTCCTAACGAATTGAAGACTTTTTGTTTGAAAACAGGTTCGTTGAGTTGTTCGTAGTCTTCATCTATAGAAATTTCACTGAGGTATTTCCCTAGATTGCTACTGTCACTTATCCCTTCTTTTGCCTTACGATTGGGAATCAACCATTTTCCAATCAGGAGGATATAAACGATCCCTACGGCAAAGAAAACCAAACCTCCTTTTGACATTTCGAAGATACCAAACTCTGGAAGCCCCTCTCGTTCTGCAATCCCACTGACTAGCATGTTGGTAGAAGTCCCCAAAAGGGTACAGACACCACCCATTAGCGCTCCAAATGAAAGGGGAATCAATAATCGTGAGGGAGGGATATCTTTCTTTTTCCCTAATTGGATGACCGCAGGCATCAGAAGTGCTACCACTGCGGTATCATTGATAAAAGCCGAAAGAATACCTGCTATGAGCATGAGGCTAAGCGTCAAGGCAAAATAGCCTTTGTCAGCCTGCTTGGTCATGATCGATATGAATTTGTCTAGTAGACCGGTTTTGAGAATAGCCGAAGAAACCACAAACATCGCAGCTATCGTGATCGTGGCATAATTAGAAAATCCGGCAAAGCCTTCTTTCAAATCCAATATTCCAGTAATTATCAAAGTCACCATAATTAAAATGCTGACTGTATCAATAGAAAATCGCTCTGAAAAAAATAAGAGCATTGATACTCCAATTATGCTAAAAACTAAACCGATTTCGAAGGTCATTAATTTACATTTTATGGTATTTGCCCTGCCTCAATTTGCGGCGGACTTTAAAGTAATTAAAAAAGCCTACAAACAATAAAGCAGCTGAAAGTCCTAAAGATAAGTAGCCGAGCTCACTGATATGTTCTAAGTTTTTCACTTCAAATAGGGCAGTACCACTGACGAGAAAGTAGAGTGAAGTTCGAATATAAGATAATAATGTCCGATCATTGGCCAAGGTAGTTCTTTGACGTGCTAAAAAATCCCGAACAATTAATTCATTTTCAAAGTCCTTTTCCATATTTGTAAAATTAATTTTACTTCAAATTTAGCATTCTATTTTATGAAAAGACTATTTACTATCTGTCTATTGCTTTTGACCTGGCAGTTTTCCTATGCACAGGATTCTGCTTCTCAAGACACTACTTTCTGGCTTAAAGAAATTGGTGGTGGCTTGAATTTCAATCAGGGTTCTTTTAGTGGCAACTGGAAAGGTGGTGGCGTGAACTCCATCGCATTGGGTATCTACCTGAATGGTAGAGCAAATTACCAAAAAGAAAATTGGACATGGGATAATACTATGGACTTCATCTATGGGGTAGTCAAAAACCAAGACGAAGATGCCAGAAAATCCAATGATAGGCTTTTGTTAGATTCAAAAGTAGGGTATAAGGTTTCAGAAAATTGGAACGTTTTCGGCTCTTTAAATTTTCTGACTCAGTTTGCCCCTGGTTACAACTTTGCAGATGGAAATAGAACATTGATTTCCAAGTTTGCTAATCCGGCTTATTTTACCACTGCAATAGGCATGGAATACAAGCCCAACAATGAATTTCTCCTTCGTCTTTCTCCTTTTTCTCCACGTTTAACTTTTGTTACAGATACCAATTTGTATTTGAACGTTCCTGAAAATTATGGGGTGCCTATCGGGGAGAAAGTTAGAACCGAGTGGCTGGCATTTAGCTCCTTGCTAGAATGGAATAAGAGGCTCTCAGAAAATGTCACATTGCTTATTCGACATCAGCTCTATGCAAATTATGAAACGCTCAGTATCCGAGAGATTGACCATCGCATAGACTTCACACTTACTGCCAAAGTCTCTAACCTGATCAATGTATCATTGACTAGTTTGAGCATATATGATTTTGACCAAGACGATAAAGTACAATTTAGCCAAGGACTAGCTTTAGGAATTGCATTTAAGGCAAGTAGCTTTCCTAAGGACTAAATAAAATTAAGCAAATTTTTATTTTGTATTTTGTTTTGTTCAGAATTGTATTATTTTTGAATTCATTGTGGTAGTTAAATAATAGTTGGTTTAGTTTTCAAATAAAGGGCAGGAGATTTTCTCCTGCTTTTTTACTTTATACCCGGAATAGTTCAATTTTTTCAAATAAACAGTCTAATTTTTAATAAAGACAGCTACCTGACTTTTCTTCATCCAGCTAATACAGGTCTTGGATAAATCCAAAATTTCCTCTAAATGCCAAGTGTAGGTTTTTGCATTTTATCCTATCATATAATTTCCAAATATGGCTATTCCTTGACTTGAAAATTTAGAGATCTAACCATTCTATTAGGGAACGGGGAGGGCTTTTAAATTAAAGGAAAGAGAATCAGAAATAGGGCTACAAAAAGTAGTGCAAGAAGAAAATTTCTTTTTTACTAACGCAAAAAAAAAGCCCAGACAGTCGTCTGAGCTTTGGTGCACTCGGAAGGATTCGAACCCTCAACCCTCGGAGCCGAAATCCGATATTCTATCCAGTTGAACTACGAGTGCCTATTCTTTATTTTAGCTTTCTAGTACAGCCTGTACTTTTTCTGCAGCTTCTTTAAGTGTAATTGCTGAGGAAACTTTCAATCCTGATTCATCGATAATCTTTGCACCTTCTTCAGCATTGGTGCCTTGAAGTCTCACGATGATCGGAACACGGATATCGCCGATTGATTTGTAAGCTTCAACTACTCCATTTGCAATCCGATCACATCTTACGATACCTCCGAAAACGTTGATTAGAATAGCCTTGACATTAGGATCTTTAAGGATAATTCTAAAACCAGCTTCTACTGTAGTAGCATTTGCTCCTCCTCCCACATCAAGGAAGTTGGCAGGCTCTCCTCCGGATAATTTGATCATATCCATAGTGGCCATAGCAAGTCCAGCTCCATTTACCATGCAGCCTACGTTTCCGTCAAGCTTTACATAGTTTAGTCCTGATTCGCCAGCCTCTACCTCCAAAGGATCTTCTTCTGCCAAATCTCTCAATTCGGCCAAATCTTTGTGTCTGTAAAGTGCGTTATCGTCAAGATTAACTTTGGCATCTACTGCCAAAATTTTATCATCAGAGGTCTTGAGTACAGGATTGATTTCAAACTGGGATGAATCTGTGCCTTCGTAAGCATTGTAAAGAGCAGTGATGAATTTCACCATTTCTTTGAATGCATTACCGCTCAATCCTAGTTTGAATGCAACTTTTCTAGCCTGAAAACCTTGAAGCCCTACCTTTGGATCGATCCATTCTTTGATGATTTTCTCAGGAGTCTTTTCAGCGACTTCTTCGATATCCATTCCACCTTCGGTAGAGGCCATGATCACATTTGACCCTGTTGCTCTATCAAGAAGAATGGAAAGGTAATATTCCTTTGGCTCAGAATCGCCAGGATAATAAACATCCTCAGCGATTAAGACTTTATTCACTTTTTTACCTTCAGGTCCAGTTTGATGTGTGACTAGCGTGCCTCCAAGGATGTTTTTTGCTTTTTCAGAAACTTCTCCCAAGTTTTTTGCGAGGACTACACCGTTAGATCCAGTTTCTTGAACCTTACCTTTTCCACGACCTCCGGCGTGAATTTGCGCCTTGATGACAAACCAAGATGTTCCGGTCTGGGCATTCAATTTTTCGGCTGCTTCATGTGCAGACTCTGGTGAATCTGCTACGATGCCTTCCTGAATTTTAACTCCGTAGCCTTTTAGTACTTCTTTAGCTTGATATTCGTGAATGTTCATCCTCTCAAAATTTTTGTGCGAAGTTAAGTGCTTCAAGTGGATAAATCAAACCTGCTAAATCTCTTTTTTCTGGAAAAAAGCGCTTAATTAATGATTATTATGGGCTTTTCCCCATTCAAAAATTTTACTTTTGCAAGATTAAATTTCTTAACTATGCTGAAAGCCAAAGGGATCCACAAGTCATACGGTTCGCTTCATGTATTGAAGGGGGTAGATTTAGAAATCAAACCTTCCGAGATTGTTTCCATAGTCGGTTCTTCTGGAGCTGGCAAGAGTACGCTGCTTCATATCTTGGGGACCTTGGATCATGCGGATAAGGGAATTGTGGAAATGGAGGGTCAGCAAATATCAGAAATGAGAGGTGAAAAGCTTGCTACTTTTCGAAATCAACAGATCGGATTTATTTTTCAATTTCATAATTTATTACCTGAGTTCACTGCATTGGAAAACATCCAAATTCCTGCCTACATTCAAGGCGAGAGTCAAATAAGTTCTCAGCGAAGAGCACATCAATTGGCCGAGATGCTCGGTATTACGGGGAGATTGGACCATAAGCCTGCTGAATTATCCGGTGGGGAACAGCAGCGGGTAGCCGTTGCAAGGGCATTGATTAATCAGCCCAAAGTGGTATTTGCTGATGAGCCTAGTGGCAATTTAGACTCAACAAACGCAAAACTGCTTCATGAATTGTTTTTTGCACTGAGAGAGGAGCTGGGACATGCATTTGTCATCGTTACCCACAATGAAGAGCTGGCCGAGATGGCTGATAGAAAAGTAATGATGCAGGATGGCTTGATTCTATGATTTTGAACTGAGCTTCTTTAGCATGCTTTCTATGTGACCTTTGGACTCAAACATGTCAGAAAATGCTGCGACTATCTTGTGCTCCTCGTCTAGCAGGTAGGTGATTCGTTTGGGCATTTTGACCAATGGAATAAGCGCATCATAGGCTTTGCAGACTTTTCCACTTCCATCAGAAAGCAGCTCGAAAGGCAGTCTAAACTCCTTTTTGAATCGCTCATGCGTTTCCAAATCATCTCTGCTGATTCCAAAAACAGGAATATTCAGATCCCGGAATGCGGCGAACTGATCTCTGAATTCACAAGCTTCGGCCGTGCAAACCTTGGTGAAATCCTTGGGATAAAAATAAAGAATCACTGCCTTCCCTTTCAAATCTTCCTGAAGTCTAAGCGTCGTTCCACTCGTCCCCTTGAGCGAAAAATCAGGTGCTTTGCTACCAATTTTAAGTGCCATATGCGCATTTAACTGAAATTTTTCAAGGAATGTTCGCTCTTGGATGATTTTCTCAGAACTCTTTCTGTTTACTTTGACTTTACTAATCTTAATCCACCCGAAAAAAAGCTAGCGTGAAAATCAATAGTGTGCAATCCATGATTTTGGCAGGGATCTTCTTTGCGCTCATGAATGTTTCGGTCAAATATGTTCCTCATATTCCAGCCATTGAGATTATACTTTTCAGATCTCTGTTCAGCTTGATATTTAGTTTTTTAATTCTGAAAAAACAGCATGTACCCGTTTTTGGAAATAATAAAAAACTTTTGATACTGAGAGGAGTGGTAGGTTCCATTGGTTTGATCGCTTTCTTCTACACCCTGCAGAAGATCCCCTTGGCCAGTGCGGTGACGATTCAGTACTTATCGCCGATTTTCACTACGATATTAGGAATATTCTTAGTTAAAGAACGGGTAAAACCGATTCAATTTCTCTGGTTTGGGATATCTTTTGCAGGGGTTTTTGTCTTGCAGGGCTTTGATACACGGGTCAACCTACTGTATGGATCCATAGGAGTGGTTTCGGCATTATTTTCTGGATTGGCTTACAATGTGATCCGTAAATTGAAAAACACAGAGCATCCTTTGGTAATCATTTTCTATTTTCCTTTGGTGACTTTGCCCTTCGCGGGATTGGTGAGTTACTTCACTTGGGTGCAGCCTGAAGGTTGGGATTGGGCTATTTTACTTTGGATAGGAATTTGTACCCAAGCAGCCCAGTACTTCATGACTATAGCCTATCAAAACGCTAACGTAGCCAAAGTGTCAAGTTTGAGTTATTTGGGTATTCTTTATGCTTTATTCTTTGGGTTCTTTTTATTCGGAGAGACTTTTGGGTTGATGTCTTATGTGGGAATGGCCTTAGTTTTGGCGGGGATCTTGTTAAATTTGAAAGAAAAATAAAAGATGTGGTTACATCTCCCCACTCTGCTTCGACCAAAAAAGAAACTACCTATAGTCATGAGCCCTAAATCGACTTCCAATTTATTTATTTTTATCCTGCTTTTGATGGCTATGAGCTCCTGCTTGGAGGATTCTGGGCGGAATACGGATGGTCAAAATGATTTTGACTGTGCCCTTTTCAGCTATTCAGATACGATTTATTACCTCAACGCTACTCAAAATATAGTCATCAATCCTGTCAATGCAGTTGAGGGTACATTTGAGGTCAGTCCAGAGGGACTGGCACTAAATGCCGATACAGGCGCCATTGACATCAATGCGAGTGAAACTGGCCTAAAGTACAAAATCACATTTACGCCGACGGGACAAACCACCACTTGTGAGCAATTTGTCACAATAGGAGGTGTAAACTATCCTGATGGTGTGTTTATTTTAGATCAAAATCAAAAATTGGTGGAGCCTATTTACAATGGCGTTCCCGGTCTTCCCATTCCCTGTTCTGATGACGACGATGATGATGACGATGATGACGACGACGATGATTGTGATTTTGATGTTGACAATCCTTCCGGGCAGTTGTTGGAGGACCTAGGTTTTGAAATTGACGACAAAGGAGTATTTGATTTACAGGCCACTGTAGAAAACGGCACCTTCGGTGCTACACCTACCAATGGACAAGTATTGGATGTGGAGTTATTTTACAGGATTCGGGACCTGAGCGCTTCAGCTTTAAATTCTATCCCGCTTCGATTCTTTTATTACGAAACGCTTGGGGATGTTCCTCAGGAGCTTTTGGATGATATTGAGGAAAAAAATGACTTGATAAATGAACTCAGGATGGGGAATTCAGTTAATTTTAGATTACTGAATACTACCCGGCCCACCGGAAAACCTAGACCGCCTTTCGTGGTAATTGTAGCAAGGTTTGAATAAAAGGGCCTGGTAGGAAATCCATTTTCCTGTGCCTAGAAAAATCCTAAGTTTTCTGATTTTCTGTTTTTTCTTTGCTCCATTTGAAGGTTTTGCTTTTCAATCTGTGCAAAAGCTGAAGGAGGCAAATAGGCTGTATAACTTGGCGTCACCTACAGAGGAAGATGACCAAAGAGCGATTGCGATTTATCAAGAAGTGCTTCAATATGCACCCGAGGTAGAGGATGCTGAAGAATACGTCTTAGCATCCGAACGTCTGGGAAATCTATTGCTTGTGTATGGAAATACGGAAGAAGGCAGCTCTGCCTATCGCAAAGCCATTCAAATCGCAAGAGCCTATAGACTTCCTGATTCTTTGATTTACAATTCCCACTTGTATCTCGGGGAGTCTCTTTTTTCCCTCAGCAAGTTGGATAGTTCAATTTATCATCTCAATCAGGCCGAACGAATCCAATCCTCATTAACTGGTGCAACTCAAGAAGAAAGATTATTCAATGCCCTAGGCGTCTATTATTTTGAGACGGGCAATTATTATCGCAGCATTGCATATTTCTCAAGGGCCGAATCCTACATTTCCGGTGCAGGAGGTGAATACGAGCGTTATGCTCGGTATAGTTTTTTGAGTAATAAAGCTTCTGCACTCTATCATCTGGAGCAGTATGACAGCGCAAGAAGAATCTATGAGAAATTGCTGGATTGGGATATTAATACCGATCAGGTCAATTTGAACTTAGCGAATACTTTTTTGAAGGAAGAAAACTCCCAAAATGCTTTATCGGTGCTTGATCGAGTGGATTCTGAGGAAGTCCGTTCCTCCCTTTCATATTTAAACTTACTCACTAAAGCTTACCTACAGAATGATAATCAGCAATTGGCTCATCAAAATTTAAAAAGAACCTCTGATGTGCTTGATAGCTTGGGACTAAGGAGAAAAAACTACCAAAAAGGAGTTTATTATGGGCTTTTGGGTCAGTACCATGAGCAGAAAGGTGACTTAAATCGAGCCCTCAAGAGCTACCATCAAGGAATTATCGAATTGCATCCCACTTTTACTAATTCCGATCTCTTTTCCAATCCAGAAAATTTTGAACTGGGAATGTCTTCGATTTCACTTTTCGAAATGCAGGCATTTAAGGCCAAGGCAGCTTGGAAACTGTATGCTGAATCTGGGGATTTGCAGTGGTATTCTCTGGGTAAAGAGACTTATCAATCTGCTTTCGAACTTGCCAATTACATCGGGCAAAAGTTTGATAATGATGAAGCAAGAGTTTTTTTAGGTGATCAAGTGCTTTCTGCTTATAGAGAGGGGATAGCGTTTCTTTTTAGCTATTCCGATTTAGCAGTGGATAGGATTCAATTGGCTTTTGAATGGGCTGAACAAAGTAAAGCCAATGCCCTTAGAATCAATAAAAATAGACAGGTACAACGGGCTGAAGCTGCAATACCATTAGCGATGCGGGAGGAAGAAAATAACCTGCTTTATGCCATTTCCAGGGTCTATGAAGAATTGTTTTCAAGTGAAAACCCGGAGCGACAAGAAGAATTAGAAGATAAATACAATGAACTCCAGGTTTCCCTCTCCCGATTGCGGGAAAAACAAAATGATTTTTTAGTCGAAACGAACTTAGAGACAAGTCAAAATTTCAATTCTATTTTAGAAGGTATCCCAGATGATCTGACCATACTTTCTTTTTTTGAAGGGAAATCTAGGCTTTACCTATTTAAGTTTTATCAGGGAGTGTTGGAAGGCAAACAGGTGGATTTTGATTACCTAGACTTAAAAAAATTAAGTCAATGGAGAGTTGAAATGCAAAAATTGCCCGCAGGAGTCCGGTATCAAACTCCTGAATATTTAATTTCTTTTTCCAGCTTACTTTTTAAAGATTGGACTGATAATTTGAGAAAAGATGCTAGGTTAATGATTATTCCTCATGGTAGATTTGGAGGATTACCTTTTGAGGCCTTTCCCTATCAGGAAGGCTTTTTGATTGAGGAGCATCCTGTGATTTATCAGCTTTCAGCATTTCAGATTGTGCCTAGTGAAAATTTGAAATTCAAGCTCGATGAAGTAGTGGGATTTGCTCCATTCTCTGTGGACGAACCCGCTTATTCATCCGAATTAGATATGCTCTATGGCTCGGCAGAAGAATTGAGTCAATTTAGCGGAAAACAGTATCTGGGAAGAGAAGCTACAATTGCTCGATTTATGGAGCAATGTCAAAATGCCCGCTTTCTCCACTTGGCTACCCATGCCAAGGCCTTTCCGGATGATCCTGATGCTTCCTTTATAGCCTTTTACCCTGAAAATCAAAACTTTCGGTTGTTTTCTAAGGAATTGAGTTTTCAGCAATTTGACAACTTGGAATTGGTGTATTTGAGTGCTTGTGAGACAGGAGGCGGACAATTGAGTGAATCGGAAGGAGCTATCAGTTTGGCGAGGAGCTTTATGCTGGCAGGATCCAAACAGGTAGTGACCACACTTTGGCTGACTGAGGACCGGGTAGCTAGTTATCTGTCACAAAAATTTTATAAGCGATTAGCATCAGGACAGACCGCTTCTCAGGCTCTGCAGACTGCCAAGTTGGAATTGCTTTCCGACCCTGAAATGGCTCAGTTTCGGCATCCCGCTTTTTGGTCTAATACTATTTTGATCGGTCAAGTGGAGAAAGAGCGGAGAAGCAATAGTTGGTTTTGGGGTCTTGGGATTGTGATTAGCTTGATAGTAATTTTTTATTTGGGAAGAAGGAAAAAAGAGTATTCTCTATCGAACTGAGTATTGACCTGTGCCAAAGGGATAAAAGAGTTTGTTGAAATAATTACCCCAAAAAAAATCCGGCAACTTTCGTCACCGGATTGCATCGCTGAAATTGTTGCCCTTACTTCAATTCCAGTTCGATTTCACTTGAATCTTCGATCTTTTGCAAAACTCTAGAATAGATTGACTGATTGGTTGATCTGTTAATGACCAATACACCGTCGGTTAAGTCTGCATTTTCAAGCTCGTCGTTGCTTATGCCAGAAAACCAACCTTGTCCGTCTATCTCCAGAAGGGCCAATGGATTATTGACTCCGTCTAAGAAGAACAACTCATCGTCTTCAGCTTCTAATTCTACTTCAAAATCCAAATCATCGTCATCGTCTCCAAATACTTCCAGCCTAAAAGGAATGCTGCTTCCGTCCTGCTTATTAAATATTCCTTCAAGATAAATTGAAGGCTCATTTCTATTATCAATTAGATCGATTTCAAATTCGATCTCCTCATAATTTCCAGCAGGGATATTGATGAAGAAATCCACGCCAGGATCCAATTCATTGAAATCAATTTTTTTGATTTCAGGAAACTTGTACTCGATCTCTCGCTCAAATTCCCCATTTTCATCTACACCTTCAGTTTCCAGTTCAATCTCCTTAACCTGAAGATATCCTGATCGAATATCCAATCCCGATGCAGTGACTCTAGCTCCGGGAACACTGTTGTTACTAAGTTTGACTCCTATACCCATTCTCACTTCACCTTCTCCGATGACAGTAGGCTCATCATCCGAATTACATGAAAATAAGGTTATAAGAGCAATCGCTCCAATAAATGATAGTTTTTGTAGGTTTTTCATAATGTATGTTGGTTTATTTCTTGGTCGTACCTGTTTGCAAAAATGTAACCAGCCTGATCCTTTTTTTTCAAATAAATATTGAAATAAGTTATTTCTACTTGATTTTCAACGATTTGTAGGTGTGTGGTTTTTTTGAAATGAAAGCTATGAAGGGCGGAAAGTCTTCATTTTCTGGGGTATTACGATTCGCTAAATTTCAATACTTTCAATTTTTCAAATTGAGAATCTTTACTTTCCACTGATCCAATCTCGAAACATTCCTACTGTAGGTATGATTCGGGTCATTTAGAATCTTTTGTATTCTTTCTTGAACCTCCGCGTAGTCTTTGGTCAAAATATTTGCTTTGACTAGATAATAGTCCACTTCATCTTGATAGAGATTTGCCCCGACAGATTGATTGGCAGTTTCAATGCTTTTCAACAATTGCTCCGCTTGTGCTCCTTCTTTCAACTCTAAGGCCGACATAGCAGCCAGAAAACTCATTTCTGTAGTTGGATCCAAAGTTTTGTCTACTAATTCGAGGACTCTTTCATGATTTCCATTTCTGTATTCATTTTCGAGGTCAGAAATATCTGTCTCGCCACGAGTCAAAGGAACCGAATAAGAAACAGTCTTGGACTCCAGGAAAGATTCTGGGCTGATGGTAATCACCATTAAAGTGGCCGCGCCTACCAAGAGAAAAAGTAAACTTGCTGCGATTCTACCAAGCCATAGACCTAAGTTTACCTGCTTGGTTTCCGCTTTAATACTTTTTCTTTCATGCAGATAGCTTTCTTGCACTTTTTGAATTTCTGCTCTCCATCCAGCCAGTTTTATAGCCTCAGTGGAAAGCTTCAAACTCTCCAACTCTACCCTGAGGGCTTCATTTTTGATGAGCTCGGATTGGATCTGACGGGTTAATTCGGGAGATGAAGTGCCCTGAAGGTATTCTTCCAATTGATCTATTTCAAATTTATTATTCATGACGCAAAGCTTTTTTCAGATTATGAGCAACTTCAGGAGAGTTTTTGACAGACTCAGTAAGAGATTTTAGGCATTTGTATTTTTTGTTTCTCAGAACTTGCTCTGAGCTGAAATCCAATCGCTCGCAGATTTCTTTCATATTCATTTCTTCATAATAAAAGAGTGTTAGAATGGATTTGCAGGTTTTGCCTAATTCAGAAAAAAGCCTCATAATATAATTCAAATTCTCCTGTTGGCTTATTGATTTGCTGATGTCGGGAGATAGATTTTCTGCTTCATCATAGTACTTTTCATTTCTGGCCTGCGTGGATTTTCGCTTTCTGATTTCTGTGATCCAAAGATTTTTGGTAATGCTGTACAGAAAAGACTTAATGGTCGATTCTCCTCTGAATTTGGCTTCCTGTATCAGTCTGACAAAGACCAGCATCACTTCCTGAATGGTATCCGCCGCATCGTCTGCATCTCCTGAGTTGCTCAGAATGTAGTGCTCCAGCATTCCGTAATGCTGGGAATAAAGCTGACTTAAGGCTTGATTTTGATTTGATTTATGCTGAATCATTTGAATGATTTCTTCATCATTAAATACTTTCTTTGGCTTCATGGGCTATTTCACTTCTAGGTCGAAACAGGTTTTTGATTTGTAATCGTAATTTCAATAATTCTTTTGAAATGCCCTGAGTTTGAATTTTCTTAAAAAGAAATCATGGATTGCTTCGGGAAGTCCAAAAGGCTGTTTTAATTTTAGTATCAATTTAAGCAAATGAAAATTACCAAAGACTTATATCAAGGAAGCTTGACGCTGCTGACGGATTTTTATCAATTGACCATGGCCTATGCCTACTGGAAATCGGGAAAAGGGGAGCAGGAAGCGATTTTCAATCTTTTTTTTAGAAAGCACCCGTTCCAAGGTGGATTTACCCTGACGGCAGGATTGGACTATGTGATCGACTATCTGGATAACTTTAAGTTTAAAAAAGAGGATTTACAGTATCTCGGTGAGATGAAAGCCAAAGATGGATCGGCCGTTTTTGAAGAAGGTTTTTTGGATTATTTGGATAATCTCCAATTTAGCTGTGATATCGAAGCGATAGAAGAGGGCACGGTGGTGTTTCCTAACATGCCCCTTATTCGGGTAAAGGGTCCTTTGATTCAATGTCAATTATTGGAAACCCCACTTTTGAACATTATCAATTTTCAAACGCTTATCGCCACCAAGGCTGCACGCGTAAACTTAGCCGCTAAAGGAGCACCCGTTTTGGAATTTGGTCTGCGAAGAGCTCAAGGGATCGATGGCGCATTAGCAGCAAGTCGGGCCTCTTTTATTGGGGGGTGTAGCTCGACGAGTAATGTTATGGCGGGAAAACTTTTCGGAATCCCTGTTTCTGGCACACATGCCCACAGTTGGATCATGTCTTTCGAGACAGAGTTGGAGGCTTTTGAAGCCTATGCTGATGCATTTCCCGATCAATGCATTTTCCTTGTCGATACCTATGACACGATCAATGGAATCAAAAACGCCATCAAAGTAGGTTTGGTACTCAGAGCCAAAGGAAAAGAGATGATGGGTATTCGTATAGACTCGGGAGATTTGACTTATTTCTCCAACAAAGCTCGGCAAATGCTGGATGAAGCTGGATTCCCTGATGCCAAAATCGTCGCTTCCAATGACCTCGATGAGCATCTGATCAGTTCCTTAAATACGCAGGAGGCCTCGATTGATATTTGGGGGGTAGGAACTAAACTGGTTACAGCCTTTGATCAACCTGCACTCGGTGCGGTGTACAAGCTCTCCGCCATCAAAGATGAGACGGGAGAATGGGTGCCAAAAATCAAACTCTCCCAACAATCCCTAAAAATAAATATACCGGGGGCGCATAGAGTCAGACGGTATTCTTCCAATGGGAAAGCTGTAGCTGATATGATTTACCTCGAAAATCAAGAAATCAATCCGCGAGGAACGGTCATCATTGACCCCTCTGACCCTACCAGAAGAAAGCGGATTATGCCGGCTTTTTACCAAGAGGAAGAATTACTGATCCCGATATTTAAAGGGGGAAAAGTAATCTATAAAAGCCCAAGCCTTCTGGACATCAAAGAAAGAGCAAAATGCCAATTAGCAGCTTTTGATAGTTCTCATAAGCGACTGGTCAACCCGCATCTTTACCCGGTAGGCTTGGAAGAAAATCTCCATCATCTAAGAATGGAGTTGGTACTAAAAGCGAAAAAATTTGAAAATGAAAAAGATGAATTCTAATTCTGCCCTGATAATAGTCGACGTACAATATGATTTCCTCCCTGGAGGAGCTTTGGCAGTCCATCAAGGAGATGAAATCATTCCTGTAATCAATATGCTACAAGCCGAATTTGACCTTATCCTCGCTACCCAAGATTGGCATCCAGCAGATCACAAAAGCTTTGCTGCCAATCATGAAGGTAAAAATGTCGGTGACTTCATTCAACTAGAAGGATTGAAGCAGATTCTTTGGCCCGTACACTGTGTGCAGGATTCAGAGGGGGCAAAATTTCATAAAGACTTGGATCAAAGCCGTTGGGCCGGAATTTTCCAGAAAGGGAAAAACCCGAAGGTAGATTCTTATTCAGGGTTCTTTGATAATGCCCGGAGAGGAGATACTGGATTGGGAGATTTTCTGAAATCAAAGGGAATCGAAAAAGTCTATGTATGCGGATTGGCTCAGGATTACTGTGTCAAGTTTACTGCATTAGATGCTATAAGTTTGGGGTTTGACACCTTTTTGATCGCCGATGCGACACGTCCCGTCAATTTAAATCCTTCAGATGGAGATCAGGCCCTTGTCGATCTGAAAAGTGCAGGAGTAAAAGTGATTCTTTCTACCCAAATTTAAGCCCATGTTTGAATACAATCCCGAAAAGCATTATCCCCAAGAAACGGAAAGTCGAGTAGTGATTCGTTTCCAAGATTGCGATCCATTGCAGCATTTGAATAATGCAAAGTATTTTGACTACTTCTTCAATGCCCGTGAGGATCAGGTTCCCAAATTATATGGAGTGGAGATGTTTGATATGATTCGTAAGTATAAATCCGCTTGGGTAGTCTATAATCACAACATCAGCTATGTCAAATCTGCCATGGTAGGAGAGTGGGTGCGAATCATGAGCCGTATCATTTGGCACAATCATAATACTGTCGTGGTAGAATATTATATGACAGATGATGTCAAGAGTCATCTGAAGACTTTGCTTTGGACTACGATGCGCTATGTGACGCTAGCCGAAGGTAAATCTACAGATCATCAGGGAGCAGTGGTGGATTTTCTCAAAGCTACCTCCGGAGACCTCGATATCAGTAGCATTTCCATCAAAGACCGAGTGAAGCAAGTTGCTAACGAATTGAAAAGAGGCTGATTCCTAACGGGAATTGTGTTGGAACGGACAAGACCTGTACAAAAGCGTACAGGTTTTTTTGTAAGGTCTAGGACTCTTCCAAATTTTTAAAAAATATTCAAATTAAATTTCATTAATAAACCCAACTTAATGCAACCTAAGGAGGAATTCTTTTTCCTTAAATCTGTACGTTTTTGATACAATTGGACAGGCTATTGACCAATTTTTATACAGGTTTCATGAATTATTGTCGGTTTGTCCAAAATATAATTTTAACAATCCCTTAAAATTTACAAAAAAATTTGATTTCCTAGTTTGATGAGAGTGACTCATGATTTTGAATTGGTATATCCTTCGCAATTAGACTGGCATAACAATACTAAACCAACAAAATTATGAAAACGCTATTCACATTCGCACTTGCAGGTCTTTTATCGACCGGATTATTCAGCTCTTCTTTTGCTGAGGACTTGGCTGCCAACTCAGAGGTCAAGGCAAAATTTAAAAAAGTAAATGTCCTACTGAAAGAGGGAGTGGGAAAAGTAAAAGTAGTCTTAATGGACAAGGAGGGCAAAATCCTCCACACCAAAAAAGTAACGGTCACTGATCAGCAAATGATCCTTCCTTACGATTTGAATGATATGCCTTGTGGTGCTTATCAGGTCAAAATCACTACAGATGAAGAAGAGGTCGTCTATGATGTAGCTACTTTCGAAAAACGTATTGCTGCAGAAAACTTGCCTTTGATGGCATATGGAAAAGTGGTCGATCAGCAGACGCTTAATTTATCAGTCATCGGACTTGAAGAGCCTGGGGTAGAAGTAAGCCTTAAGCACAATTTGAATGATAAAACCATTTTTTCTGAATATGTATCTCAGAAGGAAGGCTTTAGAAAGAATTACAAACTAAGAGGTATATCGCCTGAGGATGTTTATTTCGAATTGAAGGATGCCAAAGGAAGAAGCAAGAAGCTATATTTCTAATCGCATTTAAGAAGCTACATTCAAAAGTCCCTGATTTCGATCAGGGACTTTTTTGTGTTGTTCATTTCAAGTTTGAACCCATTGCCAATTGGATTTGACCGTTCGATGAATCTAATCTCATTTATAAGAAGGAAAACGACTGAAATCTTTATTTTTGAAGGATAAACCAATAAAGTATAAACCCAAATGTTTGGACTACCACGAATGATGTTTACGGAAGAGCATGATCTTTTCCGCCAAAGTGTTCGCGATTTTATCGCAAAAGAGATTACCCCCTTCAATGACGAATGGGAAAAGCAGAAAATGGTCTCCCGAGAATCTTGGCTCAAGCTAGGAGAAAATGGATTTTTAGGAATACAGGCCCCAGAAGAATTGGGAGGAATGAATATTCAGGATTTTCGATACAATGCCATATTGATCGAAGAATTGGGACTCAGTGGGTGCTCCGGCCCTGCGATTGGTTATCCGCTTCATAGCGATATTGTTCTGCCATATATTTTGCATTATGCTACGGAAGAGGCTAAGAAAAAATATGTTCCTAAGATGGTCTCCGGCGAATACATAGGTGCAGTAGCAATGACTGAACCCGGTGCGGGTTCGGATTTGCAGGGAATGAGAACCAGTGCCGAAGACAAAGGAGATCACTACTTGATCAACGGTTCCAAGACCTTTATCACCAATGGTTACCTATCTGATGTAGTCGTAGTGGCGGTGAAAACCGATCCATCAAAAGGGGCAAAAGGTATCAGTTTAGTTTTGATTGATAGAGAGATGCCTGGTTTTTCTAAAGGAAAGCCCTTCGAAAAAGTAGGTCTTCATGCCCAAGACACCTGCGAGCTCTTTTTTGAGGATGTGAAAGTTCCAAAAGAAAACCTACTGGGAAAAGAAGGGGATGGCTTTAAATATTTAATGACCGAATTGGCACAAGAGAGGCTTGTTGTAGCCCTAGCAGCAGTAGCCTTGGGAGAGTACATGCTGGATGAGACGGTGACTTATGTGAAAGAGCGTAAGGCTTTCAGTAAAAGTCTTTCAGAATTTCAAAATACCCGTTTCAAGCTTGCGGAGATGACTGCTGCATTGGAGCAGGGTAGGATTTACTGCGATCAGCTAGTGATGCTTCACAATGAGAAAAAACTAGATCCTGCCATGGCTTCTGCGGCCAAGTACAACATGACCGAGCTGCAGTGCAAGGTGGCCGATGAATGCGTCCAACTTCATGGGGGGTATGGCTACATGTGGGAGTATGGAGTGGCTAGAGCTTATGCCGATGCACGAGTACAGCGGATCTATGCAGGAACCAATGAAATCATGAAAGAACTGATTGCTAGGAAAATTTTAAAATAAAATTGGGCTTCGAGTAAACATTATTTGTCCGAATTATTTAAAATAGCAATCCACCCAAAATAATTGATGTATGAATGAATTCTCTTGGTTACAGCACTACCCTGCCTCAGTTGATAAATCAGTAGATGTAAAGGCCTATTCCAGTATTTCGGAACTTTTTGAAGAAAGTGTCCGAAAGTATGGGGACTCAGTGTCCTACGAATGTATGGGGAAGACCCTTTCCTTCCATGATTTGGATCGATTGAGTGGACATTTTGCAGCTTATTTGACTCAGGTGCTCCGATTGGAAAAGGGAAGCCGAATAGCGATACAGATGCCGAATATTTTGCAGTATCCTGTGGTAATGTTTGGAGCGCTGCGAGCAGGAATGGTAGTTGTGAATACTAATCCCCTCTACACACCTGCTGAGATGAAGCATCAGTTTAATGATGCAGAGGCGGATGTGATCGTGATTGTGGCCAATTTTGCTCATAACCTTGAAAAGATCCGTTCCCACATCGGAGCAAAGCATATTATAGTCACCGAATTGGGAGATCTTTTGGGTGGCCTGAAAGGCACGATTGTCAATTTGGTGGTCAAGTACATCAAAAAGATGGTGCCTGCGTATTCCATCCCTGGAGTAATTAGCCTAAAATCAGCCTTATCCCAAGGGGCTTCGCATTCATTTTCTCCAGCTACACTGTCCTTAGAGGACACGGCTTTTTTGCAGTATACAGGAGGGACTACAGGAGTATCCAAAGGTGCCGAATTGACTCATGGAAATATTGTAGCCAATATGCAGCAGATTTCTGCTTGGATGAAGCCCAAACTTAAGGAGCGGGAGGAAATCGTAGTCACTGCTTTGCCACTTTATCACATTTTTGCCTTGACAGTCAACTGTCTAGCTATGCTAAAAATTGGCGCACATAACCTATTGATTACTAATCCTAGGGATATGAATGCTTTTATCAAAGATTTAGCAAAGCATCAGTTTACGGTCTTTACAGGAGTGAATACGCTATTTAATGGATTGCTCAATCAGGAGAAATTTCTGCAGCTCGATTTTAGCGGATTGAAGATAGCTGTAGGAGGGGGAATGGCCGTTCAAAAAGCCACAGCAGAAAAATGGAAGAAAGTAACTGGAGTTCCTTTGGCAGAAGGCTACGGACTGACCGAAACTTCCCCGGTAGCCACCTGTAATCCCATTGACGGAACCGAGCGAATCGGTACCATTGGGGTGCCACTTCCCAATACCGAAGTGATGATTGCCGATGATGAGGGAAAAGCTATACCTATTGGAGATCGAGGCGAAGTCTTGATCAAAGGCCCACAAGTCATGAAAGGCTACTGGAGACGTCCTGAGGAGACAGAAATTGTGATGGTTGGGGATTGGTTTAAGAGTGGAGATATAGGGGTAATGGATGAGGATGGTTTTGTGAAAATCGTAGACCGGAAGAAAGAAATGATTTTGGTCTCTGGGTTTAATGTTTACCCTAATGAAGTAGAGGATGTGATTGCATCCTTTCCGGGTGTCTTAGAAGTAGGCGTGATCGGAATACCCGATCCTAAATCTACCGAAAGGGTAGTTGCCTATGTAGTAAAAAATGAGAATTCAGTAACAGCTGAAAAGATCATTGCTCACTGTCATGAGTCCCTGACCAATTACAAAGTACCTAAGGAAGTACATTTTACTGAGGAACTTCCCAAGTCCAATGTGGGAAAAATCCTTCGCCGAAAAATCAAAGAAGCCCATCAGGAGAAAGTGCAGTAAGAAAATAATGTGATTATCTGGAATTCTGTCGACAAAACTCATTTTACAGTGCAGGAGACGGAAGACCGAAGACGGGAGACGGGAGACCGAAGTCGGGAAAAAGCCCGAGAAAAATCAAATCTTCTCGGGCTTTTTGGTTTTGGAGGGTTAATTCAATACCTATCCTTTTTGAAATCATTCATTTTCCTCATAATAGTAGGAGTAGTCAATTCCTTTCATAAACATCTCTCTACTATCAATTTTGCTGGTAAGGGCTTTCTCCAGTAGTCCTTTTATAGCGGTACTGTCTGTGACACTTTTCACCATGGCTTGCATGTATTCAGATTTACCAATTTTACTCCAGTCGACGCATTTTTTTAGACGCTTCTTCAATATCAAATCCAGCCAAATGCGAGCACTTCTCCCATTGCCTTCCAAGAAGGGATGAGCAATATTCATCTCCACATATTTTTCAGCAATTTCGTCAAACGAGTTTTCAGGCATCGAGTCTATATGCTTTAATGTGGAATCAAGAAACCGAGCTAAAGCAAATTGAAAACCTCCTTTGGATATATTTTTTTGTCTGATTTGCCCGGTAAAATCATATAAGCCACCAAACAAGTAGGCATGAATCTGCTGCAATCCTTTAGAAGTTCCTATTTCTATATGCTCAAGAAACGAACTGTCAAAAAGCGCATAAGCCTTCTTTTTACTTTTTCCGTCTATGCTTTCGTCGCTGTAGGTAAACCATTCAATAAATCGATTGGCTTTTGTACTTGGAAATGTTTTTCCTAAGGCTATAATGCCTTTGTAGTCCAGCATATCTGACTTGTATTTTTTTCCATCTGCGGCAGTTAACTTCAGTTGGGTAGTGGCACTAACCAACTGACTACCCTCTTTCTTTAGTTTGGCTTTTAGGTATTTCCAGTAGTTCCGGGTTTTGGTGTAATCGTCCTGATCGGTAAGCACTGCCACAATATCCAAAACCGAAAACCACCATTTGGCGTTTTGCTCGTCCCACAAGGCACGCACCTCACGGTCATCAAAAAAACGGATGGATATTTTTTGTGGCTCTTTCATTTTTCTATTCTCTGATGTACCGGGTCATCTTTTGCTGCTATTATCCTTACTGTAACAAGCCAGCTTTAATAGGATCAATTTTCTCAACCCGTTTACTTCTCAGTTAATGGTGACTATTTTATCTAGCGATACTAGCTATGCTCATTTTCCGCTATTTTCAATTATCTCTATTTCCTCTTCGGTGAGTCCATAAAGTTGGTAAACTAATTGGTCTATTTCTTTTTCAAGGGTCTTAGTATCTGCTGTTAGGTCTTGTTTTTTGACTTCAATTATATTAATTATGGATTGAATTAATTTTTCATCTTTAATCAGAATTGGATTGAAAGGTAATTTAAGCAAATGAATTATTTTCGTTTCTACAAATGTATTTCCTAGTGAAGGAGCAATAATTTTTCGAATATAGTAATTTGCAAATTTTGAGTTAAGCAACCCTAATATTGGTAATAGACTAAAATAACTATTTTGATTATAATTTTTGAATTGAATAGAGAAGAAATTGTTTGAAGCATAATTTGCTTCATCAATAAAAGCTTTAAATGGATTGCCTGTTCTTGTTAAATAGATTTTCGGTTGACTAAAGATGTTTTCATCTCTCAAAGAGGCATACTCTCCATTTGATTTATCAATTATACTTTCTCTATAATCAACAAACCACCCCGACCTGTAAGAAATATAATTCTCAATTTTATCGCCCGCTCTACCCCCAAGAAACATGGGTTTTTCATTTCTTGAAACTTTTTCTTTTTTGAATAGCTTTTCTCTAATATTACCTGAATGTATACCTTCATGACATTGGAGGAATTCATTTAAAGTATGAAAAGACCTTAGCTTATTAAGAATTGCTATATGAGCTGAGCTCAAAAGAATATTGTAAGTATAATCATATTCTTTTAAAATAAAGTTTTCCTTTGTTATAAGTTCATTATTTTCAATTACTTTTGAGTTTCTGTAAAATCTTGTATAAATATTGCAAACTTCAGTATTAGATGTTTTATCAATAAATAAAGTACAGACATCATGCTCTACATCTAAAAAGGGTCTAACAATATCTGGTATTGCGGTATTTTGATACCAAGACAGTTTATAAAGACTTTTAGAACAGAGCATTCTTGTTTTTTCGAAGTCTTTAACTAAAATACTATCCGGCAAAATCTGTGTAATTAATGAGCGACTAATTTGAAAAGAAAGACCTATAAAATATGCATATGTATTTGGTGTTGAACTATCAATTTCATCATACTTTGCCTTAAAGTACTTTTTTTGTTCTTTTGTTAATGAAGCACCCCAAGGCGGATTTCCAATCACCACATCAAATCCCACAAAATCACCTTCATCATTGAGCACTTCTGGAAATTCAAAACGCCATTCAAAAGCATTTTCAAAAATTTTATTGGCTTTTATTTCTTCGATTTCGGTGCTGAGCTTTTCGAGTTCTACTTCCAGTTTTTCTATTCGCTTTTTCCGATCTCTTTTTTCTTTGGCGGATTCATCGAATAGCCCTGTCTGCATCGTAAGATTATAGAGTTCTCCACTTAGCTTGGCTTTTCGCTTAAGTTTAGGATCATTATTGGAAATTTCACTCCTGAAATCTGATTTGATATCAGCAATCAACTTCTCCATTTCTCTTTTTTGCTCTTTATTTTGAGCGTTTCTATAGGTATCCACCGCCACCCGATAGCTGTCTATAGACCACTTGCTTTTTTTCAGGGCCTGCTTCAAATCTGCATCGATGGCAAATCGGCTTACCAAAGAATTACCACATTTGATGTTGATGTCAATGTTTGGCAGTGTTTCGAGTTCAGTAGAGTTTTTATAGTAAGCATTTTTTAGCAACTCAATCCATAAACGCAAACGGCAAATCTTGACGGAATTTGGGTTGATATCCACTCCGAAAAGGCAGTTTTCAATGATAGTTTGCTTTTCGTGAAAAAGTGTTTCTTGAATGCGTTGACTCTCCTTGTTGTTTGGATTGTAGTCGAAAAGTTCTCCTTCCTCGTCTGTGATGATAAGTTCATCATTGACTACTTCTACCTGGTATTCCTTCAACCGTCTACCGTTTCGGTCTTGTAGAATATTCAAGTCGTTTTTGACGGCAATCATTTCATTGAGTGCCGAAACCAAAAAGTGACCGGACCCCACGGCAGGATCACAAATTTTTAAGCTGTTTACAATCTCATTGGCCTCTTGCCGGTCTTCAATCTGATCATAGAGCTCTTCAAGATCTTGGCATTTCCAATTTTTGGTTTCGTTGAATTTCTGAACTACGGCTTTGCGAATGGTCTCACGACACATGTACATGGTAATGAAGCCAGGAGTAAAGAATGAACCGTCTTTGTAACCGTTAATCTTCTCGAAGATCAAGCCAAGAACCGAAGCGTTAATCAGAGATTTGTTTTCTTCTTGAATTTCTTCTGAGCCTTCGCTGCTGAAATCATAAGCATTCAGGAACTCAAACAGATACTCCAGGGTATTCAGTCTTCCTGTTCGCTTTTTCCCATTCTGATCTTTCAGAACGGTTGACGAAATAATCGGAATTGACTTGTCGTCTCGAAGATTACTGATAAAAAGAGTATCCTGCTCAATTTCAGTAGGTTCAAAGAGCGAGGAGTTCAGATAAGGGACTTTCTCAAAAGCCTTGATAACATCTTCGTTACGCTCCTCATGTTTTCTTGCCAAAACCTGAAAAAACAAGCTATTCAGATCATCATAGTTTTTGATTTTATCAAGATTCAGAAACGAATAAGACTTATCTCCCTTATGATAAGTGATCAGTTGTGCTTCCAATAATTTCAGAAAAAGAATTCTATTGATCCAGGTGATTGAAAGCTCAAGTGCCACATTGAAAAGTCTTTCTTGCTGGTCTTTTCCAAATTGGCTTGGCTTTTCTAAACGACTCAGTTTGTCCAAACTGTCCAATTGAATAATAGCATCCTCTAGGAGAGTTCCGGTGTGTCGTTCGCCTGCCTTGTTCCGCTGAATAAGTTTCTTACTGCCATCCTTTATTTCCGTCAAACCAATGATATGCAGCAATTCACTGTAAAATCGTTTGTCAAGGCTATTGCTGTCATTCGTGAATGGAAGTTTTAAAAGATGTTCAGGGGATAAGAGTTTGAAAAGCGCAATAAGTTTGGTGTCATCTGCTTTGTCTTCATTTCGCAAAGGCTTTTGATAGTCCTGCAAATTGAAGTAGGTAAACTCAATCTCGGATTTGATGTCTGCAATAAAAGGCTCGGCAATTTGCTTGTAGAAAAAGTCAGTTCTGGTTTCTGCCAATCTACCACCTTCAAAGTCCTGAAATTGCTTGACGAGTTTCTTGTTTTGGGCGAAAAGTCTGTCGAAAGTGTTAGCGTCAAAAATGAACCATTCATTGATATTTGTAATAATCAAATGCTTAGTTTCAAGGTTGTTTTGTGTGATTCTCTCTCGCAAGTAGTAAAGTACCAATTCCTGAAAAGCCTTTGCATTCAGCTTGTCAGATGAGATCATTTCTGTCCTATTGGTCGGTTTCTTGGCCTCGATGATTACACCAACTGTGCTTTTTGCCTTGTCCCCATTGTGAATGACCAAATCGTTTCTTCCTTTGGTATTGATGAAATGATTTGGGTCATAATAGGTCTTTTTGAGAAAATCAATAACAAGGTTTTTATGAAACTCTTCAGACTCCGTGTCATTGGTTCGGTCAAGTAATTGGATAAGATTCGCCTTGAAACCTTCGATTTCAGTCCTGTTGGGTTTTACTTTCAGAAAGGCTTTATTCAGCGCCTTTCTCGGTTTCAGTCTTTTTATTTGTTCACTCATTGATTAAAAATCTTATCAAAATTTGCGTTCTCCAAGCAAATTCTATTTACGTCATTTCCTTATTTTCTATCTGTTAATTTAGTTTTTTAAATTCATTTTCCTTATCAGTCCAAGCAAAAAAAATGCTTATTGAATCAATATATTTGACCAATAAAGGCCCATGTTTGTAATATTTGGTGATATTTTAAACGGTTGATTGATTGTGTTATTCAATGATATTTTCAAATCCTCCCGTTTAAATGGTGAGCAATTACTTTGAAAAAAACATTAAAAAAGCCCGAGAAAAATCAAATCTTCTCGGGCTTTTTGGTTTTTGGAGGGTTTCTTAAATCACCCCCTCAAAATATTCAATCGTCTTAACCAGTCCTTCTCTAAGGGGCACTGTGGGTTCCCATCCCAATTCTTTTTTGGCCAAATCAATAATCGGCTTTCGCTGCATGGGATCGTCTTGAGGTAGGGGTAAGAAAACTAGTTTACTTTTTGAGTTGGTTAATTCTATCACAAGCTCTGCCAATTCAAGCATGGTGAATTCTCCCGGATTTCCAATATTAACCGGCCCGGTAAATCCATCTCTGGAATTCATCAGGCGATACATGCCTTCGATGTTATCATCTACGTAGCAGAAGGATCGAGTCTGCTTGCCATCTCCATAGATCGTGATGTCCTCGCCTTTCAATGCCTGTACGATAAAATTACTGACCACACGTCCATCATTGGGATGCATTCTCGGTCCGTAGGTGTTGAAAATTCGCATCACCTTGATATCAACTTTGTGCTGACGGTGGTAGTCAAAAAACAAAGTTTCTGCACATCTTTTGCCTTCATCGTAGCAAGCTCGAGGCCCAATGGGATTGACATTTCCCCGGTAAGATTCCGGCTGCGGATGAATTTCTGGGTCTCCATAGACCTCTGAAGTAGACGCTTGAAGAATTTTGATCTTGAGTCGCTTGGCCAAGCCGAGCATGTTCATGGCTCCAATTACCGAAGTTTTGGTGGTCTGAACGGGATCGAACTGATAATGAATAGGAGAGGCAGGGCAAGCCAAGTTATAAATTTCATCAACTTCCACGAAAAGCGGATGGGTGACATCGTGTCGAAGCAATTCGAAGTTCTTATTGTCCAATAGGTGATGGATATTTCTGCGATTTCCTGTGAAAAAATTATCCACACAAAGGACCTCATTTCCTTCTTTGAGTAATCTGTCGCAAAGGTGACTTCCTAAAAATCCACCACCTCCACTTACTAAAATTCTTTTCATTTCTTTCTAAAAGGGTTTCAAATCAAATCGATCAAAAATAAGTAAATGTCTTCGAAATCAAATTTTAAAAATGAGATTTGATTGATTAATCGTAGATGTTGATCGGCGATTCAGTTTACTTTTCGAGCTCCCGAATCACTCTTGCAGGATTTCCAGCTACTATTACGCCTTCAGGGACATCTTTGGTCACGACAGATCCTGCACCGATGATAGAGCGATTTCCAATTTTTACTCCGGGGCAAATGATGCTTCCACCACCTATCCAAACATCCGAACCCACCTGTATTTCTTTTCCGTATTCCCAAAGTTCACCCCGCGTTTTGGAATCAATGGGGTGGGTCGCCGGATAAAATTGCACATTGGGTGCCACCAATACCCGATCGCCAAAGCTAACGCTGACCACATCCAAAATCACACAGTTGAAGTTGAAAAATACATCATCGCCTACGCTGATATTGGAACCATAATCACAGAAAAATGGAGGCTCGACCCAAAAATTAGCTCCCACTTTTCCAAAAAGCGCATTCAGAATTTCCTTTCGAAAGCTCATGTCCTCAGGGTCTGAGTGATTTAACTTGTGGAGTAATTTTCTTGCTCTTAGCCGCTCCTCGAGTAGTTCAGGGTCACTAGCCTGATAAAGCTGACCTGCAAGCATTTTCTCTTTTTCCGTCATTTTTTTCTAGTATAAAGTAAAGCTTCCTCCACACCTCGGATTTCAGCAAGACCTTTGAGCCTTCCAATCGCTGAGTATCCTGGATTGGTCTTCTTCTGTAAATCATCCAGCATCTGATGGCCATGGTCAGGGCGCATGGGGATGCATTTGCCTCGCTTTTCTTGGACGTTTAGAATTTCCTCGATGACGGCTACCATAGGAACATCTCCCTCTAAGTGATTGTCTTCAAAAAAGTTGCCGGCTTCATCCCGCTTGGTACTTCGGAGATGGATAAAATTGATGTGATCGCCAAATTCGGCAACCATGGCAGGCAAATCATTATCAGGCCTTACTCCATAACTTCCCGTGCAAAAGCAAAGTCCATTATGCGGACTGGGATTATCTTGGATGATTCTACGTACGTCTGCTGCCGTGGAGACCACTCTTGGCAAGCCGTAAAGGGAAAATGGTGGATCGTCCGGATGTATGGTCATGTAGACTCCCACTTCCTCAGCTACTGGCACGATTGCATCCAAGAATAGGCGCAGATGCGCCTGAAGTTTTTGAGCGTCGATGCCATCGTAGGTTTGAAGCATAGCCCGAAATTCATCCAAAGTATAGCCAATCTCCGAACCCGGCAGTCCTTTTAAAATATTATCAATGATCAATTGATGTTTTTCTGAGCTTAGCGCCTCATAGTATTTTTTTACTTCGGCTATCTCTTCTTTGGAATATTCTTCCAAAGAAGCAGGCCTTTTCAAGATAAAAAGATCAAAAGCCTGAACGGCCTTCTTTTCGTAAAAAAGCGCTTTTGCACCGTTAGGTAGTTCTTTGAAAAGGTCTGTTCGGGTCCAGTCCAGGACAGGCATAAAGTTGTAACAAACCGTAAAAATCCCTTCAGCAGCTAGATTTCGGAGGGTTTGCTGATAATTGGCAATGAGTTTTTCGAAATTACCCGATCTCGTTTTGATCTGCTCATGAACGGGCACAGATTCGACCACGGACCAAGTTAAGCCGGCATCTTCAATGGTTTTTTTGCGAAGCTGAATCTCCTCCCGAGTCCAGATATCTCCATTGGGAATGTGATGAAGGGCAGTGACAATGCCAGTTGCCCCAGCTTGTCTGATATCGCTCAAACTAACTGGGTCACCTGGACCATACCAGCGCATGGTTTGTTCCATTTTATAAGCCATAGGTTATGTTTTTTGGGTTGAATAATTTTTTAAACGCCTGAGTAGGCGCTGAATCCTCCATCTACCGGAATGACTGATCCTGTTACAAAGGCAGATGCATCGGAGCAAAGCCATTGCAGGGTGCCAAGTAAATCTTCTGGAGCACCAAATCGATTCATCGGCGTATGGGAAATAATTTGATTACCTCTCGTTGTCAATTCCCCATCGGATTTGGTGAGAAGGGTTTTGTTTTGTTCGGTTAGGAAGAATCCAGGAGCTAGTGCATTGACACGAAAGTTGGGTCCATGCTTGGAGGCGAGTTCGATCGCCAGCCACTTGGTGAGGTTGTCAATCGCCGCTTTTGCAGATGCATACCCCATTACTCTTGTCATAGGTCTTGATGCTGCCATTGAGCTGATATTTAGTATATTACCTCTATTGTTTTTAAGCATCAATGGAAGGATAAATTTGATCGGTAAAACCGTTCCCATGTAGTTTAGATCGATGACATTTTTAAGGGAGTTGGTATCCAAATCGAGAAAATTTTGATCGGGAGTCACCACTGCCCCAGGCATATTGCCACCTGCTGCATTGATCAATATATCTACCGTTCCAAAATCAGATTTAATTCTCTCGGCGGCATTCTGCACGCTGATCGGATCCGTTACATCACAGCGGTAGCCGCTTCCTGTACCACCAGCCACTTCTATTTCTGAAAGCAGCTGTGTCATTTTTGTCTCTGTGCGTCCCAAAATGATGATTTCAGCTCCTTCTTTTGCCAAATGTAAACTCATGGTGTGCCCCAGCACTCCAGTAGCACCGGAAAAGACGATTTTTTTGCCAGTAAGGTCAAATAGATTGGTTTTCATGATTTTAAATCAAAGTTTTTAGGTGAAAAGTCGAAATAATTGCAAGCATTCTGATAGCAAATGTCTGAAATGATTTTTCCCAGCCATTTTTCATCCCAAGGGAGGATTCCATTTTGAACATCCTGCCCGAAAAGATTGCAAAGTATTCTTCGGAAATATTCATGTCTTGGAAAAGATAGGAAACTTCTCGAATCGGTCAGCATCCCGATAAAACAAGAAATCAAGCCCATATTGGAAAGGGTATTGATTTGTGCTTCCATGCCGTCTTTTTGGTCAAGATACCACCATCCCGAACCGAATTGGATTTTGCCTTTGATCTCTCCTCCATTGAAGTTACCAATCATCGTAGCAAAAATGGCATTGTCCCGAGGATTTAGATTGTACAATATGGTTTTAGTGAGCTGTTCGCTTTCCTCAAGAGAATTCAAAAATCCCGCAAGGGCTTTGGCCTGATCAAAATCCCCGATAGAGTCAAATCCTGTGTCTGGACCTAACTGCCGTAATTGATAAGTATTGGTGTTGCGCAGTGCACCTAAGTGAAATTGCTGCACCCAACCTTTCTCAAAATACATGCGGCAAAGGGCCTGTAGAGTTTTGAATTTGAAAAATCGAGATTCTGAATCACTCAGTTTTTTTCCAAATCGGATCATGGTAAAAAGCTCCTCGATTTGATAGTCTTCACCTTCAAAATAATAAAGTTGCTCCAAACCATGGTCCGAAAGTCGGCAGCCTCTTTGATGAAAATAAGCTATCCGAACCTGAAGTGCCGCAAGCAAATCTTCAAAAGAATCGATTTTGAGATTAGCCGCTTGCCCTAATTTTTCCAAATAAGAAAGGTAAGATTCTGGGTTTTCAATGGCGTAAGCTTTATCCGGTCTGAAGGCAGGGTAGAGCTGTAGTGAATTTCCTTTCTGAGCAAAATCCACATGATCACCCAATGAATCGATGGGGTCATCCGTGGAGCAAATGACTTCCACTTTCATTTTTCCCAAGAGTCCAAGGGTACTAAAATCAGGAGTTTGAAGTAGCTGATTGCAATGCGCATAAACTTCTGCTGCATTTTTCTCTGACAATAATTCCTCAAAGTCAAAGTAGCGCTTGAGCTCCAGGTGGGTCCAATGATACAGGGGATTTCTAATCGTAAAAGGGACCGAATAAGCCCACTTTTCAAATTTTTCTTCGGGGCCTGCCTCTCCGGTGATGTATTTCTCAGGAATTCCCAGCGTGCGCATTGCCCGCCATTTGTAATGATCGCCCGCAAGCCAAGCTTCTGTCAGGTTTTTAAACTGCCGGTTGCCATTTACCTCAGCAGGAGGGAGGTGATTATGATAATCGATGATCGGGAGATTTTTGGCGTAGGTATGATATAAGGTTTTGGCGTAGGTAGATTGAAGTAGGAAATCATCGAATAAAAAAGACATGGGCTGATTTGCTGAATTCATGGAGTTTAGGTACTGATATTTAAATTTTTTGTACCCTTGAATTTACCTCGAATTAGAGGTTTTCTTACATTTAAATACGAAATCGTTTTCGAATATTTTACACCATTTATCCGAATCAATTTTATTTGGAAGCTGATTTTGTTGATTTTTAGCCGATAAACCCTAAAACCAAATGAAGAACGGTATTAGCTTAAAAGAACTGGCAGCAAGGTTAAAACTTGCCCCATCGACCGTTTCAAGAGCTTTGAATGATAGTTACGAAATTTCTGAGGCTACTAAAAAAAAGGTTATTTCAATGGCCGAGAAACTCAACTATCAACCCAATCCTTTCGCCAGAAGCCTCCGAGAAAACAAAAGCAAATCCATCGCAGTTATTATTCCGGAGCGTATCAATAATTTTTTTGCCCAAGTCATAGATGGAATCGAATCTATCACATCTGAGCATGGGTATCATTTATTAGTTTATAGTACCCATGAGGATGTGGAAAAGGAGAAAAAAATTGTTTCGCTTCTTCAAAATGGAAGAGCAGATGCTATTGTAATGTCTGTTTCGAGTCAAACAAATGATATTTCCCATTTAAAAAATCTTTATGAGCGTGGTTTACCGATTTTGTTTTTTGATCGAGTATGTGCTGAGATCCCCACTACAAAATTTATCACCAATGATTATGAAAGTGCTTTTGAAGGAACAAAACATCTATTACAGCAGGGTTGTAAACGTATCGCATTTTTGATGCTGAGCATGGAACTTTCTATCACCCGCGAACGACATCGAGGATATTTGGATGCTTTGAAAAATGCGGGTATTGAACCTGAGTCGAGATTAAGTATTTGCTGTAGTCATCAGGATGCGGAAAATATCCAACTGATTACCGAACTGCTGAATTCTAAATCTCGTCCGGATGGAATTTTGGCTTCGGTGGAAAAGTTAGCTCTATCTACCTATCATGCCGTTAAAAAGACCGATTTGTCTATTCCCGATGACCTTAAAGTGATTTCTTTTTCCAATATGAGCATTCCAAATCTTTTGAATCCATCACTCACCACGATTACACAACCTGCAGAGGCTATTGGTCAAGAATGTGCAAAAATCCTAATTAAAAAGTTGACTAAACCCCGACAGCCAGATTTGCCAAATGAGGTGATTTCCTTACCTAGCAAATTGACAATTCGTGAGTCTACTTTAGTACGATAAAAAAAGCCACCTCTGAGTGAAGTGGCTTTTATAGAATTAAACCTTCGGCGGTTCCCAGCCTTTTTCATAGGTCCTAGACCATAGCTTCATGGCCTCTTTAGAATTGGTAATTCGGCCTGAGGAGGAATCGCATTCCAGTATCTCTCCGGTTCTATAGCCGATATTTGCCAAATGGCAAAGCAAGGTGCTGACCGCTCCTTCTTCGATATTGGAGTTTTGTTTCTCTTTACCTCTGACAGCATTGAAGAAGTTGACCACGTGGGTAGTGCTCATATCTCCTCCGCCTCCTAGGGCTGTACCAGCTTCCGAACCGCTAGAGCTACTGTCTTTAATCAATTTGGCAGCTCGGTCATAGTGTTTGTAGCCATTTCTATTGACAAAAACGCTTCCTTCGGTACCGAAAATGATGGTTCCTCGATCTGAACCATAGGTATTGTAGGCATTTCGGCTTTTGCCGTCCCAAATGATCGTCGAGCCGTTTTTAAACTTAAAGGTTGCTTCCATGGTGTCATACATGGTCCAGCCGTCATTAGGATAGTGCTCCTTTGCTGCGTCGACAAAAACCTGTTCCGGATAATCCACTTGCAGGGCCCATCGGGCTACGTCCAATTCATGGGTGGCATTGTTGCCTGTTTCAGCGGTCCCATAATCCCAACCGTACCAGTGCCAGTTGTAATCCCAAGTGTCATGCATATAAGGTTTGCGGGGGGCTGGTCCTTGAAATAGTTCCCAATCCAACCCTTCCGGCACAGGGGCAGGAGAGGGGTTGACTACTTCGCCTCTTGCATTAGAATAAAAGGCCACAGCTTTATATGCCTTCCCAATAGCTCCATTATGAATAGCGGTAATGATCTCTCGACTTTCTGGCGCAGATCGCTGTTGATTTCCCATCTGCACGACCTTGTTGTATTTCTTTTGCAAAGCAATGAGAAGTTCTCCCTCTCGAGGATTATGCGAGCAGGGCTTTTCGACATACACATGCTTTCCACGCTCCATGGCTAACCAAGTGCCGGGCGCATGCCAATGATCCGGAGTGGCATTGATGAGAACATCCAAATCTTTGTCCTCCAATACTTTCATGATATTTCCTTCAAGCTTGGGTTGATAGTCAATATGCTTGGAAAAATTAGAAGCAGCATTATTCATCTGACGCTGCATGACATCGCAGAGATAAAGCAGGTTGACATTGGAAGATGGCAGAGCTATGGGCTCATAGAATGCACCAAGTCTTCTGCCTAAGCCTGCGATGGCAACATTTAATCGATCATTTGCTCCGATGATTCTCCCATAAGATTTTGCTGAAAAACCCACTGCTCCAAAGGCTGAAAGGCCTAGGGTGGCTGCCGTGCTTTTTTTGATAAAATCTCTTCTTTTCTGGTTATGCATGGTTTTAGGGTGGTTAGTTCAAGGTTTTAATTTTGATATTTTTAAAGCTGACTTCGTCTCCATGATCTTGAAGTAGGATATGCCCTTCAGGTGCCTCTCCGAAGTTTTCCCAAACTTTATACTTACTGATTTCGACCAGGTCTCTGTAGTCTTGAGATCCTCTTGTGTATTCTAGCACTTTGATTCCATTAAGGTAATGTTCCACCTTATTGTCTGGATGAACGACTATTCTTCCCTTGTTCCATTCGCCGATTGGCTTTAAGAATCGATCTTGCTTTTCGGCTTTGATCAGGTCATAAAGGGAAGCTAGAGTCCGGTTTCCTTCTCTTCCCATCTTGGCATCAGGGTGATTTTCATCATCCAGAATCTGATATTCCAATCCTATAGCCGAACCGGTATTTTCCTCTTGAAGGGTGACAAAATACTTCACACCACTATTGGCTCCTTCACTAAGTTTGAAATCAAACGCTAAATCGAAGGCTGAGAACTGCTCTTCTGTCACAATATCTCCCGCATTGGTGGATTCTCCTCCGCCTGAAGCAGCGATGGTCAAAACACCTTCATTGACCGACCAGCCAAAATCTGGAAAAGTCTCTTTATAAGCACCTACCCAGCCTTCTGCGTTTTCGCCATTAAAAAGTAATCTCCAGCCTTGAGTAAGCTCATAATCAGTGAGCTGATTGAGTCGGTTGTTGACCACAAAAACAGTTGAATTAAAGGGCTTCGGGTCTAGGTTTTCGGTTTTGATGCGGATATTTCGAAAGTAAGTTTTGTTTCCGGCATCCTCTGGATTGGAAATGCTGTGGACTTGTAGCCCGATGAATCCACTTTTATCCGTATCATCTACTACATAGGCTACTTCCTGACCATTGAGCCAGGTTTTTATTTCATCGCCAATGACTTCGATGCGGTATTGATTGAATTCACCGATTTTGAAAGCAGATTTGGCATTAGGATTAAGTTCGAGAGGGTAAAGCCAGCCTCTACGTGCTTCATCGTAGATCCCTGCTGACCAGCCTCTGTCGGTGGGGTCTGCCTCTACTTGATAGCCGTAGACCAAACCCTTTCCGTCTCTGGCTTGGGGATCATATTGTCCGCGGGCCATGATGCCGGAGTTGGAGGTTTCATGTTCTACTTTTAGCTCAAGTTCTAATATAAAATCACCAAAGCTTTCCTCAGTAATCAAAAAGGTATTAGGAGATCCGGCTACTGCCGTTCCAACGATCACACCGTCTTCGATAGAAAATTCGGCAGTGCCGGCCACGGCTTTCCAACCACTGAGGTCTTCACCATTGAATAATTCTTTCCAATTATCAGTGCTACTCTCAGGCGTGGAGCAGGCGAATATCAGAGGGAATAAAAGTACCGGTAGAAATTTCAAGAAATGTTTGTTCATGGATTTAATATGCTAATTCGTTTTCTAAATTCAAGATTTCAGGCGATTGCTACAAATTGCCATTCCTTGAAATTACGCAATCGTTTGCGGGTTTCCGCATAAAAATATTGGAATAGTGGCTAAGGCTTGCCCATAAGGATTGAACTGAAATCCCTACTTTTGTGCATGCTTGATTTTAATCAGAAGGAAAAAGTCTTTGTCACTTGCAAGGATCGCTCGGTATCGTATTTGGAAAAGGAAGTTCGCGAATTGGGCTTTGTACCTGAATCAGTCAGTCGAACGGGTGTGGAGCTGAGGGCTTCTCTTGAGGATTGTATGGATTTAAACCTACATCTCCGCACGGCTTCCCATGTGCTTTACGAAATCAAATCATTTTATCTCCATCATGCGGATGATATCTATCGTAGAATGAAGGCGATTCCTTGGGAGGACTATTTGGATGTGGATGGGTATTTTTCGGTTAATTCTGTCGTGGATAATGAATCGGTAACCACACCATTAATCGTGAATGTAAAAGTAAAAGATGCTATCGTAGATCGTTTTCGGGATAAGTTTGGCAGAAGACCAGATTCTGGTTCAGATTTTAATGGTTTGGTTTTTCAGATTTTTTGGAAAGAAAATCACGCCAATGTCTATATCAATACTTCAGGAGATACGCTCGCCAAGCACGGCTATCGCAAAATTCCTGGCAAAGCTCCTATGATGGAGGACTTGGCTGCAGCCACGATCTATGCAACAGAATGGAATACCCGAGTACCTTTTATCAACCCCATGTGTGGGTCAGGGACTTTGGCGATCGAAGCCGCATTGATGGCAACCAAAAGATACCCCGGGCTTTTTAGAGATCACTATGCTTTTCAATCCATTTTGGGCTATGATGAAGCTGCTTATCAGGCTAAAGTGACCAAATTGAAAAACAAAATCACCGAGATTCCCGAACTCAAAATCATTGCTTCTGATATCTCTTTGCAAGCGATTTCCTTTGCACAGGAAAATGCGGCTACCGCAGGAGTGGATCATATGATTCAGTTTGAAGTCTGCGATTTTGCCGAAACACCTATTCCTGAAAAACCCCGTGGAGTGATCATTTTTAATCCTGAATACGGAGAGAGACTAGGTGAGGAAGCCGAGCTTGAGGAGATTTATAAGCGAATGGGGGATTTTATGAAGCAAAAATGTGCTGGCTATCGCGGCTATATTTTTACTGGAAATATGCAACTCGCCAAAAAAGTAGGCCTAAAAGCCAGTCGGAGAATTGAATTTTGGAATGGAACGATTGATTGTCGATTATTGAAATACGAACTTTATCAGGGGAAAAGGGAGGATTAAGTTTTACTGAAAAAATTATCCATCTTCGGTATTTATGAATTTGAGAGTTTTAATTTTTTCAAAATTTTGTATCGCTCTTGTAAATTTCAACGCCAAGCCCATTCTGCTGCGCTGCTAGACAAGCAGGAAAACAGAATATCCCAATTTGGGAAAAAATAGATTGTTTTTTGTATATTTGAATCATGAGAATTATTGCCTTCAGAACCATAAAAGAGTTCTTTGAAAAGTCAGAATACTCAGATTCTGAAGCCTCATTAAGGGCTTGGTATCATGATGCTAAAGCAGCTCAGTGGAAAAATTCAAACGAGCTAAAAGAACAATTTAAAAGTGCAAGTATCGTCGGAGAGGGAAGAGTAGTTTTCAATATAAAAGGCAATGATTATAGGTTAGTTGTTGCGATTGACTATGAGTTTCAAGTGATTTTCATAAGATTCATAGGAACGCATAAACAATATGATAAAATTGATGTAAAAACGATTTGATTATGAATATTCGGCCAATTAAAACAGACGAAGATTATAATTCTGCTCTTAGCAGGGTTGAAGAATTATGGGGAGCAAGAAAAGATTCACCTGAAGGTGATGAGCTAGATTTATTGGTAACCTTGATTGAGTCCTACGAGATGAAGAACTATCCCATTACTCCGCCTGACCCGATTGATGCTATCAAGTTTAGAATGGAACAAATGGGAATGACTAAAACCGATATGGTAAAATACCTTGGTAGTCAGAGTAGAGTAAGTGAGATTCTTAATAGAAAAAGAGGTTTGACTTTGGGTATGATTAAGTCATTATATAAAGGATTAAAAATTCCAGCAGAGATTCTATTAGCTTGATACATTTAATTCGAATTTGCTACACACGGATTTTCGAGTCTTCCTAAAACGGAGTGAATTAAATTAGGATCTTCTGAAAAACGCTAAATTGAATTAAAAGCTATCTAATTGGTCTTTAAACAAATTTTTTAAGGTTCTACCCTGAATTTAATGGAATGATTACCTTTGAGCAAAAAGATGTTTACAGAGGGACTTTTCACCAAGTTGCTCCAATTGGAGGATGGTT
>NZ_FNAC01000049.1 GCF_900101705.1 Algoriphagus faecimaris | reverse complement strand
CGAACTGGGTTATTTTTTCTCGGACAGCCAGGAAGGGATCAAAACACAGGTTTGGATGGTATTAATTGCCAATCTAATATTCACCGTGATTCACAAGCGGATCAAAGAAGCCGAGCAGTTCACCACCTTGGTGTCCATGGCCAGAGCCAACTTGATCTCCTATGTCTGCTTCCAGACCATCCTAAAAACCAACTGCCTGGTAGCAGAAGAACGAAATCTGGAAATAATACAATTGGATATCTTTGAAAGTGAGCAGGGGGGTGTTTTGAGAAAAAAAGAAAAATCACCCTAAATAGCCTGGAAACCCACTATTTTCCAACTTCAAAAAGTTACTCGGATGACAGTAATTTCCAATCTTCAAAAAAATACAGGAAAATCCCTTGAAGAATGGATTGCCATGGTAAAGGCAAATTCTTTTGAGAAGCATAAGGAAATAATTGATTGGCTGAAGAATACCCACGGTTTGACCTATGGTTTTGCTAATTTGATTGCTCACAAATCAAAGGATAGTGCCAACGATACCTCGGAAAAAGATGTAGAAGAACTGATCAATCAGCAGTATGTAGGAAAGGAAAAGCTAAAGTCTATTTATGATTATTTGCTGTCCAAAATAATGGAGTTCGGAAAGGATATAGAGGTTGCTCCTAAAAAAACCTACGTGAGTCTTCGGAGAAAAAAACAGTTTTCCATATTAAATCCAGCTACTAAATCCAGATTTGAGTTAGGAATCAATCTAAAGGGTCAGGAGCCGGAAGATATTCTACTTGCAGAAAAACCCGGCTCGATGTGTTCTCATAAAATCCTTCTCAGTACAGTGGAAGATGCCGATCAGTGTGTGCTAAATTGGATCAAAAAGGCCTACGACAATGCGGGATAAATAAATCTTTTGATCAAAAGCTTATGGTAAACCACCAATGGAATGAACCAGAATCTCTTCTGCATCTCAGATATTTAGAAATAACAAATTAAGTTTGTTGGTTTGACTATAAGGCTCAGAATCTTTTGAAAACTAGCCACCTCAAGCTTTCAAGTAGCTATGAATTTGAATCAAAAAAATATTGAAACCTTACCCAGTTTTGAATTGATAGGAATCAAGCTTCCTAATAAGACCTGGAATAGAGGCGGCAAGTCCAGTGTTTATGCCGGGAACCTATGGCAGCGCTTCCATGATGCTGGAGTTTTTCATCAGATTCCTTCCAAACTTAGCGAAGAAGTTTATGCAGTATATTTTGATTATGATGGGGATCAAGATGATCCTTTTTCCTATTTCATTGGATGTAAAGTCTCTCCAAATGCCTTACTTCCAGAAGGGCTGGATCGCTTGATTATTCCCTCTCAAACCTATCAAAAATTGATAGCAAAAGGGCCGATGCCTGATTGCATAAGTGGACTTTGGAAAGAGATCTGGCAATCAGAAATCTCCAGAGCATTCATCGTTGATTTTGAGATTTATGGGGAGAAAAGTAAGAATTGGGAGCCGGCAGAAGTAGACGTTTATTTATCCATCAACCCATGAGTTTGAACCCAAAGCAAGTCGAAGAGCTGTTTGCTGTCCTAAAAGTCCGATTTGAAAGAAATATTGAGCGACACCCTGGAATAAATTGGGAGGATATAGTGGATAGATTGAAGGCGAACCCTGAGAAATTGATAGCCCTACACTACATGGAAGAGTCGGGCGGTGAACCCGACGTCCTTGCCTACGAGCAAGAAAGTGATTGCTACCATTTTTATGATTGTAGTCCCGAAAGTCCCAAAGGTCGAAGAAGTCTATGCTATGATCAAGAGGCCAGAATCCATCGAAAAAAATACCCTCCGGAGAGCTCTGCATTGGAACGGGCCACTAGTTGGAATGCATCACTTCTTTCGGAGGAGCAATACCACTACCTTCAGCAACATGGCGAATTTGATCTCAAGACATCTTCTTGGATACAAACCCCTGAGTCCATTCGAAAATTAGGAGGAGCAATATTTGGAGACCGACGTTTTGGAAGAGTTTTTATCTACCATAATGGAGCAGATTCCTACTATTCATCCAGAGGGTTTCGATTGATTTTGAAGGTGTAGAAGAAGAAAAACGTCGCAGTCTTCTAAAGAAAAGGCTCTTTATTCACTAATTTGACGTATCAATTGGTTGACTTCATTGATATTTTTGACTTGGAAAAAGCGCTCATGGACTATCTCATGATTTACCTGCTCATGAGCCCAAGTGATGTGATATGGAATATGAATTCCATAGCCACCCAGCTCCAGCACGGGTAAAATATCTGACTTCAGACTATTGCCCAGCATGATAAATTCAGAAGGCTGTATATCAAGGTGCTTGATTAATTTTTCAAAATCCGCCACCTTCTTTTCGCTCATGATTTCGATATGGTGAAAGTGCCGCTCGAGGCCTGACTTTTTCAGTTTTCGCTCTTGGTCGAGCAAATCACCTTTGGTGGCCATTACGATGCGAAAATCGCCATTAAGAGACTGGATTACCTTCTCAACACCAGGGAGAAGATCAACGGGTTTTTCGAGCATTTCCCTTCCAATCTCTATTACCTTTTCGATGAGAGAAATCGGCATTTTCTGATCAGTGACTCTTAGGGCCGTTTCAATCATGGATAGCATAAAGCCTTTTATTCCATAGCCGTATAAGGCTAGATTGTCGATTTCTGTTCGGTAGAGTTCTTTGATACTACTATGCGAGGGCATAAAGTCCTCTAAAAGTGAAGCGAATTTTTCTTCTGCTTCCCGAAAATAAGGTTCATTGACCCAAAGGGTATCATCTGCGTCAAAACCTATTACTTTAATTCCCATTAGTTAAGGTTTTTGATCCAGTCCAAGAGTACTTCGGTCCAGTTTTCTACTGCTCCACGACTTCTTCCAAACGCAAAGCCATGTCCTCCTTTAGGATAGATATGGAGTGATGATTCGACACCTTTGGAGTGAAGAGCTTGATAGTAAAGTGTGCTGTTTTCTAAGGGCACTGCTTGGTCATCCTGCGCATGTACCAAAAAGGCCCTTGGGGTATTTTCGTCTACTTGAAGTTCATTGGAAAATCGTTCGATAAGCTCTTTGGAGGGGGTATCTCCCAATAAATTTTTTCTTGAACCACCATGGGTAAATCGTTCATTAAAAGTGATGACAGGATACACCAAGATCGAAAAATCAGGTCTTGCCGATAGCTGATCGATGGCATCTTTGTCACGATCTAGCTCATGGGCGTATTGTGTGCTGAGTGTGGAAGCCAAATGTCCTCCAGCAGAGAATCCCATGACTCCCACTTTTGAGGGGTTTATATTCCAATCAGAAGCATGATGGCGAACCAGCCTCATAGCCCGCTGTGCATCCATTAAGGGAACTTCTTTGGGGTCAATGAGTGATTTTGAATTTGGTAGCCTGTACTTGACTACGATTCCTGCGATACCCTGCGAGTTTAGCCATTTGGCAAAGTCTGTACCTTCCCAATCGTAGGCTAGTATCCCATATCCGCCACCCGGAAAGATCACCACTGCCTCTCCAGTGGCGACCTGTGGGGTAGGGAGAAACACCTCGATCAAAGGCTCCTGCACATTGGAGATGCGGAGAATCCCCTCCTGTACGACTTCTTCCTTAAGGTCCATTTCTTTTTGGAGTGGAGGAGTAGCAGGCCAGAGTTTGAGTACTTGATTTTGGGCAGTAGCCAGGATCGAAAAGCCAAAGAAGAAAAGAAAATTCAGTAAGTATTTCATAAAATTAGACTTTTGGTAAAGATGTTTTTTTTGACCTTTCGTAGGAAAGAAATTTGGGAGGGAATTATGTATTTTGATTCTGAAATTTTTATCGTTAGCTATCTACTTTTGATTTTGCTCAAAAGAGAAGAAGTTTCATTTTGAACAATTGCCCAATTTCAAGATTTTTCTTCCTCGCTTTTGTATTCAAATACTTGCTCCATGATCGCCCAGCGCCAGTTGGAAGCCGTGCCTGGTAGATGACTTTGGTATTGGCCCAGAAATGCCTCCCATTCCTGAACCTTTGGATTGGCGGCGTCCAATTTTGCTTTGTTCTCGAAACTGAAATCATTCGTAGTTTTCAATATCATACTTAGACGATTTTTCCAGCGATAGATACTCATTTCTACTATTCCTGCTACACGAATACTCTCTAGAATATCTGGAGAAACAGATTCATGACATTCTACATAGGCGGAAATCGCCTCCGGTTCATCTTTCAGATCACAAATCAATAAAAAGGTTTTCATGCGTTTATGTCGTTAGTTTCACCCTTTTTGCAAATACCCAAACCATCAAAAAACAAAAAAGAGGAAGAACAAAGGAGAAGTTCACCTCCGATACTCCCAATATCTGAATATCCGTATAGCCGCTTCCCCCGAGGTCGAGAATCATCCCTTGGAGTGTGGGCATGATAGCACCCCCTACGATGGCCATGACAAGAAATGCAGCACCAAACTTGGAGTCTTCCCCCAAACCCTCTAAGGCAATGCCATAAATTGTAGGAAACATCAGCGACATGGCAAAACTAATGGCCACCAAGCTATAAAGTCCACTGATACCAGGAAGGAAAATAGCCCCCAATGTAAAGACCATAGCCAAAATCGAGAAGATGGACAATAACTTTGCTGCTGATAAAGACCGAAGAAGAAATGTACAAACCCATCGGCCGATTAAAAAAAGGACCAAGGCAGTATATCCATAATTGACTGCAGTGGCATTGTCTATCCCTAAAGCTTCCGCGTACTGATAGATATAGGTCCAGACCATAATTTGGGCCCCCACATAAAACATCTGAGCAAAGACCCCCTCTACAAAAATACGGTTACGAAACAGTCTCTTTATACTCGGCAAAAAATCCAAAGCCTTTCCCCCTTCAACTTTCTCAGGCATTTTGACTAGAGTGATTAGAATCATCACCGCTAGAACTACCAAACCCAATAGCACATAAGGGTCCCGGATGATCATCAAATCATTGGTTCGGATGATGGCTTTAGCAGTCTCATCGAGATTCGCGTAAATTATTTCTCCCTCAGAATTGGTGGTATTGGACTGCAGTGCATTGAGGATAAATTGTTTGGCAACAAAAAGCCCTGCTAATGCTCCCATTGGGTTAAATGCTTGAGCTAAATTCAATCGTTGAGTGGCCGTTTCTGTTGGCCCCATGGAGAGTATGTAGGGGTTTGCGGTAGTCTCCAAAAAGGCCAATCCAAAAGTAAGAATGTAAAGAGAGGCCAAAAAGAAGCCGTAACTTTCCCAAGAGGCAGCTGGATAAAATAGCAAAGCACCCACCGCATAGAGTCCTAGACCCAGTAATACTCCTTTTTTGTAGGAGTATTTTTTGATGAAAAGAGCAGCAGGTAGGGACATGGTAAAATAGCCCCCATAAAATGCCATCTGAACCCAAGAGGCCTGGACATTATTCAATTCCAAAACACGCTTAAAAGCTGCCACCATGGGATTGGTGATGTCATTGGCAAAGCCCCACAATGCAAATAAGGAGGTAATAAGGATAAAAGGAAGTAAAAGGTTTTTTGGGACAATGGGGGCGCTGGTTTTCATAGCGATCGATCTAGGTGAGTATAGCCCCCATCCACAAAAATATGCTGTCCTGTGATATGTGAGGCTTTAGAAGAAAGTAAGAAAACTACCGTCGAAGCAATTTCCTCAGGTTCTGTCATCCTCCTGCCCAAAGGAATTCGCTGCATGATTTCTTGACGCTTTTTATTAGGATCATCAAAGCCCTGAAGCCAATTTTCATAGAGTGGAGTCCTTACCTCGGCAGGGATAACTGCATTGACTCGGACCTGATAGGGAAGTAGCTCGGCGGCCCATTCTCTGGTCAGTGCCAACTGCGCGCCCTTAGCCGCGACGTATCCGGAGGTGTTTCCCTGCCCTGTGATGGCGGTTTTGGATGAAATATTGACAATGCTTCCTTTTGATTTTTTCAATGAGGAGAGGGAATAATGCGCTAAATGATAATAATGAAAAAGATTATTGCTGACCGAATCTTCAAATGCTTTTGGGTTTCCATTTTCTAAACCAACACTGTCATTTGCCCCTGCATTATTGACTAAACCATCGATCCTCCCATATTTTTTTAGGGTTTCGCTCACCGCAGAAGCTGCATCTTCGGGATTTTTTAAACGAATAGGGATTTGATAACCTTTTTTTCCATGCAATATGAGGCTTCCTTCTTCCTCTGAGGGATCGATAATCACAGGGATAGCCCCTTCTTTTTGAAGGGTCTGGGCGATTGCAGCCCCAATCCCTTTGGCCCCGCCGGAAATTAAAATGACACGATCTTCAAGATGTAAATTCATGACTTAGGAGATTTGATTTGATAAAACTCCTGAGCACTTTTGCCAAAAATCAGGCCTTTTTCATCTGTGGAAAGTGAGTCGGTGAAGTTTTCTATTACTCCATATACTTGCTCATATTCTCCCGCCAAAAGGCAGACGGGCCAGTCACTTCCAAATAAAAGTCTTTCGGGGCCAAAAAGCTCCAGCGAGATTTCCATATAGGGAAGCAGATCTTCGTAACTCCAGTCTTCCCAATTCGCTTCCGTGACCATTCCCGAGAGTTTGCAGTAGATGTAATCCCTTTCTGCCAAGGGTTTGAGGGATTTTCTCCATTCTTTCCATCTCCCAGATTGGATAGGAGGCTTTGCCAAATGATCTATCACAAGGCGCTGTTCACCCACTTTTTTGATCATTTCAAAAATGGCCGGGAGCTGATGATAGTAGAGGAGAAGGTCGTAGCTATATCCTTTTTTATGAAGTGTTTTTAGGCCTTGAATAAATTCCTTCCTTAGAAAATAGTGAGGTTCTTTAGATTGAAGTACTTCTCTAAAACCCTTTAGTTTAATTTTAGGTTGATATTGCTCCAGCTTTTGATCCAAGTCAGGGTCTGCTAAATCCATCCAGCCCACTACTGCTGATATCCATTCATTTTGCTCAGCTAAATCCAATAGGAATTCAGTTTCGGAGTTGCTTTCTTCTGCCTGAACTGCCACACAGGCATCTAATTGGAATGAGTCTAAGTGTGGTTTTAAGTCCTCGGGAAGAAAATCCTGTCGAATAGGTTTCATGGATTTAGTGATCCAATCCTGACGCTTGGGGTCAAACTTCCAAAAGTGCTGATGGGAGTCGATTCTCATGCTTCGGGATCCTTCATGGCTACTTGACGAGAGACTCCTAAGCCATCTATACCTAGCTCCACTACATCTCCATGCTCCAAGTATCGGGGTTCGGGTTTTAGCCCCATCCCAACACCCGCAGGAGTGCCTGTGCTGATGATATCTCCAGGTAGAAGTGTCATGTATTGAGAAATATGCGAGATTATACTGGGGATATCAAAGATCATATCTGAGGTGTCGCTGTTTTGCAGCAGCTTCCCATTTAGCTTGAGCCAAAGGCGGAGGGCATGTGGATTGGGAATCTCATCTTTGGTAACTAGGTAGGGTCCTAATGGGGCAAAATGGTCAGCACTTTTACCTTTTACCCATTGGCCTCCATGACGGAGTTGGAAATCCCGCTCGCTCACATCATTGTGAAGTGCATAGCCAGCCACATAGTCCATTGCTTCCTCAGTTTTTACATATTTTGCGCGCTTACCTATGATGACAGCAAGCTCTACTTCCCAATCCGTCTGCTTGGAATCGCGAGGGATAAATATGGGGTCAAAAGGACCACAGAGAGAGGAAGTCGCTTTCATGAAAATGATAGGTATTTTGGGAACCTCCATGCCAGCTTCTTGGGCATGTTTCAAATAATTAAGACCCACGCAAATAATTTTTGAAGGTCGAGCGATGGGGGCAGCGATACGTGCATTGTCGGGAATTTCTGGGAGTTGTTTTTGATTGGCATCGAGCCAGATTTGAAGTCGCTCCAAGCCGTTATGGGTGAAAAACTCCTCGTTCCAGTCCTCACCAAAGGCACTGCAGTCCAAGTTTTTGCCTTCGCTGGTCTGAATTCCTGGGTTTTCTTGACCCGGTTTCCCAAAGCGTAATAATTTCATAGGTTTAGGTTTATTGATTAATATAGGTTTAGGTTACATTTTAAGCCCCATAAATCCACCATCTACCGTAAAATTGGCACCGGTGATAAATGACCCTGACTCACTCGAAATGAAGTAGGCCATTTCAGCGATTTCCTCAGGGGTCCCCATTCTTCCTATGGGTTGAGTGGCCGCTAGTTTTTCAAACATCTCTTTTTCTTTACCTGGATAATTTTTGGATAGAAAATCATCCACAAATGGGGTATGGACTCTCCCAGGGGAGATACAATTGCAGCGAATATTTTGGTCTACATAGTCACGGGCTATACTTAAGGTCATGGATAAGGCAGCACCTTTGGACATGCTGTAGGCGAAGCGGTCGGGTATTCCAATGGTAGCGGCGACAGAGCACATATTCAGAATAGAGCCACCTCCGTCGGCGATGAGGGAGGGGAGGGTGGCTTTGGTACAATTAAAAATCCCTTTGATATTGACTTGAAAAATTCTGTCAAAATCTTCCTCACTGGTGTTTTCTACCTTGCCGATATGAGACACACCGGCATTATTGATGAGCACATCGAGTTTAGAAGGAATTTGTTCGATTAATTTTTGAAGAGCTACAAAATCTGTGATGTCTCCATGAAGAAATTGTGCCTCATGCCCCTTTGCTTTTAACACATTGATCAACTGCTGTGCTGCAAGTTCATTCGTATCGATAAAGTAAACCCTGCTATTTTCATTTGCAAATTTTCGGACCATGGCGGCACCTATACCACTTGCACCACCAGTAATGAGAATAGTTTTGTCTTTCATAAGGCTTGAGTCAAAAGGGAATTTAGCAGAACTCAAGTTAAAAAATGATCAGTGGATTTTATGCTTTTTCGACTTTTTCCTCGATGTTTTGAAGGATTTCTTGTACTATGGAGTAGGTGATCGGTTTTTCGAAGAAATTGATCACATTAGGATGACGCTTGGCCATGTTTTCATTATTAGAATCTACCGATGAGGTGATCATGATGATTTTGGAAGGGTCCTCTGTTTCTTCAATCACAGAAAGAAAATCCCAACCTGTCATATCTTTCAGGTTGATATCTACCAAAAGGAATCGATCTTCCTTACGAGGATATTTGGCCAGGTAGCTGAGCGCATTTTGACCGGATTCAAATCCCCTGATGGTTAGGTTGGGTGCGGCTTTGATAAACATCCTCTCGAGTATCATCAGAAGGATCTCATCATCATCTACCAAAATAAGCTCTATGTTATTTTTCGTCAGCATAGACAATGTTTTCTGATTTTTTACTGATATCTCGAATGATTTGATCTAGTTCTTCAGCCGATTTCTGAATGTACTCCATGATTTGTTTGTTTTCCTCTGCCAATTCCACGTCCATAGTTTCTAGGAGGTTGATTAATCCCATCATCCGGGCGAGTGGAGCTCTGACGACATGAGATTGAATCCAGGCGATTTCTTTGAAGGTTTTATTTTGGGTTTCTATGGTTTGGATATGTCTTATTTTATCCGTGATATCATTGGCGACTACCATTTTGGCTTTCCTATCATTGAATAGGATAGGGGCGGACTCGATTTCTACATCCAAGATCTCGCCTGTTTTGGTGATGTGTTTGAATAGATTCGAGTAGACTTCTTTTTTTTGGTTTTGGCCACTGAGATAATTTTGAAGCTTAGGTATTTCTTCGCTGGGACGGATATCAGTGATGGTCATCTGTTTGAATTCCTTCTCGGTATATCCATACTTGGAGATTGCTGCTTCATTTACGTCTAAAAAGGCCAGTGAGTTTTCGTCAAAAACCCACATCGGTGAGGGATTCAGGTGGAAAAGTTCACTGTAGCGCTTCTCAGAGTCTTGTAGGTCTTCGATGTAGCGATTACGCTCTATGGCATAGATGACACTTTTATAGAGGAAGGGTGGGGTAAGTTCATCCTTTAGCAGGTAGTCCGATATACCTAAGGATAAGGATCTAATACTAAATTCCAAATCTGAAAAACCAGTCAAGGCAATGACTGGAATACCTTTTGAAAGTTGGATAATTTCTTTGATCAAATCCTCCCCTGAGTGATCGGGAAGAGAAAGGTCTAAAAATACCAAATCGAAATTTTCCTCACCTTTTAAATTACTTTTAGCTTCCTCGAATGTGACTGCGTGAGTAGTATGTGGATCTAGGATATACTCGGACAGGTATTCTTCTATTAGCACATAATCTCCAAGATTATCTTCGATGATTAGGAAATTATAGTTTTTAGCGTCTTTCCGCATATCAGTCTTTTTTAGGGAGTTTTACGATACTAAACCAAAATTCCTCGATTTTAGAGACAATCTTCAAGAAATCATCCACGTCTATGGGCTTGATGATATAGCAGTTGGCATGCTCACTGTAGGCCTTGAAGATGTCCATCTCCGAGGAGGAGGTGGTTAAGACTATGATGGGTATTTGTTTAATCTTGGATTTGTTTTTGACTATTTCTAATACTTCGTGTCCGTTTTTCCGGGGAAGATTGATGTCTAGTAGAATTAGGTCAGGCAATGTCTCGGGATTTTCTTCGGCTATTTTTTCCAAATAAGAAATTGCAGCTTCTCCGTCCCTTTTTACGATTACCTCATTTTTGAGCTTGGCCTCTTCCAGAGCATCCAAAGTCAAAACTATATCTCCCTCATTATCTTCGATGAGTAATATCTTAATAGGCTCTGATTGTATCATTTGGGTATGGTAAAGAAAATCTTGGTTTTTTCATTTGGGGTGGATTCTGCCCAGACTTCACCACCATGCTGATTTACAATTTTTTTGCAGATGGCTAGCCCCATGCCAGTTCCGGGGTATTTTTCTTTGGCATGTAGCCTTTTTAGAACTTCGAAGACGGTCTTGAGATAATCCTTTTCTATGCCTATCCCATTATCCTCTACCGAAAATTGACAAAAATTTTCAAATTCTTCACCTTTTATTCGAATAATTGGCTTTGAATTTTCTTTGGTGAATTTTAAAGAGTTGCCAATTAGATTTTGGAAAAGCTGTTTAATGGGTACTTTTATTGCAAGAATATCCGGTAATTTCTCCACGATGATTTCGGCATCTTTCTCTTGGATTAGTTGCTGATTGAGTTGAATCACATCACTGACTATCGCATGGGTATCTAAGAATTCCTTGTTTTCTGGATCAAAACCCATTCTAGAATAATCCAATAAATCTCCGATCAGGACACTGAGTCTCTTGGCCCCATCAATAGCAAAATCAATGTATTGCTGACCTTTGGGGTCAAGCTTGTCGGCATATTTTTTCTGTACCAATGCCATAAAAGAGCTAATCATCCGAAGGGGTTCTCGCATGTCATGGGAGGCCACAGAAGCAAAAACCTTCAACTCAGTGTTGGTGGCTTGCAGTTTGACATTGAGTTGTTCGAGCTCCTCCTCGCGTGCTTTCTTCTCAGAGATATCTATATGAGTACCAAACATCAGCTCCGGCTTGCCATCGATAGTCCAGCTAAATACCCTTCCTCTATCCATGACCCAAACCCAATGACCATCTTTGTGCTTCATTCTGGCTTCACACTGATAGAAAGGGGTTTTGCCATCAAAATGAGCCTGCAGAGCTTCATTGGAGCGGTTCAGATCCTCAGGGTGAACTATTTTCCCCCAAGTATCAATACTAACGGGCTGAAGCTCTTCTAGTCGAAAGCCAATAATATTGGCCCATTCTTCATTGAAAACGGTCTCTCCTGTCTGTATATTCCACTCCCAAGTACCTGCTCCTGTCCCTTCGATGACTCTGCTGAGACGACTCTTTTCTTTTTCAAGTTCGAGTTCGGCCAGCTTTCGATTGGTGATTTCCTGAATAGCCCCAATCATCCTTACGGCTTTTCCGTTTTCGTCGCGAATGATGTATCCATTATCAATGATGAACCGATAATTGCCGTTTTTATCTTCTACCCTGAATTCAAACTGCCAATGCTTGGAATCACTCTCTAGCGTCTTGAATAGGTTTTTTTGGACAAACTCTCTCTCGTCGGGGTGGATCAGTCTAACCCAGAAATCTGGAGAACTGAGCTGATCTTCTTTCGAGAAACCCAAGACTTTTTCAAAATTATCCGCTCGGTAGATTTTGTCTGTAAGCAAGTCCCAATCCCAAATTACATCTGAAGTGGCCATCGTGGCATATTCAAAGCGCTCATTGGATTCGATTAAATCTTGGGATTGCTCTTTGATTTTCTGAGTAAGCAGGGCGGGCTGGGCTGCAAATCGGTATGCCAAAAATCCAAAAAGCATGGCAGAAACTAATCGGATTAACAGTAGAGGCGAAAATTCCAAAATGGGGAGGACGTTGATTTGAGAAATACTGATTTCCCAATTGGCAATGGGCAGGTATTCTATTACAGTGATCCCTTCTCCCTGTTTGATGTCAGGGTGTGAACTGTAGAAAATATCCCCTTCAGTATCATTAATGGAGTCTAGTTTTTTTATTTGTATTAATGTGTTTTCTATACCGCTATTTTGAAAAGTGGTATAGTCAAGCAGTTGATCTAAGTAAATAATGGCAGCGGCAAAACCTTTGAATTCTTCATCTGAATAAATCGGTATTCTGCCCACGATCCCAATTCCGCCTTGTTTCAAATCAATCGGTCCGGCAAAGTAGACATCTTTTCTTTTGATCGCTTCCAGTGCTTCATCTCTAGTCTTATCATCTTTGAGGATATCGTAGTTGAGTACGGTTTCATTTCCAGGAAGTGGATAGACTGCTGTGATTTTTCCACTATCCAAAACCTGGACAATATCCACATAGGGATGGCTTTCCATAATTTGTTTGCCGGCCTCCTCAAAGTTGCTTTCGATTTGGTAATTTTGCGAAAAATAAGCTAGGGTTTTGATCGCACCTGTAGCATCGGAAAAAGCCGTGTTGATTTCCCTGCTTGTCTCTGTCAGCTTGGCGTTCATCTGTTGGCGAAAATTGGATAGCCTGAGCTGATACTCCGTGTAGGTGATAGAGCCTGATATTAAAATAAAAATAAAAAACACACCGAATCCGACTGCCTTAGGATAGGAGTAGAATAGCGATAGGATTCGGTTTTTATACAACTCACTCATAGAGTTTAACTTGGTTTTTTGATGGAAAAGTGGAAGGAGCTGCCTTCTCCGAGGGTGGATTCCGCCCAGATTTTACCTCCGTGCATCTCTACGATCTTCTTGCAAATAGCAAGCCCAATTCCCGAACCTGGATATTGCTCTTTGAGGTGAAGCCTTTGAAAAATAATGAATATTTTTTCCAAATAGGCTTTTTCCATTCCTATGCCATTATCATGAATACTAAAAAACCAGAAGTCATTATCTTCTGTGAAGTTGATTTTAATCTCAGGTGCTTCCCCATTTCTTCGGTATTTGATAGAATTAGAGATAAGGTTATGAAAAAGCTGAATCATGGCGCTCTCATGTCCAAGAATCACGGGGAGCTTGTCCATTTCAATTGTAGCGTGACTTTCCCGAATAGATTTTTTATTCAAAAGGGAAACTTCCTCCATTATTTTGGGCAAAGAGACCCAAGTTTTGACTTCCGATGTATTGCGTAGCCTAGAAAAATTTAATAAATCCAAGATGATATCACGCATTCGCTTCGCACCATCCACTGCAAACCGGATGTATTGTTTTCCCTTATCATCGAGTGTGTTGTCATACTTCCTCTCGATCAGTCCTAAGAAACTGGAAATCATCCGCAAGGGTTCTTGTAGGTCATGTGAAGCCACATAGGCAAACTGTTCTAGCTCTTTATTGGATATTTCTAAATCATGATTTGCACTCATCAGTTTTTCATTGAGCGATTTGAGTGATTCTTCATAACGCTTTCTGTGGGATATATCTTGGATAGCTCCCACCATTCTTAGTGGTTTTCCCTTTTCGTCTCTGATGATCGTTCCTTTGTCTACTACATAAATGATGTGAGATTTATTGATTATTCTATATTCTGACTCAAAAAAGGTTTCTTTAGGATCATCCAGCAATTTAAAAAGGTTGCTGTGCACATGTTCCTTGTCTTCAGGATGAATGGCGTCAAGCCAGCGGTTATGATCTTTTTGAAGCCCAGCTACCTCTTCACCCAAGAGTTTATTGAATCCTGTACCCCAGTAATGCTCCTCTTTGACAATATCCCAGTCCCAAATAGCATCGTGGGAGGCATTTGAAATGATGGTAAATCGTTCATTGAATTCTGCGATTTCTTTTTCTGCTTCTTTTCTTTCTGTAATGTTTTGTATGAATATTGATAAGCCTTTTTTCTTTGGGTAAACTGAAACTTCCAGCCAGGCATTGATCCAATTATCAAAAGTTTCAAAACTTATTGGAGTTTGTGATTCTAATGAGGCGTAGAGATTTTTTCTGAAATCGGGGTTTTCATTTTTGCCTACTACCTTCCATAAATTTTCTCCGAGAACCTTTTCTCGAAATAATCCTGTTAGATTTTCTGCTTGATTATTCCAATAAGTAACGGTGAATTCTTGGTCCACTGAATAAAAGGCATCACCAATACTTTCTAAAATGTTGATGTTGTTTTCTAGGGCATCTGCAAGTCGGTCAAGATTTTCCTTTCGCTCTATGGCAAAGGTGAGATTGGTGATGATAGATTGGATATAGCCTTTCTCGTCTTCCGTCCACTTACGCTCCTCAAAGCAATCATCAAACCCAATATGTCCTAAATACCGGTTGTTTACAAAAACTGGAATATTGATCAAGGACTTGATTCCTTGTTCGGCGAGAATTTGCCGTGTAGCTCCCTCAGCTTCTCGAGTGATAATAGTGAATGGCTTTCGCTGCTGTATATCACGTAACAAGAGTGGATGATCCTTGATCGGAATAGCTTGGTAGTCAGGATTGTCGATCTCAGCGCTTACTTTGCCATTGGTCCATTCATTATCTTGGCGTGCTACCAGCTCGCCCGACGGAGATTTGACGATTCTAAAAAAATAGGCCCTATCTGCTCCAATGGTCCTGCCCATAAGTTGAAGGATCCTGTCCATGACATTTTCCCAATTTGAAGCTTCTAGTAAGGCCTGAGTAGTATCAGCTGTTGTTTGGATAAATCTTGTCTTCTGGAGAAGTTCTTCTTTTCGAAGTTTATCTTTGGTGATGTCCTGAAGGGCTCCCACGATACGGATGGCTTGGCCGGATTCATCACGCTGAATCGTGGTGTTTTCTTTGACATAGGCATAGCTACCGTCTGCCTTTTTGAATCGATATTCACCTTCCCAGTTTTTGACATTTGGATCTTTTCGAGCCGCTACAATCGTCTTCATGATACCCGGTAGGTCTTCAGGGTGGACGCAACTATCCCAGAACCCCTCGTTGACATATTCCATTTCCTTTGGGTATCCAAAGAGGTAGTGGTAGCCCTTGCCCCAGAAGATTTTTTTTTCAAGAATATTCCAATCAAAAATTGCATCTGTGACCGCCTGAGTTGCCAAGTGAAAGCGCTCATTACTATTTTTGAGCGCTTGCTCAGCCCAATAGCGATCGGTGTCATCCAATACCGTGGAAATCATCAAATCTTGCTCGGGCAGAGGAATGTTTTTTGCGGATACGATGCGTTTTTCTCCTTTTTCTGTGGTGATGGTCACTTCCTTCCAAGCCATTCGCTCAGGATCTCCAGACTTCATATCTTCCATGATTCTACTTACCATGCTTGCCCGGTACTCTGGATCTGGGTAAATAGCCTTAAAAAAGGTATTCACATCCTCTAACACGGAGCCTGGCCAGCCATAAATAGCTTCAAAAGCCGGATTAATATAAGTGGTTTCACCAGTACTGATTTTATTTACAGCGATCCCCAAAGGAAGATTTTTCAGAGTGGCCTCGATGAATTCATTTCTTTGAATGAGTTGGAGTTCGATTTCACGCTGCTCTGTGATGTCTTGAACTGTCCCCCGAAGGGATCGTTTTTTAGTACTGGGGTCCTCACAGAGTTCACCTCGTTCATGAACATACTTGACTTGGCCCGAGGGTAGTAGAATCCGGTGACTTTTGTCAAGTTTGATTTTTCCCTTCAAGGCTTCATTTTGATGAGCTAGAAATTCATCCTTATCCTCAGGGTGAATCGTCTGCTCAAAAAGTACGATGTTGGGCTGAGTAGAGGGGTCAATTTCCCAGATATTGTAAATTTCATTGGACCAGAAAATATCAAAACTTTCAAGGTCCAATTCCCAATAGCCTATTTTACCTATCGATTGGGCTCTGTGTAATCGATCCAATACCTCCTGCGTCTGATGCTCCTCTTGGAGCTTCGCTGAAATGTCTCTTGCGATCAGAAAAAGTACTTGATTATCCCTATCTACTGAAATAGACCAACTGAGATGAACGTGTCTCCCGTTTTTTCTTAAGTATCGGTTTTCAAATTCATCAACTTCTTCTCCTTCACGAACTTTCATGGAAGTCTGCATCGTTTTGGCCAAATCATCCGGATGCACCAACTCCTTCATTAAAGTCCCTATCAATTCTTCTTTTTGGTACCCTAGAATCTCAAAACAGGAGTTGGAAATATTCACAATCTTGCCATCCCAGCTTAATTCTACAATCAGATCTTTGGTTGTTTGGAAGATACTGTGAAGTCCTCTACTCTTTTGGTTGGTCTCAAGTTCTAAAATTTTTTCGGTAGTGATATCTTTGAATACCCCGAAAAGCTTGATGGGTTTTCCTTCCTCGTCTTTTTCTACCACTCCTTCGGAGATCACGTACCTTATCTCACCATTGGGCCTTACTATTCTTTTCTCTACTTTATAATTCTCTCCTTTTTCAAAAGAATTGCCATAAGCTTTTTCTGCTCGGTCTCGATCATCAGGATGAATACTAGAAAGTCCTAATTCAGTACTCGCTTCTGTGGTCGATGGATCTAAACCCAGTATTTCAAAAAACTGATCAGACCATCTGTTTTCTCCCGATTGTAAATCCACTTCCCAATGGCCAACTTTTGCGATTTTTTCGATGGCATGGATTAAGCGTTCCAATTCTTGGATAGATTTTAATCCTGTGGTGTTGGTTTTTGGTTGATTAGACATGCCTATGAGCGGAGGTGTTAGACAAAAATAAAAGAGAGAGTGATCGTTATAGTTACATAGCTTACTCTAATTCGATGATTTTCCCCGTTTTTACGGATTCATCGCAAGCAAAGGCAATTTTCAAACTGTTAAGCGCATCCTGAAGATGATCTGTCAAGTCAAGGTCTTCCTGAATCGCCTGTAGGAAATAGGCCTGCTCCCGATCGCAGAGTTCTTGATGCCCAGGCTCATCTTTCATATCTATCCATTCATCTTCCTTGACAAAATTGTTTTTGTTGTCAATTTCTGCATGGTGAACACGTATGGATTCGGTCTTGGTATGTGAGTCTACATCATCGGATTTTCCTGTTGCCCCGGCATCTTTGGCTACGATAGAAACAGCCCCTTTTGGTCCAAAAACATCCTTGACAAAAAAAGCGGTCTCAGATATCATCGGTCCCCAACCAGCTTCATACCAACCTACAGAACCATCCTCAAAACGGATTTGTAATTGGCCATAGTTATAATTGTCCACGGAGATGTCTTCTGTAAGTCTAGCTCCTATAGCGGATACGGTCAGGGGTTTGGATCGTGTCATTTGGCACATGACGTCTATGTAATGCACGCCACAGTCTACGATCGGGCTTAGGCTTTTCATTAGGTTGCGATGGACATCCCACATGAATCCATGGCTTTGCTGATTGAGGTTCATTCGCATTACCAATGGTTTGCCAAGTTTTTGAGCCTCTTCGATAAATCGAATCCAAGAAGGATGATGCCTCAAAATATAGCCTACGACTACTTTTTTATTCTCTTCTTTGGCTTTAGCAATGATATTTTCGCAACCGATCACGGTGTCAGCGAGCGGTTTTTCAATGAAAATATGACAACCGGCTTCCAATGCCTTGATCGCAAAGTCTTCGTGTGTATCCGGGTAGGTAGAAATACAGACTGCATCTGGCTGAGTACTTTCCAGAGCAGCCTCATAATCATCAAAAAGTGGGTAGTTGGAAGCTAATTTTTTATTGAGTTTATTTTTGCTTTCTCCCCGTGAGACGAGACCGCATATTTCAAATTCTGCCATATGATGGTAAGCAGTGGCATGGGAGGCCCCCATGTTTCCACATCCCACTATCAGTATTCGTATAGGTTTTGCCATAGACTTTGACTTAGGGGTTTTTTAGGTTTTCGATTTCACTCTTTTCTAAATATATGATTTCGATTTTCAATTTCACAGGATTTAAAGGCATATCCTGATTATCTCTGTCTAATTGGACAATTTTGTCCACTATATCCATTCCCTTGATGACATTTCCAAAAACAGTATAGTCTCCGTCCAGTCTGTGCAGGCCATTTTTATTTTGGACAATGTAGAACTGGCATCGTGCAGAAAGTTTATCAGGATTATCATCTCTCCCTGCACCAACAGCCCCATAGGTATGAGTTAACTCAGAATGAAACTCGGGCTGTAGTAAATATTCAGGATCATTAAACCCCTCGGGAGTATCCGGGCAACCACCTTGAGCGACGAAATCGGGAATCACACGATTGAAGGTTAAGCTATCCCAGTAGCCCGCTTCCGCCAGTTGGGTAAAACTAGCCTGATGCTCCGGAGTACGAGGGTCAAGAAAAATGTAAATCTCCCCCAGTGGGGTGGTTATTTTTCCTACTGCCTGCTTTTCTGGAATATTACCAGATAATGATAGAGTTATAAATAAAATGAAAGATTTGATGAATATTGTCATAAAAATTGCGAGATTTTGTGAAATTGAATAAATAGGGGGTAAATCAAGAGTTTCTGGTTTACTGCTGAAAGTTAAAATAAAAATCAATATGTCGTCCCATTGGCAGGGAATCCTGATTCAAGCCCAAATCAGTCCTTAAAGTCAACATAAGACCGCTTTCAATCCATGATGTGGATCCCTCTTTCCACTTCTAGACTTGCACTCGGCGGTGAAAACAAAAACTCTTATTTTTTATTTAATCATCCCAAAGAAATAATAAAGTATATGAATCCAATCCCAGAAAATGAACTCGAACGATTGCTGAAGTTATCAGAATTAGATCTAGACTACACTGGACTAAAGCTTTCCTTTCAAGACCTAACTAAGCTGGCGGCTAAAGTAGCAGGAACGGATATTTCCCTGATCAACCTGATCGATTCCTACACACAATGGAGCATTGCTTCATTTGGTATCGATGTGGAGCAGATGCCGAGAGAAGATTCGGTCTGCCAGTATACCATCGCTGTACCCGAAGAAGATCATGGATTTGAGGTCAAAAATTTAGCTGCTGACGATCGGTTTAAGGATAAGTTTTTCGTGAAAGATGATCCTCATCTCCGTTATTATTTTGGAGTGCCACTGAAGATAGCTGAAGGTGTTAATCTAGGTGCGCTCTGTGTCCTAGACAAAGAGTATCAAGATATCACTCCGGAAAAACGTGAAATGCTGGAGCTGATTGCAGGAGAGGTGGTCAACCGAATCAAAATCCAATTTGCCATCAGTCAATTGCATGGGAAGATCAAAGAATCCAATAAGGTAAAAAACCGTGTGGCCCACGATATACGAGGACCTATAGGAGGGATTATTGGTTTGGCCGAAATCATTCAGCTGCAAGGAGATGCCAATAAACTTGAGGAAGTGCTCGATTTTATCAAGTTGATTCAAAAAAGCGGCAAGTCTGTGTTGGAATTGGCAGATGAGATTCTCTCTCAGGACTATGGCAAGGACAATAAAAAGCTCCCTACAGACCAAGAGTTTACGATGGGTACTTTGAAGCAGAAGTTGGAAGATATGTATTCGCCCCAAGCCCTTTCTAAATCGGTACGTCTAGAGGTCAGCTACAAAGATGACAATGCAGACATCCCTTTTCCCAAAAACAAGCTGATGCAGATACTAGGGAATTTGATCTCAAATGCACTTAAATTCACTCCTGAGGAAGGTGTAGTCTCCGTGACGATGGAAATGGAAGTGCTGGATCAGGATAAAATCCTTCGCTTTGAAGTGTCGGATAATGGAGTGGGGATGAATGAAGAAAAAATCAAAGAGATCACCGATGGAAAAGCAGTGAGTACTCAAGGAACTCAAAAAGAGACGGGTTTTGGCTTTGGATTAAATTTGGTATCTCATCTGATCCAAGGACTCAAAGGAAAACTGGAGATAGAATCCGAGAAAGGTAAAGGAAGTAAATTTAAGGTAACTGTACCGTTGAAATAAAGCTAATTTATCTATTACAAAAACGGCTTCAATTGAGATATTGAAGCCGTTTTCGTTTATTTTAGTTTTTGCTTATTGATAACAGGATAGGCATACATGGAGAGAAAACTTTCAAGTTCCTCGGGGCTATCTCTTTTGATTTTCTCTTGAATTCGCTTTTGAAAATCTAGTTTTTCTGTCTCAGTGTAATGACTTTTATGCTCCTCGGATTTTTGCAGTAAGTCACAAGCGATGTAGTTACTCGGCCACAGTTTGTAGCCTTTCCAGATGGTCTGATCGATCAATTCAGTGAGTAGGGATAGTTTTTCGCCCTGATTAGTTTCACTTTGGGCGATGGTTTGGATTTCCTCATCCATTGTACCGTTGACTTCGATGTGAATTCTCTTTTTGGTGCCCATAATTCCTCTGAGAAGATTTAGGAAATCCTCATTCTCGCTTTTGATATATTTTTCTTGGCGGGATTTAGCTAGCAGCTCAGGTAACTTTAAAATATCTGTTGGGTCATATTCGTATGAAATAGAGACCGGTACCAATTTGATCTTTTCAAAAAAACCAAAGGGATTGTCTCCCTCTTCTGCCAGCGTGAGCATTTTCAAGACCCCTTTGTGGGTGATGTCATTTCCATCTTTTGTTCGGCCTTCCCTTTGAGCAGTCCATACAGAGCGGTTTTCCTGCAACAAAGATTTGCGGATATAGGCTGAGACCATCTGGGAGCTTTCCAGTAGGGCTCTTCCTGTCAAGCCTCTACGAATAGCGAAATTTCTATTGAGTCGCGAAAGCGTATGGAGGAATGGTTTTTTGATCAGATTATCACCTATCGCTGAGGTAGTCATCACCAGTCCCTTTTCAAAAAGGCAGGCATTGAGTAGGGAAGTGTCTAGTATGATGTCTCTGTGATTGGAAATGAACAAATAGGCCGTATTAGGCTCTAATTTTTCAAATCCACCCGTGCTTAGGCCGTTGGAGCTTTTTTCCAAGACCCGCATCAAACCCGGATAGATAAAATTGATCTGAAAGTCTCTGAGGGAATGCGTATGTCTCAGCAGGTCCTTCCAGCGTTTTTCTCTGTCATCCGGGAAGGAAAAATTCATCATGGCCTCAAGCATGGGATCATCAATGATCTCAAGTAGAGCCTTGTTGGCTTCCGCGTCGTAAAAAGGTCTTATTTGGTCAAAATTTGGCATAGGAGGTGATAAACTGTTCGCAAAAAGCAAAAAATCGCTCAAAATGTGAAAGATTTGTGCTTTTAGCTTAGCGTGTAAATTGGTAATTAGTCCCTTTTCAAGTACTTGTCAAAAAACAATAAATGTACAGGGAGGGCTTCGGTCCAATACTGCCAAGTATGTGCCCCAGGTCTTTCGATATACTCATGGGCTGTCTCGTTGGCTAGGAGTAGCTGATGCATCTGTCGATTGGTTTCAATCAAAAAATCATCCACTCCGCAATCGATGATCAGCGCGAGCTTATTTTCTTTCATCTTATCGGTCAGCCCTACAGCTGTGTAGGGATTGAATTCCGGGGCTTCGTAGTTGAGGTTTTCCCCCAGCATTTCTTGCTGTCCTTTCAAACGAAGTGTTCGGAAATCCTCAGGAACTTTCCACATCCGTGTGTCAATATTCATGACTCCACTCATACTGCCTGCTGCTATAAAAAGATGTGGGTGCTTGGCAGAAAGCATAATCGCTCCATGTCCTCCCATGGATAAGCCGGTGATCGCTCTTGATTCCTTTTGGGCTAAGGTCGGGTAGTTTTGGTCGACTTGGGGAATAAGCTCCTCGATCAGGTAGCTTTCGTACTTTACACTATCCATCTCCGGGCTATCGTAGTAGTAGCTCGCAGGCCCCACGCCAGGAGTGACGATGATTAGCTTGTATTCTGTCGCCATCCGCTGTACTAGGCCCGGTTCGGTGACTTTCTGATGCCAATCATTAAAGGCGCCACTACCTCCGTGAAGGAGGTAAAGTACAGGGTAATTTTTATCTTCTTTTTGATGACCTTCAGGAAGGGTGACAGCGGCTTTTAGCTCTTTGGCCATAAACTTACTGTACACTGCTATGGTGTCGGTTTTTCCTTGGGAAAATCCGAGGGTAGGAAGGAGTAAGGCAATTAGGAATATTTTTTTCATGAGGTCTGGGTAGGTTAAGCAGCTTGAAAAATAGAAAATAATTTGAAAAAACTAAGGTAAGATTATATCATTGGAATTTTTGGGATTGGACAAATTCGTATCTTCCTACTTTAAAAAGTTCTTATGGGTATTCTTCAGAAAACTTCCTTTGTGCTTATTTCCATCGTTTTGGGAGCTATTGTCCTTAGAGAGGGGTCATTTCTAATAGTTCCTTTGGTTTGGGGTGTTTTTTTTGCTTTTTCACTCAATCCCATCTCCAATTGGTTTGAAAAATACCGATTTCCTCGACCTTTGGCTATTGTTTTTAGCATACTCTTGGTGAGTTTGGTGGCATTTGGGATTTTTTATGCTCTACTAAATCAAATGGTGGGGCTTATCCGTGATATTCCCGAAATAGGCGAAAGCCTAGAACAAAAAGTAAGTATTTATCTAGAAGAGCTGTCTGAAGTATTTGGCAATGAGCTTTTGAAGGATAGGGATAAAAGTGAACTTCTGAATATTTTCAAGCTTGAAAATATCAATTCCACCCTCTTTGCAACAGGGAAGTCCCTAACTTTGGCAGGGATTATTCCGCTTTACATTTTCTTGCTGATGTATTACAAGGATTTTTTTGTAGAGTTTCTTATTCGTTTTTCATCCAATCATAAAGAGCGGGTGCTTCAATGGGCCACAGATTCAGGTAGGGTTATTCAGCTTTATTTGAGTGGAATGATTCGTGTCACTGGAATTGTAGCGGTCTTAGCTGGTTTGTTTTTTTACATCATCGGGGTGAAGTACTTTCTGCTGTTTGCTGCCTTCATTGCGATAATGAATTTGATTCCCTACGTCGGAGTTTTTATTTCCTCCTTTTTTGCGATTCTCTATGTTTTTTTGACTACAGATAATATGGTTTACCCCTTAATGACGTTTGGAGTTTTATGGGGGATTCAGCTACTGGAAAATAATATTATCACCCCGCTTATTGTGGGCTCTCAGGTCAAGGTCAATGCCTTGGCTGTGATTTTGGCCATTCTTCTTGGAGGCTGGCTGTGGGGGATCTCGGGTATGGTTTTGTTTATACCTCTTGTAGGCGTTTTGAAAATCACCCTTGAGCGGACTAAAGGGTTAGAGCCTTTTGGCTATCTTTTAAGTGATGATCTGCCGGAAGATTCCTCTTCAGGCTGGAGCTTCAAACGGATATTTTCTAAATCTGAAAAGGGAAAGGATTAATAGGACCAAGGCCAAATTTAAAATCGAACTTAAAACCTTGCCCAAAAAGGAACGGTGGTTAAGGCAATGAAGAACGAATTTGATTGGGGAGATTGCTAAAAATAAAAGCAAAAAGAATTAAAAAGTCGGGGTGGCAGGATTCGAACCTACGACCTCCTCGTCCCAAACGAGGCGCGATACCGGGCTACGCTACACCCCGAAACTTTAATTCTAATGATTCGCTTTATGAATCAATACCAATTAGGAAAGAAGCTCTTTGCTCTAATCGGAATGCAAATGTAGGGAATAAATTGAAATATTGCTGATCCATAACTTTAATAATTTGAATTTTTTGTTTTCAATAGTTTTGTGTTTGCTCTACCTTTCATGTCAAGGTTTAAAATCAGGAAATTATGAGCCGTTTTTTTCTTTCTCTCTTAGTCCTCTTCACTTCGGGTTTGTTTGCACTTGCTCAAAAAACTGAGATTAGCAATGATCGGCTGGAAATAATCAGGCTGAGTGAGCATACCTTTCAGCATATCACTTTCCTAGAGACAGAGACCTTTGGTAAGGTTTCCTGTAATGGATTGATAGTGGTCAGCGAGGAAGAAGCTTTGGTCCTGGATTCTCCTGCTCAGGAGGCGGATGCTGAGCTTTTGATCCAATGGATTCAGGAGGAATTGGGCCTTCAGGTAGTTGGTGTAATTGCCACTCATTTTCACGAGGATTGCTTGGGAGGATTAGAGGCTTTCCATCGCCTTGAGATCCCATCTTATGGATCTAGCCTTACTCGCTCACTTGCCGAAAAACAGGGTTCAAGTATCCCTAAGCTGGGTTTTGACAGGTTGCTGAGCTTTAAGTTGGGAGATTTGGAAGTAAGGACTCAGTTTTTTGGAAAAGGCCATACGGTGGATAATACGGTGTGCTTCATAGAAAAAGATCAAGTGCTTTTTGGGGGCTGTCTGGTCAAAGAATTAAATGCTAGCAAAGGAAATCTAGCTGATGCAGATACCCTCTCTTGGACGTCGACGATCGAGTCGATCTTAGAATATTACCCAATGGTACAAGTGGTCGTCCCCGGTCATGGAAAGACAGGGGGAAAGGAGCTTTTAGAGTATACGGCTAAGCTTTTTAGGTAATTGGTTACTACAGAATTTTTGACAAGTGGTTAAACTCTAAGGGATTAAGCTCGTTTTAAAGGTATTGATCTTTATCAAATCAACTCTTTATGCACTTGTTAATCCTTGCCTTTTGGTTTTTCTTCAATTCTCATTTTCAAATGGATTTGAACCCTGGGCCGGAAGAATTTAAAATCATTTCTTTCGAAGAGTTTGAAGTCTTGATGCATCAGGAGTCTTCAAACCTTAAAGTCTTTAATTTCTGGGCAACTTGGTGTGCGCCTTGTGTTAAAGAAATGCCCTATTTTGAGAAAGCTCAAGCTGAGCATCCTGAGATTGAGTTAATTTTTATTTCTATGGATGACGGCAGAAAACCTGAACGGGTGACCGACTTTATTGAAAAAAGGTCAGTACAAGCTCCAGTTTACCTGTTGGATGATGTGGATTACAACAAGTGGATAGACAAAGTAAGTACAGATTGGTCGGGAGCAATTCCTGCTACACTTTTTATTCAGCCGGATGGTACGCGTCACTTTGTAGAAGGAGAGTTGGAACCGGATGAACTTGAATCCTTAATTCAAAAACTTAAACCTTAAAATCATGCAAAAAAATCTATTCGGAGTCATTGCCTTTCTACTTTTTGGTACACCATTGCTTTTTGCTCAAGGTTATCAAGTAGGAGATGAAGCAAGGGATTTTAATCTCCCCAGTGTGGATGGTAAAACTATTTCACTTACTGGAATGGAAGAAGCTAAAGGCGCAATAGTAATATTTTCTTGCAATACCTGTCCTTACGTGGTTGCCTACGAAGATCGAATGATTGCTCTTCATGAGGAGTTTGGCCCTAAGGGATATCCGGTGATTGCGATTAATTCCAATGATGAGCAAATCAGCCCTGGAGATAGTTTTGAGAATATGAAAAAAAGGGCTGAGGAAAAGGGTTTCCCATTTCCTTATGTCTATGACAAAAGCCAAGAGATTATTAAAGCCTATGGAGGTACCCGTACGCCTCATGTCTATTTGCTAAATAAGGAGGAAGGGAAATTTATCGTCAAATACATCGGAGCTATCGATAATAATTACCAGGATGCTGCGGCTGTGACCGAACACTATGTACAAAATGCTGTCAATGCGTTAATGATGGGAGAGGAGATAGCCATGAACTTCACTAAAGCGATCGGATGTACAATCAAGTGGACTAAGTGATCAATTGTAATCTTTTTTTTGCCAGAAAAGTGTCTCGGATCGGGGTACTTTTTTGGTGAATTGGTAAATAGCTTATTTCAAAAAGCCCTTTTGCCTTCAGGTTTACCTTTTTGGGAAGAAGCCTTTGAATAATTTTCGTTTTTATCTTACTATCGAACTACTATTGTTTTAAAAATCAATAGTATACAGTAAAGATGGATGGGTCAAAAACTCATATTGACCTTAATCTTAGCTGAACTTTGGTCCAAAATGAGTTTATCGTATTATCAAATGCTTCTAAAAAAAGTTTATTTACTTTTTGGAAAGATTACCGAAACGCATTTGAATTACCTTGGCTTGTGATTAAACTTCAAGAGGTGAAAAGATGTCTAATCGCAATAATAGACTGATTATGAGATATTCAATACTATTGGTTTTAGCTTTTTTACTTTTTTCTTGTGAGAAGAAGGAAGATCCTATCATCAACTCACCTAATGAACCTACCCTTTATTTTCCACCTTTGAATTCTCAAGAATGGGAAAGTGCCTCCCCCGATGAATTAGGCTGGAACCTATTAGAACTAGATGAATTATTGAGGTATTTAGAGCGGAATAATACCCGGGCATTTATAGTTTTGAAGGATGGGAAAATCATAGTAGAGGAGTACTTTGGAGATACCATCCTTGGAACAGCAGCTTTTGGTCGAGACTCGCAATGGTATTGGGCTTCTGCAGGAAAAACACTCACATCTGTCCTAGTAGGTATTGCTCAGCAAGAAGGTTTTATAAACATTGAAAATCCTACTGCTGAATACCTGGGTGAGGGTTGGACCAGTTTGTCACCTGATAAAGAACAGTCGATCAAGGTGAAAAATCAACTGACTATGACCACAGGTCTAGCTTATGATGAGGCTGACCTTAACTGTACACTTCCTGCTTGCCTTGCTTATAAATCAGATGCGGGGCAACAGTGGTTTTACCATAATGCGCCTTATACCCTTCTCGAAAAGGTGCTTGAGAATGCAACTGGTAAGGAATTGAATGAATATACTGATCTAAAAATCGAGTCCGCGATAGGAATGAAAGGACAATGGATTTCACAAGGATATAACAATGTATATTGGAGTTCGGCAAGGGATATGGCACGGTTTGGATTGTTGATCCTCAATAAAGGAATATGGGTCAATAAAGAGGTGCTTTCTGATTCGGATTATTACCAGCAAATGATTTCAAGCTCCCAAAACTTAAACCTTTCTTATGGGTATTTATGGTGGCTAAATGGAAAAGAATCCATTATTTTCCCAGGACTACCAAATGCTGTTTCTACCCAGTTATCAGAAAATGCCCCCGACGATTTATTCGCCGGAATGGGTAAAAATGGGCAATTTGTAGAGATCGTTCCGAGTCAAAATCTTGTAGTCATCAGAATGGGGGAGGCTCCGGATGATTCACTCGTGCCCATTTTATTTCATAACGAATTATGGGAGAAACTGAGCTTAGTTTTAAGAATTGATTAAGGCTTTCAGCTGCCGAATGTAGGCTTAAACTGAAGGGAAATTAATTACAGCCTTTTTTGAAAATTGGAATAGGTTTTCGGTTCTAGAAAATAGGTTTCTTCCCTCACTTCATGTTCAGGAGAGGCTCAGTGCACTTTTCAATTGCTTTCCCCATTTACAATCAAGTAATGTCAAGCACCTCATTAGAGCCATTTGACTCTTCACAGACCGCACTTTTCTGAAGGAAGGAGCTTAAAATTTACCCACTGTTCCTCGGAATTTGCAATTCCGAGGATAGATCATAGGATTTGTAATCCGTATTAAAGAAAAATCGCTCCCTCAGCGCTTGCCAAAATCTAAATTCATTATTGGTAATAAATCATTCTATATTATTCTGGGAATGGGTTCCAATCAATTTTTGTCTTTGGCCGCCGTGAGTAGCCTCACTCATGGCTCTACTGCAAGATTGGAATAACCACTATAAAATTTAATCCCTTGGAGGGTCTTTTCGGAAATTAGCTCTTTAAATTTCATCTTCCTTCTCGGGACAAATCGGAGCTTTTTGTGTTGAATTAGGTGCTAACCTTGTCGCTTATCCGTAGCTTCGAAGGAGCGCAATTTTTTATCACCGTGGGTGTGAACCCACGGATAAGAATCTATAATTATCCCAAGAACCCTAAAAAGGCCAAACCCAACTTGGTTTCTGTTGCCGCAGGTAGCTTTAGATAAGAACAGAAACGCCTACCAAACTCTTTAACTTCAATGCCTCTGGGCCAAGGCTACTCCGCCTTTGCCCCATACATCCTGTAGGTGGCACTCGGAAGATGGCTGGAGCATACTTGGGGTAGTGCTGGAGCTGGTACACAGAAACAAAGGGGTATCCCTAGCTTTGGCATTGATTTAATACCTGTGGATCAAAAGAGCGAGTAG
>NZ_FNAC01000036.1 GCF_900101705.1 Algoriphagus faecimaris | reverse complement strand
GGCCTTGCCCAGGGGACTTTTACAGTTTCGGTCTTGCCATCAGCTGTTTGTACTCTGGGAACCCGTGCATGAAGGAAACATTTATGTTGGAAAAAATTGAGATGCTGCCAGGTCCTTTCGACCGTATCATGGGTCTTCCCGTTCGGGAATTTAAAACCCTTCTCGAAGTCAAGATATATATCGATCTGGCCGTGGTGCCCAGCCTCAGGCTTTGTCATTATTATCTCCTTTACATGCCATGGCTTCTCTAGACCTAGGGCCATCTCAAAAATCTGATTGCTGTTCATGAAACTAAAATAGATACTTTCCCTAAATCAGTTTCCAGTTACCCACTATAAATCATCTAGAGCCAAAAAATCAAAAAAACTAAATAGTTTCTATTCTGTAATTTGATCACCATTGATAAAGATTTGCGCCTATTTAAAAAACATGAGGGGGGCTTTTGAAGCTTGAACTTTTGAAAATTTTTATTCAAATATGGTATCTTGCATCTCATTAAACCCTTTACAATGGTCAATATTACACAAAAGAGTTCTACACTTCGAAAAGCAATAGCCCAAGCCATCGTAAAAGTAAGTCTTCCCGAGACGATTCAAGCGATCAAAGATCGAACTGTTCCCAAAGGGGATGTCTTGGAATGTGCTCGTGTAGCAGGACTTTTTGCTGCTAAGCGTACAGCTGACATGATTCCCGATTGCCATCCGCTTCCCGTTGAATTTACGGCAGTGAGCTATGAAGTGGGGGAGATGGAAGTTAAAGTTTTGGTAGAAATCCATACTATCTACAAAACAGGGGTAGAGGTAGAGGCCATGCACGCGGCATCAGTGGTAGCGCTGACCATGTACGATATGCTCAAGCCCATAGATAAGGGTGTGAGCATAGAGCAGATCAAATTAGTGGAAAAAAAAGGGGGTAAATCTGACCGAAAAAGAGATTTAGAGCAATCGCTTCGAGCTGCCGTTATTGTTTGCTCAGATTCGATTTCGGCGGGTAAAAAATCGGATAGGGCAGGTTTGATAATCAAAGAAAAATTAGAAAAGATAGGAGTCAAGGTGCCTGTTTATCAAATTATTCCTGACGAAAAAGATCAAATTCAAGAAGCTTGTTCTTTTCAAGTAGATGAAAAAATGGATTTGGTGATTTTTACAGGAGGCACAGGCTTATCCCCGAGAGATGTCACCCCGGAAGCCTTACAGGAAATATTGGAAAGAAGAATTCCCGGAATCGAGGAAGCCATAAGAAGTTATGGCCAACAACGCACGCCCTACTCCATGCTGTCTCGCTCAGTAGCTGGCTTGATCGAAGATACCTTGGTGTTGGGTCTGCCCGGTTCTACTAAAGGGGCTGAAGAATCTATGGATGCTATTTTCCCGTCCATACTACACATTTTTAAAGTCATGGAAGGAGCGAGACATGATTAATAGTAAACAGAAGCTGGATTGAGTAGTCTAATAGTTGTAATCAATAGCGTGAACAGGTAAAATTGAAAGACAAAATCTTGATAAAGACGTTTTCATTTTTGTGAAGAAGTAATTATAAAACCTTTGTTTGATTTTGCATTTTGCCATTTTTATCCTTGTTCTTCAATGCTTGAATTCGTTAAGTATCTATCGGTTGGGATAAAAATTAAGCTCAACTTCAAAATCGATAATGTTACTTAGGACGAAAAAAATCCTAGTCAGATAGCTTGAAATGGTACCAACACAAAAAATAAAAAGAGGTCTTCGAAAAGCCCGTTTAATTGCCTATCGAGAAACAGCCCACAATCCCATTGATAATCTTTGGGCTTTTGTAGGGTCATTTTTAGGTTTGAGCAGTATCGGATTGATGCAAAACATCTTCTATACTGTCGGGAATATCGATGCTTTATTTCTCATTGGAGCTTTTGGGGCTAGTTCAGTTTTGCTTTTTGGGATGACGAATAGCCCGGCTGCCCAACCTAGAAGACTGATTGTTGGTAGTATTATTTCTGCAGTCATCGGGGTTAGTGTATATAAGCTTTTCTCCAGTACAGCTTACATTTGGATATCTCCTGCTTTGGCGGTATCACTTTCTATTCTAGCTATGCAATACACCAAAACTCTTCACCCTCCAGGAGGTGCCATTGCTCTTATAGCAAATATTGGTTCAGAAGAAATCCATCAAATGGGCTATTTTTATGTGATCAATCCTATTTTGACCGGGGTATTGACTTTATTTATTTCGTCTGTTTTGATAAATAATCTTTCAAGAAACCGTCTCTATCCTTTTAAGGATGTGAATATTCGTGAATTACGATATTATGACAAAATCCAATTTTGGAAGAAACGTTAAGTGGCCTTTATCCAAAAGGGATCTGTATTATTCTCGATAAATTTTTCCTTTTTGGCATGTCCAGCTATTATTTCAAGTTGCTTAGCAGTGGCTTTTTCTTGAATTTCCGGAAATAAAATCCGCTCTTCAAACCGGATATGCTTTTCCAATACTTCTTCGATTTGGCCTAGCGTCTTTTCAGGGTTTTCCCAGGTATTGAAAAGCCTCCGTAATTTTTTGTGTTCACTTATAGCTTGTTTTATCAGTGGATGATCGGCTTCAAGAATCGGAAAAATAACTTCCTCTTCTTCTTCAAAATGAGGTGTAAGATGATTTTTCCAAAACCACTCACAATAGGTCTGAATTCTGGAGGCTTCTATCGTTAGTTTAAAACCTTGGCGGATTTTCCAACAAAGTAAAAGTCCTTGATGGTGATCATGGCTGAGATGGTGTAGGGAAGGATGCCGCTTGAGAGGAGCTGTTTTCATAGTTTTTAATAGATTTATAGCGATTAGAAGATTGGGTCTACATTGGAATTTTTAAAATAATTGATTTTTAAGATCAAATAGCCTTTCCCGTCCTGATTATTGGGATATTGGAGAATATCCCATAGTTGCCTCGGTGTATCGTGGCATACCAATTAGGGATAGCCATATCCTGTTCTATTCATCAAAAGAAGGATTGGTAATGATCGGAGTCCCAGTACATGATGAAATAAAATAGGGCAAATCCTACAAAAGAAATCAAAGTGGCCCAAACCCAGGAGGGTATTCCTTTGGGCGTTTCAGAACCTCTTATTAGAAAAAAGTCATTTCGTTCACTGCCGTAGGAATTGAGGGTAACTGTGACCTGGTCTGTAACTATATCTCCAGCCTGCAGTCCTACGACGTCAATTGATGGACCGTTTCTTACCACAAAGGGAACTGTTTTTGTTCCTTCTTTGCCTGAAGTAGAAAGAGCAACTATTTTCAGTTTATGCTTGCCATCGGGAATCTTAGTAGTATCCAAGACAAATTTTACCGGCGGGCTGAATTCCGCAAATGGTACAGTTTCCTCATCCAGAAAAACCCTGATTTTTTGATTATTATTCATACTTATAGGCTTTATTTGAGTATCAAATTTTTGATATGCTCAGGGTTTCTTTCCCCAGGTTTAAGCAGGTATTTTACACTATAAATTAGTGTGATTAGCACTATTAGGATCGCTCCACCAATGATAAAGTAATCTGAGTCAGCCTGTGGTCCTGTTCCATGGCTGATATCCTGAAGTAGCTCAGGTTGATTTCTTTTACACACATCGCAGGCTATCGACTGAAAGATAGTACCGAAGTAAATGAAAGAAAGTAGATGGAGTTTTTTCATGGTTTCCAGTAATTATTGGCCTTGGCGATGGTTTGGAACTCTATAGCAATGACTTGTGCAGATGCGATAAGCTGAGCAGTGTCTTCGGCATAGTCTGAACGAAGCTTTTTACGAATCTCCGGATCAGTTTGAATAGCTCCGATGGATTTTCTAGCAAGTTTGATGGCTAAATTCCTGCCTTCCTGAGGAGTGGAGGTGATAAGAGATTCTAGGTAAATTTCTGAAGGTTGCATGAGATACAGTTTATTGGTTGGAGATGAATTTTCGGATTTCAGCTACCTGCTCGGTGGTCACATCAGGTGCCTGATTACCCCAGTTGCTTCGCTCATGGTTGGCGATAGCAGCAATTTCCTCATCAGTAAGGAGATCGGCAAATCCCGGCATAGCTCCAAACTCAGGTCTTGCATCGTACCCTGAAAGTATGATTTGTATCAGGATGTTGGGGTCGGGGTCATTGACGATTTTGCTTCCAACGAGGGATGGAAATGCACCGCTTATACCTTCACCACTAGATTGATGACAAGCTGCGCAGGTTTCGCTGTATAGTTGGAGTCCATTCAATTCTAAGGAACCTTGAGATGTTTGCTCTCCTGATTTTTTTCGCGTAGATGGAATGAAATTCGGATTGTCACCTAGACCTATTTCTACTTGGAAAAGAGACTGAAGATAAGCCACCAAGTCCAAGGCCTCAGATTTGGCGACTAGTTTATGATTTGGGTTGTTCAATAGTTCAGGAGAGACAGGTACAATGATGTCTTTTTGGGTCACCATAGCAGGTGATTTTTCTTCAAAAAGCCAAGGGTATCCCGGCATCACGGATTCTTTGACAACAATTCGAGGGTTGAACAGATGAAGTAGATGCCATTCTTTGCTAGGTTGTCTTATCCCCACTTCTGTCAGGTCGGGACCTGTCCTTTCGGAGCCAAGTAAGGATGGAGACTGTCGCCAAAGGTCCATCCGCTGCTTGCTATAATAATAGTCTGAAGCCAAGGAAGGTCGCTTACCCCAAACTTCATCCATTTCGATATTTCTTACTTGCTGTGTATGGCAGGCCATGCAGTTCTCTGAGACATAGATGCGAAGTCCTTTAAGCTCTTCCGAACTCATTTCTCTCATTCCAGGCAAGGGTTGAGCTTGTTGAAGTTGAAAAGCGGGGATCAGGGCAATAATAGTACTGAGGATCGCAAAACCTAGAAAAGATGTAAAGACGAGAAGTTTATGATTTTTATGAAAGTCAAACATAAGTCTAGGGGTTAAGAGTGGGCAGGAGAGAGGGCCGCGGAAAACTGATTCGCTTCTGGCTTTTCAACTCGTATCATTTTAACAAAATTGTATGCAAAGACTAGGTGGGAAACAAACATCAAAGTACCGCCAATAGCTCTCCATACCCAGAAAGGATGCATCAAAATCACTGAATTGATAAAAGAATCACCCTCAATCCAGCTCAAGCCCCGGAGAGTCCCTCCGGCCATTAAAGAAATCATATAAGCAAAAAGCCCCACAAAGGCCAGCCAAAAGTGAATTCCCACACCTAGGCCAGGAGGCTCTTTACCAGTAACTTTGGGTAAAATGAAATAGATACAAGCCCAAAGTATAAAAGTGATGATCCCATACATCGTCATATGGGAATGAGCTACATTGAAATCAGTAAAATGCCAAATAAAATTAGTCAATCGGAAGGCTTGTAGGCTTCCTTGAGTGGACCCAACAAAATAAAATACCACCCCGACTAAAAAGAAGGGGAGAACATAGCTTTTAGAAATAGCACTCCAGCTTCCTCTCATCGTCATCAGGAAGTTGGTTGTGCCTGATAAAACTGGAATAAACATCCCAACACTAAAAACTATCGCGACTGTTTGAAGCCACCAAGGAAGTGGGCTAAATACAAAATGGTGTGTACCAATTAGTGTATAAAAGAGCATTTGGGTCCAAAAGGCCAAAACCCCTAAGGAATAAGAATAGATCGGTTTATTAAGGGAGGTAGGGAGGTAATAATAAATCAATCCCAGTGTAAAGGTCATAAACCACATCCCAACTCCCTGATGCATGTAATAGCCTTGAATGACAGTCTCACCTAGACCGTCCTGATAGCTTGGGATATATCCGATTACTACTAGTACGATAGTCCAAATCAATCCCCCTAAAAGGTACCAGTTTGAAATATAAATCTCAGAGATTTTTCGGGTAGCAACAGTTTGATAAAAATTATAAAAAGTCAGGATCAACCCGGAGGCAAAGAATAAAGCCACCGGCCAAATGTATTCTCTGTATTCTCCACCTCCATTATTGACTCCGTTCATCAGTAGGAAGTTTCCCACCACTACTGCAAGATTCATAAGGTACCAAGCAATTTTGGCAAGAGAATAAGAAAATATTCGAGTGTTGGAGGTACGAGAGATGACGAAATAGCCTAGCCCTACCATGGCTAAAGAAGCCCAACCCCAAAACACCGTATTGGTATGAACAGGACGAAGTCTTCCAAATGAAAGCCATGGACTCTGATCCATTTCAGGCCAGATAAATTTCATCCCTAGATATTGTCCGACAAGGGTGCCAAAAACTAACCAAAAAACAGCTGCTCCGAGGTACCATACCATCAAATTTCTCAACTCTTGTGGCGTTTCTAAACGTAGGCTTTCTTGTTTTTTTTCATCTACAAGCGGATTTTCAGGATCTTGGGTGACTTTTGTAATCAAACCTCTCTGATCATCCAAAGGACTTTTACCTGACAGTTCTGTTCCTGAGAGTTTATATTTTTTGGCAGCTTTTCGATTTTCCAAAACCCAATCTAAATCTTGTTCATCCCAATTGACTAAATCGGATTTTATCTCTTCTCTTTCTTTGGTTTGGGATTTATTTTGCAGCCGAAGAATCAATGCTGAAAGACGAGAACCGATAATTATAATAGCTACGAAGGAGATGATAGCAATTAGCAAAGCTGTTCCAATGATACCTGGACTAGACCACCATTCGGCTGTTTCGGGATTGGCTATTGTTTGTCCAGTCGCTTCCCTCAAGAAAAAGTAAAAGATCAAGATGACAAAAGTAAGTCGCTTCATACTGTTTGAGGTACTTAAATAGTTAATCTTCATTTTAAATAAAAGTTAATTACGATCTTTTTATCGGAAATAAATCCAAAAAAAAGCACTAGCGAATCAATATCGTCCTTCCAGATTTGATGCCATTGGCAAGTTCTAAGAGATTGGTGCTTTCTAGTGCTTTTTTAAGTTCCGAACGGATTTTCACAAATTTGGAATGCATAGCGCAGGGTTCTTGGGCATTGCATTCTTTAAGTCCTAGAATGCACCCCATAAAAATGGTGTCTCCATCTATCACAGACACAATTTGAATCACCTTAATGGATGCTATCTGATCGGGCTGAATAAAAAATCCTCCATAAGGACCTTTCAGTGATTCGATCAGATTATTTTTAACGAGTGTGCTGAGGATTTTTGCTGTAAATGCCTCTGGCGAGCCCACCTTCTCAACGATATCACCAATTTTTACCCGATTTCCCTTTAGGGATTGATTGGCCACGTAAATCATGGATTTGATACCGTATTCGCAGGCTTTTGAAAACATAGTATTGTTGGCTAAGGTTCAAAAGTATGACAAAAATCATTTCCGACAAATTTATCGAAAATAAAATCATTTAGATTTAAAAGTTTCAAGAATAATTCGAACTTAAAATTTCTCTTTTAAAGATTTAATTTATTCACAGATGATGGAGTATGCTACTAATAGAATAAAGCTTTATGCTTCTTTTTAAAGAATAATTGAGGATGTTTTTACTTCTATTATGATCAAATATGCTTTCTTTCTAGAACCTTTAGGTCCATAATCCAATGTCACCCAGAAGAATTATTTTGGATTTATGGATTGAAAACTTAGCTTTTAACCTTTCAAGAAGAAAACAATCCTTTTTTATGAAATCCTAATTTTTTTCTCCTTTCCCTGTAATAAAACCCTGCATCGAAGGACTAATGGGTAAAAAGAGAAAAATTATGAAAACCATCTTCAAACAACTTCGATTCTATTTTGGAACCTTGATCTTTTTGATCTCTACAGGGCTAAGTCCCTCGGTTTTTGGACAAGCTTACAGTTTTGCAGTAGATAAAATCGGTTCTGGCAAACCGGTCATTTTTATTCCAGGTTTGATTACTTCCGGCGAGGTTTGGCAACCTATAGCCCAAGAAATTGCCAATAATTATGAGTGTCACGTGCTTACCTTACCCGGCTATGCCGGTCAAGCTCCATTATCAGAGGGCCCTTATTTGGAAAGGTTTAGGCAGGAAATCCTACAATACCTTGAGCAAAATCAACTAGAGGAGGTGCAGTTCGTTGGGCATAGCATAGGCGGATTTCTCAGTTTGATGATCGCACTAGAAGATCATAGCGCTATTGAGCAGCTGGTTATCGTGGATGCCTTGCCCTTTTTTGCACAGACTTTTAACCAAGATCCTCAACTTGGATTTGATGAAGTCGCTGCTAGGCAGTATATGGACAGTTTTAGTAAATTCGATGAGGTGCAAGTCAGGCAGTATCGGAAACAAGTGGCCCAATCCATGACGAAGCAGGAAAAGTATTGGGATAAAATGGTGGATTGGGCGATGCTGTCCGATGCCCAAACAGAGGCCTTTAGTACCTATGAAATGCTTGGAAATGACCTCCGGGAAAGATTAAGTGAAATTAAGGTTCCGATAACAGTGTTTGCAGCATTTGATGAAAATCCAGATTTCCCGACGTTTACCAAAGAGGCTGTTGAAGAAATGTACACCTCACAATATATGCATGCCCCAAATCTAGAATTGATTATTGCTGAAGGGAGCAGGCATTTTATCATGCTGGATCAGGAGGAGTGGTTTTTGGAACAATTGTCCTCAGTGCTCAAGTAATCTTCAATGTGAAAGATAAAAAAATACTTTTCAACGAAATTCTGGAAGGCTCAAAGGGCGGTATTTACAGAGTATGTACCGCCTACCTTTCTGATCCTGAGCATAGAAATGACCTCTATCAGGAAATCCTGATTGCGATCTGGCACAGTATGGATCGGTTTGAAGGTCTAAGCAAATGGAACACCTATATCTATCGAATTGCGGTCAATACTGCCATTAAGTATTGCCTCAAAGTAAAAAAAGAGAATCAGCTAATCACTCGATCGGATATTCCTGACATTCCGCAGGAAAGAGAGCAGGATGTAGAGCCTTTGATCCAAAAAATGCTGCAATGCATTCAGTTGATGCCGGACAATGAGCGTATCCTGCTGGGGCTCGTTCTCGAGAATCTCTCCTATAAAGAAATCGCCGAGATTTTAGGTACAGAGGTAAATCACGTAGGTGTGAAAATCAATCGTGCGAAGAAGAAATTATTAGAATTAATGAAAAATAATCATGGATGAATTTGATGCATTAAAAAACTCCTGGCAAGAACAAAAGCTTGCTAAGTTAAGCGATAAAGACATGGAACTACTCAAGGAAAAAGCAATCAATACGGCCGCTAAATGGAGAAAAAAGCAGCTCTGGACTAATCTGGGAATGACACTTTCCTTTTCCTTTGTTTTTGCCGTGATCCTTTGGGTATGGACTTCCTTTCCGGGACAGGCCTTGGGGTTTTATTTAGGCATGTCCATAATGGCCATTTTGCTGTTAGTTTTCTTGGGGATCCAATGGTACAGTTTTCAACCGGATTGGCAGCATCTGGACAAGAATCCCAAAACACAGATTCTAAGGAGAAAACGAAAGCTCCACATGAACAAATGGATCTTTACCATGGGGCTACCCATTTATATGCTTGTTCTTCTTTTGGCTTTTTACATGTATTACTACGGGCTATTTCAAGGCGCATCTTGGGAATATTGGTTGCTTTCTTATGGATTGACAACGCTTTATTTCGTGGTAATGGCTTGGTTTGCCAAGACTAAAGTCAAGCAACAACTCCAAAAAATTGAAGAGCTTGAGGCCTATCTACAAAAATGGGAGGAGATGATTTAATCCTCCCACCCAAGCTTTGATAAGAATTACCTAATTCGAAATATTTGGATTGGAGGGACAGAGAAACGTGATTTTTTGGCATGACTTAGCAGGCGTAGAGGTAATACAAAAGTAGTTTGCAGTCTATTTCTATTCTATTTTTAAGGTGTGAAAAAGCCGATAGGGCTTTTTGCTAGTCTTCCGAAAAAATATTTCTTTGAAATGAACTACTTCTAAAAGTTTTTTGTACTTTTGTTAGTGAATACTAACTAACCATATGAAATTTTCAGAACGTCAATTAGAAATCATTGAAGCGGCAGGTAAAATCTTGACGGAGGCGGGAGTCGGTGGGTTAACCACCAAGAAACTAGCTAAAGAAATGGGATTTTCTGAGGCGGCGATTTACCGGCATTTTTCAGGCAAGGAAGAGATTTTGATTGCCTTGCTGGAATTTCTCTGTAAAAATATGGATCAGCGATTAGAAATGGCGATCCAAGAGGGTGGAGATTCCGAAAGTAAGTTTCGATCGGTATTTGCTAATCAATTTCAATTTTTCTCCAAGCATCCGCACTTTGTAGTGGCAGTTTTTTCTGAGGGTTTGTTGGAAGAAAGTCAACGTATTAACCAAGTCATCAGCCAATTGATGCAAGTGAAAATGAAATATTTGAAACTGGCGATTTCAAGCGGTCAGGAATCAGGAGTATTTTCTAAAGAAATTAGCCTTGAAGATATGATTCATCATGTCATGGGAAGCTTTAGACTGCTGATGTTTAAATGGAGGATTTCAAACTTTCAATTTGATCTCCAAGAAAGAGGAGAGTCCATAGTGGATTCCCTATTGGTACTAATGAAAAGATAAAAAATTTTAGCTATGAAGTTAGTGAATATTCACAAACAAATCGGATTACTGCTGTTCTTTGCTTTACAAAGCAGCTACTCCCAAGCACAAGTTTGGTCCTTACAGACCTGTGTAGACAGTGCACTTTCGCATAACAAATCCTTGCAAATGGTTCAAAACGAATTTGAACTGGTCGAATATCGCAGCCAAGAGGCCAAAGCAGCTTTGTTGCCAAAGGTTTTCTTTCAAGGGGATTATCGATATTTCTCTGAGCTACCTTATCAATTGCTACCGCAGTCTTTTTTCGGTGGCCCTAAGGGTGTCTTTAGGGAGGTGCAGTTTGGTGTACCTCACACCATCAGCACGGCAGTGAGCTTGCAAATGCCCATCTATGATCCACAGGCTTTGGGTACTATTGCAACTCAAAAAGTGCAGCAGGATATCGGACAGCTGCAGGTCAGAAAAACGCAAGAGCATGTGGTACTGGAGGTGTCTAATTTGTACTACACGATCCAAATCGCAAAAAACCAGTTGGCTTTTGTATCCAGTAATTTGGAAAACAGCCGAAAATTGGAGCAATTGACGCAGCTTCTTTACGAACAGGAATTGGCTGCCCGCACGGATTGGGACAAAGTCATTCTACAGGTAAGTCAGTTGGAGACCAATACGATACAGCTGGAAAGTCAGATAGAAAACCTTCTCCAATCCCTACGTTTTGTGATGGGAGTTCGGCCGGAGATACCACTTGATATTGATGAAAATATTGCCTTCGAAAAATTTATAGAGGAAGATCCGGTACAAACTTCCGACTTGTTGATTCAGGAGCAAAAAGTGCAACTCTCAGAGCTGCAGCTTAAAACTATCCGAAACAGCAAAATCCCAAAACTTTCACTTTATGGAAGCTATGGACAGTCTGGTTTTGGATATGGAGGAAATCCGGAGTCTTTTCTAAAGTTTTTCCCAGTGAGTTTCGTAGGCGCTCAAGTGAGTTTTCCCATTTTCAACGGCACTGTCACCCAGAAAAAAATCCAACAATCTCGAATAGGACTTGAAAATGCCAGACTACAGGAAGTTTTGGTACAGGACCAACGTGAAATGCTGCTTTCTCAGTCCAAAATGAATCTGAATATTGCAGAAAATCAAATTGCCACTTACCAGTCCCAGGTCAATTTGGCCGAATCTGTCTATAAGCGAATGCTCTTGCAGCATCAGGAGGGCTTGGTAGGGCTTACAGATGTACTTCTCGCAGAAAATTCTCTCAGAGAGTCACAGCAACTCTACCTACAAGGCATGGTAGATTACCTCAAGGCCACACTCCAAATTAAAAATCACAGCGGTACACTTCTCAACTGATTTCAATCATGAAAAAAATACTAATCATTCTCATCCCCTTGGCTATTCTCGCATTGATCGTGATCAAGCTTGTCGCCAATAAGCAAGTAGCGGAAGACAAAGTTTATATCTACAATGCCGATCAAGCTATTCCTGTCACTGTCACATTAGCCAAAAATCAGGAGGTGAATCAATCGATTCAATATACCGGGACTTTTGAGCCCTTTCGTGAGAGTAAACTCAGTGCTGAAGTGCAGGGCAAGGTCAATCAGCTCTTTGTGGAAAACGGATCCCATGTCAGGGCAGGACAAGTCTTGATACAGCTTGATGATGCTTTACTTAAACTCCAACTGGAAGCAGCTAAGGTGCAAGTGGCTTCTCTGGAGGCTGATTTGAAGCGGTATCAGGTACTCGTAGAAAATGATGCGATTCAAGGGGTTCAATTAGAAAAAACTGAAGTAGCCTTGGCAAGTGCACGGATACAAGTGCAGACGGTCCAAGAGCAAATCAACAAAAGTCAGATTAAGGCTCCTTTTGCCGGGATTATTACCGCTAAATTGACCGAAAGAGGAGATTTTGCCTTACCAAGCAAGCCCTTACTTCAGTTGACGGATATCCATCAGCTGAAGCTTCAGCTCCAGATTCCTGAATCCGATTTGAAGTTTTTTGCCGAAGGAAGCCCCACACAAGTGACCGTGCCTGCGCTTGACCTTACCCTATCTGCCAAAGTCAGTTTGGTGGGAAGCAGAGGCAGTCTATCCAAGAGTTTTCCTGTTGAGTTGATGCTCAACAACCTGGAAAATCAACCCATTAAGGCGGGGATGTTTGGCGAGGTAAGTCTAGTCAACAGTTTATCCGCTTCGGGAATAGTCATTCCTTCTTCTGCCATTTTGGGGTCTGACCTTCAGCCGCAAGTGTATTTGGTAAAGAATGGAAAAGCAATCCTTCAGGATGTGAAAATAGCCCGTCGAATGGAAAATCAAGTTTTGATTTCTGCGGGATTACAGCCTGGAGATCAGATCATTTCCTCGGGTTTGATTAATGTCTATGAGGGAGCCAATATTTCGATCAATCAGTAAAGCAAAGCCATGAATATCACATCGATTTCTATTAATAGACCCTCGCTGATTATCGTCCTTTTCAGTGTGTTTATTCTCTTGGGCTACATTGGATTTACCAATCTGTCCTACGAGCTGATGCCTGACTTTAATCAGCCCGTAGTGGTGATCAAAACCGTCTATCCCGGTGCCGAACCTGAGGAGGTGGAGAGCTCTGTATCAGAGGTTTTGGAAGATGCGCTTTCTAATTTGGAAGGGGTGGACTATCTGGTGACCAAGTCACTTCCAAATGCCTCCATCATCATAGCCAATATGAATTATGGGGTTGATTTGGATAAGGCCATGCAGGAAGCACAGCGCTACATTGACAATGTCAAAATGGAACTACCCGACGAGGTACTTTCGCCGGAGATGAGTAAGGTATCTCCTAATGATCTACCCATCATGTCCATTACTGCGACAAGTACATCGGATCAAGCAGATTTTTATCAGATGATGCTGGACGAAATTTTGCCACAAATTCAGCAGGTCAAAGGAGTAGCAGAAATTACTCTTCTTGGTGGGCAGCAGCGGGAAATCCAGGTAAAAATCGATCAGGAAAAGTTGCGCTACTATGGTGTGGCTCTGGCTCAAGTGGTGGAGGCGATTAATCGTTCAGGAATAGATGTGCCGGCTGGATTTATTCAAAGCGATGAAGCGCAAAGTGCGGTTCGCTTTGTAGGGAAATTCAATTCCTTGGAGCAAATCCAACAGGTAGTAGTAGCTACCAAAGAAGCGGGAAGCCCTATTTACGTGAGAGACCTCGCCATAGTCAAAGAAGGCCTAGCCGAGATTACTTCCGTCAATCGATACAATGGACAGGAAGGAATAGGATTATTGATCAAAAAGCAAGGAGATGCCAATGCTGTAGATATGTCTCATGGGGTCAGAACCAAGCTGCAGGAGATCGAAGCAACAGGAAGTGCTTCTGGTATTCATTTTATCATAGCAGATGACAGTACTGACAATACAATTGCAGCGGTAGATTCTGTGGTTTATGACTTGATTTTAGCAGTCATCTTGGTATCCTTGGTTATGCTGCTTTTTCTTAGGAGTTTTAGAAATTCCTTGATCGTGCTAGTGGCTATACCTACCTCTTTGGTAACCGCTTTTGCCGTGATGTGGCTGTTGGGATATACGCTTAATTTGATGACACTGCTCGCCATGTCTTTGATTGTAGGTATTCTAGTAGATGATGCTACAGTCGTCTTGGAGAACATCCAAAGGCACCTAGACATGGGTAAGGAAAAGCGAAAGGCTGCCATGGATGGAAGAATGGAAATAGGTTTTTCAGCGCTATCCATCACCTTGGTGGACGTCGTGGTATTTGTTCCTATTTTGTTTCTTCAGGTTTTTGTAGCAGATATGCTCAAGCAGTTTTCAGTAGTGGTGATTACCTCCACACTGACTAGTTTATTGGTGGGCTTTACGCTCACTCCCTGGATGGCTTCACGAATTGGAAAATCCGAAGATTTAAAGCCTACCAACTTGTTCAATCGCTTTTTGATTGGATTTGAGTCCCAATTAGATGCTTTCATCGCATGGTATGGTCGCCAACTCGCTTGGATTTTGGACCATAAGTGGGTGTTGATGGGGATTATCGTCCTTTTGTTTGCCGCAACTGGACTCACACTAAAGCAGGGAATCATAGGAAAAGAACTGATTTCAACGGGAGATCAGGGTAAGTTTAGAATGTATCTGGAATACGATAAGCAGCTTTCCGTCAAGGAGAATAATATTCGAACAGCCCAAGTTGAGAATTTTTTGCTTCAGCAGCCGGAGGTGGAGACAGTCTTCAGCAATGTAGGAGGGCCAAGTACGGGAATAGGAAGCCTAGGGGTGGGGAATGCTTATAAGTCCGAACTCACCATACAGCTCAAATCTCCTCAAGAAAGGGGAGGAGAAGCTACGGAGACTTACATGAAGGAGGTTCGTGAAGAATTGAAAAAACGGTTTACCGGAGTGAGTTATTCCATGTCTGCCTTGGGTTTGATTCCACGAACTGCCCCCATAGAATTGACGCTAAGTGGTCCGGATAGGGATCAAGTGATGGCCGAGGCAGCAAAACTTAAGGAGGTAATCGCTCGGATTCCTGGAGCTGATTATGTCAAGCTTTCGGTAGAAGAGGGGAGTCCTGAGTTTCAGGTAATCCCTGATTCGGAAAAGCTGCAGCGGCTTGGCCTGAGTAATGGGGCTATTGGGATGCACCTTCGGGTAGCCTTGACAGGGAATGATGATGCTTCTCTGACTAGAGATGGTACTGAATATCCGGTGAGGGTTCAATTGGATGATTTTGACAGGAAAAGCTACGGAGACTTGGAGAATATGGTGCTGCTCAATGCCGCGGGTATGCCGGTAACCTTATCCCAAGTGGCCGATATCGTTCAGAACAAGTCTCCTTCTTTATTGGAGAGAAAAGATCGGCAGGCTGCCGTCACGATCACGGCTGACGCATTGGGCAGACCTTCAGGAACGGTGGCCGATGAAGTGGTGGCCTACTTTAATCAAAACCCGTTGCCAGAGGAGATCTCCTATGTCTGGGGCTCTGATATCAAGCGCCAAAATGATAGTTTCGGGGCTTTGGGCAAAGTTTTGTTGATTTCTTTTCTGTTGATTTATTTGATTATGGTCGCACTTTATGATTCCTTTTTGGATCCATTTGTGGTTCTATTTTCTATTCCCGTGGCAGTGATTGGTGCTTTTCTAGCATTGAATCTAAGCATGAGTAACCTGAGCTTGTTTGCACTGCTAGGTTTGATTATGCTGATGGGATTGGTGACAAAAAATGCCATTTTGATTGTGGATTTCACCAACCAACTCAAAGCGGAGGGAATGGATACTCGCTCAGCATTGCTTCAGGCTGGTAAAGAAAGGATGCGTCCTATTTTGATGACTACCCTCTCTATGGTAATCGGAATGCTTCCCATTGCCTTAGCGAGTGGCACGGCTAGTGAATGGAAAAACGGCTTAGCCTGGGTGATTATCGGAGGACTGCTTTCTTCCTTGATTTTGACCGTGTATTTGGTTCCGGTGGTTTATGAGTTTTTTGAGATTTTAAGTAGTAAATTGAAGTCCATCTTTAGATCAAAAAAGAAGAAAGGTACTGAGCAATGGAATATGAACTAGACCTGTTGAAATCCTCCTTGGAGTCCCTAGAAGGAGAAATGGTAGCAGAGGTAAATCGTCGAAGTCATCAAGTAGAGGAGATTCATCCCCGACAGATTCCGTCTTGGAAAAATCTACTGCATTACATGGTGCTCCGGAGGGAAGACCGAAGGGACCTACAGCTGGGCCTGCACAATGCGGGTCTCTCAGCGCTCTCCAATTCGGAAAGTCATGTTCGCTACCAAGTGCAAGCTATCCGAAGGAGACTGGGGGAATTCTATGAAGAGGCTGAGATTGCTACGTGTACTTATCCAAAATCCCGGGAAATTTTAGAGGAAAATGTGAGTGTGATGTTTGGAAGCCAAAACTCTAAGACGCCAAGTATCATGGTCACGCTAGATAGTCAGAATGGATCGGATGCAGCGCATCTTGCCAAACTGATGCAGGAGGGAATGGGCGTTGCGCGGATCAACTTGGCTCATGAAAGTGAGGCGGAATGGAGAGCGATTTTGGATGCACTGAAGAAAGCAGAAAAAATCAGTGAAAAAACCTGCAAAATCTATATGGATTTGGCTGGGCCTAAAATCAGAACCGAGTTTCTTGGAAAACAAGCAGGGGAAAAGCAGCTAAAAATTTCCGAAGGTGCTTTGATTTTTTTGGCTGGAAGTCGTGAGGGATTTGAAGAAAAGAAACAGGTGGTCATCAGTCCTACTGAAGTCTCGATTTTGCCTTTTTTGAAAGAAGGAGAGCGGGTCTTAATCGATGATGGGAAGATCCAAGGAATCATCGAAAGCAAAGGACCGGGAACTAGCGTTGGGATTCGGATACTGAAGATTTTCAAGAAAAAGCCTACCATCAAGCAAGGGAAGGGGATCAACTTTCCAGATTCTCAGCTGAAGATAGATCCCTTGACGGACTATGATTTAGGAGTTTTGCCTTTTGCAGTAAAAGAGGCCGATTTGATAGGGTATTCCTTTGTCAATAGACCAAGGGATTTGGCGCATTTAGTAGAGGAGATGAGGAATATTTCGGGAGAAATACCTCCTGTTATTCTGAAAATTGAAACAGCACTCGCGGTAAAAAATCTTCCCGCTTTATTGATTGAAGGAATGAAACTGCCTCACATCGGGGTGATGATTGCCCGGGGAGATTTGGCGGTTGAAGTGGGGTTTGAACGAATGAGTGAAGTGCAGGATGAGATCATGTGGATTTGCGAAGCTGCCCATGCTCCAGTCATCTGGGCTACTCAAGTGATGGAAAGCTTGCAGAAATCAGGCTTGGCAACAAGAGCGGAAATCACAGATGCCTCAAAAGCGGCCTTGGCTGAATGCATCATGATCAACAAGGGGCCTCACACTTCAGCAGTGCTTCAGTCGCTCCGGGATATCATTGATAGGATGGGGGCGCATAGAGATAAAAAACGCTATACGTTTAGAGCCTTGAAGATTGCGACGCGTTTTCTTACCAAATGATGGAATGAAAAAAAATTAAGACCACATGAGTATGTACTCTAGAAGCAACTGTTCCTGTTTCTCTGTTTTGGGTTCCGACAATATTTTATCGAGAATCGAGTCCTGTTCGGCTTTTGACAGCTGATCAAAATGGGATAAAACTGCAGACTCTTTAAAGGTCTCTAGAATTTGTTTTTTAGAGAGCTGTTTATCTTTCTCATGAAGGTATAAGGTGACTCGCACCTGATCACCGCCTGTTTTTCCGATATGCTTTCTGATTTCACCATTAATCGCTAGCTTTTTGTCCTTGTCTTTGTCCGGGCCTAGATTTTTGATTCCGATTGGATAGTCATCGATTGTCCCTGAAACTTTGATATCGCCCCATTTGCCTTTGATGTCTTTGGTGTTGGGTATTCTTAGCTGATAGGTCCATGCCCCGTTTCCAGGGATGTAGCGTAGTTCTAAGCTTTCGTTTTCAATAATCAGCTTCTTCATGATTTTTTACTAACTGATTTTTAACTACTCTGGTTTAATGCATTTTTTGACTCAGTTCTCACTTTTCCTTACTAAGTAATTATTGGCAGATTAAATTTTAAAAAAATAAAAAAGGATATTTTTATCTTTTATAAATTTATTCCTACCTTTGGTTTAAAGAAAGTCAAAAGCTCATGTTTTCCAAAGCCTGTAAATATGCCATCAACGCCATGATCTATTTGGCTACGCTTCCCAAGGGACAGGAGCGGGCTAGCTTAAAAGAAATCGCTAGGGCCATTAATTCTCCTGTAGCATTCACGGCAAAAATTCTTCAAACTCTAGTGAAGGAGAATTTACTTATTTCGATCAAAGGTCCTCATGGAGGCTTTACCATTGATAATAAGGGCAAAGAAACCAAGCTCTACACGATTGTGCAGGTCCTCGATGGTGATCAGATTTTTGTCGGCTGTGCCCTTGGGTTGGAGAAATGCTCGGAAGATCATCCTTGTGCTGTTCACGCTAAGTTTAAAGCTATCCGCGAACACCTGACCGGGATGATGATGACTACTTCCTTAGAGGATATGGCTAAAGGTGTTCAGTCTGGCATCAGCTATTTGAAATATTAAAAAAATTTGAAAATAAATAAGATAAAAAAATCCTTTAATCTGATAATAAAATGGAAACATTACTCGAGAAAAAAGTAGGAGGGATTGTAGCGGAAAATTTCCGCACTGCCCGTGTATTTAATCAATACGGAATTGATTTCTGCTGCAAAGGTGGAATCAAACTCAATGATGCCTGCGAAAAGAAAGGGTTGTCTGCCAATCAGGTAGCTTCCGAACTTTTAGAAGCAATCAAAGAGGTGGATGCGGTCGATTATAGACAGTTTTCGATGAGTGATTTGATAGATCACATCATCAAAACTCATCATAAATATGTGGAGGATACGATTCCAGCATTAAAATTCTTTACCGAAAAAATCGAAAAGGTTCACGGAGATAAACATCCTGAGCTAGCTGAAATCAAGCGTGAGTTTGATGAGGCTGCAGATGCTTTGACAGTACACATGAAGAAAGAGGAATTTGTGCTTTTTCCTTTTGTCAAAGCAATGGAAGAGTCCAAAGCCAATGGGTTTACACTTTCGGAGCCTCACTTTGGTCATATCGAAAACCCCATTCATATGATGGAGGATGATCATGAGGCAGAAGGAGAGCGATTTAGAAGAATCTCCTCCTTGACGGACAACTATACTCCTCCGGCGGATGCCTGTCAGACCTACAAAGTAGCATTTTCCATGCTGCAGGAATTTGAACAGGATCTACACAAACATATCCATCTGGAGAATAATATTCTCTTTCCAAGTGCCTTAGAAACCTTCAAGGAATTAAATAAATAAGTTCTGTCAGCCATGTCAAGCTCCTTATCACTTATTGCATTGAGACATTCTTGGACCCGGTGGGCGCTAGCTTTCTTTTTGATAGCGGCTCTTTTGGGACTGATGATGCGCTCTTTTCATGTGATGGAGATGCCGGTTTTCTTAGACTATAAAAATATCCTCCATACCCATTCGCATTTGGCGCTTTTGGGTTGGGGGTATTTGATGATCACAGGGGGTATTATTTTCAGTGTAGAATCTCCAAGCGAGATTATCCGCAAATACAGAAAGCTATTTACACTCACCTTGATTGCGCTGATCGGGATGTTGATCACTTTTCCGATTCAGGGATACGGCGTATGGAGTATTTCTTTTTCTACACTTCATGTAGTGATTTCCTATGTGCTGGCTTTCAGATTACTTCGGGTACTTCGTTTGCAGTCGCGCGGTCTTGGTATTCGCTTAATTCAAATTGCGATTTGGTTTCAGCTGATCTCCACTTTGGGTTTATGGGCCTTGGGGCCGGTGACGTCCACTTTAGGCAGATTGCACGAATTGTATTTCATGAGTATTCAGTGGTTTCTTCACTTTCAGCTCAATGGCTGGTTTGTGCTTGGAACCCTAGGGCTTTTGATCCTTCACCTAGAGCGATCTCAAGGAATAATTAAATGGTCACTCTTTCAGTTTGCCATCCTGATTAGCTCTGTGATCGCTACCTATGCGCTTGCGATTACTTGGGCCGAACCAAATCCACTTTATTTTAGGATCAATGGATTTGCTGTTCTGCTTCAAGCTATAGTTTATTTATGGATAATCCGCATTGTTTTTCAGGGCTTGAAAGAGATCAGAGTTCATCGTCTGATTAGACTTTTGATCTTAGCGGCCCTCCTTAGTCTAGCAGCCAAAACATTATTACAAGTTTTACTGGTTCTTCCTTCTGTGGCGGTGATTTCCTACACAGTTCGCCAGTTCGTCATTGGATTCCTTCATTTAGTTCTATTGGGGGTCATGACTTTTGGAGTGGGAGCAGTAGGAATGCTCAATGGAGACCTAGCCATAGAGCGCTCGACCGAGATGGGTTGGCTGATCGTATTTCTTGGATTTCTGAGTACCGAAATTCTACTTTTTACTCAAGGAATGCTCCTTTGGCTAGCCTGGGGCTTTATCCCAGAATATCATTTTCTCCTGTTTCTATTTTCCATCCTATTTCCCTTGGGGCTGACGCTACTTTGGGTTACCCAACTTGAAAGCAAAACACAAGCTACTTCACAAATTAATCTAACCTCAAAAAATCCAAACACTAATTATTCTATGAACAAATCACTTATCTGGTCTTTGGGAATCCTAGGGATACTCATGACCTCATGTGGTGGAGGTGACACAAAAACTACCTCCTCCTCCTCCAATTCGACTCCTCCTAAAGAAGTCAAAGCAGATCCAAAAGGAATCGGCGAAATAAAGAACCTTGACCTCGATGAAGAGATCGATGAAAACCTGGTCAGTACAGGAAAGGCCATTGTGGACATGAAATGTACAGCCTGTCATCAACTAAACGATAAGCGCCTAGTAGGTCCAGGCTTTCAAGGAGTGACCAATCGCAGACAGCCTGAGTGGATTATGAATATGATCACTAATGTGGATGTGATGCTGGACGAAGATCCGGTGGCACAGGAGCTCTTGGCAGAATGTCTTACCCGAATGCCCAATCAAAATATATCAGTGGGCGATGCCCGGGGTATTTTGGAATTTCTCCGAAAGAATGATTTAGAAAAAGCCGGTGAGAAAGACGGCGCATTATAACAAACCAGACTAAAAAGTTTAATCAAATGAACAAACACACATGGCTACTAGCTGCAGGCTTGATCGCAGTGGCTTTAGCACCAGGATGCAAACCCAAAGGAGCACAATCTGCCATTACGGGAGATGCAGCTTCCAAAGTCTATGTGGCCCCGGGAGAGCACGATGAGTTTTACAACATCGTCTCAGGTGGCTTCAATGGACAGATGTCAGTCGTCGGACTTCCTTCGGGAAGAGTTTTGAAGATTCTCCCCGTTTTTTCGGTTCATCCTGAAAATGGTTGGGGCTATTCAGAAGAGTCTAAGCCTATGCTGAATACCTCACATGGCTTCATCCCATGGGATGATTTACACCATATCGCCATTTCTACTACCAATGCTGAGCATGATGCACGATGGGCTTTTGGCAATGCCAATAACACTCCTCGAATCGCAAGAGTAGACCTGAATACCTTCAAGACCGTAGAAATTATCGAGATTCCAAACTCTGCCGGTAATCACTCTTCTCCATTTATTACACAAAATACGGAGTATGTCGTGGCGGGAACTCGTTTCTCTGTTCCTGTGGGTGACAATCAGGACGTTTCCATTGATTCCTACAAGGAAAACTTCAAAGGACACATCTCTTTCATCAGTGTAGATCCTGAGCATGGGGATATGGATTTGGCGTTTCAGATTGAGGCACCACCATTCAATTTTGACTTGGCAAGAGCCGGGAAAAACAAATCACATGGCTGGTTTTTCTTATCAACCTACAATACCGAAATGGCCCATACACTATTGGAAGTGAATGCTTCGCAAAAGGATAAGGACTTTATCATGGCCATCAATTGGAAAAAAGCCGAGGAGTATGTGAAAGCTGGAGAAGGAACCAAGAAAAAAGTACAGTATGCCCACAATAAATGGGACGAAGCTACACACTCGGCCACCTCTGTGATTAGGGACGAAGTCCTGACGCTCGACCCTACTATTCTCAAAGACATTGTGTATTTCATTCCTTGTCCTAAGTCTCCTCATGGAACAGACACAGACCCTACTGGAGAATACATCATTGGATCCGGAAAATTAGCAGCGATTATTCCAGTATTTTCTTTTACCAAGATGCTAGCAGCGATTGAAAATGAAGATTTCGAAGGCGATATCAATGGTATGCCGGTCTTGAATTATGAGTCTGTGCTTCATGGGGAAGTAGAAAAACCAGGTTTGGGTCCTTTGCACACTGAATTTGACGGTAAAGGCAATGCTTATACTTCCATGTTTGTGTCTTCGGAAATCGTGAAGTGGAACATCGAAACGCTAGAAGTTTTGGATCGCGTACCTACCTATTATTCTGTAGGTCACTTAAGTATCCCCGGTGGACCTACCGGCAAGCCTCATGGCAAATACATGGTGGCCTATAATAAAATCACCAAAGACCGCTATTTGCCTACCGGCCCTGAATTGGCTCACTCAGCACAATTGTATGATATCTCTGGAGATAAAATGCAGCTGCTATTAGACTTTCCGACTATAGGCGAGCCCCATTATGCAGAGGCTTTCCCCGCAAGTTTGATCAAAGATCGCCAGGTGAAATTCTATCCTATAGAGGAAAATGGAAGTCCTTATGCGCTCAAAGGAATCAATGATGCCCGAGTCGAACGCAAAGGAAATGAAGTGCATGTGTACATGACCTCTATCCGATCCAATTTCAGACCGGATAATATCGAGGGAGTATTTGTCGGAGATGAAGTGTACTTCCATGTGACCAATCTGGAACAGGACTGGGATGTGCCTCATGGATTTGCCATCAAAGGAGCCAATACTGCGGAATTACTAATCATGCCCGGTGAGACCGCTACTCTTAAATGGGTACCGGATAGAGTAGGGGTTTTCCCATTCTATTGTACAGACTTCTGTTCGGCGCTACACCAAGAGATGCAGGGATACCTCCGAGTTTCTCCGAAGGGATCTAATGTTCCGCTGAGCTTTTCTACAGGAGAGGCTGAATAATTTCACTTAAAAGGAAAATCGCCACTTTCAAAGATTGGCGGTTTTCCTACCTAAATTATGAAAACCCTATCCAACTCTAACAGGCTTCTGATTCTGATTGCGGCCTTGACGATTATTCCAGCCTACTTTACGCCGCTTTGGCAGATCAGTCTCTGGGCTCCTCAATATCCCGAAGGCCTGAATATGAAAATCTGGATCGATCATCTCAGTGGAAATGTCGATACTATCAACGGAGTCAATCACTACATCGGAATGAAGCATATCGGTGAAGACATGTTTCCCGAATTCATTTATCTCAAATACATCATCGGAGTTCTTTTTGTTCTGGGGTTGGTAGCTGCCTGGATCGGAAAACGGTGGTCTCTCTATGGATTCTTGACCTTGATGACCCTTTTTGGCTTGGCTGTCCTCGTAGATATGTACCTCTGGGGATATGATTATGGACATAATCTTGACCCAAAGGCGGCCATCAAAGTGCCGGATATGACTTATCAGCCTCCCCTGATTGGGTACAAAGAACTCCTTAATTTCTTGGCTTATTCAGGACCCGATATCGGCAGTTGGATTTTAATGGGCGGCGTGGCTTTGCTCTTCGTCGCGATCATTCGAGACCGTCGGAAAAATAAAAACCAAGTAGTAGCCTAACTCTACCCTTAACCATTTAATCCTTGAAATCATGAAACGATTCCTTTCCATTCTTAGTCTTGTGGCACTACTAGCTTCCTGCTCTGCAGACCCTAGACCCATCAATTATGGTGAAGACGCTTGTCATCACTGTAAAATGAAATTGATGGATGCCAAATTCGGAGCTGAACTCGTCACCGAAAAAGGCAAAATTTACATTTTTGATGACCTCAATTGCATGGTGGATTACCTGCACTCTGATGCCGGTCAAGGCCAAAGTTTCAAGCATATTTTGGTCACAGACTACCTCAACCCAGGTACACTTTTGGACGCTAATTATGCTTTCTACCTCAAATCAGAAGAATTTAAAACTCCAATGGCTAGCCAAATAGTCGCCTTTCCTGACTTTGATCTACTCGAAGACCATAAGATGAAAAAAGGGGGCGTTTACCTCGCTTGGGGTGAATTGGTTACCCAATTCAAATAATTGAACTGGATTCAAGAAATCATGAAAAACTTAATAAGCCTTACTTTATTTCTCTTTTTCTGCTGTTTCACATTGGTTTTGGACGCAGGTCAAATCCGAATTAAAGCAGGTGAATCTATCCAAAAGGCAGTAGACCAGGCGGTACCTGGTGATACGGTGATCTTGGAAAGTGGGAATTATCCTGAATCGGGAATTATCATCCGAAAATCCATTTCTCTTATAGGTGAAAATTATCCTGTCATTGATGGACAGGGGAAAGGGAATGTATTGCTAGTCGCTGGGAGTCATATTCTCATCGAAGGGCTCAAAATCATCAATACCGGAAAATCCAATATGGATGACTCGGCGGGAATTAAATTCTTCGACTCTAGCGACTGCATTATCAGAAATAACATTCTGGAAGAGACTTTTTTTGGACTTCATTTCTCCAATTCCAAGCGGCTGAGCATTCTTGACAATAAAATTAATGCTACTTCCGAACGAGAATTCGAAGTGGGAAATGGTATTCACCTTTGGAAATGTTCTCATTCTGTCATTGCCAATAATCAAGTTTCCGGACACCGGGACGGGATTTATCTGGAATTTGTCACGGATACCCAAGCCAAAGAAAATCTGATTGAGCGAAATATGCGCTATGGACTACACTTCATGTTTGCGCATGACAATAGCTACATCCGGAACACCTTCCGTCAAAATGGAGCAGGTGTGGCGGTCATGTATACCAAAAATGTTTTGATGCAAGAAAACCGATTTGAAGAAAATTGGGGAGCGAGTGCCTATGGGATTCTTCTCAAGGACATCTCCGACAGTAAAGTGATTGGTAATGTTTTCCTCAAAAACACCATCGGCATCTACATGGAGGGAAGCAGTAGAATTGATTTTGAGCAGAACACCTTTAGCGAAAATGGCTGGGCGCTCAAACTCATGGCCTCCTGTGATCAAAATCTCTTTCAATACAATAATTTCAATAACAACACCTTCGATATCAGTACCAATGGCTCTTTGGTTTTAAATACACTTCGAGAAAACTATTGGGACAAATACGAAGGCTATGACCTCGATCGGGATAGCATTGGGGACGTGCCTTTTCGCCCGATTAATTTATACTCCGTCATCGTCGAAAAAATTCCGGCCTCGGTCATATTGTGGAGGAGTTTTATGGTCAATCTACTGGATAAAATGGAGAAAATCCTGCCCACATTGACTCCCGAGGACATGATGGATGAATCACCTAAAATGAAGCCTTATGATTTCAGTTAAAAGCATATCGAAAAAGTTTGGCAAGCTGGAAGTACTCAAAGACTTTTCCCTGGAATTTGAACTAGGAAACAGCTATGCCATCATGGGTCCAAATGGAAGTGGGAAAACCACGCTAATTAAGACCATACTTGGAATGGTATTGCCAGATCAGGGTGAGGTTCTGGTCAAAGGACAATCTATAAAGGGGAATCATACATACCGAAGCTTGATCGGTTATATGCCGCAGATTGGCCGCTATCCTGCCAATATGAAAATCGGGCAACTCTTTGCAATGATGAAAGACATGAGGCCGGAGATCAAAGCCTATGATACCGAACTGATCGCCCAATATGAACTGGAGGGAATGAAAGATAAGGCTTTGGGGACACTTTCGGGAGGAACGCGTCAGAAGGTTTCCGCTGCTTTGGCTTTTCTCTTCAATCCGGATATTTTGATTCTGGATGAACCCACCGCCGGACTGGATCCGATCGCAGTGGAGGTGCTGAAGAAAAAAATCAAAAATGAGCGTGAGTCAGGGAAATTAATTCTGATTACTTCGCACATTTTGAGCGATTTGGAAGAACTGACCAACCGGGCAGTTTATATCTTTGAGGGTGAGGTGTACTTTGCCGATACCGTAGACAGCCTCAAAGAAATTACGGATGAGGAACGGTTTTCTCCTGCCATTGCCAAACTCATGCAGTGGACCTTAAAAAAAAACACAGCTAAAAAATCCTTGAGTCATGTTTAAGTTATTGAAATACGCACTCTACGATATCGTGAAGTCTCGCTTTGCGCTTTTGTACACCCTGTTTATGGTTTTGGTAGCCATTTCCATTTATCAGGTTTCAGATGATTTGGGTAAAGTTTCCCTTAGTTTGATGAATATTATGATCATGATCGTTCCGTTGATTGCAGCGGTATTTGCCACGACTCACTTCTTCAATAATCTGGAGTTTATCGAACTGATGCTAGCTCAGCCTGTCAAGCGGATTCATGTATTTCTGAGCCAACTTCTGGCGGTGATTTTGATGCTGAGTTTGGCGCTTATTGTAGGCTTTGGGTTGCCCATGCTTCTATGGGGGGCAGACTCGAGTTTGATTACTTTACTGATCGTCGGAGTCGTACTGAGTGCGGTTTTTGCAGGATTTGCCTTTCTCGCCAGTGTGTATACTCGAGACAAGGCCAAAGCAATTGGTATTAGTCTTTCCCTTTGGATTTATTTCTCCTTGGTGTATGATGGTTTAGTCCTTTACATCATCTACAGCTTTGCAGATTATCCTTTGGAAAAAGCCACTTTGGCTCTAATGATGCTCAATCCGGTCGATTTGGGAAGAGTGCTGATGCTGATGCAACTGGATATTTCAGCTTTAATGGGCTATACAGGTGCATTTTTCCAGCAGTTTTTTTCTGAATTTATGGGAGTGGCACTAGCCGGAGGTATGCTCTTGCTTTGGGTTTTACTTCCAGGATTGTTGGCGATGATGAAATTTAAAAAACGAGATTTTTAGAGTTAATTGGCTAAAAGAACACCTCAAGTCAGTAGACCTGAGGTGTTTTTTATATGATTATTCGCGTTTTCCTCCCCTCCTAAAAAACAAGACAAATGGACACCGAGCGACGGTTGGTGAGCGAAGTCGAACCAAGTCGAGGTGGATATTAAGAAACTTTTGCAGCTCTTTTCATGTGTTTATAATTTGATTTTTAATGGTCACTACCTGTCCCGAACTTCGGGAGAATCTTCGCAAGCATTCCCCGACCCATCGGGGCATACCAGTGTGAACGTCATGCTCGATTTCATTACTTTGAACTACTGATCAAGTATTCTATTTTCGTATTTAGTAATAAAGGATTTACTTGTGCTTAACTTCCGATTCAAAATCACGCTGTAGGTTTGAGATCAAAACAAATCTTCTATGAAAACATTTTTCCTCGCAATTTTAATCTTATTCAGCCAACAAGCCTTAGTAGCGCAGTCATCCGTCAGGCTGCAAGGAAGGATAAGCGATGAAACGGGTGCACCTTTGCCTGGAGCGCTCGTTCAGATTCAGGAATTGAATAAAAGTGCCATTACCAATCCAAATGGACAGTTTTTTTTCGATCAGATCGATCAAGGTTCCTACCTAATTGTAGTGAGTTTTATCGGGTATCAGCAATTTGAAACCCGTATTGAATTATCAAATGATAGGGGGAATGAGTTGGACATCAAACTCATTCCCGATGCCATTCAGCTGGAAGGTTTGGTAGTGACTTCTCAGCGACGCAGTCAATTGATCAAAGACGTACCCATTGCAGTAACTTCTTATGGAAATGAGTTTCTGACTCGAACCAATACCTTTGAGTTCGATGCCCTTTCAGAATTCGTTCCGGGACTTCAGATTCAACTTCAAAGCGTCAATAACCCCGGTTTTGTCGTGCGAGGAATTACTTCGGATGATGGGGATTCTCGGGTGGAACCACGGGTTTCGGTTTTCCAAGACGGGGTGTCGATCAGCAAATCAAGGGGTTCGGTCGTGGAGCTTTTTGACATGGAGCGGGTCGAGGTGCTGAAGGGGCCGCAAGGGACCCTGTTTGGAAGAGGAGCTCAGATCGGGGCGATTCACTTAATCCAAAACAAGGCGAAGAACAGTTTTTCATCTCAGGTTCGTTTGGGTGCGGGTGATTTTGGGCAGCGCTTGGCTACAGGGCATGTCAACGTGCCGCTTTCGGATAATTTTTTCCTTCGTGTGGCAGGAATTTATAATGGGAGAGAGGGGTATATCGAAAATCTCTCTGGAGGGACTTTAAACGGAAAGGACACTAAAGCAGGGAGAGTAGCTATGAAGTACCTTCCGGGCAAAAATACGGCGATAGATTTTATTTTTAATTATCAGCAAGATACGCCTCCCGGTACTGCATTTAAGAGTGGTACCTATGCACCTTTGGGAGGCGATTTGAGTCCGAATACCTTCGCGGATATGGAGCGGGGGAGAGCACTTGGCGTAGATCGATCCGTTTGGGGAGCTACTCTTTTGGTTAATCAAACTTTGAGTTCGACCTGGGATTTGAGTTCGATCACAGCGTATCGAGAGTTTGATTCTTTCGAATCTTTTGATTCGGATGGGACAGTAGCACCTGCTTTGTTTTTGGGAGAAGAGGCTATTGGTAAGCAATTTAGTCAAGAGCTTCGCTTTAATTTTGCCAATGAATCTAGATTTCGTGGTTTTACAGGGCTGAGCTTTTTCTATGAAGATGGTTTTCAGCGATTGCCCTATGAAGGAGATGAGCGAAGCTTGTACACCTTATTCACTCCTTTTATCAGAGAGGGAATAAGTGGGGCACCACTTCCGGTTCCAGTGAAGGAATTTTTACTGACAGCGATTCCATTCGAACCTTTGGTCATCAATGGGCAGCCTAATTTGGTCGCCAACATTCCCAATGTTCCTGATATCTTTGGTCCCTTGGCTGGTGCTCCATTAAAACCCAATCATAGGGAAGTCAGTACCAATTTTGGGAGAAATTATGCCTATGAGGTTTTTGCTGATGGAACTTATGATTTGAGTTCAAAGCTAAGCGTGACGGCAGGTCTTCGGGGAACGTATGAGCGAATTTCAGGTGCCTTAGATACTCCTGAAGCTGAAGAGCGAGGAACCTTAGGCTTTATTTTGACGGGAGGGTCTGCCAATAATATTTTCACCCCAACTAACGGAAAACTAGAAACCACTGAGGAGTTTTTCTCAGCAGTGGGGAGATTGGCGGTGGATTATAAAATGAATCCGAACACTACTTTTTTTGGGAATATCGCTAGAGGTCGAAGACCCAATGTAGTGCAAGTATTGGCCACTGAGACCAATGTGCTCAATGCAGAAACAGTCTGGAGTTATGAGGCGGGGATGAAGACGCTTTCTTCCGATGATAGACTGAGTTTCGATGTGAATGCCTACTATTATGACTATTCTAATTTTCAGACGAGTATAGCTGTAGCGGACCAGGATGGTTTACGGATTGATACCCGAGATGAAGGCGCATCTACAGCTCTTGGTTTTGAGACAGCTTTGCGGTATGCGGTATTAAAAAATCTCAGTTTCTTTGCCAATTATGGCTTTATCGATGCCACATTTGATGAGGAAGATGCAGAGGGAAATGCGCAAAATTTGGCTGGAAATTCCTTTCGATTGACTCCAAAACATAGTGTCTCGGCAGGTTTGGATTTTGGGCTTCCTGTTTCCGAGAAAAGCTTGATCTATTTCAGACCTACCTATAGCTATAAGTCTCGGGTGTTTTTTGAAGAGACCAATCTCCCTGGAATTGAGCAGGGTGCCTACGGTATGCTAAATCTCCGCTTAGGAGTCAATTTCGCTCAGAAATACGATTTCATGCTCTTTGCCAATAATGCCCTCGATGAGGAATTTATTATAGATGCAGGTAATACGGGAGGAGCTTTTGGAATCCCTACTTTCATCGCCGGTCCACCACGAATGATTGGAGCTCAGTTTACGGTTAATTTCAGGTAAAAAGATCTTCTGTTCATTTCAATAAAAAGCTCATCTAAACCAATAGATGAGCTTTTTAAATGTAAAATTATTCCTTTTTAAAGCTGATTTTTAATGACTTTTCCATCTTTAATGATGAGTTTGATCGTTTCTCTAGGTTTTAGGATTTGGTCCAAATTCTGGATCAAACTTCCGTCAAAAATCAGAATATCTGCTAAGGCACCTTCTTCGATAACTCCTAATTTTCCGCTGTAAGGGCTTCTTTTTCCCGAAAGTGCCAATAATTCACCATTGTTGCCTGTTGCCATTTTCAAAATTTCCAAATTGTTAAACCAACGCTTCATTTTGATGAGTTGCGCACCGGGCTGGGCGGCTTTTTGGGCATCAAAAAGTACGTCTGTTCCATAGGCGATCTTCATCTTATATTTCTTGGCTAGGTCAAAAGCTGTGTCCGTTCCTTGGTACATTTCGAGTTGCTTGGCCCGGCTTTCAGGACTCAAGACACCCTTGTCTCCTTCATCGATGAAAGGCTGCAAGCTCCAAAACACATCTTTTTCGACCATCATTTTGACCGTTTCTTCATCTATCAATTGCCCATGATCGATGCATTTGACCCCAGCACGGATGGCTTGCTGTATGGCTCTTGGCGTGTAGGCGTGTACGGTGACATAGGTTCCCCAGTTCTCAGCAGCTTCTACAGCGGCATGGATTTCGGCTTCAGTGTATTGAGTGACATCCAGTGGATCATAAACCGAAGAGACTCCTCCTCCAGCCATTAATTTGATTTGAGAGGCACCCAGCATAAGTTGTTCTCGGGCTCTCAAGCGCACCAAATCAGGACTGTCCGCTATGGCAGCGGCATTGATGCGCTCTGCATAACTCAAGCCTCGGTTGGGGTCAGTTGGAATATCATTGGGAAAGCGAAAATCTCCATGTCCACCGGTTTGAGAAATAAAAGCTCCTGATGGCCAAATTCGAGGACCGGGTATGATTCCTCTGTCAATTCCCATTTTCAATCCAAAGATAGGACCTCCTAAGTCGCGGATACTGGTAAAGCCACTCTGGAGTAGATTTTCCGCATTTTTGCCGGCGACTAGATTGACAAAACCAATGTCAGCGGTCAAAAGGGCAACTTGGGATAAGGTAGCAAACATGGCATGGTAATGCGCATCGATCAAGCCCGGCATCAGAAATTTACCCTGTCCATCAATCACGGTGACGGTAGTATTTGCAGGAACTTTGATGGACTTTGTGGAGATTTGATCGATTTGATTACCGCGGATAAGGACATTTCCTTTAGCCGTTTGATCAGATTTTCCATCAAAAATCTCTACGTTGTTGATTAGAATTAAGGTCTCAGATTGGGCTTTTGACTCAAAAGTGGAACAGATGGAGAGGAGAATCAAAAAGCTTTTAAATAATAGCTTATTCATGTGGAAATAAGGTTAAAGATTAGTTGATCAAAGTAAGAAAAAATCAGTTAGGTAGGAATTTTTTGGCTGTTATTTTTTAGGGAAGTTACACAGGCTGCTACCTGCATAGTACAAGTATCACCCCTTCGGGGCTCTACTCTGTTGGTGGGGGCCTATCCACGGGCTGCCGCCCGAGGAGATGAATAGTTTTGCCCTTTCAGGGCTGTCGGTTCTCAGTTTTCTATAATTTGTCGGCTGTTGATTTTATTCTCAATTGTTGGATTGATGGTTAATCATACCCGAAGGGTTGGCATTTTTCATGGCCCTCGGCGTGGCCGGGGGTAAAGTGTTGATGAAAAAGTTAGAGCCCTGCAGAGGCTAAATGTTCAAGAATTAAAAATTTAAGAAAAGCTTTATTTAAAAAAAGAGATCCTGTAAAAAACCTTTTTGTTTATTGGAGAATTTACTACTATTGAAAAAGTTAAATGGGTTTGAGTGCTATGGTCAAAATTTCAGAATTTTGGAGTCCTTTATTTGATACAGTTCAAGTAGGCCTTGCCCTAACCAATAGTCAATTTGAGCTTCTTCATGTCAATGCTAGTTTTGAAAAGTACCTGGGAAAAGCAAGAAAAGGAGAAGGTTTGGGAGATTTTTTTGATTTTAGCGATCAGCTAGACCAACTTGAAAAGAGAAAGATTACTTCGGATTTTTCATTTTTTGCCAAGATTAAAGCACCCCAAAACGGTTCTTTTTTTCTCAAAGTTCTTCCCAAGTTCTGTGAAGATGGCGAATCCATTCTTTGGACAATCTCAATAGTAGAGCAAAAGCAGCCAAGTAACGGATACCTTTCCCATAATCAGATCGAAAAACAACTTTCTCAATCTGACGAGCGGTTCAAAAAGTTGGTATCAAGTATGGACGATTTGATTTTTACCTTAGATAAGGATTTTCGGCATACTGGAGTTTACGGAAGAGCACTTGAAAATGGAGGTCTAACTGAAGATTTCTTTTTAGGGAAAACGGGGGATGAAATTTTGGGAAAAGAACTTGCCCAGATTCATAATGAAAAGAACCAAGAAGCACTAAATGGCTCGCATATTCATTATGAATGGTCTGTAGGAGAGGATGATACCAAGAAGTGTTTTCTGACTAAGCTAGCTCCTCTCGTAGAAGCTGATGGGGAGATTTTTGGTGTAGTCGGAATGGCCACGGATATTACGGATCAGAAAAAGAATTTTGAGAAGCTTCAGAAGGCCAATAGTCGCTATGAATTGGTCAATAAGGCAACAAATGAGGTGATTTACGACTGGAACATTCCTAAGGAAGTCATTTTTTGGGAGGGAAGTTTCAGTAGAGTTTTAGGTCACAAATCTAAAAATGGCAATCAATTTTCCTTACAGGATTGGGAATCTTGGGTCTACCCCGAAGATCTTCCAAAGGTATTCCTTGAGTTACAAGAATTTTTACAAGATCCTACAAAGGATTATTGGACGGCACAGTACAGAATTAAAAACCAAAGGGGTAGATATTTCTACGTCCTTGAGATGGGGTATTTGATTAGAGATGATCAGGGGAATCCTATTCGAATGATCGGTTCTCTGAGGGACGTAAATCATGAAATGGTTCTTAAAAATAGGTTGAGAGCCTCTTATCAGCGGTTAAGTGAGTTTAGGAAAGCTTTAGATCAAAGTACAAACATCATCGTCACTGATCTTGACGGGGTCATCTTGGAAGCCAATCAAAGCACTTGCGATCTGTCAGGATATTCCAAAGAGGAACTGATAGGTTCTCATACCCGAATTAATCAATCTGGATTTCATTCCAAGACTTTTTACAAAAAAATGTGGGATACGATTAAAGGTGGTAGAGAATGGAAGGGAGAGCTCAAGAATAAACGGAAAGATGGCAGCCATTATTGGGTATTCACCTCAATCTTTCCACTAAGAGATAAGGATGATAAGATCTACCGTTTTTTGGCAGTACGAACCGACATCACCGAACAAAAAGAGGCGCAAGAAAAAGTGCTCAAGGCCTTTGAAAAAGTTCAGCGCTCTGAAAAGAAGTACAGCGATTTATTCCAAAAAAGTCCGATTCCTATGTGGATTTATTCAGTGGATAGCTTGACCATCGTAGATGTAAATCAGGCTGCCGTGGACAATTATGGCTATTCAAGGGAGGAGTTTTTGAGACTATCTATATTTGATCTAAGGCCTGAACGAGAGATTGAAGAAGTTAAAAAATCGATTGAATCAACTCCCTATGAATTTGGAATTTTTAAGAGGAATTTTGTTCACAAAAAGAAGTCTGGTGATGAGATTCAGGTGGAAGTATCCTCAATCCCAATACATGTAGAAGGGATAAGAGGGAAAATGGTGATAGCTAATGATATCACCCAATCTCTGAATTATCTTTCTAAGATTGAAAAGCAAAATGAGATCCTCAAGGAGATAGCCTGGACTCAATCCCACATTGTAAGGGCTCCATTGGCAAGACTTCTAGGTTTGGCTAACCTGATAAAAGAAGGTTTGGTGGACGGGGATGAAAGAGAGGAGTTTTTGGATCATATTTATGCTTCAGCGATGGAGTTGGATAAAGTAATCCAAGCAATATCCGATAGAGCCAATAGTCTGGAAAATTAATCTATCAATCGACCAGCCATCACTTTCAGTTTTCCCCCGGCTCGATTTTTTTTTAGCTTCACCTACCTAAAATCAACTCAAGCCATGCAAGCTATCAAAATCGCCACTGCCCAATTTGAAAATCGAAGCGGTGATAAGGAATACAACCTTTCTGTGATTGACAAGCTTTCCGCCCAAGCGGCAAAGCAGGGAGCACAAGTCATTACTTTTCATGAGTGTTCTATTACCGGCTATTCTTTTGCGAGGAAGTTGAACCGCGACCAACTTTTAGACTTTTCGGAGCGAATTCCCGGAGGACCCTCTGTTCAGCGGTTGATAGAAATAGCTAAGAAAAATAGCATTGTGATCTTGGCGGGTCTATTCGAAAAAGACAGTCAAGATCGTATTTTCAAAGGCTATGTCTGTGTAGATCAAAACGGCTTGGTAGCTAAGTACCGCAAACTCCATCCTTTTATCAATCCACATGTGTTGCCGGGAAATGAATATGTGGTGTTTGATCTTTTGGGTTGGAAATGCGGGATTTTGATCTGCTATGACAATAATATCATCGAAAATGTCCGTGCCACCAAACTCCTCGGTGCGGATATCATTTTCATGCCTCATGTGACCATGTGTACACCTTCGACCCGTCCGGGTGCGGGTTTTGTGGATCCCAAGCTCTGGAAGAATCGGGAAGCAGATCCTACCTCACTGCGAATGGAATTTGATGGATTGAAGGGGAGGGCATGGCTGATGAAATGGCTACCGGCCCGGGCTTATGACAATGCAGTGTATGCGATTTTTTCCAATCCCATTGGTATGGATGACGATCAGTTGAAAAATGGCTGCTCCACGATTTTGGATCCTTTTGGAGATATTTTGGCGGAGTGTAGAAGCTTTGAAGATAGTTTTGAGATAGCTACTATCGTTCCTGAGAAACTCACTCAAGCCGGCGGACATCGCTACCTACAGGCACGTAGGCCCGAGCTCTATCGGGATATTTTAAATCAGGCTCATCAATCGGAACAAAAGGTGGCTTGGTTGGGGAAGGAATAGGGAAAAGTGAAAATGCCAAAATCAAGTTTGAAGCTTTGTATTTTATTCAGGCTTTAGATTTTAGCCACCAATGTGCGAATTACATTTTCTGGATAGGAAGGCTGCTTTAGACTTTAAGCCTCAGCGAGACATTTTGAGTGTAGTAATAGAAGAGGAGAAAGGGTGAAAGAGCTTCGGAGAAGCGATTTGATTCTAGTTGTCAAAATATATTTCTTCCTGCCCGTGAGGACCTGACTGTCCGTCAGGCAGGCACGGACAGGGGCGAAGAAAGGATATAAATATTCTTGAATTAGTGGCATACAATTTTAAGCCGCGAATGGACGAATAACGTTTTTGAAGGGTAAAGGGGCTCTAGTTTCCGATATTTAGTCTTATTAGCATCAGAGAGGCTTTTTGATTGTGGTATTATGATCATTTTTTTCCACTACTCTATTTGATAGGGACCTAATCTGGGGCCAGTGATTTCTTTCCTCAATTCCTATATCTTTCTCTTTACTGACCAATACATTTTCCTTTTTAGGAAAAAGGCATCGAGGCTTATTGTCGTTTTTCCACTTTATTTCATTGGGAAAATAAATCCATGCCTTCGGACAAAAATAAGTGTCGTTCGACCCAGTTCAGGCCTTTCTCTCTTTGATTGTCTTTATTTTTAACTAGGTACTTGTAGAATGGTATTTATCCCAATTAGAGATTCTTATTTATACTCTCAGCTTAGAGTATGGTGGAACTAAGAGGCTGGTTTTTTTTAAAAATTTGTCTTGGTGTATTGAAGATCTAATGGATTTCTTTTCTAGCGTGTAAGCCTCAAATAAAGCATTCGATAAAATTTCAAGTCTCCATTAAATCAACTAATATGAATCAATCAATAAAAAATAAATTTTCTGGATGGCAGAAATTTCCTTTTTCATTTGAAAAAAAGATACCCTTATACCTCATGGTATACAGCTTGTCCTTCCTTTTATTGTTTTTGACCCTATCGCCATCGTTAGCTCAAAGAACCACATTATATGGACTTACTTCCCAGGGAGGGAAAGATGGTACAGGTGCAATTATTGAATACGATATCAATAAGCAAGCACTGATTGATCCTGCTCCTACAGGATTCACCAATGCTTCACCAGGAAGACCGGACTATAATAATTTAACAGAAGTCAATGGCAAATTATATGGATTGACTTATAGCGGAGGTGCTTTTTTCAGTGGTGTATTGTTTGAATTTAACCCTATAAACGGGGTTTATACAAAAAAGCATGACTTTGCAAGTTCAAGTTTTCCAAATGGGGGACTGATAGAATTCAATGGGAAATTGTACGGAACAACCTCAGGTGGTGAAACCAATGGAGGTGTCATTTTTGAGTTTGATCCAGTGACAGTTTTGTACTCAGAAAAGTATGAATTTGATTTAGATGGATCCACTCCTTCAGGTGGTTTGGTAAACTTAAACGGCATACTTTTCGGATTGACGTTTTCAGGTGGATCCCAAAACGCGGGATCTATTTTTTCATTCGATCCATTGACAGCGACCTATTCAATATTACATGATTTTGATGGAGTAAATGGCAGTTTTCCTTGGGGCAGTTTGACAGTCCTTAACAATGTGCTTTATGGGACTACTACTAGTGGTGGAACTACAGATAATGGTGTTTTATTTTCTTTCGGCGAAAATGAGTTCACGAAAGTACTTGAGTTTACAAAATTACTCGATTTTTCTGAAGGAAAGGATAGCAATTCTCAGGATGATGGTGGATTAACAGTTTTGGGCGGCAATCTTTATGGGACAAGACCTAAAGGGGGTAGTTCTGACAATGGATTTATTTTTGAGTATAATCCAAATAGTAAAACGTTTTTCACCTTTGATGTATTCGATGGAGCAAATGGAAGCGCTCCTTTTGGTGCTTTGACCCTTTTTAACGGCAAGCTTTACGGGGTGACAGTAAATGGCGGGACAGGCGATGTCGGTGTTCTCTTTGAGTTCGAACCCACGACTAATTCATACATCAAAAAGAGGGATTTCGAAAAGGAAAGCGGGAGTCTTCCGTTAGGCAGTTTGACAGAGTTTAATAGTAGACTATACGGTATGACCACTTCGGGAGGAAAAGGTGATTCTGGAGTTATTTTTGAGTTTAACCCTATTACTGATGCTTATGGTATCCGAGTTGATTTCAACAAAACCAATGGTAGCTTTCCTTCTGGCAGTTTGACCTTGTTTAATGGTGTGTTTTACGGCATGGCTGCAATAGGTGGAAAGGGTGAAGTTGGAGTTATTTTTTCTTTTGATCCGGCAAGCCAAAATTATACGCCCCTTGTCGAGTTTGATGGAAGCAATGGTGCCAAACCATCAGGAGACTTGACTCTCTATAATGATAAGTTCTATGGGATGACGCCCAATGGAGGGGCAAATGATCAAGGATTGATTTTCATGTACGATCCGATTAATTCCTCATTTGTAAGAATGGCAAATTTTGATCAATCAAGCGCCAGTGGTGGGTCTCCATTTGGAAGTTTGACGGTACTCAATGGTAAATTTTATGGGCTTTCAAAAGCGGGTGGAAGGAATAATAAAGGGGTTGTATTTGAGTTTGACCCTGTCTCAGGTTCGTTTACAAATGGAGCTTCTTTTGAAGGGCTCAACGGGGAGGGACCACTTGGAAGTCTAGTTGAATTTGAAGGTATCCTTTACGGAATGACCACTTCAGGTGGTGCTAATTTTGGAGGAGTGATTTTTGAGTATAATCCTAGTTCGGCAACAATTGTAAAAAAGTTTGATTTTGAATCCGCCAATGGGATGACTCCTTTTGGTAGTCTGACTGTATTGGACAATAAACTTTATGGGTTGACTTCTGGTGGGGGAGCAGGAAATGGTGTTTTGTTTGAATTTAACCCAAATACGGATACTTTCAGCAGAAAACATAGCTTTAGTTTGGCGAGTGGTGGATCTCCTTACGGCACCTTATCAGCTTACGGCGGTAAATTATGGGGTATGACCACTGTAGGAGGTTCCGAAGATTATGGAGTTGTATTTGAATATGATCCTGCCAATAATTCCTACCTCAAGACTGCGGATTTTAATTTGACAAATGGGGGATTCCCCCTATATGGTCAGTTGACCTTATTTGATGCTACTCCTGCTGAATTGAGTTTATCAGCGACCAAAGTAGATGAGACTTGCCCGGGCCGAAACGGCAGTATTGACCTGACCATAGCCGGAGCTACAGGAACCCCTGTGATCTCTTGGACTGGTCCGGATACTTTTACTGCTGACTTAGAAGATTTGAATAACCTGGCCGCAGGCATATATAAAGTTGAAGTGACGGATAATCTAGGTGCAAAAGGAAGCCTAGAGGTAGAAATTCTTTTGACACCTGATACTGAAGCACCAACTGCCGTAAGCTTAGGCGAAGTTGTAGATGTAGAAGTGAATTTGGCCGCGATACCAAATGCCACCAATTCACCTCTTGGTTTATTCAATATATCAGCACAAACATTTGAGGCAGCATCGACTGGTTTTATGTCCCGGATTGATGTGGAAATTGCCCGCACAATTGAGGCGGGCACGATTACTTTAAACCTCTACAACGGTTCCGATCCCAATAATCCGGGGATGCTGCTGGGTACTGCTTCTTTTGCGAACGTAGATGCTACTGATGCATTCGTCCCCTTTATCTTTGATAGTCCAATTACTGTTACGGCAGGGAGTTCTTATCTAATGACCCTAACCACCACGGGGAACCATAGAATACAAACAGCTGTAGTGCTTGGTGGTGATCCCTATTCTGGCGGTACTTTCTATTCATACAGTATAAATACCAATACTCTTATAAGCTCACAGATTAATGACTTGATTTTTAAAACCTACGTGCTGAAGGCCGGTGCCACTACCCGACTTTTGGCCTTGGATGCCACCGGAAATTTATTAATGAACGCGGATGATTTTGATGGCGGAAGTAGTGATAACTGTGGTATCGCAGACCGCTCCATTAGCCCAACATCATTCAGTTGCAATGATCTGGGTAGCCCTAAGCTAGTTACTTTAACGGTATCGGATGCAGCAGGCAATCAGTCATCTGCTTCTATTAATGTTACCGTTATCGATCCTTTTGGTGTTTGCAACCAACCCCCGGTAGCCGTAGCTAAACCGCTAGTTTTATCCGCCAGTGAAAACTGCCAGGCAGTTGCAGTAGCCACTGACTTTGATGGAGGTTCTACCGACCCTGAGGGTGATGTGCTTTCCTTTAGTATAGCGCCATTAGGGCCTTACGACCTGGGCGTAACCAATGTGATCTTAACAGTTACCAATAGCAAAGGGGCATCCAGCACCGCCACTACTACTGTTACCGTAAAAGATGATACTGCTCCTGTTCCTCCGTCTGCACCTGAAGACTTGACTCTGCAATGCGCAAGTGAGGTTCCGCCACCGATGGATTTAACAGCATCTGACAATTGTTCAGGTTCGATTACTGCAAGCCCGACTATCATCTATTATTCAGATGAATTTCCTTTAGGTTCCTCTGATTTAGATTTGCTCAATCTTAATGATATCTTTCGTGGTAGCTTTGAAGAAGTGCGTACGTGGACCTTTTTCGATGCCGCTGGTAACAGCTCTTCTGTAAGTCAGACTATTATCGTGAAAGATATCACTCCTCCTGTTGCTCCACCTGTTCCGGCTGATGTAACCGTGGAATGTGAGGGTGATGTACCTGCTCCGGTTGATTTGACTTTTACCGATAATTGTGAAGATGGTACAACACGTATATCTCCTATCATTACTAAAACATATGATGCCAATGGAGTTGACTTCACTGAAGTTCGCACTTGGACCTTTACCGATCCATCAGGAAATACCACCTCAGTAAGCCAGAACATTAGGGTTGAGGATACTACGCCTCCTGTGTTGGTTCTTCAGGACGTAACAGTAATCATCGATCCTGATGGAACGGCAAATGGCAATGCCTTAAATAATGGAGCGATTGTTCAACTTAGTGATAATTGTGGGATTAATAGGGTAGGTGGCACTGGATCAAGTACTTATACTTGTGGTGATCTAGGCTCTTTTACTGTTACAGTAACTGCTTTTGACGATGCAGGGAATCAAACCTCAGGAGACTATATATTGACAGTAACCGATCCAAATAATGTGTGTAATGAGGCTCCAGTCGCAGTTGCGCAATCTCTCACGATCTCTGCCGATGCAAATTGTCAGGGTACCGCTACCGCTGCTGATTTTGATGGAGGGTCGACAGATGCTAATGGTGATGAGTTATCCTTCTCAGTGAGTCCAGCTGGTCCTTATCCATTGGGCGTGACCAACGTCAGCTTGACTGTTGATGATGGTAATGGCGGTTCTAGTACAGCTTCTACTACCATTACAGTGGTAGACAATACTGCACCGATAGTTACTGTCCCAGATGATATTACTGTGAGCAATGATGCTGGCCAGTGTGGTGCCACAGTTACCTATACTGTAGGTATTAGCGATGATTGTGACCCATCAATAAGCTATACCGCTAGCCATTCTTCTGGATCATTTTTCCCATTAGGAACCACTACCGTAACTGTAGATGCCACAGATGCGGCTGGCAATAAAGCTATCCAAAAGAGCTTTACTGTAACCGTGATAGATGCAGAAGCTCCAGTAATTACCGCCATTCCGGCTTCAAGAACTCAAAATAATGATCCAGGCCAGTGTGGTATCATAATAGACTTTAGTGCATTTGTTTCTGATAATTGCCCGGGTACTACCATCAGCTATAGTCAGGAACCAAACACCCTCTTCCCGATAGGAACTACCATCGTGACGGTGGATGCGGTGGATGCAGCGGGTAATAAAGCAAAGCAAGAAAGCTTCACCATAACCGTGGTTGATGCAGAAGCACCGGTGATCAAAGTGATTAACCCGACACCATCAGCAGTACTTGGTTTAACAAATACGGTCACATTGCAGGCTACTGATATTTTTGCCGCAACGGATAACTGTAGTGATGTGGTATTTAGCCCAACAGTTTTCACCTTTGATTGCGACAATATAGGAGACAATAATGTTTCTGTATCAGTGACAGATGCTGCTGGAAATACAGCCAATGCCAATGCCACGGTGACTATCAACGATAATGCAGCGCTGAGCATAGATGCTTCTGATTCAGGCACTCCTGTTCCGATAGGAAGTGATGCCGTTCTGAAAGCAATTGTATCACCCGCCACTGGCGGACTTGAAGTAACATTCTCACTTGACGGTGTCGAAAAAGGAATAGCAATCACTGATGGATCAGGTGTGGCAACGTTAACTCTTGACGCTACTGGTTTAGGTAGTATACCAGTTGTCTACAAAGTATCGGCAACAATACAGGAATGTTCGGGGCTTATTGAATCTGTGGCCTACCTGCCAATATATGATCCGAATGGAAACTTTGTTACCGGTGGTGGTTGGATCATGTCACCAGAAAGGGCTTACAAAGCAGATGAAAGCCTAGCAGGTAAAGCCAACTTTGGATTTGTATCCAAATACAAGAAAGGGTCTAACCGTGTGGATGGTAACACTGAGTTTGAATTCCATGCCGGAGGTTTATATTTCAAATCCACGCTGCATGAATCGGGTTCCTTGGTGATTTCGGGTAGGAAGGCTACTTACAGAGGTGAAGGGACTGTTAATGATATCCCTGGGTACAAATTCACGCTGGTTGCTCTAGATGGTAATTGGAATGGTGGAACAGATCCAGATCAGTTCCGAATTAAAATCTGGGGCCCAACAGGCATAGTCTATGACAATGGATTGGGTGCGGATGACAACTCAGATGCATCAACTGTCCTAGGGGGTGGGGCTATTACTATCCATACGCCTAAGGGTAAAGGCAATAAGCGGGAGATTACCGATCCAACAGCTGAGGTAATGAACAATTTATCCGAAGAAATTGGGCTTAAATTTTCTCAAGAGCTCAAGCCTGGTGAATTCCTCCTCTATCCAAACCCTGCTCATGAAGAGACTTCGGTAATGGTAGATTTGGATCAAGAAGCCACGGTAGCCATTCGAATCTTCGATGCAACGGGAAGATTGGTGCTTGAAAATGAAGAGCTCCGAAATGGCAGCTTCATTCAGACCTTCGATTTGGATGGCTTGGCATCGGGACTCTACACAGTTCAAGTCAAAACAGGAGTGATTGTGATGACTAAGCGATTGATTAAAAAGTAAAATTTGAATCTAGTCTTATCAAAAATCCCACTTCTATTGAGGTGGGATTTTTTTGTTCTTATTTTTCAAGTCACTGAAATGTATTTACAAACCGCTTTAATGCTTTAAATTTTAATTCCTTTTCTATCTCATTCATCTACTTATTTTTGCTAAAAATAAATTCATGGAAGCCCAGGAAATCGAGCGCCTCAAAACAGTATTATCCTATAATCTGCTGGACACCCCAGCTGAGGAGGAAATGGATCGCTTGGCTGAATTGATCTCAATCGTATGTGAGGTACCGATCGCTATTATTTCCTTGATAGATGGCAAAAGGCAATGGTACAAAGCCAAAGTAGGAGTGGAAAATCAGGAAGTACCGATAGAAGACTCTTTTTGCCAGTTCACTCTATTGGATGATGCGTACCTGGAAATTCAAGATGTTCAACAGGACCTCAGGGTCAAAGACAAAGCAGCTGCTCAAGGTCCGGATGGATTGAAATTTTACGCGGGCTTACCCCTTAAAGCTCCCAATGGCCAGAACATCGGTACAGTTTGCGTAGCCAGTACCCAAAAACACATCCTTTCAGAAAAGCAGCAGAAATCTTTCAAACTTTTAGCCCAGCAAGCCATGGCCTTGATGGAGGCCAAAAAAATGAATCAAAAACTTGGCTTGGAGTTAGAAACTATTGTTGACAAACAAAGCAAAGTACTTTTCGAACGCCTGGATCAAAAAGAAAGTGAAATCAATGCCTTACTTCAGGCGATTAGCCTATCTAGTGGATTAGTTCAGTTTTCTCCGGATGGTTTTATTCTTGAAGCTAATGAAATTTTTGCCGAATATTTGGGTTATAATTCTCAATCGCTTGAGGGAGAACATCATTCCAATCTTTTGTTTGAGGAGGACTTGCTGAAAAATAAAGAGTTTTGGGAAAGCCTAAGTAATGGTCAATTCAAATCCGGACAGATGAAGAGGTTGCATAAATCGGGGAAGGAAGTTTGGTTGATGGCTACTTACAATCCGGTTTTGGATGAAAATGGAAAGGTTCAAAGGGTGATCAAAATAGCGCAAGAAATCACCAAATCGATCGAAAGCAGGAAACAGCTGCAGCAGGCTAAAGAACAAGCCGATCAATTGAATAGTCAAAAAGACCAGTTTATTGCCAATGTCAGTCACGAAATCCGAACTCCCATTCATGCTGTGTTGGGCTTTACTCAGTTGCTGCTGGAAGTTGAAAAGGATGCGGTAAAATTGGAGCAGCTGAATGCAGTAAAATCTGCCGGAGACAATTTACTTTTTGTGATCAATGATATTTTGGACCTTTCTAAAATTGAATCGGGTCTTTTTCAAATCGAATCTCTGGATTTCAATCTGCATGAATCCATTCAGGAACTAAGCTCGTTTTTACAATTGAAGGCATTTCAGAAAAATCTGGATTTTAGTATTGAAATTGCCGATGAGGTACCCATTTGGGTCAAAGGAGATAAAAATCGGCTTTCTCAGGTGCTCATCAATTTGATCGGAAATGCTATTAAATTCACAGAATCCGGTTTTGTCAAGCTTAAAGTGGAACTGTTTTACCAAACTGAAGCGGATTCTGACATTCGTTTTCGGATTATTGATTCAGGGATAGGGATTCCCTTGGATAAATTAGCGGTGATTTTTGACCGATTTTCACAAAGTGATGAGAAGATTTCCCGGAAATTTGGTGGAACAGGCTTGGGACTGAATATCAGTAAAAGTCTCGTGGAGAAGATGGACGGCACCATCGAGGTAAGTAGCAGGGAAGGAATAGGCACTGAGTTTTTGTTTACTATTCCTTTTCCTAAATCCAATGGAGTTATTTATCTCAAAAATGATCCCATTACCTTCCAAAAAGTAGAGAAACCAATCAAAATACTTCTCTGCGAGGACAATGAACTCAATCAAGTCTTGGTCCAAACTCTATTGAAGTCGACCCAATTTGAATTGGAAATAGCTCCTTCCGGTGTCGAGGGTGTATCGCTTTTTAAGGAAAAGCCATTTGATTTGGTACTGATGGATATTCAAATGCCGCTGATGGATGGTTATCAGACTACCCAAGTCCTGCGAGAGGAAATCAAAACGAAGGTACCTATCATTGCACTTTCTGCCAATTATCTGATCAAGGAAAAGCAAAAATGCCTAGATATTGGAATGAATGATTACCTAGGTAAGCCTTTTAAAAAAGAAGAACTTTTCGAAAAGCTTTACCTTTGGACTGAATATCATAAGCGACCTTCAGAAAGTCATCAAATAAGCACAACCAAAAAGTTGGAAGTTCCGGTAGATCTCAATATTTTAAAGGAATTTTCCGGTGGAATTGAGCAATTTGAGCAAGAAATGATTCAAATGTTTATCATCCAAATCCAGAACTGGGAACCTGAAATCGCAGAACTGATAAATCAAGAAGATTTTAAAAAAATCAAAGCAAGTTGCCATAGAATTAAATCCTCCTTTGGTGTGATAGGAGCGGATGATAGCAGTCTGATTTTAATGGAATACCTGGCCGAAGAAGAAGACCTGGAAGGAATAGCAGCTGAATATCAAATAATTACCCAATACCTGAGCAAGGTGAAACCTTTCTTGGAAAGTAAATTAATAAGTAAATGAAGAGAATTTTAATAGTTGAGGATGATGAGATTTTATTGAAATCCTTGACTTTCTACTTGACTATGAACCAATTTGAGGTTTTGTCTCATAACAATGGAGCTGATGCTCTTGAGATCTTGGATGAAAATATCGAAAGTATTAATTTGATTATCACCGATTTAAACTTGCCTTTTGCAGGAGGTCAACAGATTATCCAAACCGTAAGAAAAGAGAAAAAGTCCGATATTCCGGTGATCGTTTTGACTGCTTCAGGTATAGAGGCCACCGAATTGGAGGTTTTAGATTTGGGTGCTGATGAGTTTATTTCCAAGCCCTTTAGTCCAGCCATTTTGTTGAAAAGAATCCAAAAGCTGATCGCCTAATTAGTCCATCACCTATCCTTAATATACAATATCGCATTGTCGGAGTTTATAAACCAAACCATTTCCGGAGGATTAGACTGGGCATCGAGCCTTGATTTAATAGAAATCTTGCTGCTCGTGATCCTGTTTTTTTTGCTGGGCTCCCTTTATTTCTTTTTCGCTACTCTATTTAAAAGAATATTTAAAATACGGGAAGAGAAGAAGAAAAAAGCTTATCAGGAAGAAATTGATCAAATTTTGTTTAGAATCCTTTTTGGAAAAGAAGATGGCGAAGAAACCAATTTTAGTCTTGCCGGAAAATCCAAACTTTACCAAAAGGTAATGATTAAGTCTCTTATTGGCCTCCATCAGAATTTTAGCGGGGCCTCAGTTGAGAAGCTTGAGAACTTTTATGTACAATCTGGCTTGGTAAACTATTCACTCAAAAAGCTTCAGGCTAGATCATGGGTGCTCAAAGTAGAAGGTATGCGTGACCTATCTTCCCTTAATTATCAAGCGGCATACGATAAGATTAAAGCGATAAAATTTGATCGGAACGATATGGTTCAGCAGGAAAAGCTTATAGCAAAAATTCGATTGAAGGGATTGAAAGAGCTTTGGGCATTTCGGGAGAGCAGCGTGTATTTCAATGATTGGACGCAGAGCAATATCCTTTTCGCTATTAAGCGGTTTAAGGTTCCACCGGTTGATAATTTACCCGAACTTCTCCAATCAAAAAATGAATCAGTGGCGCTTTTGGGAATCCGGCTGATCCACTACTATCATGATATTAAGCAACTTGAAGTTCTGGAATACTTTAGGGGAAAAACTCAGCGTAAAAAGCTTATCAATGAAATAGACTTCTTGTTGCACAAAAAAAGATTCTCTAAGGTATGACAGGATTTGAAGGTTTGGACTATGGGATCTGGGTATTCAATTACTTCATCCTTTTTTTTGCCTTTTTGGTGATGATTTCTTATTTGATTTTGGCAATTATCAGTGCCAGGGGGTTGATCCAATACCTGAAAAGAAACCGCTTTGTAAACTACAAAGCATTGCTTGCTTTGGAAAACGTGCCAAGGGTGAGTTTGATCGCTCCGGCTTATAATGAGGGTCGCACTATAGTAGAAAATGTGAAGTCTTTGCTCGCGATCAATTACAATAATTTTGATGTGATCGTGGTCAATGATGGAAGTAAGGATAATTCTATGGAGGTGCTCATTTCAAGTTTCCAAATGGTTCGGACTGAGATGACTTATGTGCCTTTCATTCCTACCAAAGATGTCCAGGGAATCTATATGTCGACCAACCCGGCGTTTTCAAAGCTGATAGTCGTGGACAAAGAAAACGGAGGGAAGGCTGATGCACTCAATACCGGGATAAATATTTCCCAAAACCCGTATTTGGTCTGCATCGATGTGGACTGCATCATGGATAAAGATGTCCTGCTCAAGCTGGCTAAGCCGTACATGGAGGCATCTGATTCCCGGGTGATTGCTACCGGAGGAGTAGTTCGGATTGCTAACTCCTGCACCATCAAGGCCGGAAAACTGATCGACGTCAAAGCACCAGATAATTTTATCGCGCGGGTTCAGGTGATCGAGTATTTGAGGGCATTTATATTGGGAAGGATGGCTTGGAGCAAACTCGATGGTTTACTGATTATCAGTGGAGCATTTGGGATGTTTGATCGGGAAATCGCCATGCAATGCGGGGGCTACAGCACTGCCACAGTAGGGGAAGATATGGAGCTCATCGTACGGATGCGCCGCTTTATGATCGATCAGGGACTTCCTTACAAAGTTCAATATATACCTGATCCGCTTTGCTGGACAGAAGCTCCGGAGAGCTATAAAATCCTTGGCAAACAGCGGAGCCGATGGATGCGTGGTACCATAGAGACACTTTGGACTCATCGAAAAATGATGTTTAACCCCAAGTATAAAATCTTGGGAATGTTGAGTTTTCCCTATTGGTTTTTCTTCGAATATTTGGCTCCTTTGGTCGAATTTACCGGATTGATAATTACCTTAATTTTGATCTATTTGGGTATTGTCAATTGGCAGTACTTTTTGATTTTTTTAGGATTGGTTTATGTTTTTGCGGTGTTCTTTTCCATGATTGCGCTTTTTTCGGAAGAATCCACCTTCAAGCGCTATCATCGGGTTAGTGACTTGCTTAAATTAGGTTTTGTGGCTCTGTTAGAACCCTTGTTCTTTCATCCATTTACCGTTTATGCCTCACTGAAAGGGAACTGGGAAAAGCTCAGAGGAAATAAAGGCTGGGGAGAAATGACTCGAAAAGGATTTGAGAAAAAAGCAGCTTAGTTTAAACCAGGATCACACCCAATCAAGTGGGCTCGCTTTGCCGAAGTGAGTGTCCTCACTCACTTCTACCCTTAACTCTCTTTTTTCCTATTCCTGAAACACAAAAAGGGGTGAGTTCACAGAATTGATCCGTGGACCCATTTGGATTTTGTATTTCAAGGTTCAGTCCCAGCGGGACGACTGATATTCTTGCCAGCCGTTTTAACGGCTGGAAATATTGGCTGAAACCCAGTTTTAGGAGTCCCGTAGGGACGGTGCATTTTTAAATTTGGGTGATTGAAGACAAGACAAGAAAAATTCCTGCATTCGTGGCTTATTTTTTAGCCACGAATGCAGGAATTTGATTTTTTGAATCGAATTATAGGGTTAGGTTTTAAGCCTCAGCGAGGCGTTTTGATGATAGCCTCAGATGGAGGAGGGTGGAAACATAGCTTCGGAGAAGCGATTTGATTGGATTTTACCAATATGAATTAATTCGGTTTAAAAGGAAACAAATCTAGGCGATCGCTTTCTTCACGCTCAAAACCGAGAAAAAATTCAGACATTTCCCGTCAATCCCACGTTTCCCCCTTTTTCTTTTCTCCAATTCCCATATCTTTAAGAGTCAGTTTTAAACTGCCCACTTGAGTGATTGACACACTTGCCTCTGTGAGTGTCACCACTCAAAGAAACTTGTAATAAAACTTCCTTTTTTCAATGGCTTTTTTCCAAAACTCAGTTCTTAAAAAATACCTTGCCACACAAGATCAAGCGCTTGTCAAGGAGGCGTATGCTGCTTATCAGAACTATTTTCACCATCCTGCCCGACAGCAAAATATCCGGGCCGCCAAAGAAGAACAATTTCAGGAAGGTTTTCTCCGAGAGCTCTTTGTCAATATTCTGGGCTATACCATCAATCCTAATCCGGATTATGACCTCACCACAGAGCTGAAGAATATCAAGGATGCGAAAAAGACCGATGGCGCGATTTTGAAAGACAGGCAGGCTTTGGCAGTCATTGAACTGAAGGGGACGGATACGAAGGACTTGGAAAAAATCCGTGATCAAGCCTTCAATTATAAAAACAATCAGCCTGAATGCGTTTATGTCATTACCAGTAATTTCGAGAAGTTACGATTCTACATAGACAATGCAGTGGATTTCCTAGAATTCAATATTCTTGCAATGCAGCTGGAGGAATTCAAGGTGTTCTGGCTGCTGCTTCATAAGGAAAACCTGCTTTCGGGCATTCCCAAAAAGATCAAAGAACAATCTTTACTGGTAGAAGAGCAGATCACCAAACAACTCTATGCGGATTATTCGGCCTTCAAGCAGGAGCTTTGGCTGGATATGGTCAAGTTGAATGCTGACACGGATGAACTTGAACTCTACCAAAAAAGTCAAAAGCTCTTGGATCGGTTTCTATTTATCTTTTTTGCAGAGGACAAGGGTTTGCTTCCGCCTAATTCCATTATGGAAATAGTCACGCATTGGAACAAACTTAGCGATCTTGACGAATACAGACCTTTATACCAGATTTTCAAAAAGTATTTTGGGTACTTGAATACAGGAAGAGTTCAGCCGGGCAAGGCAGAAATTCACGCCTACAATGGCGGGCTTTTCGCTCCCGATCCGATTTTAGATGGATTGGAGATTTCGGATCAGGTACTTGAAAAGCACGTTCGCAAGCTGACCGAATATGATTTTGAATCCGAGGTAGATACCAATATCCTAGGACATATTTTCGAGCATTCACTCAATGATATCGAAAATGTCCGTGCCCAACTTGCGGGTGAAGTCGTGGACCGTTCCAAGACCAAGCGCAAGCGGGATGGGGTTTTTTATACCCCAAAATACATCACCAAATACATCGTAGACAATACCCTTGGGAAGCTCTGCACGGAGAAAAAAGCCGAACTTGGCATCATCGACGAGGATTTTGCAGAGGGGAGAAGAGGCCGGCAGAAGAAAACGATTCAACGGCTCAAAGAAAAACTGGATACCTATCGTGCCTGGCTGCTACAGCTGACGATTTGTGATCCTGCCTGTGGATCAGGCGCTTTTCTAAATCAAGTCTTGGAGTTTTTGATGGCAGAGCATCGCTATGTGGATGAACTGGAATCCCAACTCTTCGATTCACCCTTGATCCTTCCCAATGTAGAAAACCACATTCTGGAAAACAACATCTTCGGCGTGGACATCAACGAGGAATCCGTACAGATCGCCCGACTTTCCCTATGGCTCCGGACCGCCAAAAAAGGCCGCAAACTCAGTAGTCTCAATTCCAATATCAAAGTAGGCAACTCCCTGATCGATGATCCCGAAGTAGCAGGAGACTTGGCCTTCAACTGGTCAGCACAGTTCCCAAAAGTCTTTGCCAAAGGAGGCTTTGATGTGGTGGTGGGAAATCCGCCTTATGTTCAATCTCATTCATTAGATGAACAGAGTAAAGAGTTTATCTACAAGAATTACAAAACAGCAGAATATCAAATTAATACTTATGCTGTTTTTATGGAAAGAATTTTAAAAATACTTAACGATAATTGTTATTACAGTGTAATCATTCCCAATTACTGGCTTTCTACTAAATATGATTCAAGATTGCGGAATCAAATATTTTTGGAGAATAAATGTTTAGAGATTCTTAATTTATTTAGCGTATTCGAAGATGCAACAGTAGACACAGTTATTTTAACAGGAGAGAAAACAATTCTTTCAGTATTTCCTAAATCAACAGTAGTTATTTCTATTGATAAAGATTTAAAATCAATCTCGGAAAGATTGAGTGATTTAGCTGAAAAGAAATGGGCGGTCATTAAAGATGTGGAGTTTGTTAATTTAGATTCTGATACAAATCTTTCATTTGAAAATGTGCTAATGTTAAATGGACAGTTTAAAGTTTCTGATTTTTTAAAAGGATATAAGGGAATGCAGCCTTATGAGAAAGGAAAAGGAACCCCACCTCAGACAAGGGAAATGATGAATAATAAAGTTTATCATTCTAATGTTAAGATTGATGATTCGTATCTTCCCCTTATTGGTGCTGGAAATGTTCAGAGATTTTTAATTAAGCCCCATAAGGAATATATTAAATACGGGCCTAATTTAGCGGCCCCTAGAAATCCTGATATTTTTATAAATCCGCGATTATTGGTGAATAGAATTTTATCAAAAGAAAAAGTTGATATTACCTATGCTGAAAATCCAATAGTCAATAATACAGATGTATTTAACTTTGTCCCTATCCAAGGCAAAGAAGAGTTTTTGAAACCAATTCTTGCGATCATAGCCAGTAAAATTTGTTCAAACTACTTCAGGACTTCTAATGTGAATTTGTCAAGGGCAGCTTTTCCTAAATTAAATGTAAATAATATCTTGAGTTTCGTTATTCCTGCAATTTCGGAAGATGTTCGATTAAAATTAAGTCAGTTGATTGATCAATCTTTAGAAAAAACGAGGGAGAAATTTGAAATGGAAACTATTTTTTCAAAATTGTTAATAGCCAAATTTCAAATTGAAAAGCTGTCAACCAAACTCCAAAACTGGCCATCCTTAGATTTCAAGGGATTCTTGGGAGAGTTAAAGAAAGCCAAGGTACAGTTAAGTCTAGGAGAAGAAGCCGAGTGGATGGCCTATTTTAACGAACAAAAATCCAAAGCCCAAGCCCTCCAATCCGAGATCGACCGCATCGACCAAGAGATTGACCACCTGGTTTATGAATTGTATGGATTGACAGAGGAGGAGATTAGAATAGTGGAAGGACGCTAGGAAATATCGAAAATGAAAATTTAAAATCCTATTAAATATGGCTATTTATAAAACTCCTTATTTAAAATTTCAATTTTCAAGTAAAAATATAGATCCTAATTTATATGAATATTTGAAATCTGTTAGTAAAGAAAATCTAATGAAATCTATTGATGATTTTAGAAAAAAAGAACTATTAGAATTTAAAGCAGGGTTTCGATTTGAAAAAATTTGTCTTATTCTGGGTAGGTTGTTTTTTCTAATTTCAATAATATCTATTGTTTTAATAGTAAATTATGAAAATATTCCAGAAAATATAGGGGTGATTGGTGCGTTGTTAATTTTTCCATCACTCTTTCTTTTATCTTTATCATTTTCATATGCTTTATCATTGAGGGAATTAAAAAAATCACTTAAAAAAAGAAAGATTAATTTAATTAAAGCACAAAAAATAGCCATACATTCAAAAAATTTTAATGAATTTATAAATAAGATAACTTTAAGATAAAATGGAAAAACAATTATTAATTATACTTGGAATTTCTTGGTTTGCAGACTTCTATTTCTATGGTATGCAAAGGTATGTACAATTGATTTCTAGAGAAGTAGAGATACCTTTTAAGCTAGGGAAATTGGTAATGCTTCCAACTTTTTATGGTGTGACATATTTGCTTGATATAATAAAGTATGGACTTGCAATTTATCTTTCGATTTATTATCAATGGGATATGGTTCTATATATTGTTACTCCAATATTTATTATCACCATTTTCATGCCTATTCCATATCGAAAATTATATCAAAAAGTAATTAAGAAAACTCTTTCTGATAAGACTTTGATTTTTCCTGAACATATAAAAACAATTATTAAGATACAGATAGAAAGTAGGCTATTAAGTTAATTTGTTGGTACTGGCCCCCATCTCGGCGTCTATTATCTTTCAAGGTTAAGGTTCCCCTCTAGGTGTAGAAAATATAGTTTGTGCTTAGCGTAGTTTGCATCTACACTTTTATATTTTTTGGAATCCCATTTCCCACAAGTTCAACCGCCTTCGGGGTTGTTCCCCACCAAGGTTTGTGGATCGATCAAACCCCCGGTTCCACCGGGGGCTATTCAAAGGTTCGATCCTTACAGGATCGTTTTAATTCCATAATGTGTTTCAAATAATGACCCTGGCAGGGGTCAAACCTTGAATAGCCGCGGGTGAAACCCGTGG
>NZ_FNAC01000043.1 GCF_900101705.1 Algoriphagus faecimaris | reverse complement strand
CCCAGGGGACTTTTACAGTTTCGGTCTTGCCATCAGCTGTTTGTACTCTGGGAACCCGTGCATGAAGGAAACATTTATGTTGGAAAAAATTGAGATGCTGCCAGGTCCTTTCGACCGTATCATGGGTCTTCCCGTTCGGGAATTTAAAACCCTTCTCGAAGTCAAGATATATATCGATCTGGCCGTGGTGCCCAGCCTCAGGCTTTGTCATTATTATCTCCTTTACATGCCATGGCTTCTCTAGACCTAGGGCCATCTCAAAAATCTGATTGCTGTTCATGAAACTAAAATAGATACTTTCCCTAAATCAGTTTCCAGTTACCCACTATAAATCATCTAGAGCCAAATATTTCAACGAACAAAGCGAGTTTTATTTCCAATGTATTTCACGAAGCGTATTTCAGCCGCGGAAAGATGTTGTATCTCACGAAACGTAGCGAGTCTATTTCACCGAACGAAGTGAGGCATATTTCGTAAGGCGTAGCCGAACATATTTCGCCGCAGGCCTATTTCCAGTGTATTTTGCGAAGCGTATTTCCTCCGAGGAACAAGGCTATATCTTGCCGAAGGCTTATCTTGCAAAGCATACTTTAAATAAATCATGAAAAATCTTATTGTCTTTTTTACCCTTATCGGTTTACTGTCATCCTGCACCTCCCAAAATAAACCCAAAACCATCTACATCGTCCGCCATGCCGAAAAACAATTGGTGGATAACCCCGATCCCGAACTGGCGCAGGTCGGTTATGTGAGGGCCAAAAAGCTAGCCCAGATTCTCGAAAACCAAGAAATCAAGCATGTCTTTAGCACGGATTATAGACGAACGCGTATGACTGTGCAGCCGAGCGCTCAGCAAGCAGGCCTTGAGATTCAGTCCTATGACCCCAGCAACCATGATGCGCTTGTGGAGCAATTGCGAAGCTTAGAAGGCAATATCCTCGTCGTCGGACACAGCAATACAGTCAGTCAACTAGCCAATTACTTTGTGGGAGAAGGAGAAAAATACGAAGACCTTCAGGATATTGAATATGATTTTATCTATGAGGTGATCTTAGAGAAAAACGGAAGTTCGGTGGTGAGGAAGCTGTATAGGGATTATTAAACCACCCAGACCTCTATCCCCTTCTCTTCCAGTTTCTCTCGGTAGATTTCCGGAATCCCCGAATCGGTAATGATGACGTCGATGTCTTCCAGTTCGCAGATTTTTCCTTCCCCATTGATTATTTGAATTCCATAATCAATAAAGCTGGCTGGTCAAAATCCACAACATTATCCAAAAAATTAGAAAGATCAGGAGTTAAATTGCCTTGCTTTTCCAAGGAGGTTTTAAACTTCTCAATCCCAATATTTCTTAGTTGATTAAGTTTTATAACTGATATCGCCTCATCTTCGAAGGAGGAAATAGGAAAAGAAAAAAAAGATAAACCGGGGACATCGAAATCAAATTCAGCCCCATAAAATCGCTCCTTAGTGTCTATCGTTTCAAAATAATGAAACGATTTCCCTCCAAATCTTCGGAATTCCAATCCGAAAATTTGACTAGTAACAAAGCTTCCCCCATGAGAAAAGAACTTCTTATCCTCTTTCCTATCGTCTACAAATAAAAGTCCATCCCCGACAAGATCATGCTTTTTAATACCATCTTGAAGCTCGAGTGAAACCAATTGACTTAATACTTTTTCTTTGCTATTAATCTTGAAAAATTCATTTCCAAATCGAGGTAAGAGATAAATGTCATGCCCATCTGAGGAGAAATAATCTCTTGAAAAATAATTTCCATATGTTTCGAGTTCTTCATCAACACTAAAACAAGATTTAACTTCAAACCCAGAATTTAAAACAAAATATCTGCACCCTCTACCCCCTTCAAGATGATCATTGGGAAGGTTTGCTGTGTAAAAAAGATATTCATCAGTAAAAGTCTTCCTAAAATTTTGAGCTCTTATGGGAATTTTGAACTCTTCAATAAACCTACCACTGAAATCAAAAACCAACATTTTGGAGAGCTTTCCGTCAAATAGTAAAATTTGTTTTTTTTCTCGATCTATATCAAAATCATAAATCTCTAAAAATTCTCTTGGTCCCTCTCCTGATTTTTCAAGGTAAACCAGCTCATTACCAGTTCTCCTTTCAAAAACTTGAAGAGTGTTAGTGAGATATTGATCCATTACAAAAATCAAAGAATCAGTAAATAAAATCTTATCAATATCACCTAATAAATGACCTTCTTGATTTTTCAACTGCAGATATGAAAATTCTGAAATCAAATCCGAAAGATGAATATCCTTACCTATTTCACTCTGATCTATATTTACTTGATTGCTTTTGTCCAGGATTTTTAAATCAGTTTGTGAAATTGAATTAGTCGAAACCCAATCAAACTTTTGGTTTGAATTCTCATTTTCAAGCTGATTGGAATCTTTACACCCAAAGAATGAAATAAGCATGCTCATAATGAGCATGCTTTTTTTGTTAATAAAACTCATATTTAAGAACAATCAGATGACCAACACCAACTATCACCATCTTTACAGACCCGTTTAGTTCCCTGCCATGTTTCTGAAAATTCGACTTCTACCCCTTCTTCTAATCCGAGGGTATAAGTTAGAGTTGCTGTACAATCCCTTTCTTGGGGAGTCCACCAAAATGCATAAGAATTAGAAATCCCAAGTAGACTAAGGCCTAGACTTAAAGATAAAATTTTAACAATTTTCATGTTTATAAAATTGATATTAAAGATCAAATTCCAGCTTGGCCGATAGCTGCGAATAAGAAAAAACCGGCTTAAAATCTTTATCTGCCTAAAACTATTTTTTTTTGCGAAACTCCAAAATTAATTTGAAATTTTTTCTCAAACCACCCACACCTCTATCCCCTTCTCTTCCAGTTTCTCTCGGTAGATTTCCGGAATCCCCGAATCGGTAATGATGACGTCGATGTCTTCCAGTTCGCAGATTTTCCCAAAGCCTTTCCGACCAAATTTCTGACTGTCGGCTAGCACTATCGTCTTCTGCACCGACCGGATCATCTCGGCATTCAGATGGGCTTCCATCATATTGGACGTGGTCAAGCCATGCTCTAAGCTGATCCCATCCACACTTAAGAAAAGCTTGCTACAGGCAAAACTCTTCAACATTTCTTCCGCAAAATGCCCCACCGCAGAGCTGCTACTCTTCCTCACCACACCTCCAAGTTGCACGAGCTCCAGCTCCGTCGTATCGATCAGTGCCAAGGCCACATTCATTGCAGACGTTAGTACGGTAAGTGGATAATTTCGCGGAATCGCCTGGGCAAAAGTTCCCACCGTGGTACCTGAACCGATGATAATTGCCTCATTGAGCTCCAAGAAATCCAAAGCCTTTTCCGCAATTTTTCTTTTTTCCTCCACCTGCTCCAGCTTCTTGACCTGAACAGAGCGATCCGAAACATATGGGGAAACCGAAGTGGCACTCCCATGAGATCGAAAAAGCAAGCCTTTATCTTCGAGCAGTTTGAGATCTTTGCGTACGGTCACCATCGTCACGTTGAGCTCCTTAGCCAAGTCCGAGACGGTCACCAGTCCCGTTTTCTCCAACTGATCTAAAATATAGCGATGTCGTTCTGCCAGTGTCATTTGAGTTGAATTTTTTACTAAATTAAAAAAAGAAAGGAAAAGCGAAGGAAAAATAAATATTTACTTTCCTTTTATTTCTTTTTACTTTCTTTAATTTCTATTTTTGATTCAAATGAAAAGAGAAGAAAACTTAAAACAATTAGCAAACAGTTCTAAAACTTGGGACATCGCCGTGATTGGAGGAGGCTCCTCAGGCTTGGGGGTTGCTCTGGATGCGATTTCCAGAGGACTTTCTGTGATTCTGTTAGAAAAGTCAGATTTTGCCAAAGGCACCTCCAGCCGAAGCACCAAACTGGTGCATGGTGGCGTGCGCTATCTGGCTCAAGGCGATGTAGGACTCGTATTAGAGGCGCTCAAAGAGCGAGGCAAACTCTTGCAAAATGCCCCCCATCTTACCCAAAACCAGCCTTTTATTATCCCAATTTACACATGGTTTGATCGGGTGCAGTACAGCGTAGGACTGAAAATCTACGATTGGATGGCAGGAAAGCTACGCTTGGGGAAAAGTCGATTTATTTCAAAAGCTGAAACCATCAAGCGACTTCCAGCTGTCCAGCAAAAAGGACTCAAGGGCGGGGTAGTCTATCATGACGGCCAGTTTGATGATGCCAGACTTGCTTTATCCATTGCCATGACGGCCGATGATGCCGGCGCCTGCATTCTCAACTATACCGCAGTAAAGGGATTGGTCAAAGACGAAAATGGAATAATTACCGGATTGAAAGTTCGGGACGAACTAGACCGGAAGAACTATACCCTCAAAGCAAAAATGGTGGTCAATGCCACGGGAGTTTTTGCCGATAAAATTCTCCAGATGGACAAGCCAGGATCAGCTAAAATGATCCAACCCAGTCAAGGGATTCACTTGGTGATGGACTTGGATTTTTTAGGCGGAAAAGACGCCCTGATGATCCCAAAAACAAGAGATGGACGGGTGCTTTTTGCTGTGCCTTGGCATGGCAAACTGGTCGTGGGCACTACAGATACCCTACGGGAAAAAGCCAAATTGGAACCCGAAGCACTTCAAAAAGAAATTGATTTTGTGCTGGAAACTGCCGCCGGTTACTTGACTAAAGCTCCTACGCGTGCCGATGTCAAAGCGGTTTTCGCTGGACTACGCCCTTTGGCTCGACCGAAAGAGGAAGGTGCAAAAACCAAAGAAATCTCCCGCTCTCATAAAGTTATCGTTTCGGAAAGCAATCTGGTTACCCTGACGGGAGGAAAATGGACCACTTTCCGAAAAATGGGAGAGGACACAGTGTCTCATTTTCAGGAAATTACGCAAGAACTTTTAGCTCCAAGCGAATCCTTTGAAATGAAACTCCACGGGCATACCACCCACGTACCGGATGGTCACTGGTCCGGATATGGATCAGATGCCAAGGCTATTCAGGAGCTGGTAAAAAGTCAGCCTGAATTGGGAGAAAAAATTCACCCTGACTTCCCCAATATCCTAGCCGAGGTCGTCTGGGCCGTTCGAGAAGAAATGGCTGTCAAAGTTGAGGATGTGCTTTCCAGAAGAATTCGCATGCTGATCTTAGATGCACAGGCGGCTCTAGATTCCGCAGAAAAAGTCGCGAGACTGATGGCAGAGCAACTTCAAAAAGACGAAAATTGGATTGAGCAAGAGCTGGAAGATTTTAGAAAAGTGGCTGAAAAGTATTTAATTAAAGGCTAATTGCCGTTTCTGAAGAAAGCGAAAGTTTGAAAATCATCAATTAACCCGATAATGACCCAAAACAAACCCTACATCATGGCCCTCGACCAAGGAACTACAAGTTCGAGAGCCATTATTTTTGACAAAAAGGGGCAGATTGTCTCCGTTGCCCAAAAAGAGTTCAAGCAGCATTTTCCCAAACAAGGATGGGTAGAGCATGATCCGGAGGAAATCTGGAAAACCCAATCCTCCGTCATGATTGAATCCATGGTGGACAAGGGAATACCTGTAGATCAAATCGCTGCTATCGGCATCACCAATCAGCGGGAAACTACCATCGTTTGGGACCGGAAGACCGGCAAACCTTTATTCAATGCCATCGTCTGGCAGGACAGGCGAACAGCTGATTTTTGCGATAGCTTAAAAGAAAAAGGTCATGCTGAACTCATCGCTTCGAAAACAGGGCTGATCATCGACGCTTACTTTTCGGGGACTAAAATCCGCTGGATTCTAGAAAATATAAAGGGGGCCAGGGAAAAAGCAGAAGCTGGGGAGTTAGCTTTTGGTACGGTTGATTCTTGGTTGATTTGGAAGCTCACCAAAGGAGAAAAGCACCTGACCGACATCACTAATGCAAGTCGTACCATGCTCTTTAATATTCATACACAAGAATGGGATGATGAACTCTGTGAATTGCTAGAAATCCCCAAATCCATGCTGCCTGAGGTAAGAAGCTGCTCGGAAGTATACTGTGAAACTGCCGGAGATGTCTTGCGAAGCAAAATTCCCATTGCAGGAATCGCAGGAGATCAGCAGGCGGCACTTTTTGGACAGTTTTGTACAGAACCTGGCATGGCAAAAACGACCTATGGCACGGGTTGCTTTTTGGTGATGAACACAGGAAAAGAAGCGGTTAGATCAGAGAACAAACTCCTGACGACTGTGGCTTGGAAAATCGGCGATGAGATCAACTATGCACTAGAAGGCTCGGTTTTTATCGGCGGGGCCGCCATTCAATGGCTACGGGATGGAATCGAACTCTTTGGTCATGCCAAGGAATCTGAAGAACTTGCCATGAGCCTACCGGATAATGAGGGCGTGTATTTCGTACCGGCATTGGCAGGATTAGGCGCGCCTCATTGGGATCAGGATGCTCGGGGAGCCTTTTTTGGAATTACAAGAGGTACAACCATCGCCCATTTTACCCGAGCAGCATTGGAGGCTATTGCCTATCAGGTGTATGATGTACTCAAAGCAATGGAAAAAGATGCGGGAGAGAAAACCAAAGAACTCCGGGTGGACGGCGGAGCAACGGCAAATAATTTTCTGATGCAGTTCCAATCAGATCTACTCGAATGCGAAATCAAAAGACCCCAAATCATCGAAACCACTGCCATCGGTGCGGCTTTTCTGGCGGGTCTAGCCGTAGGATTCTGGAAAGATCGGGAGGAAATCAAAGAATTGTGGCAAGCAGATAAAAGCTTCCAACCTCAGATGGAGGATGAAAAAAGGGAAAATTTATTGCATTTTTGGCACAAAGCAGTCGAACGATCAAAAAACTGGGTAGAATAAATGAATCCTTACATCGCAGAAATAATTGGTACCGGACTGCTTATCCTTTTAGGTTCGGGAGTGGTCGCCAATGTCGTTTTACCACAAACCAAAGGAAATAATGGTGGTTGGCTGGTCATCACCACTGCTTGGGCGTTGGCCGTATTTACAGGTGTAGTGGTAGCGGCACCTTATAGTGGGGCACATTTGAATCCCGCAGTGACAGTAGGCTTGGCTTTGGCAGGTAAATTTGACTGGGCTATGGCTCCTGGCTATATTGGGGCTCAGATTTTCGGGGCTGCCATAGGTGCATTTCTTTCTTGGCTCATGCACATCGACCATTTCAAGGCGACTTCAGACCCCGGAGAAATCGCAGCTCCCTTTGGAACAAGTCCAGCCATTCGAAATCTAAAAAACAACTTTATCTCAGAAGTGATCGGTACCTTTGTTTTGATTTTTGTGATCCTCTATATCACTGGAGCGGAAATCGCTGATGAAAATCAAACTCCCATTGGACTGGGCTCTATTGGAGCTATACCCGTCGCATTTTTGGTTTGGGTGATTGGTCTATCGTTGGGAGGTACCACCGGCTATGCCATTAATCCGGCTCGGGATTTAGGTCCCCGGATTATTCATCAAATCTTGCCCATCAAAGGAAAAGGGGATTCAGATTGGGGATATGCCTGGGTTCCATTTTTCGGTCCCATTGTAGGTGCTGCCTTGGCTGCAGGTTTGTATTTTATAGTTGGGTTTTAGTGTAAAAAAAGGCTGTCTCATAAATAGTTTTTTTTCAGCTTGAGTACTTGAGAGACGAGAGTCTCGAAATCGAAAGCATTTCAAGCACCTTGGATTACATTTCGACTTCGCTCAATGTGACAAGCTTTTCTTTGGAAACAGCCTTTTATTCTCTTTTACTTTTTACCTCTTGGGCGAAGTGGCCTACACTCCACATCTGCCACAAAATAATTGGGATGGGTTTCCAAAGTCTGCAGCATAGTGGTTGCCACATCAACAGGTCGCATCATATTTTCGTGCGCTTGCATTCCCTCGATATCATCAAAGAAATTGGTTTGAATCGAGCCCGGATAAATCGTCGAAACTTTGATCCCAAAATCTCTCAACTCCATGTAGAGCGAATGCGAAATTCCCCGCACCGCATGCTTGGTTCCCACATACCCGGCAAATTGATTGACACCGTTTAATCCAGCGATCGAGGCGACGTTAAGAATGTGTCCCTCATCTGCTTTTTTCATCCCGGGGATCAAACGCTTCGTCGTGTAAAAAATCCCATGCACATTGGTGTCAAACATGGCCTTCCAGTCAGCTGTAGAAAAAGTCTCTGTAGGTCCTGCCACGCCAAAACCGGCATTATTGACCAAAATTCGGATATCCGTCCCCAGTTTTTGGGTGGTTGACCGAAATGCGTTTTCCACAGATTCTTCCTGAGAAACATCACAGGTGAAAAAGTGGAAATTAGGATGGACTAATTCGGGTTCCGTTCTTCCCCAACCAGCGACTATCACTTCTTTTTCTAATAGTAACTTGACCAATTCTAAGCCGATGCCTTTGCTCACTCCTGTGACTACAGCAATTTTATTTTTTAATTCCATAATTTTTCCTTTACCTCTTAAAACACAAAGCAGAGAATTGGTTCGATCAATAATGAATTTATTCAGCCCAAACCCAAATCATTGGCAAAAACCTATAAATTGCCAGACTGAAGAAAAACCTAGCATCAACCCACTAATCTTATGAAAAAATTAATTTTACCCTTATTTCTTATGGCAAGTGTGGCATTTGGCCAATCTAGCCTTAGACCGACGATCGATCAAAAAGCCCAAGATATTGAGTCCAAAGTCATCGAATGGCGTCGTGACATCCATCAAAATCCTGAGCTGGGAAATCAAGAATTCCAAACTGCAAAAAAGGTGGCAGATCATCTTCGCTCTTTGGGCATAGAAGTGACCGAGGAGGTAGCCATCACTGGAGTAGTTGGCTATCTTAGAGGTGGGAAGCCCGGGCCCACTGTAGCCTTGCGGGCCGACATGGATGCTCTTCCGGTAACTGAGCGGGTTGATTTACCCTTCAAGTCCACAGTGACCACCACCTACAATGGACAGGAAACAGGAGTCATGCACGCTTGCGGACACGATACCCATGTGGCAATTCTCATGGGAGTGGCGGAGATTCTGGCCAGCATGAAGGATGAATTGAAGGGGAATGTGAAGTTTATCTTTCAACCTGCAGAAGAAGGCATCAATGAGCCGGGTGTGGCCACTTGGGGCGCTAAACAGATGGTCGAAGAAGGGGTCATGGAGGATGTTGATGCAGTATTTGGGCTGCACATTGGCTCCCAAATGGAAGTCGGTAAAATTGGATATCGATCTGGTCCAGCCTTGGCCGGTGTGGACGAGCTAGAAATCACGGTACAGGGCACCCAGGCCCATGGTGCTTCTCCTTGGTCAGGGGTGGACCCAATCGTCACCTCTGCTCAAATCATCAACGGTTTACAGACCATCATCGCCCGTAATGTAAATATTACTCAAGCTCCTGCCATCGTCACCATTGGGGCGATTCATGGAGGGATCCGACACAATATCATACCGGAAAAAGTGGATATGATCGGAACTATCCGGACTTTTGGAGATGAGCAGCAGGCACTTGTCCACAAAAGAATCACCGAAATAGCTACTCATATTGCTGAGAGTGCTGGCGCAAAAGCCGATGTACGTATCAAAAAAATGTACCCTGCCACGGTAAATGATCCAGAGCTTACCGAAAAAATGGGGCCAACCATTCTCGCTGCAGCAGGGGAAGGAAATGTGCTCACTAATCCCCTGATCACAGGTGCGGAAGACTTCAGCTTCTATCAGCGTGAGAAACCAGGACTATTTGTATCCCTCGGGGGAATGAAAAAAGGAGGCGATCCCACCAAGACCCCTTCTCATCATACTCCTGATTTTTACATTGACGAAAGTGGTTTCATCCTAGGCTTAAAGGTGATGAGTTATTTTGTGGTGGATTATATGAATCAATAAAAGGTATTTTTATTTTCCAAAACGATAAAGAAAAGTGACTGGAGTCTGTCTCATAAGTTCATTTTATCCTATTGAGCACTTGAGAGCCGGTTGTCTCCAAATCGGAATATGTGTTGACCCGCTAAATAAGAGCTTAGACTATGCTCCACAACAAAAAAATTCTAATTGGTGTCAGGCTGAGTGGAGTCAAATTATTGTCAGGCTGAGCGAAGTCGAGGTACTGTCATGCTGAGCGAAGTCGAACCATTGTCAGGCTGAGCGGAGTCGAAGCCCTTCTTCTTTTTTTTCGAAATAACACACTTCGACTCTGCTCGGGCAAACCATAGAAGACTTTTTGAGACAGCCTCTTTCATTGAAAGGGAAAGTGTTTTCGTATATTTAAAAGTTACAACCTCACCATCTGAATATGAAAAATATATTTATCCTCTTTTTCTTCTTCTCAATCTCAGCCTTTGGCCAGAGCCATCTTCGATCAGAAATCGATCAAAAAGCCAATGAAATTGAATCCAAAGTCATCGAATGGCGAAGAGATTTTCATAAATATCCCGAGTTGGGAAATCAGGAAGTCCGAACAGCTAAGATAGTAGCAGACCACCTTCGCTCCTTAGGAATGGAAGTCACCGAAAATGTAGCCGTCACAGGAGTAGTAGGTGTATTAAAAGGCGGAAAACCTGGCCCCATGGTAGCTTTACGCGCAGATATGGACGCATTACCCGTCACGGAGCGAAATGACCTCCCCTTTAAATCAGTCAATACGGCCACTTACAACGGACAAGAAACCGGCGTCATGCATGCCTGTGGACACGATTCGCATGTGGCGATTTTGATGGGGGTGGCCGAAGTAATGGCAGGGATGAAAGATGAGTTGAAAGGCTCTGTTAAATTTATTTTCCAACCTGCCGAAGAAGGAGTTTTCGATGCGGATATTTTTGGCGCAGAGCTGATGGTCAAAGAAGGCGTCATGGAAGATGTAGATGCTATCTTTGGTTTACATATTTGGTCGCAGATTGAAGCGGGAAAAATCGGATACCGATCCGGACCATTCATGGCTGCTGTGGACAATCTGAACGTGACTATATCAGGCACACAAGCTCATGGAGCGACCCCATGGTCAAGTGTGGACCCCATCGTCACTGCTTCCCAAGCAGTCATGGGATTACAGACTATCCTGTCCAGAAATGTCAATATCACCGAAAACCCAGCCGTGGTCACCATAGGGGCAATTCACGGCGGAATCAGACATAACATTATCCCCGAGGAAGTAAAAATGATCGGAACGATCCGAACTTTCGGCGACGAACAGCAGGTACTCGTACATCGTCGCATCACAGAAGTCATTACCCATATTGCAGAAAGTGCCGGAGCAAAAGCTGATGTGCAGATCGAAAAACTCTACCCCTCCACGGTAAATCCGCCTGAGCTCACCCAGAAAATCACGCCTTCTATGATCGCCGCTGCCGGAGAAGAAAATGTCATCGCCATGCCACCTACCACTGGAGCGGAGGATTTTAGCTTTTTCCAGCGAGAAAAGCCCGGGTTCTTCATCTTTCTAGGAGGAATGAAAAAAGGTGGAGATCCGTTGACTACCCCTTCACATCACACACCTGATTTCTTCATTGATGAAAGTGGATTTATTCTCGGAGTTCGTGCATTAAGCTATTTCGCAGTAGATTACATGGAGGGATTGGATTAATCCCTTCCATTTCCGACTGGAATTAGAACGTGAAAGGTTTTTAAAAATCTTGCCTTTCGATGCTCATTGTCTATTTTTGTCCTAGACCTTCTCAACCGGGTTTTTGCCCTTTGCCATGCGGGTGAACTCCCGGTTGGTCTCTTTTATCGCCTATGTCCTTAGAAGTCTCTCAATTATGTAAAAATTACGGTTCCCAAAAAGCCTTGGATGAAGTTTCATTCACGGCCGAAAAAGGAAGGATTTTGGGATTTTTAGGCCCCAATGGAGCAGGCAAATCCACCACAATGAAGATCATCACGGGATACATCCCTGCTGATGGTGGTCAGGTTAAAGTTCTTGGAGAAGACGCTTTGCTCCATCCCAAAAAGTTGGCTCCTTTGATCGGCTACTTACCAGAGAAAAACCCCCTCTATTCAGACATGTATGTCAGAGAATTTCTGGCTTTTGCCGGGGGCTTATATGGACTTTCAGGTAGTCGATTACAGGCTCGACTGCAAGAAATGCTTGAGAAAACTGGATTATTACCGGAGCAACACAAGAAAATTGGGCAACTTTCCAAAGGCTATCAGCAGCGGGTAGGCTTGGCAAAAGCACTTATTCACGATCCTAAAGTGGTGATTCTGGATGAACCTACGACCGGTCTCGACCCCAATCAGCTGGCTGATATCCGAATGCTGATCCAAGAAGTCGCTCAGGACAAAACACTTATCCTTTCCACTCACATCATGCAGGAGGTCGAAGCTATTTGCAAAGATGTCGTCATCATTAATAAAGGTAAAATCTTAGCGGCGGACAGCTTAGAAAACCTTCAATCCAATCATCAAGAAATTCAGCTGATTTTGGAAACGGAGGAAGAGTTAGAGTTGGAATGGTTTGAACAGTTGGGGCAAGCTCAATTTGGAAAAAAAGGAAAAAAGGAAATCCGAATTCAAGTAAAGGATGCCGTTCAGTCCCGTAAAGCGATTTTAATTCTTTTGCAAGAACGGGACCTTACCCTAGTTAATCTCGGACAGTCTAAGAAAAATCTGGAAGAATTATTTAGAGAAATCACGAAATGAAATCGAGTACGACGCAAGCGACACACAGTGGGATGCCCCGATGGATCGGGGAATGCTTGCGAAGATTCCATAGCCTGCCCCGACTATTCGGGGTGGCCATTAAAAATCAAATTATAAACACATGAAATCGAGCATGACGTACCCGTCACACACCGGGATGATTATAATTGCGAGATTCCATGTGACCGCTAAAAGACAATTATAAACACATGAAAAGCCTCTTTTTGAAAGAAATCAACGCGTTTTTCGGTAGCCTATTGGGCTACTTGATTTTGGCGATGTTTCTGGTGGCCATGGGATTGATCGTTTGGGTTTTTCCAGAAACAAGTGTTTTAGATTATGGCTACGCGGATTTAGAACCTCTTTTCACCTATACTCCTTACGTTTTCACGTTTTTGATCCCTGCACTTTCGATGCGGGCAATAGCAGAGGAGCGAAAAAATAATACATGGGAATTATTGAGAACCTCTCCCCTGTCTTTAATTCAAATTATCCTTGCAAAATACCTGGCTTTACTGCTTTTGATTTTACTTGCAGTGATTCCTACCCTAGTTTATTATTTCAGCATCATACAGTTGGGAGAGCCTGCTGGTAATTTGGATCAGGCTGGTTTTTTTGGAAGTTGGATTGGCTTGCTAATGATCGGAGCTGTGTTTGGTGCGGTAGGCATATTTTCCTCTTCCCTGAGCACACAGCAAGTAGTGGCCTTTGTTTTAGGCGTATTTCTGTGTTTCGTGCTTTACTTTGGGTTTTCCGCTTTGGCTGATCTTTCACTCGGTGCTTGGTCCTACTGGATAGAAGAAATCAGCTTGAGCTTTCATTACATCAACTTGAGCCGTGGGGTGATTGATTCGGGGGATATCTTCTTTCTGATTGGGATGATCTGGTTGTTTTTGGGATTGTCAGTTTTAGTCTTGAAAAACAAATGAAGCCACTACGCCAACATAGCCTTTTTCATTTAGGACTCCTTTTTGGGGGCCTTTTCTTGCTTTTTTTGTTAAGCCAATTTCTGGTATTTCGAATTGATCTTACAGAAGAAAAGCGCTACTCTCTCCACCCTGCCTCTGAGGAGATTTTGTCAGAAATCCAAGAACCTCTTCATGTAGAAATCTTACTGACCGGAGAAAACCTTCCCGGTGGAATGCGCCGCTTGCAAAAATCAATTGAAGAAACGGTTCGTACTTTTAATGCCTATAGCCCTGAAAAAATCACCTTTTCCTATTTTGACCCCCTGACACTTCCCGCTGAGGAGCAGGAAGATTTCGTCGTAGACTTGGCCAACTACGGCATCAATCCTACCAATTTGCGCATCAGACAAACCGGTGGACAGCGTACTGAGTTGGTATTTCCAGGCATCTTGGTTTACAATGAGGAATATGAAACCGGAGCACTCATTCTTAAAGGGGAAATGGGCATGAGCGAAGATCAAATCCTCAATCAGTCCATTGAAAACCTAGAATTTGAACTGGCCAATGCTATCCGAAAACTAACCCAGTCTGGCGAGAATGCCCTTGCAATGATTATGGGGCATGGTGAAATGAGCGAGGATGAGGGGTATGGATTAGTCGAGGCGCTTGATGGGGATTTTGAAGTCTTTAAGGTCCCGCTAGAGCAGGCAAGAACTGTGGAAGACCTCATCAATTTTAAAATCCTATTTATTCAAGGACCCAGAGCATCATTTTCTGAGCGGGAAATTTACCTTCTCGATCAATATGTCATGCACGGAGGAAACCTAGTCGTACTAACAGATGGCACAGCTGTAGATGTTTCCCAAGCAGGTGGCAATGACGGTACTTTAGCGATGCCATTTGAAAACGGATTGGAAAATTTGCTTTTCAAGTATGGTGTTCGGGTCAATAAAGACCTTATTCAGGATCTAAATTTTGGTTATTTTCCCGTGGTAGGTGGAAATTTTGGAGATCAGGAACAGCTTGTACCCTTGCCTTGGCCCTTTTATATTCAAGCCACCCGTATGCAATCCCACCCTGTCACCAAGGGACTAGATGTGGTCTATCTTCGATTTGCCAGTAGCCTCGATACGGTGATGGCAAAAGGCATCAAAAAAACGCCTTTGCTTTTCAGTTCTGATAATTCCCGAGTTTTGCCGGCTCCAGTTCGAGTCGGCTTTCGAGACATGGAGCAAGAGCCTGATTTGAATGCCTATAACCAGAAGCGCCTCCCTCTTGCTTACCTATTGGAGGGAGAGTTTACTTCTTTATTTAAAAATCGTTTTCTTCCCGAAGGATTTGATCCACAAGGCTTCAAAGAAAGTGGAGAAGGAAAAGTGGTCGTCATAGGAGACGGAGAGATTTTTCAAAGTCAAGCTGACCCTGTCACTGGAAGTCCACTCAACTTAGGCGATGACCCATTCAATCAGGTGATTTTTGCAAATAAGTTATTCTTGCGAAATCTCAGTCAATACCTCACCAATCCTGAGGGAATCATTGCCAGCCGTACGAGGAGTTTTCAGATTCGTCCACTCAACCGTGCCAAAATCGCCCAACAAAAGAGCTATTGGCAGCTTATCAATGTTTTAGGACCTGTTTTAAGCCTCTTGATGATCGGCTCATTGATATCATTTTTCCGCCGGAGAAAATATTCAAAAAAATAAACGAGGGAAAAAAGCGGTAAAAGATGCAATTTATTTTATTTCTAATGCCACTTCCTCCCCATGCAATTGGATTTTATTTATAAATTTACCCCCATTCAAAAAGTAAAAATCAAATAAGCCCTACGATATGAAATTTATTGTTTCCTCTTCTGCTCTTTTAAAGCAGCTATCGGCTATCAACGGTGTGGTTACGACCAACCCTGTGGTACCCATCTTGGAAAATTTCCTTTTTGAGATCAAAGATTCCGTATTGACCATTACCGCATCGGATCTGCAGACCTCCATGATTACAGAAATTCACGTGGAGGCTAAAGAAGATGGAAACATCGCTGTGCCTGCTCGAATTCTGATCGATACCTTGAAGAATCTACCAGAGCAACCGGTTACCTTCAGTATTGATCATGACACCTACGCAGTGGAAATCAGTTCTGATAACGGTCGCTATCGCCTAGCCGGTGAAAATGCCACTGACTTCCCAAAAATCCCTACCGTCAGCAATGCTACCACTGTAGACATGTCTACTGAAGTGCTTTCCAGCGCGGTATCCAATACGATTTTCGCAACTAGCTCTGACGAACTTCGCCCTGCGATGACTGGAGTTTATATCAATCTGAGTGATACCAATACCACTTTTGTGGCCACTGACGGTCACCGATTGGTTCGCTATAGAAGAGTTGACATTGCATCTGCCAGTCCAGCCAGCTTGATCATTCCACGCAAGGCGCTCAACCTGCTTAAATCTACCCTTCCTTCCGAAAATGTACCGGTGAGTGTGGAGTTCAATCAGTCAAATGCCTACTTTAAGTTTAATAGTATCAAAATGATCTGTAGGCTGATTGATGAGCGTTTTCCAGATTATGAAAATGTCATCCCTGCGGACAATCCCAATATCATGACCATCGATCGTCAGGATTTGTTGAGTTCACTCCGACGAATTGCGATCTATGCCAATAAGACCACACATCAGGTTCGCTTGAAATTGACCGGTTCGGAATTGATGATTTCTGCAGAAGATCTTGACTTCTCTAATGAGGCCAATGAGCGACTTTCTTGCGAGCACGATGGAGAAGATATTGAAATCGGCTTCAACGCTAAGTTTTTGGTAGAAATGCTAAACAATCTTTCTTGCAAAGAAGTCAGCTTGAAATTTTCTGCCCCTAATCGCGCAGGATTGATCCTTCCGGCTGAGCAAGATGAAAATGAAGACATCCTCATGCTTGTCATGCCAGTGATGCTTAATAATTACGTGTAAAAAACCACCACCAACCCAAAGAGCCCGGATGAAAACCTGGGCTTTTTTTTGGTCAAAACGAAGTAAAAGTCCATTCACGGCCTAAAAATCACGCTTTATCTGACTAAAACGTGTAAAATATCACATAATCGGAACTTAAAGTTTGATTTTGACTAACTTTTTTTTAAAATCACATTGACAACTTACCCTTTACAACTTACAGAGTCGCGCATCTCATCGCTAGACTCTCTCCTCACCAAACCTTCTGTTACCTCGTTCATCGCTTTGACTTTGTATTCAAAATCCCCCTTCAAGGTGGCTCGATAAGCATTGAGATTTTCCAGCAAATCATCGATTTCCTCGGGTAAAACCTCCTCCAATAGCTGTCGAAGACGCTTGGCAGTAGTCGGAGACTTGCCATTGGTAGAGATGGCGATTTTGAGATTTCCTTTGGTTACAATGCCTCCCAAGTAAAAATCACAAAGCTCCGGCGTGTCCGCGACATTAACCAGAAGAAAACGCTCCTTGGCTTCGTCTCGGATTTGTCGGTTTACCTTCTTATCATCTGTTGCCGCGATGACAATGTGTTTGCCCCCGAGATACTTTTGGTCATAAGCATCTTCGATTAATGTCACCGTATCCCGGCCTTCGGCTAAAGCCAAAAACTCAGGACGGAACATTTTTGAGACCACGGTCACCTGAGCTTCGGGGCTGGATTTCAGCAAAAACTCCAGTTTCTCTGTCGCCACAAATCCTCCACCAATCAGCAAAACATTGAGCTCGTGAACTTTGAGGAAAATCGGATATAGATGGTTCATTTTTTAGAGATTTAAGAATAGAAATACAGTTGAAATACATTAGAAATAAGCTCGATTTCGTCGAGCGAAATAATTAAATAACTGGTCTTCGTTATATATTGCGACCCCAGGGAGCATATTTCACTGAGCGAAGCGAAGTGTATTTCTACGGTATTTCGCAAAGTGTGTTTTTACCGTATTTCCATTTTCACAAATTCCCGGTACACCTCCGCCAAACGCAAACTTTCCCGTACCACTTCTCCGATGATAATTATTGCAGGGGCTTCCACTTGATCCTCCTCCGCCTTCTGCTCGATATCATGAATAAATCCAGCAGTAACTTTCTCCTCGCGGGTGGTACCACTTTGGATAATGGCAATCGGTAAATTTTCCTTTCCTTTTTTGCAAAAGGTTTGGGCAATTTCGGAGAGCTTTTTGGTTCCCATAAGGATGACCACCGTAGCCGTACTTTGGGCTGCCAAAGCCACATCCCGAGAAAGCTCACGAGTTGAGGTCGTCCCCGTGATTACCCAGAAACTCTCCGAAACACCTCTTTTGGTAACAGGAATTCCGGCATTGGCTGGGACTGCCACGGCGGAAGTGATTCCTGGAACCACTGCAGTAGCAATTCCAAAGGTTTCGATATAATCAATCTCCTCTCCTCCACGGCCAAATACAAAAGGATCTCCCCCTTTTAGCCGTACTACGTGCCCGTGCTTTTTGGCCAATTCCACACAAAGTTGATTGGTATCCTCCTGAGGGGTATGATGCTTTCCGACCCGTTTTCCCACGAAGATTTTTAAAGCAGACTTCGGTGCATGCTTCAGCAAAACGGGATCGATCAAGGCGTCATATAAGACCACATCAGCGGTATTTAGCGCCAAAATCCCCTTTAAAGTGATCAATTCCGGATCGCCAGGTCCTGCGCCGACGAGCGTTACCTTTGGATGTATGATGGTTCTCATGCCTGCACCTCCTCTTCTCTGTATTGTTTCAGCAACTCATACACTTCCAAAGCCTGTTTGGCATAAGCTTTCGCAAACTCTTCCGATGGTTCATTTTCATTGATTTGATAGACTTTTTCAGCGAAGGAACCTGCGAGCTGTATTTTCCCGTTTTCGACAAAATTTTCATCGAATAGCTTGATGATATTCGCGTAGCTATTGGTGCTGATATCCTCGCTGAGCAAAAGTGCTTTCGCAGCATTAATCAAGCCTGCATAATGATGGTAAAGGCTATCTGACCATCGATTCTCTTTGAGAGATTCTTGACCCAAATCGAGCTTTTCTTTGGCCTCCAAAAGCAAAGTAGCCACCAAGTCAATCACCACTCCGGCACATTCCCCAACCCCGACTGCTACCTCATAATTCTCATCTCTTCCCCAATCGATCCGATCCGAATCTTCCAAACCGGCAGGATCTGCTAATTCCTTCAGCAAATCATAAAAATACATTTGCCCCTGCTGATCGTAATAGGATAGAAAATCCAAGTCTTTTCTATTTTCTTCAAAATCATCCAGCAAAACCCGAAGTGCCTGAGGTCCTCTTTTGCTGGGAATCTTGGTTACTTTATCAGCAAAGCGCCCATTTCCATCTCCAAGATTTCCCCCACCCAAAAGAACCTGAAGTGCCGGAAAAACCGTTTTTCCTACACGCATGGACATCCCCTGAAAGCCAATATGAGCCATATTGTGCTGACCACAGGCATTCATGCAGCCAGAGATTTTGATTACTAAGTCCTGATTTTTGAGGTATTGCGGATATTCCTCAAGAATTACTTTTTCCAGCTCCACGGCTATCCCGGTCGAACTCGCGATTCCCAGATTACAGGTATCCGTCCCCGGGCAGGCCGTGATATCTCCGAGAGAATTGTAGCCCCGCTGAGCCAGATTGATTTTTTTCAATTCCTGATAAAAGAAGGGAATCAAATCCTCCCGAACATCACGGATCAGAATATTTTGCCGCAGCGTAAAGCGGATTTCCCCTGCTGCATAGTTCTCTACCAAATCTGCCAAAGGCCGGGCTTGATCCAAGTAAAAATCTCCCAAAGGAACACGAACACCAATCGAAACATAGCCCTCTTGCTTTTGCTCCAGGACATTGGTCAGCTTCCACAATTCGAAGTCCAGTCCCAGCTCAGCTGAATCGACCTCTACATTGGGTGGATTGGGGAGTGTTTTTCCTTCTTCATGTTCAAAATCAAGCGAAAAGGATTTAAACGGAAGCGCTGTCTTTTCCTTTTCCACCAAATCCAAGAAGGTCTCAATCCCAAGATCCTTGATCAAAAACTTTATCCTTGCCTTATTTCTCCTAGCCCGCTCCCCATGCCGGTCAAAAATCCGCAATACCGCTTCGATAAATGGAATCAATTGGTCGGTCTCCAAAAACTCGCTGATCAAATCTGCATGTCGCGGCTGCGATCCCAACCCTCCACCGAGCAAGACTTTAAAGCCACGAACTTGTTGACCATCCACTTCTTTGATTTTTGGGATAAAGCCCAAATCATGCATGTAGGCCAATCCCGTATCCTCATCAGAAGAGGAAAAAGCCATCTTAAACTTTCGGCCCATTTCCTGGCATACTGGATTTCTCAGAAAATACTTAAACGTCGCATCCGCATACGGCGTCACATCGAAAGGTTCCTTGGGATCAATTCCGGCGGTTTCGGAAGCCGTGACGTTCCTAACGGTATTGCCGCAGGCTTCCCGAATGGTGACATCATCCCGCTCCAATTCTGCCCAAAGCTCAGGAGTCCGATCCAAACCCACGTAATGAATCTGAATATCCTGGCGTGTGGTGATATGCAGCCGACCGATGGAATATTCCTCTGATACCTTACAAATTCTCCGCAATTGGGCGGAAGTAGCACGTCCGTAGGGCAATTTGATACGAACCATCTGCACGCCCTGCTGTCTCTGCCCATAGACTCCACGGGCGAGACGAAGACTTCGGAATTTTTCCTCATCGATTTTTCCTTCACGAAAAAGAGCGATTTTCCGATCCAATTCGATGATGTCCTTTTCTACAATGGGGTTTTCAAGTTCGGTTCGAAAACTTTGCATAGCGTAATAGTTTTATTTCCCTATCGGGAAAATAGGTTATAGGTTCTAAGAAAAAGCCTAGATGTTGGTCGAGGCTTGTATTTTAGTTTAGTGTCCTGAGCGCAAGTCTGAATAGTTCAGCGTAAGCCTGCCAACTGCAGGTAAATCTGAAGACTTGCGCTAGGCACCAATGGTTAAAGTTTTTACAATTTATTGGTTCAAGGTCTTCAGACTTGGACCAGTTCAATCAACTACTCAATAAATCCCACCGAAACCGTATCAAAACTCCCCTCATCAATCAGAATAAAAGCCCCATTGGACTTGGATTCATTATAGGAGTCAAAGTGAATCGGTTTACTGAGGCGGAAATGTACCTTTCCGATATCATTAAGCTTCAATTGATCGGTTTCTTCTGAACCGGAGAAATCAGTGTAAACTTTTGCCTCGATTCGATCCACCTTAGCCAAAACCCGGTTTACTCCATGCTGTAGCGTATATTTTTGACCCACTTGTAGGGGCTTGGAATTGACCTGACAAATCGTGGCAGAAAGTGATTTCTCACTTTTGGGTACCTCTACGCTTTTCACAATCATATCTCCTCGACTACAGTCCACCTCATCGGTCAACGTTAAGACCACAGAGGAACCCGGTGCCGCAGATTCCAATTCCTGATCAAAGAAGTGAATGCTTTTGATCTTCGATTCATTTCCAGAAGGCAAAACAGTCACGCGGTCACCAACGGTTAGCGAGTTCCCATACAATTTCCCCGAAAACCCTCGGAAATCATGATAGGCTTCGGTTTTTGGTCGGATGACCAATTGTACCGGAAATCTCGCAGCCGTACTCTCCTGCAAGTCCTCAGGTTCCAATACTTCCAAATGGTCCAAAAGTGTATTACCGACATACCAAGGCATTTCGGTCGACTTTTTCGTGACATTTTCTCCTTTCAAAGCCGAAACTGGGATAAATGTGATCTGCTCTTCGCCAAAATTGCTTTTGCCCACTAAGGCATCAAAATCAGCCTTTATTTTAAAAAACACATCTTCACTGTAGTTTACCAAATCCATCTTATTGATCGCCACGACTACATGACTCATCCGGAGCAAATTGGCAATAAAAAAGTGACGATAGGTCTGCTCAATCACACCTTTGCGGGCATCGATCAAAATAATGGCCACCTGTGAGGTAGAAGCTCCAGTTACCATGTTTCGGGTGTACTCTACGTGTCCCGGTGTATCAGCCACGATGAAGTTGGTCTTATCCGTATTGAAATAAATATGGGCCACATCGATGGTGATCCCCTGCTCCCGCTCGGCGACCAATCCATCAGTAGCTAGGGAAAAATCCAGATAATCGTAACCCCGCTGCCGGGAGCTTCTTTCGATCGCCTCAATCTTATCGGTAGTCAAGGAATGTGTATCGTACAACAATCTCCCGATCAGGGTACTTTTACCATCATCCACAGATCCTGCAGTTGCGATTTTGATGAGTTTTCGGTTTTGTATATTCATTATATTATCTTTTTCAAATACGGTTGAAATAAGTCGAAATAGATTGAAATAAGCCTCACTGCGTTCGGCGAAAGATTAGCCATCGGTTCAAGCCAAGTATTTCGTCCCGCTTGAGGGAGCTATTTCCATTATATTTCAATTGTGTTTCTATTTTAATTTAAAGATTGCTTCGTCGTCCCCGACATTCGTACGGGGCAGGCTGTTCCTCCTTCTCGCAATGACGCTCCAAATCAAAAATATCCCACTTTCTTCCTGGTCTCCATGGCAGCCTCGGAGCGCTTGTCATCAATCCGCGCACCTCGCTCAGAAAGGGTCGATTGGCGAATTTCATTGACCACATCATCCAAACTCACCGCCTCTGAAAGCACCGCAGCGGTACAAGTCATATCTCCGACCGTTCTGAATCGAACCCACTTTTCGGTGACTTCCTCATGCGGCTCTCGGTACACATGTTCATTAGCCGTCCAGATCAACCCATCACGGAAAAACACCTCCCGCTTATGGGCAAAGTAGATGCTTGGAATCGCAATGTTTTCGGTGCGGATATATTCCCAAACGTCCAACTCGGTCCAATTAGATATCGGAAACACGCGCACATTTTGTCCCACCTGGATTTTACCGTTGAGCATGTCAAAGAGCTCGGGTCGCTGATTTTTTTCGTCCCATTGGCCAAAATCATCCCTCACGGAAAATACCCGCTCTTTGGCCCGGGCTTTTTCTTCATCGCGTCTAGCCCCTCCGATACAGACGTCAAATTTGAACTCCTCGATCGCATCAAGCAGTGTAGTAGTCTGAAGAGTATTTCGGCTGGCATAGCGCCCTTTTTCTTCGCGAACTTTACCCTGATCGATGGAATCCTGCACCTTTCGAACGATCAACTCCAAGCCCAGTTCCTTGACAAGTTGATCCCGGAACTCGATGGTCTCCGGAAAATTATGCCCAGTATCCACATGCAAAAGTGGAAAAGGGATTTTAGCGGGAAAAAAGGCTTTTTGTGCCAATCTCACCAAGGTGATGGAATCTTTACCCCCAGAAAAAAGCAGAACCGGACGCTCAAACTGCGCCGCAACTTCACGGATAATGTGGATAGATTCTGCTTCTTTGGGATTAGGTATAAATAGGTTTGACATAGAATTTACGATTTTTATTTAAGAGTTTGGCCGTCATTGCGAGGGGCCAAACTGATACTTAATACATTTATTAATTTTCTGGCGGCCCCGAAGCAATCTCAGCCATTATTTCCCTAATTGGGAGACTGCTTCGTCGTTCCTCCTCGCAGTGACGTCAACACGAATTTCCTGCATCTATTGTCTTGCGTCTAAAGTCTTATTTGGCATGCAACCCACACTCTTTTTTGGATTCTTCCCACCACCATCTTCCGGCGCGAGCATCTTCTCCGGGGAGAATTGCTCGAGTGCAAGGAGCGCAACCAATGCTGATAAATCCTTTATCATGAAGGGGATTATAAGGGACCTTATGCTCTTCGATGTAGGCTGTCATCTGGTCAAAAGACCAATCCATTAGTGGGTTATATTTTAAAATCTGATTAGCCTCATCCCATTCGATGCGTTTCATCGAGTTTCGATTGGCACTTTGCTCGGCACGAAGACCTGTTACCCAGACCTCATTGCCAGCTAGCGCTCTTTTCAAGGGCTCCACTTTGCGTACATAGCAGCAGGATTTACGGTTTTCGACTGACTCATAAAAGCCATTGATTCCGATATCTGTCACCAAACTTTCGACAGACTCCCGCTCGGGATAATAGACTTTGATACGGGTTTTGTATTTGCTTTCAGTTCGGGCCAAGAGCTCCAAGGTTTCCGGAAACAACCTGCCCGTATCCAGAGAAAAGATCTGAATCGGGAGATTCTGAGAAGCGATCAATTGCGTGATCACCTGATCCTCTTGTCCGAGGGAGGTAGAAAAAACCGCTTTCCCCGGAAAAAGGTCTGCAATCAGCGCCAAGCCGTCTCCCGCAGTCAACTGCTCCAATCGCTGCTCAAGATCTTGCATATTCTTTTTCTGCATCTGCTGTTTTGGTTTTGGTGGCGGACTCCCAGACCCGCTCATGGAGGTAGTAAAGTAGAATCTTGGAAACTACCTCTACTGAACCGATAGACAAGGCCATAGTCAATTGACCGGTGATGATGAATGAAATAATGATAGTGTCCAAGGTTCCGACGATTCGCCAGGAAATGGACTTCAGCAAGCTTTTCAGATTGCTGTCTTTCCCGGGCTTGGTTTCGAATACCTTCTTGAGTGGTTGGTCTAGAATCATGCGTTTTCACGAATTGTGAAAGCAAAAGTATATAAACCCTATCTTTTTTATAGACTTTATGGGGAAAAAATTTTGTTAAGTTTTTAAAATATCTTCTAAGGTCTTGTTTTCCAGTATTTTAAGCGTCTCATCACGAACCTGAATCATCACCTTATTGATGCCGCAAGTGGCTTCATCCTTACATTCAGAGCAGGGTTCGTAATAATTGAGGCTGACACAGGGGAGCAAAGCAATGGGTCCATCAAGGAGACGGATGACTTTGGAAAGCGGGATATCCTTAGGTTCCTTGATCAAATAGTAGCCCCCGCCTTTTCCTTTTTTACTACCGAGGATACCGGCCTTCTTGAGCTCGAGCAGAATATTCTCCAAAAACTTATGGGAAATCCCATGCTCCTCGGCGATATCATGAATCAGAACGGTTTTTTCATCCCGATGCTTGCCGAGATAAGTGAGGGCATGAAGGGCATATTTGGTCTTTTTGGAAAGCATAGACAAAAATAACCCAATTCTTGGAATAGCCTAGTACCGTACTAGGCTTTTGTAAATAATACAATAAATCAGGGGTGAAATCACAGCCGAATAATTACTGATGATAGACGGAAACTAGTATATACTCTTAAACCTATATACCAAAAGAAATGGATTATTCTCAAACTCACTCCTCAGTAAACTTAAATCACCATAGCTCCCTTTTGGGTTACTTTCCAGAATTTTATTTAGTTGGTCTATATGAGTATAAGAGACTAAGCTGTTTTCAACCAATGATATTGTTTCAGTTGGCATAAAATCATTAATGACCCTATACTCTCCTGACTCTTTTGCAAAAACCATAGAGCAAAATTTATTTTTGAAAATAAACTGAGCAAAAACAAGCTTAGCATTTTCGGTATAATTATAGAAAGTGGAGAAATTATTTTTGGCATTATAGCTCATAACTTCTAGAACCTCATCTCTTGAACTATTCGAGTTTAAATCCTTTGCATCAAAATTATACTTTCCAAAATCCCAGATATACTTTGACTTAACACCATTAATATCCATTGTATTGACTTTATTTGAAAATGGAATACAATAAAGTAAATCCTCACCTGTATGAATTAATGGATTACCAAGCATCATAATTTGGTTAATTTCAAAAACTGAAGGCTCAAACTTAATCTTTTTAATTAATCTATTCTCCTTCGTGGAGTACAAAAGGAAATTGGATTCAAGCCTGTTATCATTACTGAATAAGGCAATAATATCCTCTGCATAATATTCAAATTTATGAACACTTCTCACACCCTCTATATCAATAGTCTCGATCCATTCAAAATCCTTGTTATAGGTATAAATTGAGCCCGTTGGAGATAAAAGTTCAATATTATTTGTATAAGGATTGATAAGCATGTCGTAGAGACTTTGATATTCTCCAGGTGCACTGCCTAACTTATCTAATTTTGATAAATACTTTCCTTTTGAATCAAACTTATAAACAACGGATTGATCCTTATCAAACAAAATATAATCTCCATCCAGCATCAATATCTTATGAATATTAACCAACATAGACTCTGAAGTAAATTCCAGAGGGATCACCTCTATGTCATCAAAAATATCTTCCCAATTTGTTTTTTCAACATTTTCTAAATTAATATATATTGATGAGTCCGACACTTCACTATCAGTACTACAGGAGCTAACACATAGTGCAAATACTAGAATTAAACCAAAATTTAAATATTTCATATTTCAATTTATTGAAGAAAGTACAGGGCTAACTATTCATATAGCCCTGTACCAAATAAAATTTTATACACTCATACACCCACCATGAGACAATGGATCACAATAGTCCACCTGATAACCTGTCCACTCGCAATAATCACATAATCCAACACCATATTGCGTTTGCTTATATCGCTGAATAGTAATGTGACAATTCCCTCCAACTTGACCATAAGAAGGGCAAGTAACACCTCCTGGTTCAACAGATGCCTGAGCGGACAATCCACTCATGGAACCTAGAGAAATCAAAGCAGAAAATATTCCGCACAAAATTAATTTTTTCATAATCTTTGAAAATTAAGGTTAAACGATTGATTAAAAAGCCCTCAGCGCCGAAAACTTGAACTAAACTTACCCCCCCCCCATTCAGAAAGTCAAGCAATTGACTAATAAATTTACAATTGTATACCATAAGGAGTTGATTATCAGTTATAAAAATTTTATTTCAAATCAAAACGAAACAAATTTGCCTTGCCATCATCCACATACCCCACCAAATAGTTATCATCCTCATGTACGGCAATACGGCTGACCTCTTGATCTAATTCCAGAATTTCAATGGGATTCAAATCCCAGTCATAAACAAGAATTCGATTACTCGTTTGGAAAACATCATTTTCCCAAGGCTTATCTCTATAAAGAACGTAAATTTGATTAGCTGAAACGGAAGTACTAATATTTCCAAAAACTGCATCGGGCAGAATGGTCGAAGAAACCCTTGATGAATTTTCCGATGGATCAAATAGCGTAGGCCAATAATGCCGCGATGCTGATAGTTCTAAGTCCCCATTCCTATTCAGTTGCAGTACATCCATATTAAAAGAGTATGAAGAAGTGCTTAAAGTTTTGGAATTTTTTGGGTTCTTAAAAAAATCAAACTGATAAGCTAATGCTAAATTCATAGCCGGGACAGTCTGAAATTTAGCTTGATAAGGATATGTACCCAAAGACTGAACATTTTCAGCTTCTCGATATAAGTTGTAAGGTTGGCTGCCGTCTAGGGAGAAAGCTAAAAAACGGATTGAATCAAGTTTCACATATTGCGTGACGAGACCATCAATTGGAAACAAATAAGGTTCACACAAAGCTGTTTCGGTTGAATCTTCAAGAGAAGAGACCGCAAAGCTTTGAAATCGAATTTGGGATGCATCAAATATTCCCATATTCTCCCCATCACTTCCGTATCTGTTCAAAAATACAGATGCACTTAGTTCGCAGGGACCTTGACCTGAACGGCCAAACTTCCCCAAGTATCTATCTTCGACAGGATCGATCAATCGATAGATATAATCTAAGCCATCGTCATTAATCAATAACTTATCCTCCACCAAGTACATGTTCCAGGCTCGGAACAGTGAATCGGCGGAGGATAATGGTGTAGCGTTCAGTTTCCTTGACCGGTCAAACTCCTCCAAAGGATCCGTTAATTCGACTTTTTCACTGCAAGAAACAAATAGTGAAATTAAAACTACAAAAGAGAAAAGAAGACTATTTTTCATTTGTCTATAATTATTTTTCAATGGTCACTACCTGTCCCGAGAATCGGGAGAATCTCGCATGTTTGCCCTGATAGATCGGGAAAAAACAGAGTGTGATGGTTACATCATGCTTGTCTGATTCAGAAAGGCTCGATTTCATGATCTGAAAAGAAAACAAGCTAAATAAAAGATCAACTTATAGGTAAGATGGACAGCGAACTTCAGTTCCATTTGCTACATTAAAATTAACCTGATTACCATCTGAGTCGAGATAAACGACAACAGCACATTTTCGCCAAGGATTTTCAACACAACAAATAACAGTAGGTTCTGCCATTGACTTTTGAGACATGATCATAGGTAGGAAAAGCAACCCGATGCAAATACTTTTGATGAAATTTTTCATTTTTTCAAAGATTTAAAATTAAACGATTGATTAAAAAAGCTCTCAGCGCCGAAAACTCGAACTAAACATACCTCCATCCATTCAGAAAGTCAAGCAATTGACTAATAAATTTGTAATTCTATACCATAAGGAGTTGATTATCAGTCATAAAAATTTTAGTTCTTAAAATAATTACATTTCTAACTCACTGAAATACAATTTGTTAATAAACAAGATAAATTGAGTGATGAACATCAGGCTAACAAGTAGGAATGGGAAATTAAAAAATCTCGGCGATTTGACGGGATTGAGTAATCTTTGAGCCCCGAAAATTATCGGGGCTTGAAGGTTTGAATCCCAAGAAAATCGAAAAAGACCTTCGATGAGGTCTCTATTTTAAGTCCTAATTTCAAAGAAAGACCTTCATGATCTTGAAGACTTCAAAAATCAGAATTCTGTGTTCGAAAAAATCAAACCCTCCGAGGGATTGAAAACCCTCGGAGGGTAAATTCAAACCATTAAATCAACTCCACACTGCAATTGAAAAAGGTCGTCTAGAATTGAATTTTCTGATCCTTGAATTCCACTTTACTCTACCTCCAAGCGATACTTTGCCGTGTACCCGAGCCGAATTTCATCTGAGTTTTCGAGTTCTTTTTGAAGATTCATCTCCGAAACCAAAAACCCATCCGAGGTGGGAAGATATCGCCAAAGCTGAAAAATTTCTGGATCAAGTTCAATTTCTTGAATCAACTTAAGATTCTTGTCAAAAATCAGTAAAGTAGTTTCCCTGTTTTCCCAATATGCTCCTTTAAACCCATCAATTTGACTCTTCTTGTGAAAATAAACCCGAGAATACATTCCCAAATCCTCATGAAATGCCAAATCCCCATAGAAAGGGGAGCCCGCTCTCCACTCCTCCATCTTTACAAAATCGCTTGACGTTAAGACATCCTTTCGTATCGGTGCAGGAATCGGATCAGGATCTTGGGGGGAGGCAATGACTTCATCAATGAGTTCTCCCGTTTTAGAATTTAACAAAAACACATGATGACTAATCGGATAGCTCAAAAAGGTGGTGTCACCTTGAACTAAAAAATAATTCTGGTCAAATATCTTAGTGTAATTTTGATCTCCCCGATATTTGATCAACCCCTGGGCGGCACCTAGGCCATAGTCCCAATCTTGATTTTCCAAATCAAACACCCCAATCGTCTCAGAGTTTTCTACCTGATCTAAAAGAATATAATCCACAGGAAGAAAGGGAATAAAAACTTGCTTTTTGGATCGATCAAAATAAAGTGGACGTAGTGGTTGAAGGTTATAGTTAAAGCTTCCAGCATCTAGGGCCATATTCATGGTTTTCCACCAAAGATTATCTACATCAAAATCAAAAAAAGGAAGCGTTTTCTTATAAAAAACATTCCCCCTGGAATCGTTAATCATCAAAATAGGCGGCATCAGCTGAAGTGTTAGAATCGAGTCCTTGCTGATGGGAAGGGTAGAAATTATTGTATTCCTAACCTCATAATCTGGGATTTCGATTACCTCATGTTCACCAGATTGAATATTTACCTGATGGATTTTATTCTGATTGGCATAAAATAAAAGAGAGTCTTGCCAAAGATAATCCAGGCTAAGTCGATTAAATCGATGATTTAGGCTATCATCTACAATTGGGGCAATTGCTGAGCGAGTTAAGATGATTTTTGGTCCCTTTTGCATCTTATTCGATACTATGGTATAGGGATCCCTATTGGAAAGATTTGATTCTTCTGAACACGCCCAAAAAACCAATAGAAAAAGGATTTGAAAAGTATATTTACTTTTTCGAGCCATACTGTTGAAAATTAAAGATTGTTGATTTTCTTAAAAATGCACCCCACCCATTTTATTTGGATAGGATGCATATATTTTTATTACCTCCCTCTGGAAGAGATTCTTCAGGAGGACCGTCAGAAGTTGAACCTGACTGACATACCCATTCGAAGAATGACCATTCACAATAATAGGTGTTGTTTCCACTTTGCACCCAATAGCCGGTATTTGACGGATAGTCATTTGCTTTTAGGCTGCTTGAAAAAGCAAAGACAAAGAATCCTATTAAAGCAAAACAAATAATTTTAATTTTCTTAAACATAAGGTTATAATTTGATTAAAAAGCTCTCAGCGCCGAAAACTTGAACTAAACATACCCCCCCCATTCAGAAAGTCAAGCAATTGACTAATAAATTTGCAATTGTATACCATAAGGAGTTGATTATCAGTCATAAAATTTTTAGTTCTTAAAATAATTATATTTATAACTTGCTGAAATACAATTTGTTAATAAAAAAGATAAATTTAGTGATGAACAACTGGTTAACGAGTAGGTATGGGAAAATAAAAAATCTCAGCGATTTGACGGGATAGAGTAAACCTTTGAGCCCCGAAAGTTATCGGGGCTCGAAGGTTGGAATTCCTGCAGGGACTTTCGATATTCATCTCTAACCAAAAAGCAAAAAAGTCATTCAATTAATCTAAATAGAATTGGATTATCACTGTCTTCTATTGCTTTTGTTTTAAAAAAATCAAGCAGCTCCTGCTGCTTATCAGATTGAGCATAAATCAACTTCAAATCCCCCGGAAAAAACCCTAGTGTTAATTCTCCAGGATGCACATTATAAGCCGGTAGGGATTCTATATCCGGACAAATCCCTCCAAGATCATTTTTTAGCCGAATCGGATAGGCTTTGTTCTCTTCCTTATCATAAATGGAAAAAATAACAGCCGCTCCTTGCTGAATTGAAAAAAGTGAATGGCCTGTCAAGTCTACAAACTCCCCCCTAAGCATAGACAACTCTTTTTGCACAAGCTCCTCATAGTAATCCTTGAAAATCACCTCAGACTGACCTTGAAAATTATTTTCTTCCCCAAAATCTAAACATTCATAATTACTTAAACCTGCTTTATCATACTCATAATAACAAAAGGAGCCTGGAAGCTGTACCCTTATTTTATTATCTTTTGTCAAGGATACATAAGGCAATCTCCGACCAGAAACCACCTTTACTTCCTCAAATTCATTGAGCTGATTTACAGCTTCCTCGCCGTTGACATCTACAAGTCTAAAAAGTGAATTGGGTTCAGAGTAAAAATCAAAGAATACCGCTTCCCCCTTATTGGCAATCATATCCAAAGCATAAATTCCAGTGTCCTTTAACGAAGATTCATGCTTGAATGAGCCCTCCAATGAAAATACCATGACCTTATTTTGTCTAGGATCGTAAATCATCAACTCATCTTTCAAAACTACCAGATGATCAGGAAAATTGAGGTATCCAGGACCAGTCCATCCTCCTTCAATTTTCTTTATAAAATTTCCCTCTCCATCAAAAACAAAAACTGAAAGTGCACGCCTTTTATCCAAAATAAAAATCCTGTTTTCTCCATAGCGAACCAGTGAAATTTCACCTATCAGCGCATCATCCCTAGTCTCTAAAACAATGGTTTGTATCGAAGAAAAAAGTGAGGAAATATTCAATTCCTCACTTTCATTTTGTAAATATTCTATTTTTACCGCTTTCTGATTACAGGAATAGGAAAGTAAAAAAATAAAAATATAAACTAGATTTCCTAATTTTAACATAATAATATAAATCTATCCAAAACAAGATGGTTCTGGTTCAAAATCTAGCCCTGGACAACATTGAACTGGATCAGGGTTACAAACTAAGAAGGTGACCTGTGACCCACTTCCGCCCATTCCACTATTTCCACACATTTTAGTTTCCTCGTCTATAATAGAATAGGAAAGCTCCATATTAGGACAAGCTTCGTAAATCTTCTCCTGTGCTATAAGTTCCTTTTGTAAACTACACAAGCAAAAGAAACCTACCATAAAACACACATAATTTTTAAGTCTTTTCATTTTTTCAAAGATTTAAAATTAAACGATTGATTAAAAAACATGATTATCCGTAATAACACCAGTAGCCTAATTTTCTTACTAAAACGACGGATGTCAGGTGTCCGATGACCGATGCCTGCATAAATCGAACATTTTCGCAGAATTTTAGCTGTTCAGTTTTACTACTGGTAAGAAAGCGGATATACATATTAAAAAAGCTCTCAGCGCCGAAAACTTGACATAAACATACCCCCCATTCAGAAAGTCAAACAATTGACTAATAAATTTACAATTGTATACCATAAGGAGTTGATTGTCAGTCATAAAAATTTTAGTTCTTAAAATGATTATATTTCTAACTCACTGAAATACAATTTGTTAATAAACAAGATAAATTTAGTGATGAACAACTGGTTAACGAGTAGGTATGGGAAAATAAAAAATCTCAGCGATTTGACGGGGTAGAGTAAACCTTTGAGCCCCGAAAGTTATCGGGGCTCGAAGGTTTGAAATCTAAAAAGACCTTCGGGGTTCTTGAAAACCCCAAAGGTCCCTAACATTAAATCAACTCTACACTTCTTTTCACAAAGGCAGTCAGATCTTTTCCAGTCAGCAAGCCTTGAGAAAGCTTAGCCAGATCAAAAGCCTGCTTGGCCAACTGCAATTGGGCTTCTTCTCCCTCTGCTTTCAGAATCTTGTCCACTACGGGATGGTTTCCGTTGATCGCCACTTTGTAACTGTCCGGCATCTGTCCGTAAAAGCTCATCGGGCCTCCACCGCCCGTTTGGGCCATGTCTTTCATGCGGCGCATCCACTCTTCCATGGTGATCGTCACAGGCATCTCCTCCGGGCTGAGACCTTCAATCTCTACCGAGTAGGACTTGTTATCGATCGCTTTTTCGAAGAGTTCTTTTACCTGCTTGCTTTGATCTTCGGTAAGCAAGTTGGCATAGGAATCTTCTTTCTGTATCAGTTTTTCCACCACATCGGCATCGACCCGCTTGAGTTGGGTTTTGTCAAGCTTGGTTTCGATATGCTGAATAAAGTGACTGTCAATCGGCGAATCCAAAACTAACACATCGTAATCCTTTTTATTGGCCGAAGCGATAAAACTATCCTGCTTATCTACATCCGTCGCATACAAGAAGATCGTCTGATCGTCTTTATTGGTCTGAATGGCTTTGACTTTCTCGGTATATTCATCGAGGGTAAAGTATTCGTCCTTGGTATTTTTTAGCAGAGTAAATTCCTTGCCTTTCTCGTAGAACTTATCCTCGGAGATCATCCCGTACTTCACAAAAAGGCCGATGTCATTCCACTTGGCCTCGTAGGCTTTGCGGTCTTTTTTGTACAATTCAGAAAGCTTGTCCGCTACCTTTTTCGTGATGTAGTTGTTGATCTTTTTCACATTTCCATCCGCCTGCAAAAAGCTTCGGGATACGTTCAATGGAATATCCGGAGAATCAATTACCCCGTGAAGCAGCATCAGAAACTCGGGCACAATGTCCTTCACCTCATCGGTGATAAATACCTGACGGCTGAAAAGCTTGATTTTATTCCGCTGCAGTTCAAACTCATTCTTCACTTTTGGGAAGTACAATACTCCGGTCAAGTTGAATGGATAGTCCACATTCAGGTGAATCCAAAAAAGCGGATCCTCGCTCATGGGATAGAGTTCCTTATAAAAATTCAAGTAATCCTCATCCTTCAAATCACTAGGTGACTTGGTCCAAATCGGGGAAGTGGTATTGATGATATTGTCCACTTCGACAGATTTCCACTTCTTCTCACCTTTGTCATCGACCCCATCTTCTACCGATTCGCTCTTGGTGCCAAACTTGATCGGAACAGGCAGGAATTTGCAGTATTTGTCCAAAATGCCCTGCAGCTTCCACTTGTCGAGAAACTCTTCTGAGTCCTCGTTGATGTGGAGAATGATATCTGTACCCCGGGTTTTTCGCTTGCCTTTTTTGATCTCAAATTCGGTGGAACCATCACAGGTCCAAATGGCAGGTTCGGCCCCATCCTGATAGGAAAGCGTATGGATTTCTACATTTTTGGCTACCATAAAGGCAGAATAGAATCCCAAACCAAACTTACCGATGATCTCATTGGCATCCTTGGCGTCTTTGAACTTCTCCACAAACTCAGTCGCACCGGAGAAAGCGATCTGATTGATGTACTTTTTGATCTCCTCGGCGGTCATCCCCAGACCTTTGTCAGCGATAGTGATGGTCTTCTTTTTCTCGTCGAAGGAAACCTCTACGTTGATATCACCCAATTCGCCTTTGTACTGACCCAATGTCGCCAGACGCTTGATTTTCTGCGTAGCATCGACGGCATTGGAAACCAATTCGCGAAGAAAAATCTCATGATCTGAGTAGAGGAATTTTTTGATAATGGGGAAAATATTCTCGGTATGAATCGAGATGGTACCTTTTTCCTGCATGGTATAAATCGTTTTAGTGAATACAATTATTGACTAATGGGAATTATCAATGCCTGTTCCAATTGAGAAAAAGTGACAAGATGGCAGACAGTGAAGTGCATAGTTATTGGAAATACGATTGAAACACGCATCGCGAAATACACCTCACTTTGTTCGGTGAAATAAAGGAAGTTTCACCTCGGTCTGTGTCTCCACAGACCGAAAAATCAATTCAGAGTCGTCTGTGGAGACACAGACGACGGCATAAGGATAAAATCCACCATGGTCAAATTATTTCACCCGACAAAGGAGGGCTTATTTCTATCGTATTTCAATTTCTTTCTTCCTCAGCTGAGATAGGCATGCATCTATCTATGTCTCCACAGACCGAAAATCCAGGAAATAGTCGTCTAAACGGATATAGACATTCCCCAATTCTTTAAACTTAATTCGTGAATTAGTGGCTTTTTTTTCCGTTCCTCGCCTCGGTCTCTGTCCCCACATACCGAAAAATCAATTCAACACAGACCACGGCAAACGTAATGGTAGGCAGTCGCAGTAGGCAGAAAGCAGAACTTTGGAGAAATAGGGTTTAAATACGCTTTGCGAAATATACCTCGCTTCGCTCGGTGAAATACAATGGAAATTCATTCCCGCCTCAGGCTGTGTCTTCTACGGCCCAAAGACATGGTAAAGTCATCTGTGCAAACACAGAGGACGGCGATTATATTCTCTAGCCTCGGGCTGTTTCTTCACAGCCCAAAATCATAGTAATATCGTCTGTGAGGACACAGACGATGGCCCAAAATTCATATAAAACACGCGTTACAAAATATTTCGCCCGACGAAGGAGGGCTTATTTCAATTGTTTTTCTACAGTATTTCAATTTCCTCCTCCTAGGCTGACATGGAGTGGCCTCGGTTGGTGTCATGCCGAAAAATCAATTCAGAGTCGTCGGTGAAGACACAGACGACGGCAGACTTTTGATTTCAATTTGTGAATTCGTGGCTTTATCCCTAAAGGAAATTAGGTCGATCCAGCTTTTTCCCAATTCGGAAAGCCGCATTCATCAATCCCACATGCGAATAGGCCTGGGGAAAATTGCCCCACTGACTACCTGTCGACTGATCCACATCCTCCGAAAACAACTTGAGATGATTGCAATACTTGACCAAGGTTTCAAAACCCTCGATTGCCTCTTCCAGTCGATTGACACAGGCCAAAGCCTCAATATACCAAAAGGCACAAATCAAAAAGGTCGTCTCGGGAACCCCAAAATCATCCATGTGCTTGTAACGATAAAAAAGGAAATCTTTGGCCAGCAAGTCCTCTTCCAAGGCTTTCAAGTGGGCATTGGCTCGCTCCAAGTCGTCTCCAAAATAGCCCATAGTGATCAATTGCAGCGTAGAAGCATCCATGTGCTTGGACCCGATTGCCTGTCCATAAGCCTTACGCTCGGGGAGGTAGCAGGCTTCGATTTTCTTCACCGCCTCATCTCGGAGGAAAATAGCCTTTTGATACATTTCCTCATTGCTTAATCGAATTCCGATCTTAGCAGCAGCGCAGGCTCCCGCCCAATGAAACAAAAAGGTATAGCAATGCTCCTGCGCCAGGTTTCTAAACTCCCACAATCCCGCATCTTTCTCATGCATGGTTGCCTCGATTTTATCCAGCAGATTCATAATCATGGGTTCGGAATAGCTTTTTTCCTTTGCCGTAAATCGCTGATCGGAATAAAGCGGAAGCAGCGAAACCAAAACCTGTCCGTAAAGGTCATTTTGGATATGGGTATAGGCTTGGTTGCCAAATCGAACGGGCTTGTTTCCCAAATACCCGGAGAGTTCGGAGATTTCCTCGGTCAGTAGCCAGTCTCCCGTAATCGAATAAAGCGGCTGATAGCGACCATCCGGACCAGTAGGTAGATTTTGAATGTATTCAAAATATTTTTCCAGTTCTTCGAAGTGACCGATGGAATTGAATGCGGTCAGCGTATAATAACTGTCCCGAATCCAGCAATAGCGGTAATCCCAGTTTCGGGTTGAGCCCGGAGACTCCGGCAAAGAAGTGGTCGAAGCGGCAATGATTGCTCCCGTATCCTCGAACTGGTGAATTTTCAAAATCAGAGCCGACCGTAAGACTAGTCGCTGATGAAAACCGGAAATACTGGTGGATTTCACCCAAGACTGCCAATACTCGGCCGTGGATTGCAAAAAGCGCTCAGAAGTGGTCTCGATCGGTGCCTCCAATGGTCTCCCATAAGTAAAAACCAGGTAAACCGGACGCTGAAGCACAAAAGCCTTTCCTTCACAAACATAGCTCAAGGGTGCATTGCTCGTCAGACGCACTTCCTGATCGATCCCCATATAGCGAATATGATTGGAACCGATGCTAGGCCGGAGTTGCACTTGCCCCCGGTCGGTGACGGGTTGACATTCGATACGGATTCGCGGAGAACCCGAAAGCGGTTCCACTTTTCGGATCAGCATCAAAGGCTTGTAGTAGCGGCCGTAATTTTTAAAACGAGGGGCAAAATCGGTCACTTTATAACTTTCGCCCCCACTGCTTATGGTCGTCTCCAGAATATTACTGTTTTCCAGATAAGCTTGCGAAGATTCAAATTCAGGATTTTCAGGTAGAATGGTGAATTTACCTCCTTTTTCCCGGTCGAGCATTCCCCCAAAGACAAAGTCAGAGTCAAATCGGGGCATGCAAAGCCAAGAAATATTGGTGTCCTTTTCGATATGGGCGATATAGGCACAATTTCCGATCAAGCCGGATTCGTAGAGGTGTTTGTTCATTGAAGTTTTACTTAGGTTTGAGAAAAAAGTGCGGCTATTGGGTCGGGGGCAAATAAGCAAAAATGAAAATGGAAAGCAAAAAACTACACCCTACTTTCAATGGGATTTATCCAAAAAATGAATTACATGTATATTCGATTTCTTCCCAATGGCGAAATTGAACAGCCCAATTACTTCGAAATGATGAATGATGCCGGCATCCGTCATTTCACATACAGTTTGATAAAAAAGAAAATTAATCAACTGAGATAATTACCAAAACTGATAACTTTTAACAGCATAGGTTAGCTGAATTCCTCAATCTTAAAGAAAAGCAGTAAAAACTCCTCAGGCTCCAAGTCCTCCATTTGATTGGCGGCGGCCTCCAGGCTCATATTCTTTGAAAAATCCCAATTCCCATCTTCGTCAGCCTTCAGTACCGCAATAAACTCTCCGCTTTGTCCCAAACCCAAAACTCCATCAAAACCTAGGCTACCAATTTCGTTCCGGACAAATTCCTCAGTATCATAAATCTTGTTAGTTGACTTTGACAAAAGTCTACCTTTGATTCTGGGATATTTAAAAGTTGTGAACGAAAGGAAATTTTCATTTTGAAAAATATCAAAAATGCCAATAAACATTTGGCTTTCAACAAAATATTCTAGCGGACTGGGATGGTTGGCATAATCGATTTTCGAAATCGGAGCTTCAAAATCAAATATATAGTCAACTGAAATTTCGAGGCTATTAGCATTATACCGAAAAATGGTATCTCTATTCCCAACAGTAAAATTATAATTATCCCGATCAATTTTAGATATAACATTCCTCCCATCCAAAGGAGTCCTGTCTAAATAATCAACAAAAGGTATGGTCGATACAAGCAATTCTTGATTTTTATAAACTTTAAATCCATCCTCGGCATTCAGGGAACCATTATTGATCAGAATTTCCGAAATACCTGACGGCAATAGGTCCGTATATCTAATATTCTCATCATACTTCTCCTCTTTGATATAATTGCCGTCAAGATCGAAAAAATACTTTTTCCGATAATCCATTGGAATCAGGATTAATACATTCTCCTTTTCATCATAATAGATGTTTTCCAAATTCTTGTATTCACCCGGCCCTTCACCAATTCTATAGATGTGATTTAAATACTTTCCTGTATTATCAAAAATAATCACAGTATTTCCAATAGTTTTATCAACCAAAATAATCCGATTTCGGATAGCTAAGATTTTATGCACACTTCCAACTGGTGCAAATGTATTTTCTGAAAATCTGACTATCCGAGCAGACTTTATGGATAGATTTTTAATAGGGGCAATAGACTGAATTTTTATCGGATTAGAAGCCTCCTCTTCCGAAGAGTTTTTGTTGCATGAATAGATTAAATTCAGAGAAAAGATTGCTAAAAAGTAATAAAATCGTTTGATCATACTTTTTTTAAAATAAAAATGCAGGTCAATCTGACCCGCATTCAGTCTTAATTTCAATTCGTGAAAGAGCAAGAAGTAGTAGCATCAGCATTACAATCAATACCATCAATCAGTCCCCATAGGTTCGTCTTTCGACCACAAACGGTAACCGTTATGGTTTCACCATCGATGTCTATTGAGTCTTCACAAGGCTCTCCCTCACTAGGATCTACACTAGCCTGCCCGTAGCTTACAAAGATCGTACACATCATAGCCCCTAAAAAGGCTACTCCAAACAATACCTTCTTCATGTTTTTATTGGTTTTGTTAGTTTAAAAACTTTTGGCCAAAAGTGACTTCGACCCCGAAGCTGAAACTAACCTATTGAGTTTAGTTTTTAATCGCAAATCTGAGAACGGAAAAATGGCCATTTTTTTCTATCAGTGGTGTTTTTTTTTGCAGACGGTTCAAATATGGATTTACCATTCAAATCAATACTCAAACCGGACCAGATTAGGTTCCCGATCCACCGTGACTCCGTAGATGACCTTGTTTTCTTCGTCCACTGAGAATCCTAGAAGAGGATAGTCCAACTGAAAATGACTTAAAAGATTGCCCTCATAGTCGAACTCAAAAATCCTATTGGGATTGTTCATATCACTAATCTCTCTACTATTTTTACCTAAAAACAAAGTAAAAAAAGATTGCTTTCCGGGAAATACATCAATATACCGAGAAGTACTGGATGATCCCATGTCCGGCATTTGATAACCGCCCCAATAGCTTATTGTAAACTCCGGCACTCCGGGTAGTGGCCCGTAAATTGTCTTGATGGACAAGGCTTCTATGTCTATTATATCAATATAATCAACTTTGACCCCTGCTTTGATCGCAAATCGCTTATTCTTACTTGATTTAAGTGGACCTTGAAAAACATTGCTCACAAGATTTGCATCTAACTCCTCCTCCTTATAACCGTTCGGTAATTTTTTTCCTTTGATCATATCCCTCCAGTCACCAAACATAGCCAAGGTATCTCCAGAAATTGTCAATTGAAGATATTTTGTCCAGCCATCTACTGTATTGGCCAAAAGAGAAGTGTCAGAGGTCAGGGCTGGATTTGTTATGTAAAAAGCAGTTTCTGGTGCCTTGAACTGTGACTCTGCTAATCTGGTGGTATCTGCTAAATTGAACGTGGAAAACAACCTTAATTCTAGATCATAGGCCCTGAATCTATTAGGGTCAGATAGTGCCTCCACCTGTGTAATTGTAGCAACCTCTCCCGGCCCCATCCCATCTTTTCCTTTGGTTTGAAGATAAGTCATCGTTGCCAAATCAATGATATGAAGCTTATCATCATGCACGTTCTTTCTTTCAAAGATAATTGCCTTTCCGTCGGAAACGAGAATTCCTTTGGGGTTTAAAAGCTGTGGAAAAGCATATTTATAGCCTTTGAGCGTAATAACATCTGGCAAATCCTCCTCAGTAAAAGAAATAGTATCGCGTTTAGTTTCCTTATTTTCGCATCCAACAAAAAAAATAAGGCCTAAAAGAAAGTAGTAGTATAGTTTCATAGTGTCTTTGGAACAAATAAATAAAGCAAAAAAGGAGATTTTTAATCTCCTTTTACCATCGCACAATTTAGGGACAAAAGGAAATACCCTCTTTCCATTCAGATTCCGCTACGCTTCCATAGTGGATATAAGGGTTTGATTTGCGCCACCTGTTTCGGTCTAATTGCGCCACCTGTTTCGGTTCAAACTGTGCCAGGATAGACGAGCTATTTTCGGTTCGTTTTGTGCCGGATGAATTGGACTGTTTCGGTTCGTTTTGTGCCACTTTGAAAGGTCAAGTAATAATCCCCATGTCGTTCTAAAGATAAAACGAGATGGCTAACGTACTTGATCCGATGGATATAAAACAGATTTTCAGTTTACACAGAGATGGTCTGAGCAACAGAAAGATTGCCTTGACCCTGGGTATATCCCGCAATACAATCAACCAGTATATTTCATGGCTTTTGTCATCGGACTACCAGGCAGGTGAACTGCTGTCCATG
>NZ_FNAC01000057.1 GCF_900101705.1 Algoriphagus faecimaris | reverse complement strand
TGGTAAATGATAAAGTTTATAGGTCTAATGCCATTGAATTGTTTTTTGGCAAAGAGGCTGCAAAAACATTTAGCTCATCTGATTTTTGGACAGACCCTTTTCATCCAGATGATGTGGAAAAAATCAAGGAAAGCCTTGATAAGGCAATAAAAAATCCTGATGTGCAAAAATGGAAATTTGATTACCGGATCATCAATCAAGAAAGAGGGATTGTATATGTTATAGATCAGGGAGTTATTGTGAGGGATGCAAAAGGAAACGCCATTCGGATGGTAGGAGCCATGGCGGATATTACTGAGCAAAAATTGTTTGAAAATGAAAATACCTTTAAGGCTAACCTATTAAAAAGAATAGGACAAGCTGCAGTTTCGACAGATCTATGTGGAACTATTAATTATTGGAGTAAGGCAGCCGAGGATATCTATGGATGGAATGCAGAGGAGGTGATAGGGAAAAAAATGGATCTCTTAATTCCCAATGATCTTAATGAGCTAGAGGTAGCAGAGATATCGCAAATCCTTGAAAATGGGAAAACGTGGTCAGGTGAATTTCAGGTTCAAAAAAAGGACGGAAACTTTTTTCCTGTTCGAGTTACTAATGCTCCGGTTTACGATGATGATAATAAATTAGTGGGGATGATAGGGATTTCATCAGATATATCTAAAGAACGCGAAAATCAAGAATTACTGAAAAGGTATACCCAGGATCTTGAACGATCAAACGAGGAATTAGAACAGTTCGCCTACGTTGCCTCTCATGATTTACAAGAGCCCCTCAGAATGATTTCCAGCTTCATGGAACAGTTGAAAAGAAAGTATGGGAATCAATTGGATGAGAAAGCTCACCAGTATATTCACTTTGCGACTGATGGCGCTAAGCGTATGAGACAGATTATCCTTGATATCTTGGAATATTCGAAGGTTAGTAGTCCTATAGATCTTAAGGAAATAGTGAATGTTAATCAGGTTGTAACTGAATACAAATTACTCCGTAAAAAGCTTATTTCAGAAAAATCGGTAAGGATTACTTTTCCAGATTTACCGATTCTTCATATTCATAAAGTAGGTATTACTCAGATCCTTCATGCCTTGTTGGACAATGCTATAAAATACTCGAAGCAGGAAGGTTCACCCATTATAGAAATTAATGCCGTTGAGAGACAAGGGCATTGTCTCTTCTCTGTCAAGGACAATGGAATCGGGATAGATACCCAATATTCAGAAAAAATATTCTTAATCTTTCAACGCATTCACAATCCTAATATCTCTCGAGGTACAGGAATAGGTCTTTCTACAGCTAAAAAGCATGTGGAGTTGATGGGGGGGAAAATTTGGGTTGAATCAAGGCTTGGTGAGGGAGCTACTTTCTATTTCACAATCCCAAAATCTTCATAAAAAAGGGCCGAAGATTTAGCGATTATCCTGTAAGGTTAGGAGTATTGGATCACGAAAGAAATTCTTGTCTAAACTGCCAGCTGTAAAAATTCTATTCTTTTGAGATACCAGGTAAAATCAATGGAAAAATCAGATTAAGAGGCTTCTATATATAAAGAGACTTTTGCATACCTTAAAGAAATAAAGCCTGAAATAAATATGATAAGAAAGCTATTACTTACCCTAGCATCCATTTTCTTGGCTTACCGTTCGCTGGAATTGCTCAGGTTTCTGGAACTGACCAATCCAATTCAATTTAGTTGGATAGGGGTTAATCGCTTTTTCCTTTGCCTTAAATTTATTTGTTACAGGGGTTTTCGCATTACTTGGTTTTGCCTTTTTGACCAACCAAATTTTGCCAAACTCCTATTATAAGATCAAGAATTCAGGGAATCTCGCTTTGACCTATCAAGTTTTGGGCGTGGAATATTTTAAAATGCTCCTACTGAAGTTCTTTTGGGGGAAAGAGAAGAATAGGAAAAAGTATTTTAATGGTACCAAAGCTGGAATTGAAGACTTTGATACGCAAACTAGGCAATCGGAATTTGGTCACTTAGCCGCTTTTGTTGCTATATCAATCCTTGCTTTCTACCTTCTCATGGAAGGGTATTTCCTCATTTTTTTGGTTTCCACCTTTATCAATCTGGTAGGAAACCTATATCCGATTATTTTGCAGCGGAATCATCGAGTTCAAATTGAGCGGCTTAAACTCCTTTTGGAAAAAAGAAAGTGAAAAAGTAACTTGAAAAGGTTTTGATTCTACTGATATTCACAAAACTAGCCTTGTGCTATACAGCATTTTTGCATAAAAAGGCAGGGGTTACTTTTTTGAATGGATAAGAGGTAAATTGAGCATGAGGTCCACATATCTACCTGTGACTGCGACCTCTTAGGTCAAGAATATAATAATCGAATGGAACTTAGCGAATTAAAAAGAAAGGAAGGTATTGTCCAAAATGAGAAGCTTGAAAGTGCCTATGCTCAATTGGACAAACTCCTAAACGAGTTGAAAAAAAAGGAGCTTTCGGAAGAAACTGAAATTTCAATTAATCAAAAAATTGATCAAATAAACACTTTTTCAGAATCTGAAAAAGACCTGAAGAAAATGATTGCCAAGACGCAATCCAGTATTTTAAATCTGCTGGAGAAGGAACATAAAATTGTAGCAAAAAATCACTACCGCAATATTTGGATGTCAGTAGGAATGGCTGCTTTTGGGATTCCTCTTGGGGTGGTTTTTGGGACGAGCTTGGGGAATATGGCTTTTTTGAGCATAGGTCTACCCATCGGGATGGTAATTGGGATGGTGGTAGGTTCGGGAATGGATAAAAAGGCAAGTGAAGAAGGCAGGCAAATCGACTTGGAAATAAATTACTAATTGCAGCAGGGGTGGTTTTTGTATTCATCTTTCTATCCATTTCTGACACTATCCCGAAAAGTGTTTCAATAAATTTTATGATTAGTTATTCAATTATAGACACATCAAATTGAGTACGACGTAGCCGTTGCGCACTCCGATGCCCCGATCTATTGGGGTAATCCTGCGAGATTCTCCCGAGGTTCGGGACAGGTAGTGACCCTTAAAAAGCAATTTTAAACGCATGAAAAAAAAATGACTCAATCTGAACTCATAGTTTTAAATCTCACAGAAATTAGAAGAAGAAGTATAAAGCTGTGGATGGGACTACCCAAAAGCCATTATAATTGGAAGCCAGACGAGAATGCAATGAGTGCGAAAGAAATGATCAGACATGTTTTAGAGGCTGATTATGGATGGAACATTATTATTAATCAAGGAGATATGTCAAGTTATAAGACGCCCTGGGAAAACCGGCCTTTCATAAACCTTATGGAGGAGCTTGAATTTTCCCAACCCTATAGAGAAGCATTTTTAGAAAGTATTCAAAGATTTTCGGATAGGGAATTAAATGAAACGGAAATCGTGCACCCGGGTAATGGAGAAAAGAAAATCCTTGGTAATTATTTATTTCGGATTGGGTATCACGAATCTGTTCATGCAGGACAGTTTCTTTCCTATTTGCGAACAATGAATATCGATCGCCCTCAGATATGGGATTGAATATGATCCTGGCTGAAACTTAAGTTTTCCTCAAAAAAAGCTGAGTATAAACTGCGAATTTTTTACCGGATCTTAAGAGTCCTAAACTTCCCCTCTTTCGGATCAAACTTGTACTTTGTCCCAACATTTAAGGGAACTATGATATCACGATCAATCAGGAAGGAAGGGATCCCAAAACCATCTTCTCCTTCATTTTACTTCCGGAAACCTCCTGTTTTCATTCCTACCGATTATAAGGGTACTCATTAATCCAATGAAATCCGCGCTTTACCAATTCGTAGCTTGATTTATCCTTTCTAGTACCTACACCATCTACTTTTTTGTCTCCAATCCGAAGTTGAACTTCATATTGATCGTCTGCAGATTTCTTGATTTTGAGCTCGTGGGGCTTGCTGTCATCCTCTTGGTTTTTGATTAGGAGTATTCCATTGTCCTTAATTTCATGAATGGCCCAAAATTCCCTAGGCCCATTTTCAGATTGTAGCACCATCAGATTTTTTTCCAAGATCAGTTTATTCCAAGGCCGCACGGAGTCAATCTCTGAAAAAGTGTAAAGCCCTTCCCACTTATTTTCCATGGTTCTAAATTTTTGGCTTTGAAAATGGGAGGACACCATGGAGATCGGGATGATGCCTGCCAGATAAATTACAATGAGTAATCTGATTATCTTTGGTCTCTTTTGGGTAAAATGGGGTTTGATTTTTTCCAAGGAACTCTCCCGATGAAGAATGAAAAAATCGAATATAGGTTTGATTTGAGGGAGTAAGATTAAAACTGAAAAGAATAAGAGATGAGAAGAAAACAACTTGACCGGTACATCAAATGAAAAGTTGACCAAGACAATGTTGAGACAGACCGCGATGGATACTAAGGCTCCCAGAATGGAAGTTCTTCGGAAAAGAAGAAGGAGACCTGCTGTGATTTCGGAAAGTCCCATAAAGATTTTATAGGTGTCCGAATAGCCAAAGAATCTCCAAGCCAAACCCATAGGAGAAATATCACCCACCCTAGTTTCCATACTGTAGAAGGTAGGGCCCGGAAACTGGCCTTCAAGGAATTTGGCAACACCATAGGATATTAAGGTTAATCCCACAAAATACCGGGCATAAACCAGCATCCATGCATAAAATTCAGATCCTTTAGATTGGGTGTATTTTAAAAGGCTTAGAACTAGACCGATGAAAAAAGAGAGGGTGATCAGGGCAGGAATACGTACATAGTCATAGGTGGTGTCCCCGCTTCCAGTCATCTGGATTTTCTCAAAACTTTCCATTTCCAAAATAGTCTGACCAAAAAAAAGAATATACTTTTCCTGCAGGGCCATTACATATTTTGAGAATAGCTCATAGGTGAAGGGGATGTGATTTAATGGAAAAGGAAAGGCGTAAAGCAGGATATAGACCCCTGTAGGAAAAAGGATCAAAGCCTTGATTATTGGAGTAATTTTCATAATTGTATAGAAAAATTGGAAATCTAAAGATAGAATTTCCAGGAAAAATCCACTTCCAGTTAAGAATTTTTAGGATTTTGACCTGCTTCCCCAAGATTAGCTATTAAACTTATTTTGAGACATGACAATCGGCTTATCAATACTTAGTCAGCATGCAATGGTCCGAGATTAGTCTACTTTAAAAATTTATGAAGGACAAAAGGAATTTGAGTCTATCCAGAGACTTTGTTTTTTTAGAAAAATCCGGATTATTTACTTAAATATATATTTATTCACCGCAGCGCCAACATAAATCTTGCACTAAATGCGGTGAATAAAGCTAATTTTCACCGCAAAGGGTTTCTTTGGACACATGGCCAAATATTACTGCCCTTACCTTCTCTCTTGAATCCCGGATTGGATCTAGGTTTTTCGAGAATTTGTACCAAGCGATACCATAAATTGAAATAGAATAATACGAAAGCTTTTCGCGGGCGTTCAAGTATCGTACTTAAGAGATTTCAAAACCTTCAATGATCACAGTCCTTACACAAGAGGATGAATAAATCAGGATAATTTGTTCCGGGTTTGAACTCAAGTTTTTGATACTATATCCTCACAAGAGAACAACCTTTTTCGGGTTCTTTTCATTATCAAAGATAGGATTGAGTGATCGTCCCTTTCAAATCTTCAGGTTTTTTCTCTATTCAAGCTAAGTTTTTGAAAATCATCGAAGTATTTACAGTCAAATCTTTTTCTGAGGGAACTTGCTTTTTGAGGAGAGTAATTTCGCTGATGAGGTTTTGACGCAAATACCAATTTTATGCGTTCACATTACGAGAAAAAGGGGAAGGTTACAGTTACTATTACGTCCATTTTATATTAAATTGGGCTCCCGTTCCAATCAGAAAGTAAGGTTGCTTCTAGTACACAAATTGGCTTTATTATTTTCTTGAGTCAAATTAAAAATTAGTTTTATACTTTAATTACTTGTTTTTCAATGAGGATTACCATTTGGTTTTTCTTTTTGCTTTTATTTAGCGCCCTTTGTGTACCAAGTACAAAAGCCCAGGATACTTCTTCCAAACCTAAAAATAGGCTTAATGAACTGGATAGCTTAAGTTCTTTAAATCAAAGCAATGACTCCCTTTTGTATGAAACCATTGAGCTAGCGAAAAAGGTGAGGGACTATGATGTAGCGGTAAAGCACACCGCTAACCTGATCAATCTCTTCAAATATGAAAACGCAGCCCGGGCAAAAGACCTTATTCCCAACACTATCCCGCTATTAAAATCGGTGGAAGATAAAGAAGTAATAAGTAAGTTTTATTTTGAGTTGGCTGATCTTTACTATTATTCGGGGGAATTTGAAGAATCAATCTCCAACTTTGACAGTGCATTTTACTATGCCAAAGACAAGAACACTCCCCTGAAGGGACTTTCCAAGCTGGGAAAAGGGATTGTATATGTTGATAAAGGGGAGTTTGGCAATGCCTCCCTTACCCTTCAGGAGGCCATAGGTTATTTTCAAAAGGATAAGGATACCCTCAACTGGATCAATGCCAAAAATTCCATGACCATTTTGTATGGGAAAAACGGGTTTTATGATGAAGAGACCAAAGAGCGCAACGAGCTGATCAGCTTGGCGGAAGCCTATAAAAAATACCCCAGTTTACCCTCTATTTTTTATAATGCGGCGGCCAGTGCCAATAAGATGGGGGAACAAGACAAACGCATTGCTTATTTAAAACAGGCTCTATCCTCAAACGAGACATCAGAGTATCAGGATTTTTTTAAACCCATATTGACGTTTGGCTTAATAGGGGCCTATGCCGAGAATGATAGTTTAGCTAAGGCTAATAAGCTAATGACCGAATTAGAGCGCGAGCCTGACCAGATAAGCGGTTTTAATGAAGCATTTTATTTAGATGCAAAAAAGCGTTTGGCATTTGCCGAAAAAGAGTATCAAAAGGCACTGGATTATGGAACAGCTTACCTCAATCTTAAACAAGAGAGCAAGGAATATGAGGAGATTCAGGAAGCTGACTACTTTCTTTCTAAAGTATATAAGTTGCTTGGTGATGAAAATCAAGCCCTTAAACATTTTGAAAGCTACTCACATCTTAAAGACTCTATAACCAATATTCAAAAAGCACGGGTTTTAACTTATTATCAGACCCTTTATGAAACCGAAAAGCGTGATTTAAAGATAGCTGCGCAACAGAGCAACATCAATTTATTACAGGCGCAAAAGAAGTTGCAGAGGCAATGGCTTATTTTTGGAGGTTTGGGATTGGTCTTTGCATTCGCTTTCTACAATGTTTTACGTTCACGGAGGTTTGCAAAAAAGGCCCAAAAGCAGAATGAGGAATTTTCACAATACGTAATATCCTCACAAGAACAGGAACGTAACCGGGTGGCCATGGAGTTGCATGATAGTGTGGGTCAACAACTGATGTTGCTCACGCGAAAGGCAAAGAGTTCCGGAGATGTGTTCATCCAAGACTTGGCTACAGATACATTGGCTAATATACGGGCCATTTCTCACAACCTGTATCCTGTAGTACTTAAACGGCTGGGTTTTACAAAGGCCGCACAAGAGCTTGTGAACGACCTCGACTCGACAACAGAACTGTTTTTTACCACAGAGATCGCTTTTGTAGATGATGTTTTGAACGAAGAAAAAGCACTACACCTTTATAGAATCCTTCAGGAAACTTTACAAAATATTGTAAAACACGCAAAAGCCAGTACAGTAGCCGTAACGGTCTTAAAAGAGCAAAGCCGGGTAAGCTTGACCGTACAGGATAACGGAATAGGTTTCGATTATAAAGAAGTGGCAGATTCCGGTAAAAGTTTAGGTTTAAAGTCCATTCAGGAACGCTGTAAGATTATTAAGGCTCACTTAGAAGTGCATTCAGAAACCACTAAAGGAACACGTTTAAAAATCTCAATCACCTTATAATAGTATAAGTTAAAAATTTATGTTTACCCCCAACCTTTCCGTAATACTGGCAGATGACCATCCCTTAATGTTGACCGGGCTGCAACAAGAACTGGAGCAGGCGGGATATAATGTAGTGGCAACTGCAACCAACGGTACTTCGGCGCTTGAAGCTATCCATGCGCACAACCCGGATATCGCTTTTTTAGATATTGAAATGCCTTTTTTAAATGGTTTTGAAGTAGTAAACCGTTTAAAAAACCAGCAATTAAAAACCCGTTTTATTATGATGTCCTATCATAAGCAAAAAGGTTTTGTCGTACAGGCCAAAACAGTGGGCGTACAGGGCTATCTGTTGAAAGAGGACAGCTTTGAAGAAATCGTTTTATGTATAGCTGAGGTGATGAAAGGCAATAACTACTACAGCAAGTCCTTTGAGGATGATTTTGAAACATTGGCTAATGAGGAGTTGAGAAAAATAAGCTTACTTACCCCTTCAGAGCGTACCATCATCCGGTTAATTGCTCAAAATAAGACTTCCCTAGAGATTTGTGAAACCTTGAGTATTTCTAAACGCACGGTTGAAAAGCACCGTACCAACATCATTGCCAAGTTAGAACTGGAGCCCGTGTCCAACACGCTGTCTGTTTGGATTAACTCCCATGCCGAGATCATAAACAGTCTGTAAGTATCTCAATCGAATACGTACTCTACGTAATATTTGCATAAGTTACGTATTTTATCAGGACTGCCCCGTCAATAATTTTGAGGATCTTAAAAAGACCTATTGATTATGACGAAGTCAACCGCTTTTTTTTGTCTCTGCTTCTTAATTGCTCAACTAAGCCTTGCCCAGGTCACTACCTTTTCAGACAATGGCACTTTGACCAATACCGCACAAACTGCTATTGTATTTGATAATGCATCTATAAGGGTACGTTCTACTGCAACAGCTACCATACCCTTACTGAGCACTGGGGCAGCAAGTATTACCTTTACTTTAAAAGGAGGTGATGGAGGCACAGCAACTTGGGATGGATTGTTTACAGACCTTGTTGCGCAAGGGGGAGAAGGAGGTACAGTGACCTTTACGATGCCCATCACATCTGAAAACGAGGGGAAAAGAATCACCTTTTACATGGGTAAACATGGGGAAAACGAATCCCATCCTATTATAGCAAGTGGTGGTGGTGGAGCATCTACAGCTCTGCTGGATCATAATGGCAATTTAATTGCGCTTGCCGGCGGTGGCGGCGGTGGGTCTGCTGTAGAAACTTATCAATCCTCGGGAAGGCCGGGAGGCACAGTAACAGATGGACATGCCACAACCTGTGGTGATTCAGGAAATGCAGGAGTAAATGGAACTACCGGAAATAACACACCAGAGTCTTTAGGGGCTATAGTTGCTAGATCCTCAGACAAATTAAGCATTCATGCAGGAGGAGGAGGAGGGCTTAGTGGAATCTCGAGAGTAAACACTGGAATTCATAGTGAGAGCATAACAGGAAAGTCAGCCAGCGATGGGGGTTGGGGAGGTTATCATCCGGAAGATACTTTTTATTCTGGCACTAATTGCAATCAGGACACTCCATTTCAGGTTGAAGGCTGTATACAAGTAAGAACAAAAGACCGCAGTCGCGGGGGAACCGGATACAGCGGGGGCGGTGCCGGAAGCCCATGGCTTTACGATCCTGGTTTTTCAAGCTGCTCAGAAGTTTTGTGGAATAGCTTTGGTGCCGGAGGTGGTGGTGGTGGTTATAATGGCGGTGGTGGAGGTGGTAAGCAGCGTGGAGGGGGTGGTGGCTCTTCTTATGTTTCTTCAAAATATCCCGTCCGCTCGTTTAAGGATGGTGGTTATGTGACAAATTCCCAAAATGGGACAGTAAGCTATCAGGTTAATTACGATAACCAGCCTCCGGTAGCAGTCTGTAAAAACACAGTCCTTTTTTTGGGGCAGGGAAATTATATTACCAATGATGGCCAAATAGGTATTGCTTCAGGTATAAACGGGGAGGCAACTTTAGATCCCGCGGCAATTGATGGTGGTTCTCTTGATGATGTCTTTTTAGTGGAAATGACCACTTCAAAAAACACTTTCACCTGCACTGATTTAGGTGAAAATACGGTCACTTTAACGGTTACAGACGCAAATGGTAATAGTGGAAGTTGTTCGGCCCAGGTGACAGTGGTCGATAATTTTGCACCTACCATTACTTCAGCGACTTCAAGAATTATTAATGCTCCCGACTTTGGGGTTATAGATATGGGATTCCGAACCTCGTTGACTATTACTCCGCCAGAGTTAAATTTTGTGGATAATTGTGGGGTGGCTAGTGTGGTTCAGGCAGAACCGTTCACGGTGACCTGCTCAGATATAGGTAAGAGCTTTGTCAAAGAAGTTGTGGCTACAGATGCATCGGGCAATCAAAATGTTGTGTACTTAAACTACAGCATTACCAGTAGTGCCATAAACACATCAAAAATATATGTAAATGCAAACCAGCCTGATGATAATGGCGATGGGCTTAGCTGGGCCACCGCTAAAAAGTATTTAAACTCTGCACTGGCTATGCTGGATGGGGCTCAGTGTTATAAAGGAAAACAAATATGGGTTGCAGGTGGCAACTATTACCCGGATGAAGGGACAAACCAAACCGATAATGATCGGCTATCAACATTTTTGTTAGGTAATGAGATAGCCATCTATGGAGGTTTTTCAGGTAATGAAACCAGCCTGGATCAAAGGGATTATGCCAATAACCCCACCATTTTAAGTGGGGACCTAAAACAAGATGATCAGGCCGGTTTGAATAATTCCGATAATGCATATACGGTGGTGACCTCATTAAGTGCACTACCCTTTTTAATGGATGGTTTTATCATTTCGGGAGGTAATTCCAATGGCCCTACTTATGAAACTAGTGTTGGTGGGGGTGTAGCCTGCAATTCATCTTCTTCGTTTCGAAACTGTATTTTTTCCGGAAATACAGCAAATTTGGCAGGGGGTGCATTTTTTAGTATTAATGCTGAGGTGGAGTTTATCAACTGTATTTTTTCAGGAAATACAGCTGACATCGGTGGTGCTATTTATAGTGATGTATCAAGTTTATCATTGATTAACTCAACTCTGTCAGGTAATAGTGCATCAACAGATGGAGGAGCAATTTCCAGTCCCTTAGGCAGTACTTTAGCCGTCAAAAACAGTATTATCTGGAATAACCGTGCTCAAAGCAGCACAACTACGGCTAGTGCTTCTATTTCGGGAAATGCAACTTACGCAAATAGTTTGGTGGCCAATATAAGCAGCTCGGGTATTGTTTCAAATGCAGACCCATTGTTTGTGGAAGGTATCGATTTTAATACCGAAGCTTTACCAACAACCGCTGGAGATTTCCACGCGCAACTTGGAATCGTTAGGGATGCAGGAGATAAATCTTATAATACTTTAGAGAAAGATTTGGACGGTCAGAAACGTACTCTTGGTCAAATAGACTTAGGTCCGTATGAGTACGGATATGATACTGATTTTTTTGTAACTACTTGGCAAACTACTACAGTTAACGAAAGAATTACGCTGCCGGTAGTAGGATATAACTTTTATAGGATTGATTGGGATAACGATGGTGTGTTTGATTATACTCTAAATTCTGCTGTACAGATTGAATCCAGAGCAATAACCCATACGTTTGCTGAACCTGGAATCCATACAATTGTCATCTATGCATTAGGGATTAATTTTAATTTTAAAGATTCACCTTATAAAAACAATTTACTTTCGATTGATCAATGGGGTATTAGCAATTGGAGGTCGATGAGAAATTCGTTTAACGGTTGTTCCAACTTGGTGATCAATGCAAAAGATGCTCCTAGTTTAATAAATGCCACAGACCTTTCCTACATGTTTGCCGGAGCCACAAGCCTGGATTATGATTTTAGCCATTGGAATGTGAGTACGATTACCAATATGCAGGGGATGTTTGATGGGGTCTCACTATCAGAAGAAAACTATGATAAGCTTTTGAACAGTTGGAGCAATTTGGGTTTAAAACGCGATGTGATTTTTAGTGCAGGTAATAGTAACTATTGCTTGGGCGAACCTGGCAGGACTAAATTAATAGAATCCTTTGGATGGGAAATTACAGATGGTGGACCGGGTTGTGATACTACGGGATGTACAGATGATAAAACAGCCCCCGTACCGGATCTGCTTACCTTACCCGATATTGCTGCCGATTGTGAAGTTACGGGGCTTACAGCGCCAACAGCAACAGATAATTGTGCTACTACGGTTACGGTAACCCACGATGCTGTTTTACCCATAGCAACTCAGGGCACCACGGTTGTGACCTGGACTTATGATGATGGTAATGGAAATACATCAACACAAACTCAGAATGTGGTCATTAAGGATCTTAGCGCGCCGGTACCGGACGTAGTCACCTTACCCGAGGTCACCGCTGAGGCTCCAGTCACGGAACTGACCCCGCCCACCGCAACAGACAATTGTACAACCGGTGTGACGGTGACTAATGATGCTGTTTTTCCGATTAACGAAAATACACTGGTGACCTGGACCTACACCGATGCTGCGGGCAATTTCAGTACGCAATCGCAAAATGTGGTCATAAAAAAGGGGACAGCACCTGTGGTAACATTGCCTGCCATTATCGGGGTACAGGAAGATATCGTTTATGACATACCTGATGCTATACACGTTACTGACCAAGAAGGTGATGACTTAATACTGACCTTTACTGTGACGGGAGGTACCCTAAGTATAGGTACTACCGGCATTACTTTCGGAGGGCTGGGTAATGGTTCGGCAAGCTTTACTGCATCGGGTACTTTGGCAAACCTGAATACCGCCCTTGATGCGGCTACGTTCCTGTCTTCCCCTAATTTAAACGGAGCAGGAGCAGGTAGCATCGCCATTGTGGCCAATGACGGGAATTCAGATTCTGATACCGCATTTGTCATTTTTGATATTGACGCAATTAATGATGATCCTGCCATTACAGGTCTGCCCTCATCGATCACAGTGAAAAAGGACGCTACTGAGGATCTTTTCGATATTTCAGCCGCTACAATTTCCGATGTAGATGCCGGAAGTGGTGAGTTGACACTAAAACTTCGAGCAGTAGGAGGAGTATTTGATTATGCAGAAGGAACAGGGATTACGCTATCAGGTCAACTTTCTACAGAGGCGACATTTACCGGAAGTTTAACAGACCTAAATAATTATATAAATATACCAACCAATATCTATTTCCGCCCTGATGCAAATCTGTCAGGGGATGCTGCGGCGTCTGTAGAGGTCAGTATCAACGATAATGGAAATACCGGATCAAATGGAGGGACAGATATATTGATTGCTACCATAGAAATCAATATCACTCCTGTAAATGATGCTCCTACTGTAGCCAATGCGATTCCAGATCAAAATGCAATGGAGGGAGTAGCTTTCAATTTCCAATTTGCTTCCAATACTTTTGAGGATATTGATGTGGGAGATGTGATGACTTACACCGCAGAATTGAATGATGGTAGTCCATTACCGGCTTGGCTGGGTTTTGATCCATTGACGCGAACTTTCAGCGGAACGCCTCTAAATGACAATATAGGTATTATGAGTATTGATGTGATTGCAAATGACGGCAATGGAGGATCAGTTACCAATACCTTTACTTTAACAGTGAATCCAGGTATCACTTTTGAGAATGTTAGTTTTGACTTTGATGGCACCCAAAAAGCAATTACCATCTCAGGCACCCTTCCCGAGGGAGCCACGGTAACTTACACCAACAACGGCAGAACGAATGTTGGTTATCAGGAAGTTATAGCAACTATTTCGGGTGATAACTTTAGCACTTTGATACTGACTGCTAATCTAACGATTACTCCTGCAATCATTGCCGGAATATCCTTTGTTGATGCTGATTTTGAATTTGACGGTAATGAAAAGTCATTGGCCATCAGTGGGACATTGCCAGAAGGTGCTTCGGTAGCCTATACCAACAATGGCAGAACTCAGGTAGGATCGCAGGAAGTAACTGCCACGATTTCGGGGGTTAATTTCCAAACCTTGGTCTTGAAGGCTCAACTGACTGTTTTGCAGGAGGGCTGTTTGACAAAGGCAGCTTTCAGACTTAGTCCAGCTGAGGCTTGTTCTGAAACTATAACTGTATTCTTTACAGATCTTTCCACAGATGTCGATACCTGGTTCTGGGAATTTGGAAACGGTGGAACAAGTACTGCTAAAAACCCTATTTTCAGCTATAATTCATTTGGAGAATTTACTGTTCGCCTCACCGTAAGCGACACCATCACTGGATGCTCTTCGATCACAGAAAAAGTATTTTCGAATCAGCCCGTCTCTGCTGACTTTACCGCAAATACCACGTTTGGCTGCGGGCCATTGACAGTGGACTTTGAGGATCGATCAGAAGGTGCGACCACTTGGGCATGGGATTTTGGGGATGGAACAACTTCTACTGAACAGAATCCTTCTCACACCTATCAGTCAAGCGGAACGTTTACCGTTACACTCAGTGTCAACACAGGATCCACGTGTACCGATTCGATGACCAAAACTAATTATGTTCAGGTTAATGGTCCTGATTTAGAGTTTAGTGTAGATAAAGAAAGTGGAAATGGTCCCTTGGAAGTTCAGTTTACTGAAAACTCAATTTCTTCCGCACCCCTTATATCTAGGTTGTGGGATTTTGGAGATGGCTCAACTTCAAGTTCACAAAATCCAACACATACTTATTCAAATGGTGGATTGTATACTGTTTCATTAACATTGCAGGATTTGGATGGCTGTTCAAGGACTTTGACCAAAACAGATTTCATCGAGGTTTTTGAGTTGGAATTAAGCACGACAGTTTCAAATGTCACTTGTTTTAATGGTTCAGATGGTTCGGCTTCTGTTACTGCTTCAGGAGGTTTGGCTCCTTACACCTATCTCTGGTCAAATGATGAAACAGATGCAACTATAAATGGTTTGGAAGCTGGCAATTATTCGGTGACAGTGACTGATTCTAGAGGTTTGTCAAAATCAATTGATGTCATTATTTCTCAACCAGTTTCAGTATCAATTCAAACTTCAATAGCTTCAACGATTACATCAAATACCGCAGAACTTGGCGGGGAAATAATTACAACATCTGAAACTGATCAAGCTGCTTGTATCACCGAATATGGAGTAGTCTATTCTACTACAACAAATCCTGATATATCAGACTTCAAAGTGGTGATGGGCTCAGGTGAAGGTAGCTTTTCTGAGCTTGTAACAGGCTTGCAGCTAAATACCACTTATTATGTTAAAGCATTTGCTACTAATCAAAATGGTTTCACGACTTATGGAGACGAGGTAGCGTTTACAACTTCTAGAAAGACCCTGACTATTACTGTAGATCCGAATCAAAGCAAGGAGTATGGGGAGGCAGATCCAACTTTTACTTACGAGGCTATTGGCTTTGATAGTGGCGATGATGAAAGTATCCTTACGGGTGAACTAAAAAGAGCTGCTGGTGCGGGAGTAGGTACCTATGCCATCAATCTGGGCACACTGGATGCAGGTCCAAATTATACTATCAATTTTATGGGTGCGGACTTTGAAATTACTCCTGCCACTTTAAATGTTTCAGTCTTTACGGGACAGCAAAAAACATATGGCGATCCTGACCGTGGTTTCCGTTTCTTTGCATCTGGTTTTACAAATGGGGACTTCGGTTCGATTATTACAGGCACTTTAAGTAGAGCACCCGGAGAAGATGTGGGAGCCTATCCAATCAACCTGGGTACTGTAAGTGCAGGCGATAATTATACGATCAACTTCACAGGGGCTGATTTCGTGATTACCCCTGCCGCCCTGACCATCACCGCAGATGTCAGCCAGAGCAAAATCTACGGGGATGAAGATCCAACCTTCACTTATCAGGCGACCGGTTTTGAAAACGGAGACGATGAAAGCATCCTGACTGGAGCTTTGGTAAGGGCAGCAGGTGAAAATGTAGGCACCTATGCCATCAACCTGGGTACTTTGGATGCTGGACCTAACTACACGATCAACTTTATCGGAGCGGACTTTACGATTACGGAGAAAACTTTGGATATCACGGTCGATGCCGGTCAGGACAAAATCTACGGTGAAGCTGATCCAGTCTTTACCTATCAGGCAAATGGTTTTGAAAATGCTGATGATGAAGGTATCCTGACAGGAGCTTTGGCAAGAACGGCCGGAGAAAATGTAGGAAACTACGCGATCAATCAGGGCAGCTTGGATGCAGGGAACAATTATACGATTAACTATACCGGAGCGGACTTTGAAATTACGCCAGCAACGCTGACGGTTACCGTCGATGCCGGTCAGAGCAAAACCTACGGCGATGCCGATCCAACCTTCACTTATCAGGCGACCGGTTTTGAAAACGGAGACGATGAAAGCATCCTGACAGGAGCCTTGGCAAGAGGAGCCGGAGAAAATGTAGGTTCTTACCCGATCATCCTAGGCACCATGGACGCCGGAGACAATTACACGATTAACTATACCGGAGCGGACTTTGAAATCACCCCAGCAACGCTGACCGTAATTGCCGATGCCGATCAAAGCAAGGTGTATGGCGATGCTGACCCTACCTTCACTTATCAGGCGACCGGCTTTGAAAACGGAGACGATGAAAGTATCCTGACAGGTGCACTCAGCAGAGCAGCCGGAGAGAATGAGGGGAACTACGCGATCAATCAGGGCAGTTTGGATGCAGGGGACAATTACACGATTAACTATATCGGAGCGGACTTTGAAATCACCCCAGCAACGCTGACCATTACCGCAGATGCCGATCAGAACAAAACCTACGGCGATGCTGATCCAACCTTCACTTATCAGGCGAGTGGTTTTGCAAACGGTGACGATGAAAGTATACTGACAGGAGCCTTGGCAAGAGCAGCCGGAGAGAATGTGGGCACTTTTGCCATCAATTTGGGCACCCTCAGTGCGGGAGCCAACTACACAATAGATTACACTGGAGCAGACTTTGAAATCACCGAGAGAACGCTGACCGTGATTGCCGATGCCGATCAAGGCAAAGTTTACGGACAAGCCGATCCTGTCTTGACCTACACAGCCAGCAACTTCGGCAACGGGGACGATGAGAGTATTTTCACCGGATCAATAGTCAGATCAGCCGGAGAGAATGTAGGAAGCTATGCGATCAGTCTAGGCAGCCTTACCGCAGGAGATAACTACACGATAAACTATACCGGTGCAGACTTTGAGATTACCCAAAAAGCCCTGACCATCACGGCTGATGACAAGCAGAAGACTTATGGCGAGGCAAACCCAATCCTGACCTTTACTTACACAGGTTTGGTCAACGGTGACACGAAAGTGGCTACCGAACCAAGCATCAGCACGACAGCCACAGCAAGCTCGAACGTGGGAGAATACCCAATCGAACTAGCGGGTGGATCCGATCAGAATTACGCAATCACGTTGGTTGACGGCATGCTGACGATCGGCAAGAAGGACTTGACGATCACGGCCGACGATAAGCAGAAGACTTATGGCGAGGCAAACCCAATCCTGACCTTTACTTACACAGGCTTGGTCAACGGTGATACAAAAGTGGCTACCGAGCCAAGCATCAGCACGACTGCCACAGCAAGCTCGAACGTGGGAGAATACCCAATCGAACTGGAAGGCGGAGCGGATCAGAACTATGCTATTACGCTGGTTGATGGCACGCTGACGATCGGCAAGAAGGACTTGACGATCACGGCCGATAATAAGCAGAAAATCTACGGAGAGGCCAATCCAAGCCTGACCTTCACTTATACAG
>NZ_FNAC01000039.1 GCF_900101705.1 Algoriphagus faecimaris | reverse complement strand
TTTCTTCTTTTTTATTAGCCTTACATCACTTCAAAGAACTTTATATCCCCGCATTCGGAGACTTGGTGGAAATGCGCCCCTATGGACTCTTCAATCTCCTTTTTTCTGTTTTTCTGCCCCGTTCCTTCCGAACAGGAGTGCAAAGGTAAGCGATATTTTTTCTCCCGCAAAAAAAATGTTAAATTAAATTTTTGCAGGATGGGAAGATACTCTTTCCCACATTCCCTTACCCCATGTCAATCTTATAACCTCCTCTTCTCCTCTCGCTTTCCCGCGCGCCGTTTGCGTCGATTGGGAGTGCAAATATCGGGGGATTATCTGAGTTTACAAGACCTCAATCAAAAAAAATGACAGACTCTCGGTAATTCATTGAAAGTGAAGTAGAAAAATTATTTCCAAATTTTATTCCAATATGTGGACATGATTAATAGCTATTTAAAACAGACGATCCCGATCCGAATAAAAACCAAAACATTATTTTGAAAAGGTCTAGTAATTAGAATCTAAAAGATGGGATTGACTGCAAATATCGATCTTTAGGACCCTTAGAGGAGAAAATATACCGAACTGTAAGCTCATGACTGCCTCCCGTCATGGATTGACCCAACCTAGAAACAGAAAAATCAAAACTGTATCCCAACTCTAGGCCTGACTCTAGAACAAGTCCTATTACAGCAATTAATGATTCATTATTCGGTAAAGAATATTTGGTAGGAAACCCTCTATACCACAAGCCCAAAGCCAATGGTTCGAAAAAAAACTCACCTCCCAAATCCAACTGAGAGAACTCTCCTTGGGCTTTATAATTAAAAGCTAAAGCAAATGACCTCTCCTGATCTGTATTATTAAAGAAATCATTGATATTCCCTGGTGCCAAGTTCCAGCGATATCCTCCATGCAAAGCCCATCTAACCGGTAGAGAATTAGCCTCTACATCAAAATAGCTAATCGGTGGTTCTAAGAGATGAAAAGCAGCGACTCCCAGCCAGATATTTTTTCCTGAATAGAGCCCCCCTACATTCAAGTCCGCTGACCTTAAGATACTTTCTCCTTCAAAACCATCTCCAGGCTGACCAATAATCACTCCTCTATCAATATCCAATTGATCCCCCAATATCACGCCATCAAATAAAGCATCTCGCATCATCAAACCGCCTTGGGCTCCAAACTGGAAAAAACGATCCTCTCCTAACTTTAATCTATAGCTATAATTTAGATGTATCTCCGTCTGTTGGCTTTGAGTGAAGGAATCTCTAGTGCCTGAAACCCGTATTCCCAAACCACTATTAATTGATTCAAAATAATGATCTCCATAAACTGTAAAGGCCAAAAAACTCTGATCTATACCTGGCCATTGATTTCTAAAGCTTAAACCGATCCGAGATAGGCCCGTACTTCCCGCCATAGCAGGATTCAGGTATAGAGGATTAGCATAAAACTGAGAATACTGTATGTCCTGAGCCATCAAACTTAAACTGCCTAGAAGGACTAAAATGACTGTTATAACCCCCTTCATCTGATTAGTTTAAATTTCCCAGATTCCTTTACTGATTCTCCATCTACTGAGGTACCATTAAATCGATATACATAGGTTCCCGCGTCTAAGAGGACACCATCTGGTTTACCATCCCAACCCAAGGCATTAAGGCTATTTGACTGAAATATTAATTCACCCCAAGTATTAAATATTAGCAATTCGGCCTCTACGATCCCTTTATACTTTGGAACAAAAACCTCATTGGTTTCTTCAGTTGGAGTAAATCCTGTCGGAAACATCAATCGATAGCTTTTCGTGATAGAAATTACCTTGACCACACTCGCCTGACATCCATTCTCGTCGGTTATAAGAAGTTCTACTTCAAATGTCTCTCTCTCCCCAAAAATATAAAATGGGTTTTCTTCTTCTGAAGTAGCTCCGGGTCTAAAGTTCCATTCCCATTGGATTCCCCGCTCATCGGATAAATTGGTAAATTGAATAGTGTCGTCAGCAAAAATACCTCCATCAGCATCTCCTTTTATTCCAGTCCCTAAAACTTCAAAATCGAAATCTGCCCTCAATTCTTCTTCATAAATCAATACTTCAAATTCTATCGGAGGCCCATAACAATCCAAATCTTTATGCTTGGTCTCAAGTTGGTAGGTTCCTGATTCAGCGATCTGGACAATCTCTTCATTATGCAACTCTATATCATCTTTGGTAAGTCGATAATCAAAGCGCTCAAGATCTAAATCCAGAATAGCTGACAATCCATCTACTGACTGATTTGGCTCACAGCCTATCAAGGGTAAATTCAATTCCGGAATTGGAAAGTCAGGATACGCTATAAAAATTGGATTGGAAGTGGCTGGACAATTCTTCCTATTATATACGATCACTTCATAAGTACCTGCCTCTTGAATCCACAAGCGCTCGCTTCCTTCATCTGGAATCAAAACCCCATCCTTGTACCATTCAAATCGTTCATATTCCTCATCACCCAAGGCCTCAAGTTGAATCTCCTCTTCAGGACAAAGCCTTATCGAATCTTGAGATTCTTCACCATCTACTCGTTGCAGCGTAACAGGGTCAGGAGATTCTTGAATGACTAATGTCATAGCATTTCCTTCTGAGGTTTTGCCATAGCTATCGGTAATGGTATAATATACGGTGACACTTTGATCAGTAAAACCATCATTTGGAAAAAAAGTAAAATCCCCACCCTCTCCTGAAGCTCTAAAAGTCCCCTCTGGAAGTACCAACTCCCGATTTTCTTCTCTGCACCTCCCCTGCGAACAAATATCTGCTTCTTCCACTTCAATATCATCAAGGGATGCATAGAATTGTAAACACCTGATTTGAGAATTAGGATTGGGCAAAACTACTTCTTCATCCGTAATGAAATACGTGTTTTCCTGACCCTCACAGCTCGCCTTATCAGAAAAATCTACCCCTTCGGGATCTAGCAATCCATCATCATTGGACACCTCTACTATTAAGTTTCGTATTTCATGAAAATTAGTAGAACCTCCTGTAGAAGCGGCAAAACCCAATTTTAGATTTTCAGGCGCTTCAAAGGGATACGGTAATTGCTCAAAAATTGAAATTAATCTTGAATTATTAGCTGCTGTGGTAAACTGCATCTCCACCGTGATGAGGTATCCGACATCATTAGGATTCGGTTCGAGATTGATAAAGACTTTTCGATATCCTGGCTGATTTGGGTCAGTCACTCGATTAGTACCAGGCCCCCCTGAGCTAATTGGGAATTGCTGATCTGCAGGCAATCCAAATGGTCCAGCCTCCATAGTCCTTCTACCTGCGATGAATTCATACCCGGTAAATCCATTACCTGGACCTCTGATTACTACCGCGTCGGGGGCTTCTCCTTCCACAAGACCTGGAAATCCCCCTGTTCTTCCTTCCCCTGTGTTTCCAAAACTCCCATACTCATCAAACCCAATTCCAAGATAAGCTCCTGCTAAACCCTGCTCTTGGTTTCTTTTAGAATATCCTAAAGAGCCTCCAAAACCCCCGATCGTAAAATTGGGAATATTGGCATCATACAGAAAGAAAGATATCCCATCCGCCCCAGTCCCTCCATAAGAGAAATACTCAAAAGAGGCCTTGATTCCGAAAATCGAAGAAAAGGGAATATCAACGTAAACATAGCCTCTTTGAAATTCTTCATTAGATGTCAATCGAAGCACATTACCTACCAGCTGTGCATCTGCTCCGAAAACTGTATTGGATTGGGTATCATTTCCTTGAAAAGTCTCACAATACGGAAATCCCACCTGCCCTAGAACGGAAAAAGTATTGAAATAAATTAAAATCAGAAAAACCCACCAGGCCCTAAATCCATCCATAGAAAGCTAAAATAAGTCGAATAAGCCTAAAAATAAAAAAACCTCTAAAAAGACCTGGCTTTCTAGAGGTTTGGTGTATTTGAATTCTAATGATTTAGCGCAAAATAGTCTGAACACGATCTGGTCCAACTGAAACCAGTTTGATTGGTACATTCAATTCGGATTCAAGATAAGACACATAGGCTTTTAACTCTTCTGGAAATTCATCATAAGAGCGAACATCTTCTAATGAACAGTTCCAGCCTTTCATTTTCTTATAGATAGGCTTAACATCCATATTAGAAACCTCGAAAGTCAACTGATCGATTTGCTCTCCATTTGGGAGTTCATAATGAGTACAAACTTCAATTTCTTCAAAAATATTCAATACGTCGGCTTTCATCATAAATAGCTGAGTGACTCCGTTAATCATAATCGAATATTTCAATGCCGGAAGATCCAACCACCCGCATCGTCGGGGACGACCAGTAGTGCTACCGAATTCATTACCTTCTTTTCTCATCTCCTCTCCTGTCTGATCGAAGAGTTCGGTAGGAAAAGGACCACTGCCCACTCGGGTACAGTAGGCTTTAAATATTCCAAAAACCTCCCCAATTCTAGATGGAGCCACCCCCAGCCCAGTGCAGGCCCCAGCTGTCATGGTACTAGAGCTTGTCACAAATGGGTAAGAACCAAAATCAATATCCAATAAGGAACCCTGAGCACCTTCAGCTAGAATTTTTTTCTCCGCAGCCAGCGCTTGATTGACGACATATTCACTATCAATCAGATTCAGGGTTTTGAAAAACTCGATGGCTTCAAAAAACTGAACCTCCATTTCCTCCAACTGATCCAAAGGATGGTTGTAAAAGGATAAGGTGGTTTTGTGTTTTTCGACAAGTGCCTGATATTTCTCTTTAAAATCGGGACTTAAAATATCTCCCACTCGCAGGGCCAATCGACCAATTTTATCCTGATAGGTTGGACCGATACCTTTTAGGGTAGAGCCGATTTTTTTTTCTCCTTTAGATTGCTCTAGGGCAGCATCCAACAATTTATGAGTAGGGATGATGATAGTAGCTTTCTTAGAAATCAATAAATTTTTTCTGTAATCAATGGAGAACTTTGCCAATCCACCGATTTCCTTTTGGAGAACAATAGGGTCCAAGACCACTCCATTACCAATGATATTCAGAATTTGGGATCTAAAAATCCCGGAGGGAATTTGGTGCAAGACGTGCTTAATGCCATCAAATTCAAGTGTATGGCCAGCATTTGGCCCTCCTTGAAATCGAGCAACAAGCTCATAGTCAGGAGCTAAAACATCTACTATCTTGCCTTTTCCTTCATCTCCCCACTGGAGACCCAGCAATACATCCATCTTCATTTGAAGTGCGGTCTAATCGGTTTATATTAAGACTTTTTGAAGGGCGAAATTTGCGATAAGCCCAAAGAAAACCAAGTGAAAGCTTGTAAATAATTCCAAACAGCCTTTTCTCCTTTGTCTAAGCCCTGAGAATAGAATGATAAAATTATCCAATCCTAGTAAAACCTGAACCTTGAATTGGCGGAAAAAATGAGGATAAATGCAACAGAGACATTCTTAAATTGAGGAATGAAAAAACGCTTTCTTTAACAAAAAAGAATGTAAAACCCTTACTCTGGTTTGTTTTTAAAATCTTCCACTGAATCAAAAACTGTAAATATATTATTCAGCTTGGTGATGATTAGCAATTTTTTCACATGCTCAGAAGGAGCTGTAAGATAAACTTCACCTCCCTTGTTCCGCATTTTGGTCAACATAGTGATAAGCAGTCCAATCCCACTTGAACTGATGTATCTTACTTCGCTGAGATCGATTACGAAATTTTTGGCTCCTTCCTCGATCGCATCAGAAACGACTTCTACCAACTTGGGACCTACCTCATCCCCGATCAAATCACCTTGAATAAAAAGGTAGTGCCCTTGAGCATCTTTTTTTGTTTGATAGCTTAGTTTCATATTTCTTCTACAGGTCTATTTTCACAAGTTTCTTTGGTACAATTACCGTATAAAATCAAAGAGTGATGAAGAACTTTAAAGTTCAAAATTTCCCCTACGGTATTTTGGATATTTTGGATACGTGGATCACAGAATTCCAAAACTTGATTACAATCGATACAGATCAAATGATCATGCTGCTTATATCCGTAGCTTTTTTCAAACTGTGCTAAATTTTTACCAAACTGATGCTTGGTAACCAAGTCACACTCTACCAGTAAATCAAGCGTATTGTATACTGTAGCCCGGCTGACTCGATAGTTTTTGTTTTTCATGCTGATATAAAGAGACTCCACATCGAAGTGACCCGATCTTGAGTAAATTTCCTCTAAAATCGCATAGCGTTCGGGTGTTTTACGGAGTTTTTGATTCTCTAGGTAAGCAGTAAATATTTTTTTGACCTCTTCGAAATGAGCAGTATTCAAGGACATCTTCTTTTTTTTTCAAATATAACTTTTGTATTCAAGAAAAGATTCAATTGACTAATCGAATCGGGAAACCTTAATGATCCCCTCCACCTGTTGAAGATTTTCCATCAGCTGATCCAAATGTTGGGTGCTGTGAACATAAAGCTTTATAGTACCTTCAAAAATTCCTGCATCCGAATCTACTGTAATGGAGCGCATGTTTACTTTCAGTTCGCTGGAAATCACCTTAGTGACATCATTGATCAGTCCTACGCGGTCAGTCCCCACGATGTGAAGTCCTGCAAGAAAAGCGATTTCCTTTTGACTGGTCCATCTAGCTTTAATGACTCGGTTGCCGTGATTAGAGAGCAGTTCCAATGCATTGGGACAGGAAGTTCGGTGGATCTTTATCCCTTCATTGACCGTCACAAAACCAAATACATCATCACCAGGGATTGGATTGCAGCACTTGGCTAGGATATAATCCACCACATCCATGTCTTCCCCAATTAGCAACTGGTCATGGTCTGGTCCTTTGAGGCTTTTAATTTCTTTGGTAAAGGAGGATTCATCTTTTACCTTTTCTTGTATCGCTTTATGCTTAAGTTTTTGGTTTTCTTTGAAATCTTTAAACGATTTGATCGTCGTGGGATCAATTATACTTTTTCCGACTCTGTAGTAAAACTCATTGGCGGTTTTCAGTTCAAAGTAAGCTCTGAGCTTATCCACCGTTTCTGAGTTAAACTCCATTTTCATTTGCTTAAGCTTGCGCTGCACAATCTCCTTCCCGTCGAGTATAGCTGACTTCTTATCTTCTCGTAGTGCATCCTTTATTTTAGCTTTTGCTCTCGAAGTGACTACATTATTAAGCCAGTCCTCGGTGGGTTTTTGTTTGTTTGAAGTTAGAATTTCTACCTGATCCCCATTCTTTAACTTATGATTGATAGGAACCAATCGCTGATTAACCTTTGCTCCTATGCATTTTGCACCTACCTCGGTATGTATTTCAAAAGCAAAATCCAAAGCTGAGGCCCCAAAAGGAAGTACCTTTAAATCTCCCTTGGGTGTAAATACAAAAATCTCCTCGTGAAATAAATTTCCACGGAAATCATCCATAAATTCGATTGCATTGCCCTCATTAGTCTCTAGCATGCTACGAACCTGAGTGATCCACTCGTCAAGCCCAGAGCCTGATTTACCAGGATGGTCTTTTTCCTTGTACTTCCAGTGTGCAGCATAGCCTCTCTCGGCGATTTCATCCATTCTGTTGGTTCGAATCTGCACTTCCACCCATTGTCCTGTATTACTCATGACTGTTGTATGGAGAGATTCATATCCATTAGACCTAGGCGTACTGATCCAATCTCTCAGTCGGTCAGGATTGGGGCGATAAAAATCTGTCACTATCGAATAGACTTGCCAGCAGTCTGCCTTTTCATTTTCCAACTCACTTTCCAAAATAATCCTAACCGCAAACAGGTCATATACTTCTTCAAAAGGAATACCCTGCTTTTTCATCTTATTGTAGATAGAATAGACAGATTTTGGCCTTCCCTTTATACTAAAGTTAAAAGCTTGTCGGTTTAACTCTTCCTCAATGGGATGTATAAAATTCTTGATAAATCGATTTCGGTAAGCTTTAGATTCATTGATCTTGTTGACAATCTCCTTATAGGTATCTCCATCGGTATATTTCAGATAGAGGTCTTCCAACTCAGACTTGATTGCATACAGCCCTAGTCTATGAGCCAAAGGTGCATAGAGATACATGGTTTCTGAAGCAATCTTCAATTGCTTATGGCGGGGCATGCTGGCTAGTGTCCTCATATTGTTTAGCCGATCGGCTAATTTGATCAGGATCACTCGTACATCATCAGAGAGCGTCAGCAGCATCTTCCGGAAATTTTCAGCTTGCTGAGAACTTCCATATTCAAAAACCCCCGCAATCTTGGTCAGCCCGTCAATGATGGTCATGACTTTCTGGCCAAACTCCCTCTCGATGTCCTCCAGCTCCCAATAGGTATCTTCCACCACATCATGTAAAAGAGCCGCGACGATAGAAGTGGTTCCTAGACCTATCTCCTCCACACAGACTAGCGCTACTTCCAGAGGATGGTAGATGTAAGGCTCCCCGGATTTCCTCCGCATATCCTTGTGCGCCTCTAGTGACACATTAAAAGCCCGTTTGATCAGCTTGGCGTCGCCAGGTTTTAAAATTGGTTTTGCCTGACGAAGCAATCTCCGATAGCGTTTTAATATCTCTTTTCGTTCTTCTTCAACATCAACTTGAATCATACAGAAGGAATTTAATACAAAAATGGGTGGTTACAGATAAGATTTTCGAATAATTCTCAATTTTTTTTCAAACCTGATTTGCAAATTCTCAATTAGTATCTACATTTGCATCCACAATTGAGAAGGGGATTATAACCTTCCGATTTTGATAATGCGGATGTGGCGAAATTGGTAGACGCACTAGACTTAGGATCTAGCGCCGCGAGGCATGGGGGTTCGAGTCCCTCCATCCGCACTTATACCGAACCCTCAATCACTACACTGTCTTTGCGAAGCAGGAAAGAGATTGGGGGTTTTTAGTTCACTTTCATCTTAAAATGTAAAAGCGCTTTGGAAATCACGTTAGACAAGCACTCAGCAAATCAAGCCTCAATTAAAATTAAGTTAACTGAAGCAGATTATCAACCAAAAGTAGATGCGAAACTGAAAGACTATGCCAAAAAGGCCAATATCCGTGGCTTTAGACCTGGCAAAGCTCCCGTTTCGATGGTGAAAAATATGTACGGTACTTCTATCCTAGTCGAAGAGATTAACACGTTGTTGGGAGAATCACTCAATAAGTACCTTAAAGAGCAAACTTTTAGAGTTCTCGGAGATCCACTACCGGTGGAAACCGAAGAAGAAAAGATTGATTGGAAAACTCAAAAAGAGTTTGATTTTGAGTACAAAATTGGCTTCATCGAGAATTTCGAACTTCCTCTTGACGAAAAAATCACAGCCAATAAATACAGCATCAAAGTAGATGACAAACTTGTCTCTGAGACAATCGACAATCTTAAGTCTCAATACGGAGAAAGTACCAATCCAGAAAAGGCAGAGGCAGGAGACAATGTCTACGGAGACCTTAATTTGGTAGAGGGTGATTTCACCAAGACACTCTCCCTCCCTCTTGACAAAGTAACTAAGAAATTTGCTGGCAAATTCATCGGCTTAGGTAAAGATGATGTAGTAGAATTTGAAGGCAAAGAAGTTAAAAAAGGAGAATGGTCTGAGGCTTTTGGGTTGGAAAATGAAGAAATGGAGCATACCAAAGGCGCCTTTACATTCACAATCAAAAACATCAACCGTACAACAGAAGCCGAGATGAATCAGGAGTTTTTTGATAAAATATTCGGTCCTGATCAAGTTGCTTCAGAGGAGGAGTTTATCACGAAAGTGAGAGAAACTTTGCAATCTAGCTATGATCAAGAGTCTAAAGCCTTCTCAGAAGAGGAGTTGAAAAAAGTATTGGTAGAAAAAGCAAACCTCGATCTTCCAGAGGATTTCCTTAAAGAATGGCTAATCAAAGCCAATGAAGGGAAAGTAAGCGCTGAAGATGTAGAGAAAGAATTTCCTCAGTATGCTAATCAGTTGACTTGGTCCCTTATTTCTAACGAATTGGCAAAAGCAAACGAAATTCAGGCTCAACACGAAGAAGTCATTGAAAAAACAAAGGAGATGATCAGGCAGCAATTTGCCTCTTCAGGTCTAGGTTCTCAGATGGAGAGCAGTATGGACATGTTTGTCGACAATTACCTCAAAGGTGAAGAAGGACAAAACTATATGAATATGCTCACCTCAGTGCAAAATGACAAAGTCCTTTCTTTTGTACAGGAAAAAATCAAGTTAACAGAGAAAGAAATTACGATCGATGAGTTTAAGGAACTTTTAGAGAAGTAAAAACCTTCATATAATCATAAAAAAAAGTCCTTATTCAAGGGCTTTTTTTATTTTTGTTTACCACAACATATCAAAACATGATCAATAAAGAAGAATTTAGAAAGTACGCCATCCATAATCAAGGCGTAAGCGGGACGGCTTTTGACCAGTATACTCAGCATATTGAGAATATGACGCGGTCAGTGATTGAGGAAAGACCTCAGAATTTTAGAGAAATTGATGTGTTTTCTAGACTCATCATGGATAGGATTATTTTCTTGGGTACAGGAGTAGATGATCACATTGCCAATATCATCGTGGCTCAGCTTTTATTTCTGGAGTCAGTAGATGCTAAAAAAGACGTGCTACTCTACATCAACAGCCCAGGTGGATCAGTTACTGCCGGTTTGGGAATCTATGATACGATGCAATACATCGGACCGGATGTAGCGACTATTTGTACGGGTATTGCCGCTTCCATGGGTGCTGTTTTACTAGCAGGTGGAGCTAAGGACAAGCGATCTGCACTGCAGCACTCAAGAGTTATGATTCATCAGCCATCAGGCGGTATGCAGGGACAGTCTAAGGACATGGAAATCTCTCTGAAATTGATCCTTTCTATGCGTCAGGAACTTTATCAAATCCTTGCCAACCATACAGGCAAAACCTACGAAGAAATCGAAAGTGATTCGGATAGAGACTATTGGCTCAAAGCACCTGAAGCCAAAGCTTATGGTCTTATCGATGAAGTATTAGTTAAAAAATCAGTCTAATGGCTCAAGTAACCTGCTCCTTTTGCGGTAGAAACAAAAAAGATGTAGACCTTATGGTATCGGGCATTTCTGCCCATATCTGTAACTTCTGCATTGATCAAGCTTATATGATTCTTGGGGAAGAAGAAAAAACCAAGAAAACAACTGCAAGTAAGCCCAAGTTCAAATTAAAGAAACCCAAAGAGCTGGTAAGCTACCTGGACCAGTATGTCATCGGTCAGCAGGATGCCAAAAAGGTTTTGACCGTAGCCGTCTATAATCATTATAAGCGCCTGCAACAAAAAGTCGATCATGATGAAATCAAAATCGAAAAATCCAACATCATCATGGTCGGTGATACTGGAACCGGGAAGACTTATCTTGCCAAGACTCTAGCACGTACACTGGAAGTTCCTTTTTGTATAGCAGATGCGACAGTACTGACCGAGGCAGGATATGTAGGTGAAGATGTAGAAAGTATCCTTACGCGACTCCTCCAGGCTGCCGATTACAATGTAGAAGCAGCCGAAAGAGGAATCGTATACATAGACGAATTAGATAAAATTGCCAGAAAGTCAGACAACCCCTCCATCACCCGTGATGTAAGCGGAGAAGGAGTACAGCAGGCCATGCTTAAGCTACTGGAAGGAACCATAGTCAATGTCCCCCCTCAGGGAGGGCGAAAGCACCCTGATCAGAAAATGATCGCAGTGAATACAGAAAATATTTTATTTATCTGCGGTGGGGCATTTGATGGCATCGCAAGACATATCGCAAAAAGACTAAACACTCAGCCTTTGGGCTTTTCTAAGGCCAAAGGTGCTGTAGTGGCTGATAGAGAAAACCTCCTCCAATACGTGACCGCTCAAGACTTAAAAGCCTTTGGTCTCATTCCAGAATTGATCGGTCGACTACCTGTTTTGACTCACCTAGATCCGCTTGACAAAGATGCTCTAAAACAAATCTTGACAGCTCCTAAAAATGCCTTGGTAAAACAATACTCCAAGCTTTTGGATATGGAAGGGGTAAAATTGACCTTTGAAGAAAGTGGTATAGATTTCATTGTGGAAAAAGCGGTAGAATATAATTTAGGAGCTAGAGGCTTGCGTTCTATTTGTGAAGCAATCATTACAGATGCCATGTACGAATTACCTTCGGATGATACCATTAAAGAATTGATCATCGACGAGGAGTACGCCAAAGCACAATTTGATAAGTCTAAATTTAAAAGACTCCAAGTAGCTTAAAAGCCCAGTAACTTAAACAAAAAAGACCAGCTTTTCAGCTGGTCTTTTTTGTTTAAAGGTTTGGACTTAATCCAGTTGCAGCTCAAAATAGTATTCTGTTCCGTCTTGGAACATTCCCAAGATCACTAATTCCTCACCCGACATACTTTCCAGTTTGTCCAACAAATCATCTACATCGGCGATTCTACTTCGGCCATTTTCGCTGATTATAGAGGTAATGATAAATCCAGACCTAGCTCCAGCATTTCTCCACTTAGAGTTACCTAGAGTGGTAATTAATGCGCCACCTGAAATATTTAATCTTTCCATTTGCTCCTCGGTCAGGTTCTCAAACATCACACCTTCAAAATCATAAGTCTTTGGAATCACCTTTTCGACTATATTGGTTCCCCCATCAAAATTCTTGAGTGTAGCCTTGGTTTTTTGAGTTTTGCCATCTCTTACATATTCCACCTCTACTTGATCGCCAGGACGTTTTCTGGCGACCATTTCTTGTAGCATCGCAACATTATTAGTCGGACGACCATCCACACCAACGATGATATCACCTTCCCTCAGGCCAGCTTCCTGTGCTCCGCTATCGTTATTCACACTACCAATATATACTCCTTGCTCTACTGGAAACTCTACTCCCAGCCTCTCTTCCAACTCTGGCGAAACATCATTAATATTCACTCCAAGGAGGCCACGCTGTACTGCACCATAGTTCATCAGGTCATCCATAACCTTTTTCACCAAACTACTAGGAACAGCAAAAGAATAACCGGCAAAAGAGCCCGTATTTGATGCTATCGCAGTGTTGATACCTATTAATTCTCCTGCCAAATTTACCAGTGCACCTCCTGAATTCCCAGGATTGACCACTGCATCTGTTTGAAGAAATGCTTCTACTTGTAAATTATTCTCAACTCCTCTGAGGATACCGATATTTCTGGCTTTAGCGGAAATTATACCTGCCGTTACTGTGGAATTCAGGTTAAAAGGATTTCCAACTGCAAGTACCCACTCTCCAATTTGGGTTTGATCAGAATCTCCAAATCTTACGAAAGGTAATCCTGACTCTTCTATTTTGAGCAAAGCCAAGTCAGTAGTAGGGTCAGTTCCTATGACTTTGGCTATATAGCGTTTATTATTCTCTAAAGAAATATCAATTTGAGATGCTCCTTCTACTACATGGTTATTAGTGACAATGTATCCATCTGCGGAGATAATTACACCTGAACCAGAACTCATCGGAGCCCTGCCTCCATTTTCCTGACCTCCTCGAGGCGGAAAGCCAAAAAACTCCTGAATTGGATCCCTTTGAGAACGGGGAGAATAAGATAATGTACTCTTGACGTGTACCACCGCAGGGGTAACCATACCCGCTGAAGCAACGAAGTTTATGCCGTCTGGAATGGTGAAATTTTCTCCGTTAAGTAGGTTCACGAAGCTTGTTTGCTGTTTTTCGTCAAATGAACTCGCCTGTTTGGGTTGAATTAGATAACTGACACCAGCTAAAGCTACCATCCCACCAATGACGGAGGCTAAGAACATTCCTAGAAAGAATTGTTTTTTATTCATCATATTATTTGTGGTTCGAGTGATTATACAAACCCTAAGACTCAACAATAGCGCCTTAGGGTTTGATTTGAGGTTTAAATTAACAAGAATTAACCGCAAAAACTCCTATACGTTAAATAACTGTAAATAGAGAATACGGTTACTTTTCAAAGGATTTATTTTACCTCAATGGTAGCCTTCTGAGTTCTTTTTTCCACTTTGGGAAGTTTAATTTTCAAGACGCCGTCTTCATAGATAGCTTCGATCTGCTCCGAAAGAACAGAATCGGGAACATAAAAAGATCTTGAAAAAGCCCCGTAATGAGTTTCTAAGCTATGGAAACTCCTACCCTCTCTTTTTTCTTCCAATCTACGCTCTCCGGAAATAGTCAGCTTTCCTTCGGTCAAGTCTACTTGGAATTCACTCTTTTTCATTCCAGGCACGGCCACATGTATTTCAAAGGCTTGTTCATCCTCGAATACATCCACGGCCGGATTAAACTTCCTTGCTGAAGCAGTTCCCATTGATTCATTGAAGAGCTTTTCGACTATCCCTCCAAAAGAAGAAGGGAAAGCAGGATCTAATTGATTATATCTAACTAGTTTCATTGTTTTGTTGGTTTGGTTGTGAGTTTTATCTCAAAAGAAAATTCATACCAAATGAAATAAACAGCCTTTTTGTCAGATAAAAAGAGTTTCTCAGTTCAAAAAAAGTCAATTTGTCATTAGAATGAGCAACAATTCGCTTTAAAATGGGATCGATTTCTTAAAAGTTTACTTTGCCTGCGCATGATTTCAAAATGTAATAAAATGGGAACTTGTCTCGTGGATATTTTGCCAGGCGAGTTTACTATCTTAGCTTGTAGCTATAGGCAAAAAACGATCTGATTTTTAGATAATTTCTTTGCTTATTTAAAAGAGGTGAAAAACTCCAAAAAATGAAATACAGATGAAGGAAGGTTTATTTTATACTTTCCATGGATCTTTGTACAACTACCCTATTATGAAAAATAGTATCCTGTTCTTGCTCTGCTGCTTTTCAATTTTACCTGTTTTTGCTCAACAAAGTTCAAACGAGCCACTTTTGGACAGTATTTTTCAGCGCCCCACCGAACTCGATTTGGATAGCGGAAAAGTTGATCCTACTCCGAGCTTGGAAGAATTGATCCGTAAAACGGAGGAATATACCATTCAGACTAATAGACTTCAGATTCAACTTCAGGACAAAATAGACACCTTGATGCTGTCCAGTGGCATTCAAGAAATGAGTCAAAGCTTAGAAACCCTCAGACAGCGTTTTAATCTGAGCTCCTTCACCTTTAACCTTCGATACATTGGAGTGATCAATCGGTTTTTGGAATCTAACAAGATTGAATTTGAGGAATACGAAAAAACCATCAAAAACAAATCTCTCGCTCTCTCCCATGCTGACTCCTTATTGAAATCGATTAGAGAGGATATCATATTTGATTATCTTCCTAAGGACACGGCCACTTTTACCTCCTATTGGAAAAAGGTAAATTACCTAAGAGAGCAAGTCAAAGAATTAAGCAATGAAGTATTTCAGCAAGAACTACTGACCGCCCAATATCAAACAGAACTTAGTAGTATCAAAATAGAAAGCGAGCAACTTAAAGAATACATCGCGATCAAAGAAAAACAGATCAATGCAAACCTCTTTAAGCAGGAAATCAATCCAATCTGGAAAAAATCCGCCCAAGTCAAGCAAGAGAGTATTCTGGAAATCACACAACAATCGGTTATGCTCAATGGCCGGTTTCTATTTAGGTATTTCAATGATCATTCCACAGCTGTCATCCTTTCATTTTTCATCATCCTTGGTATTTATTTAGGGATGCACTTGGTTCTGAGACAGACGTCAGAAAAGAAAAAAGTAGGAGACATTATACTAAAAAGAGTGACTTTTTTCAGGCAAAGGCCATTTTCAGCAGTGATGGTTTCGATTCTTCCGCTCTTGGTTTTTTTATTCGAAAGAAATTCAGTCACTTTTCTGTCCTTTATTTTATTCCTTCAATTAATTTTTACTACCGTACTTATTGAGGCAAATTACCCAAAGAGAGTTTTAATAAAATGGCTTCTTATTTCCTTGTTTTTCGTGTATTGCTTGGTGTCCAACCTGTACTGGGAGATCGCCTTTAATGAACGCTACTATTTACTTTTAGGTAGTTTTATCCCCCTTTATTTCAGTTGGGAGGCCTTTAGAAAATTTGAAAGTAGAAGCACCACAGAGCAAAATTTCATTAAGAGACTCTCCTTCCTAACCTTCATTTTACTCACTTTAGGAGTCTTTTTAAATATCCTAGGCTGGTTTAGCTTTTCCAAAATTCTAACCATCTCTGCTACTATCGGCTTTATACATGGAGTAAGCTTATACTTTTTTGTGATAGTCATCATGGAGGCTATCTATCTACTACTTGAGAATAGTAAGAAGGAAAAAGATCATTTCACTAGCTATTTTGATTACCAAGGTATTCAAAGACGACTGAAAGGAACATTTTTACTGGTTGCTTTTCTGCTTTGGGCTTCCATTTTATTGCAAAATTTATCAATTCAGCAGCCCATCATTGAGTCGGTCAGTGATTTTTTATCTAAAGAACGCTTCATAGGAAACAGCTCTTTCACTTTTGGCAGCATATTTCTATTTGGCATCATACTCTATGTCACGATGCAAGTAGCCAACACAATCGCTTACTTCATCTCCCTCAGGGATCAAAAAAATGCAAGCAGTCGGGAAAAAAAGCTGGGGAGCTCTATCCTCATTATCCGCTTGGCGGTTTTCACCATCGGGTTTTTCTTGGCTACTGTTGCCTCTAGCATTCCCCTAGATAAAATCACTATCGTACTAGGCGCCCTTTCTGTGGGCATCGGTTTTGGACTACAGACTATCATTAATAACCTTGTATCGGGGATTATATTGGCCTTTGAGCGACCCATTCAAATCGGAGATGAAATCCAGGTGGGTCAAAACTCCGGTACTGTCAAAGAAGTGGGAATCAGAGCCAGTAAAATCCAAGCCTACGACGGGTCGGAAATTGTGGTACCTAACGGGGATTTACTTTCCCAAAGCTTGATCAATTGGACTCTATCAGATAAAAGAAGAAGGGTAGAATTGATCATTGGGGTTTCTTATGATTCGGATATGTCTCAAGTAAAAAGTACCATCGAGGAAATATTAACAAGAGAGAAAATTCTAAAATTTCCCGTCCCAAAAGTCTACATGCAAACTTTCAATGATAGCTCGGTAGATTTCAGAGTGCTTTTTTGGGTAGAAAGTATGGACATTTGGTTACAGGTTCGGTCCGAGGTAATGATCGAAATCTTTGAGGCATTTAAAGCTAAGGGTATTGAAATTCCTTATCCTAAGAGAGATCTTTATCTCAAAAATTTGGGTGAAATACCTGATACAGTCCAAAATAAGCCAAGTTCGCCAGCTGAATAAAGAAAAAATCCCAAGAGTGGCCTTGGGATCTTTACTTCTAATTTCTAATTCAAAAGCTCTTAGGCTTTCTTTACGTTGATTGCATTAGGCCCTTTTTTGCCTTCTTTGACTTCATAAGACACCCTGTCGTTTTGTGCAATTTTGTCAATCAATCCAGTAGCATGGACGAAGACTTCACTCTGGGACTCATCATCTACTATAAATCCGAACCCTTTGGCTTCATTGTAAAATTTTACTGTTCCGGTAAACATAATAAGTATTATAAATTGTAATTTAATTGCGATAAAAATAAATATTCAGCTAAAAAAAACAAAGAATCATTTTTAATTTTCCAAAAATGAAGAAAATTATTTTGGTAAGGCATGCAAAATCCTCTTGGGAAAAGCCCTTTCTAAGAGATCATGATAGGCCTTTGGCCGAGAGAGGAATTAAAGCAGCCCCGGAAATGGGTAAAAGACTCAAGAGTCGAAATATAGAACCGGATCTAATTTTAAGCTCAACAGCCGAAAGAGCCAAAAGTACGGCTCAATTAATCTCCAAAGAACTTCAGCAATCAGATGCCTTAGTTAGATTAGATAAAAATCTATATCATGCATCTCCACCTACACTACTTTCTATTATCCGAAAACTTCCAGAATCTCTAGAGACAGTCCTACTCGTAGGACATAATCCGGGACTAAACGATTTAGCCAATCAATGGGGAGCATCTCTTGAAAATCTACCCACTGCTGCGGTTTATGCTGTAAAAGCAAACTCCACTTGGACAGATTTCAATGCTGATAAGGTTGAGTTTTGGTTTTATGATTTTCCTAAAAACAAAGCCTAGGGTAGCTCAAAATTTCGCACATCTTGAATCACTTCAGGAAACCTCTCGGGATTTCCCAATAAATACCCAATTTTCTCAGCTACTAAAGCCGGGGCGGTCAACTCTCCTTTTTCTTTAAAGCTTTTGAATTTCTCCAGTTCGGGAAAATCCTTCACATCAGCTTGACGGATTTCATCCTGCATGGTCGTATCCACTATACCGGGAGCAAGACTATAGAAATGAAAGGATTCGGTTTTATTATCCCGATCGGCTACCATAGTAAACATAGCCAAAGCTGCTTTGGTACTGCAGTACCCGCCCCAACCTGAAACAGGTCGGGTGGCTGCCCCCGAACTGATATTGCAGATCACTTTCTTAACCGAATTGGATTTATACTTTTTTATAAATGCATTGGTCAAAAACATCGGAGCCAAAAGGTTGAGATTGACCTGCTGCCTCAGTTCTTTAGGATCCAATTCTCCAATGGCCTTAACTTCTCCGATCCAACCGGCATTGTTGATCAAAAGGTAATTTTCAAATTCTTCACTTGGAAAAATCGAATCTAATTCCTGCTGAAGTACTGAGAGATCAGATAGATCTAAGTCCTTTTGGGTGAGGCGAGGATGGGTGATTGAAAGTGCGGTGCGGGAGATCGCTATTACGTCAACTTGGTCCATCGATAAATAATGATCCAAAATCGCTCTCCCAAGGCCTTTACTGTGGCCAGTGAGAATCAGTAAGGTTTTTGACATGGGTAACAGGGTGAATGTTTAATAAAACCTAACAAGGATCGACCCAATTTTTCTTTAAAAAATTCAAAAAATCACAAAACACTGTATATCAATAATTTATATTTTTATAAAATTGAATTTTTAAAAGAAAGTGGGCATCCCCACCTTCTTTTAATCCAATTTTTACAAAATATATTGAGAAAGATCTCTATTTTTCACTAGTGTACTTAGTCTTTCTTGTACCATTTCATGAGTGATCATGATTTTAGAATTGGGCTCAATTGTATCCGGCACATCGAATAAAAAGTCATTCAGTAAATGTGACATTACAGTGTGTAATCTTCGAGCTCCTATATTCTCTACTTCTTGGTTGATCAGAAAAGCCAACCTTGCCAGTTCATCTATCGCGTCTTCAGTAAACTCCAGCGATACATCCTCCGCCTCAAACAGGGCCTGATACTGCTTAGTCAAAGCATTCTTAGGTTCTCTCAGAATTCTTGAAAAATCATCTTCTGTAAGGGCATTGAGTTCTACTCGAATCGGGAATCGACCCTGTAGCTCGGGAATTAGGTCTGAAGGTTTGCTCACATGAAATGCTCCCGCTGCGATAAATAGCACATGGTCAGTATTGATTACCCCATATTTGGTCGTGACAGCAGTACCCTCCACGATAGGTAGTAAATCCCGCTGTACACCTTCCCTACTCACGTCCGGTCCTCCTCCATTTTTTCCAGACTTGGAGGCAATTTTATCAATCTCATCTATGAAGATGATACCGTTATTTTCTGCTAGCCGAATAGCTTCTTCCTTGAGCTCATCAAAATCGATAAGCTTCGAAATCTCTTCCTCCAAAAGTACCTTTCGCGCTTCGGCGATAGTAAGTTTCCTTTTTTTCATTTTCTTAGGCATCATGCCTGAGATCATGTCCTGAAGCCCTGCCATGCTGGCATCATCCATCATCCCGTTGCCGATCATGCCTATTCCCACAGGAGAGGAGGCCTTTACATTGATTTCTATTTTCCGATCGTCCAGCTCTCCGTTTTGCAACTTTTCTCGGAAACGCTCCCGGGTTCTTTCATTAAGCTCCTCATCAGAACGTGGATCTTCCTCTTGAGCAATAGCAAGGTTATTTTGCTTAAACCCGGCATTTTTTACAGGAGGGATTAAAATATCTAAGATTGTTTCTTCTACGGCAGCCGCCGCTTTTTCTTTGACCTCTTCGTTTTTCACTTCTCGGACCAAATGGACAGATTGCTCTACAAGGTCTCGGACCATGCTTTCGACATCCCGACCTACATAACCCACTTCGGTAAATTTAGAAGCTTCTACCTTGGTGAAAGGTGCCTGAGCAATTTTCGCAAGTCTACGGGCTATTTCGGTTTTACCCACTCCTGTAGAACCAATCATGAGAATATTATTTGGCACAATATCCTTTTGAATATCTGTTTTGACCATCATTCTCCGAATCCGGTTTCGGAGCGCGATAGCGACGTTTCGCTTGGCGTCTTTCTGCCCGATGATGTATTTGTCTAGTTCTGCTACGATCTGCCTAGGTGTGAGTGATAACTTCTGATTTGTCATAATCTTTAATTTGCTGATTTTGCATTAAGTTGAAAAAGAAAGGGGGAAAGGACTTTAGCTGCCTTTCCCCCTTTGATTAGTTGCTTTTAGAATCTGAATGGAGGGAAAAGTGCAAAGGCCTATCCACTTTGGATTTCAAAAGGGCAATGTCTAGGACTTCCCCTACTCGATCCACAAAATGAAACTCCAAGCCTTTCAGATAGTTTTCATCTATTTCCTCAATATCTCTTCTGTTTTTCTTGCAAAGGATGATTTCTTTGATCCCTGCTCTCTTGGCGGCTAAAATTTTCTCTTTGATTCCTCCTACAGGCATTACCTTACCGATCAAGCTGATCTCACCGGTCATTGCCACCTTAGCCTTGACCTTACGCTGAGTGTAGACAGAGGCCATCGCAGTCAGCATCGTAATACCTGCAGAGGGTCCATCCTTTGGCACAGCTCCTGCAGGCACGTGGACATGAAGGTCATACTGATCAAATACCCGATGATCAATTCCCAGCTCTTCTGCTTTTGATTTGAGATAAGAGAGTGCTGTGACAGCCGATTCTTTCATCACATCACCTAACTGCCCTGACAAGGTCAATTTCCCCTTGCCTCTACTCAGACTTGACTCTATAAAGAGGATTTCTCCTCCTACACTAGTCCAAGCCAAACCTGTCACCACACCGGCGACAGAATTATCCTGATAGGTTTCTTTATCAAATATTTCTGAACCCAAAATCCTCCGCACTGCCTCTGTATTGATTTTTGGATCGTATTCTTCTTCCATAGCGATGGATTTTGCCACATTTCTGATGACTTTACCTATAGCACGCTCCAAGTTTCTAACCCCCGACTCTCTGGTGTAATCCTCAATAATTTTTACCAAAGCAGCCTTCTCAAAGCGAATTTGATTGGCTTTTAATCCATGTTCCTTTCGCTGTTTTAGCACTAAGTGACGCTTAGCGATTTCTACTTTTTCTTCTTGAGTATATCCTGTCACCTCGATGATTTCCATCCGGTCTCTTAAGGCAGGCTGTATTGAGTCTAGAGAGTTTGCAGTGGCGATAAACAATACCTTGCTGAGGTCATATTCGACCTCAAGATAATTATCCAGAAAAGCAAAGTTTTGCTCAGGATCCAACACTTCCAAAAATGCTGAACTCGGATCACCCCTGAAATCAGAAGAAAGTTTGTCGATTTCATCCAATACAAAAACTGGATTTGAAATCTTCACTTTCTTCATATTCTGAATGATCTTACCAGGCATAGCGCCTACATAAGTTTTTCGGTGGCCTCTGATCTCGGCTTCATCATGAAGACCACCAAGGGACATTCGTATATATTTTCTACCCAGTGCCGCAGCGACGGATTTCCCCAGAGAAGTCTTCCCTACTCCAGGAGGTCCGTACAGACATAATATCGGCCCTTTGAGATCATTTTTTAATTTAAGTACTGCCAAATACTCAATGATTCGGTCTTTCACTTTCTCTAACCCGAAATGATCAGCATCTAAGATTTTACGAGCATTTTTTAAATCAAAATTATCCTGAGTCAATTCATTCCAGGGTAGCTCTACCATCGTCTCGGCATAATTCAGCGCGATAGGGTATTCGGCTGCTGAAGGATTGATTCGGAGAATTTTATTCAATTCTTTTTCAAAATGAATCCCAACTTCTTCAGGCCATTTCTTGGAAGCTCCCCGAAGTCTAAGCTCCTCCACTTCCTTTTCGGGACCTTCTTCACCCAACTCGGTCTGAAGGACTTTCATCTGCTGCCGGAGAAAATAGTCCCGCTGCTGCTGATCAATATCCGTATGAACCTTCTTTTGAATCTCGGACTTCAACTCAAGCATTTGAATATCTTTCATCATGAACTCCAAAAGCAAGGTAGCCCGCTCCACACCATCGTTGATTTCCAATAATCGCTGCTTGGATTCTACCGGCGCATTGATATTGGAGGACAGGAAATGAGTCAAAAAAGGAGTATTATCAATATTATCTAAAGCTACTTGTGCTTCTCTAGGGATCTCCGGATTCAAATGTAAAATCCGAGTAGCCGCGTCTTTCAGAGATTCCTCCAAGGCTTGGATTTTCTTAGAACTCTTGGGAAAGTTTTCTTCCAAATAATCCACCTTAGCAATAAAATACGGATCGTCAGTTACCTCTTCTTTAATTCGAAAGCGTTTTTTGCCTTGAATAATGATGGTAGTATTACCATCAGGGAGCACGATCATTTTGATGATTTTGGCCAGTGTACCCACATGGTAAATATCATCCCAAGCCGGGTCGTCATTGTTAGGATTAATCTGTGCGCAGACGCCAATGTATTTATCTCCTTTATGGGCTTTTTTGACAAGTTTGATAGAACGCTGTCTACCCACCGTAATCGGGATAACCACACCTGGAAACAATACCGTATTTCTCACAGAAAGGACGGGGATTTCTTCCCCTATATCATCTTTTCCCTGTTCTTGCTCCTCATCATCGGTAATCAGCTGGATCAGATCCCCTTCAGCTACATAATCACCACTCATTAAGTTTTCGAATTGGGAATTTTCAAATTGACTCATATAGACATTTTGACAGACATGCTGTCGGTTTAAGACTTTATTTAATAAAGAACCCTCAATGTACGAAGGATTCACGGTAAAGTTCAATGGCCATGCCAAACGGAAACTGGGTCAGATTGGCAGACTAAGCTCATCCCAAATAGCATGAAGGAAAAACAATGAATTTGATTCGAGATTAACTGAAGCAACCCGAAAAAAAAACAGACCCCAAATCAGAGGTCTGTACATGTTTTCAGGTTGAAAATGAATTAGCCTCCGGTGAAGATTTTCAAAATATCATTTCCAATCGCAAAAACCATCAAAGCCAATAGAATAACCATTCCTACCTTTTGTGCATTTTCTAAGAATCGGTCCGATGGGGCTCTACCTGAAACCATTTCATACAATAAAAACATCACGTGTCCTCCATCAAGGGCAGGAATAGGAAGCAAATTCATGAAAGCCAAAATCATCGAAATCAGGCCTGTAATGCTCCAGAATTTTGACCAATCCCAAGAGTTGCCATAGATTTTTGCCATACCAATAGGCCCGCTGACGTTTTTAGCAGAAACTTCTCCTGTAAACATTTTACCCAGTGCCTTAGCATTGATAATCACCACCCCAAAGGCTCTTTCGGTTCCTTTGCTAATCGCCTCTCCGAAAGCAAACTTCCTCCTAACAGGATCGATCAGCGGATTTGCCGCAATTCCTATTGTACCTTCGGCAGATACCGGCACCGAAAGGGTATCAATTGACCCTTCAGAGGAAACCACTAGGCTGGCATTCTCATTTTTCAATTCAGCCAAAGCACTTTGAAGCTCATCAAAATAGGTGATTTCCTGACCATTGACAGCTAGAATCTGATCTCCTTTAGAAATACCAGCCTCTACTGCAGCACCTGATGGATCTACGTCTAAAATATCAAAGGGAAATCTGATGCTGATAAATTTAGCGAAAGCTTCTTCGGAATTAAATGAATTGATAAAACCGCGGGGAATATCAATTTGCAATTCTTCACCATTTCGCTCCACGGTATAGTATCCGTTTTCGCTCAGCAGTACGCTTCCACTACTGAGATCATTGATACTTTGATAAGGTTCCCCGTTTACGTTTAAGACTTTGTCTCCAGTCTTCAGTCCTATAGACTCGCCATATTCGTAGGATACAATTCCGTTTTCGACTACTTGATCTCGGGAAAAATAGGTCTCCCCATTATTATAAACCATAATCACGAAAATGACAATACCGGTAATGACATTGACAATAATCCCTCCTAGCATGACGATCAGTCTCTGCCAAGCTGGTTTGGAGCGAAACTCCCAAGGCTGGGGCTCGGAGGATAATTGGTCGGTATCCATAGACTCATCGACCATACCGGAGATTTTCACAAACCCTCCCAGAGGAATCGCCCCAATAGAATATTCCGTTTCCCCCCATTGAAATCCTGCGATTTTTGGAGGAAATCCGATGGAGAATTTCTCCACCCGCATGCCAAATAGTTTGGCAGTTAATAAGTGACCCAATTCATGTAGCCCCACTAGAATTGATAATCCTAGGAGCAATTGGCCCACCATAATCAAAGTATCCATTATGTATTACGCTTAATTAATTCTTCTGTATATTTTCTAGCTTTCTCATCGGTCGCCACGTAGTCATCAATACTGGGACTAGAGATAAATTCAATGTTTGCCATGGTCTCCTCGATTAAATCAGACATCTGAAGAAAACCTATTTGGTCTTTCAGAAAGGCGTCCACCACAATCTCATTGGAGGCATTTAGTACACAAGCGGCATTACCTCCCCTCTCTAAAGCGTCAAAGGCCAGTTGAAGGTTCCTAAAGGTCTTTTTATCGGGTTGCTCAAAGGTGAGATTTGGGTAATTAATAAAGTCAAATCTCTCGAAATCACTTTTTAATCTGTAAGGATAGCTCAGAGCAAATTGAATAGGGATACGCATATCCGGCAACCCAAGTTGTGCTTTGAGCGAACCATCCTCAAATTGTACCAAAGAATGTACGATGCTCTGAGGATGTACGATGACATCAATTTGTTCGGTTTTCAGACCAAAAAGCCATTTGGCTTCAATCACTTCCAATCCTTTATTCATCAAGGATGCAGAATCAATGGTGATTTTGGCGCCCATTTCCCAGTTGGGATGTTTTAGCGCTTGAGCTTTGGTCACTGTCTCCAGAAATGTCTTGTCTTTCCCTCTAAAGGGTCCACCTGATGCGGTAAGGATGATTTTTTCAATGGGGTTGTGAAACTCTCCCACAAGGCATTGAAAAATAGCAGAATGTTCAGAGTCTACAGGATAAATATTTACACCCTTTTCTTTGGCAAGTGCTGTGACTAATTCACCAGCCACCACCAGTGTTTCTTTATTGGCAAGTGCTATCTGCTTGCCTGCCCGGATCGCAGCGAGGGTAGGTAATAATCCAGAGTATCCCACCAAAGCGGTCAAAACCACATCAATCGTCTCCATTTCCACGATTTGCTCCAGAGCTTTTTGCCCGGCAAAAACCTTAATTTCATGAGAAATTAAGGCATCCTTAACTTTCTCATAGTTTGAGATATTGCCGATGACTACGGCATTGGGATTAAACTCCAAGGCTTGGGCGATCAGTAAATCGCAATTATTTTGTGCAGTAAGCACTTCTACTATAAAATCCGATGGATGCTGACGAATCACCTCCAAAGTCTGTGTACCGATACTGCCCGTGCTACCGAGAATGGCTACACGCTTCGCTTCTGTCATTCAATTTTGTTTTTGAAGAAAATTAAAACCTCCGCAAAATAAGAAGGTTTAATTGATAGGCTGACAAAATTACAAGATGCAAAGACTTTTCCTCGTACAATTTCGTCAGTTTTTATGTTTAGGAAAAATTTTTGATGGAGAAAAAAAACTCAAATATGCAAACTTGAATCATCGATAACACGCCTTTCATGAAGAAGAGGAAAATCCAAACGCTCAGGTTTTGCTTAAAAGAAGGTTCTGTTCCTTAGCGTTAAAATATGTGAATGAACCTAACCGAAGGATCATTCATTCGTCCAATTGAAAAAATGACCCATGAAACACTTTCTTAAAACTACTGGAATTTCATTCTTGGCAGGATTGGCAGGAGCTGCCTTTTGGATGTCTGTCACAGACTATCAAAACCCCACTTCACAAGATAATTCTCCTCGGTTAGAATCTCTGATGACCTCTTACACTGAGGCGCCTGAAAAAGAAAACCCCAAGCCTATCAGGAGAACTGACCCTCCCATTTCTTTTGTGGAAGCTTCAGGGAACAGTACCGAATCGGTCGTTTTCATCAAAAATTTCTCTGGTAGTGACCCAAGAAGGTACAGTATGTTTGATTACTTTTTTGGGACAGGCCCTACACAGCAAGTAAGTACCGGATCAGGGGTGATTATCTCTGAGGACGGATACATCGTGACTAATAATCATGTCATCGACCGAGCAGAAACCATCGAAGTTGTTCACAAAAAAAGAACTTATCAGGCAAGACTAATCGGCACAGATAAAAATACAGATATCGCTGTATTGAAGATAGATACTGAGGGGCTACCAGCGATCAAGAGAGGCTCATCTCGGGATTTGCAAATCGGTGAATGGGTCTTAGCAGTAGGAAATCCCTTTAACCTGACTTCTACTGTGACCGCGGGAATCGTATCTGCCAAAGAGCGACAAATTAATATTTTGGGGGGAGATTTCCCCTTGGAAAGTTTTATCCAAACGGATGCTCCTATCAATCCTGGAAACTCAGGAGGAGCGCTCGTCAATGTGTCGGGGGAGCTCGTGGGAATCAACACCGCCATATTGTCCAGAACGGGTTCCTATACGGGGTATGGTTTTGCGGTCCCTGTGGATATCGCTATGAAGGTGGCCAATGACCTGATTCAGTATGGAGAAGTTCAAAAAGCCATTCCAGGAATTGAAGCTGTAGAAATCACACCGGAACTCGCTGAGGAAATGAATATTTCATCTTTGGATGGCGTTATCGTCAAGCATGTCATCAAATCAGGCGCGGCAGAGCAAGCTGGACTAGAGAGAAATGACGTAATTATTCAACTCGGTGATCAGACAATTACGGGAATGGGCAGTTTTGAAGAGGCATTATCCTATTATTATCCGGGGCAAGAACTTCCCGTCACCTTTACCAGAAAAGGTAAAAAATCTACAGCAATCCTGAAACTTCAAAACTTAGAAGGTGGGACAGGTGTCCTGAAACGGGAATTTTACAGTTCCAGACTGCTAGGAGCCAGACTAGAAGCAGTCAATACTATCGAAAAAGACCGACTAGGCATCGACTTCGGCATTAAAATCACTGCATTGAGCAGAGGGTATCTTCGCGACTTAGGCTTGAGAGATGGATTTGTGATCACTCAAATCAATCGAGAACCCGCCCGCGATCCAAAATCTGTGGGTAAGTACCTAGAAGATTACAGTGGAAGGCTATTATTAGAAGGAGTGGCGCCAAATGGCCAACCTTTCATGCAAAGCTACACCGTTCGCTAAGGTGAATAGCAAAACTCTGAAATCAACCCAGATAAGAAGTTTGCTTTAAACGCTTATACAAGTAGGAAAATGAAAAACTGTTTCAAGAGCGGAATTTTGTTAGACCTTCATTAACTACCACCACAATCAAAAAGGGGGATCGATTAACCTTCGGTCCCCTTACTTACCTGAGGAAAAGCCATATTTTTCCAAGAAAACTCTTATTGAGTATTGCTATTTTCCTTTTGACCATAAATTACCGTATCTTATACTTGACTAACCAAATCATTTGCAAATGAAGTCTTTACCTTCCTCCTGCGAACAGTGCTTTGAAGAATTTAAGACAGCGCTGGAAGATCTCCGCATTTATGCTGTGAGGAATAAACAGGGTAAGCTTTCTGAAAGTCAGTCTAGAGAATTAATCATCAGCTTTGAAGTGACCCATGAGCTGGCACTGAAAGTCATGAATACGTACTTTAAAAAGTATGGAAAAGGCCCATTTTCAGGATCTAGGGATTTGACTGTAGAAGCTTTTCATGCCGAGCTGATCGATGAAGGTAAACCTTGGCTAGACATCGTGATCGACCGAATCCAATACAATCCTATTTATGAAATCGATACACAAAGTCTGTTCATTGAGAATATTCTCAAGAAATACATAAGCTTGTTTGAAAAATTTGAGGAAACCATGAGCAAGAAGCTGGATCAATAAGATCGCATCTTGAATTTTTTCTTCAACTCTGTGATTGAATTTCTAAAGGAGCTATCCGTTTCAATCATGTCATTCACCGTTTGTACCGCGTGAATCACTGTGGAATGATCTCTTCCTCCGAAATGATACCCAATCGATTTGAGGGAGTGGTTGGTAAATTCTTTTGAAAAATACATGGCAACTTGACGAGCCACGACGATCTCTTTTTTACGAGTTTTCGCTTTGAGGTCTTCTAGGTTGATAGAAAAATATTCTGAAACTGTTTTTTGGATAAAATCTATTCCTACCTCCGTCTCTATATCCTTGATGATATTTTTCATGACGGTTTTTGCCAGTTGAAGATTGATTTCCATCCGATTGAGAGAAGCATGGGCTATTAATGAAATCAAAATACCTTCCAGTTCGCGGACATTGGTGTCTACCGTGTAGGCCAAATACTCGACTACATCATCAGGAATAAAGATTCCCTCAGATTGCATTTTTCTCCGAATGATAGCTACTCTGGTTTCGAAATCAGGCATTTGCAAATCAGCCGTCAAGCCCCATTTGAATCGAGAAAGCAATCGCTCTTCCAGTCCTTTTAAATCTCTAGGAGGACAATCGGAGGTCATGATGATTTGCTTTTTGTTTTGATGGAGATGATTGAAAATGTGAAAAAACATTTCCTGAGTTCTATCTTTTCCTGCCAAAAACTGAATATCATCTATTATCAAGACATCTACCTGCATGTAGAAATTGGTGAAGCTTTTCACGTTTCCATCCTTGATTGAATCCATGAATTGGTTCACAAATTTTTCTGAGGAGACGTAAAGCACAAACTTGTCTTCGGGGCCATTTTTAATTTCATTTCCAATCGCCTGAACCAAATGGGTCTTACCCAATCCTACTCCACCATAAACCATCAGAGGATTAAAGGAAGTAATACCCGGCTTAGTGGCTACAGCAAAGCCTGCAGACCTAGCTAAACGATTACAATCTCCCTCGATGTAGGTGCTGAATAAATAATTGGGATTAAGGTTGCTTTGTGTCAGAGCTTCTGCACCAAGAGACTGCATCTCAAATGGCGTTGCTTTTTGCTCTGAGTTGGCTTGGGACCCACCTTTTTTGGCACCGTGATTCCCTTGCGGATAGGACACAACATAGGGTTGGTTGGCTGAGTTGCCTCGATCTACTACGACCGCATATTCTAACCTTCCACTACCTCCTAAGGTTGTTTTTATGGCTAGTTTAAGCTCCTGAATGTAATTATCCTCCAGCCATTCGTAGAAAAATTGACTAGGCACCTGAATGGTCAGGCTCGTACCCTCCAACTTGACAGGGTTTATGGGTTTGAACCAAGTAGAAAAGCTCTGCTCATTCACGTGTTGCTCTATGACACGTAAACACTCATTCCAAACTGCGCTAGCTTCTGAACTCATTAGAAAAGATTTCTGAAAAACAAATACCCGGACGGATTTCTACAAGGGCGTCAAATTTGAAGAAAATTCACTTAAATAAAAAATGATTCAGTACTTGAAAATCCGGAATTTTGTTCAATGTTAAGTCAAACCAAATATAATTCTGTAGAAAGGAATACAAACTCAATTACAATCCCAATCTACGTGAACAAGTGAGTGATAAAATAAAAGGGAAAAAACATAAGAGTACCCTTTCACCTATTAATGAAAGTAATTTCTGACAATATTCGGCAATTCATTAATTTTGAGAAGCTCAAAAGCAGAGAAATTATAAAATATAAAAACCCAATATGACTCCAATAGATTTTTATCCCTTCGAGACCCAAAGCAAGTCAGACTGGCTGAAACTGGTAGAAAAGGATCTAAAAGGCAAAGATTTTGATCAAACTTTGGTCAGTTCGGTATGGGGACAAATACGTCAAGAGCCTTTTTACACTCGAGAAGACCTTCCCGGTACCAATCAACCCATGAGATTTCATCCTCCCTCAGATATACCTGGTATGAGTCCAAGACTTTGGTCAAATGCTGTTTCGATTTACAATACCTCAGATCCAAAAACCAACGAAGAAATTCTAAATCACCTCCAAAATGGAGCTGATGCACTTATTCTTCATTTGGAAGGGAACGAAAATTGGGACACACTCCTCAAAGGTGTTTTGCTCGAGTACATCTCCATTTATCTTTTGCCTGAAAATAATGAATTAACAGCGATTTGGGATTTTATCCAATGGCTCAAAAATCAGAAATTAGGCAACAACCAATTACACGGAGCGCTGTTATGGTCACCGACTTCCCCACTTTTTGAAGGACAAAGTGATTTTTCTGTAGCCGCAGACGAGGGGGCCAAACTTTTAGAAGCCTTTGCGAAATTTCCAGACTTTCGAGCCTGTACTATTGACCTAGCTCGATATAACAACTCTGGTGGCACAGGCATCCAAGAGATTACTTTTGGTTTGGGAGAGCTCATAGAGATTACCACGCATTGGATCGAAAGCGGATTAAATGCTCAATTTGTCTTTGAAAATATCGCTTTCCACAGTGCTGTAGGATCAGCTCATTTTCCCGAAATAGTCAAATTAAAATCATTGAGAAAACTGATCAGCGATGTAACAGGAAAATTTGGTGCAGCGCAAGACCAAGAATCTATCCACCTACTTTGCTCGACTTCACAATTCTCCAAATCCTACCTAGACAAGAATTCAAATTACATTCGACAGACTTATGAAGCCAGCGCTGCCATTATCGGTGGATGCAATACCCTTTGGGTCCGTCCAGCAGAAGGGGAATCCGCTGGTTCTTTGGAAACAAGGATAGCCAGAAATGTATCCACTGTGCTACGCGAAGAAAGTTATCTGGATAAGGTCATCGACCCTTCAGCAGGTGCTTACTACTTGGAAAGTATTCAGGCAAAACTGGAGGATATTCTCCGGGAAAATATCGCCGAACTAGAAAAGAATGGTGGTTGGCTTGCTCAATTCAAAAGCCGAATAGTTCAAAAAGAAATACGGGAAGCTAGAAAAAGCACTCAAGAACTGATTGTAAATCACGAAAAAGTCATCATCGGTGCCAATTACTCCATCCCAGATGAAAAATTAGTAAATAACCTGCTCTTTCATCCTATCCAAGAGGAAGAATATGCACTTCTTCCCACCCGAGCGACTTATCTTTTAGAAAGTAAAAAACTAAATCAATGAGACCTGATTTTACCCACTGGAATTCCAGAAAAATAAGTACCAACACCCAAGACTCACAGGTATGGGAAGCACCCGAGCAAATTCAAATCCCAGCAGCTTTTGATCCTGACAAAATCATAAAACTTCCTCATCTTAATTTCTCTGCGGGATTACCACCCTATTTGAGAGGGCCATATTCCACGATGTACATCATACGGCCGTGGACTATTCGACAATATGCGGGATTTTCGACAGCGGAGGAATCCAATGCTTTTTACCGAAGAAATTTAGCTGCGGGACAGAAGGGGCTTTCAGTGGCTTTTGATTTGGCCACACATAGAGGCTATGATTCTGACCATCCCCGGGTCGTCGGTGACGTAGGAAAAGCAGGAGTAGCCATTGATACTGTGGAGGATATGAAAATCCTCTTTGATCAAATCCCTCTGGATCAAATGTCTGTTTCCATGACCATGAATGGGGCTGTAATTCCCATTTTGGCATTTTATATCGTAGCTGCAGAGGAGCAAGGAGTCTCAGCTGAAAAACTCAGCGGAACCATCCAAAATGATATTTTAAAAGAATTCATGGTCCGCAACACCTACATCTATCCCCCTTTGCCTAGCATGGATATTATCGCGGATATTTTTGAGTTTACTTCCAAAAAAATGCCTCGTTTTAATTCCATTTCAATCTCCGGCTACCACATGCAAGAAGCAGGAGCGACAGCGGATATTGAGTTGGCTTATACCTTGGCAGATGGACTAGAATACCTGAGAACGGGGATTAAAGCCGGATTGGATATTGATGATTTTGCACCTAGGCTTTCCTTCTTCTGGGCGATTGGAATGAATTATTTTATGGAAATAGCAAAACTCAGGGCAGGAAGGTTACTCTGGGCTAAAATTGTGAAAAAGTTCAACCCAAAAAGTCAAAAGTCGCTTGCCCTCAGAACCCATTGCCAAACATCAGGCTGGTCACTGACCGAGCAAGACCCCTATAACAATATCGCCAGAACCGCTATCGAAGCGCTTGGAGCTACGATGGGACATACCCAATCACTCCATACCAATTCATTGGATGAGGCAATTGCTCTTCCAACTGACTTTTCTGCTCGAATCGCAAGGAATACGCAATTGATTTTACAACAAGAAACAGGGATCACTGATGTCGTGGACCCCTGGGGTGGATCTCATTATGTCGAATACCTCACCGATCAGCTGGTACAGCGAGCTTGGACACTTATCGAAGAAGTGGAAAGTCTTGGCGGTATGGCAAAGGCGATAGAAGCTGGACTGCCCAAGCTAAGAATTGAAGAAGCAGCTGCAAAAAAACAAGCTAGAATCGATGGAGGAAAAGATATCATCGTAGGCGTCAACCGCTATCAAATCAAAGATGATTCTGGAATTGAAGTCAGAGAAGTGGATAATCAGTCAGTGAGAGAATCACAATTGAGACGGCTGGAGGAAGTCAAAAAGCAAAGAAACCAAGAAGAAGTTAATCAAAGCTTAAATGCACTGACAGCTGCCGCTAAAGACAAAAAAGGCAATTTACTGGAACTAGCCGTGGAGGCAGCCCGAAAAAGAGCTACTTTAGGTGAAATATCCGATGCAATGGAAAAAGCATTCGGAAGGCATCAAGCTCAAACCAAATCTATCACCGGTGTATACGCAGCAGAAGTGAAAAATCAGGACTCATTCAAACAAGCAAGTGCACTCGCTGATCAATTTGCCGAAATGGAAGGCCGAAGACCGAGAATCATGATCGCTAAAATGGGGCAAGATGGACATGACAGAGGGGCAAAAGTAATTGCTACCGGTTTTGCGGATTTGGGCTTTGATGTGGACATAGGACCTTTATTTCAGACACCTAAGGAAGTCGCTGAGCAAGCCATAGAGAATGATGTGCATATCGTAGGAGCTTCCTCCTTAGCTGCAGGACACAAGACGCTGATTCCAGAATTAATCAGGGAATTGGCAAAATTGGGAAGGGATGACATCATGGTGGTAGCGGGAGGTGTGATCCCCGCCAAAGATTATGACTTTCTTTTCAAGGCAGGGGTGTCAGCCGTTTTCGGTCCTGGCACTGTGCTTTCCGAAGCGGCTATAGAGGTGCTAAAGCAATTATTGAGCTCCTCAGAAGAGTCGGCTTGATCAGTATATTCCTATTTCTGATCGATCATTAACAAATAGAACAACTTGAAATCTCCTTCCTCATGGAAACATATACCTTCATTTATGATCCTGAACTTCCTGAGGAGGAGATTCAAAATTTTATCAGAAAACTCTCTCCATCACCGAGAGCGAGTATTTCTTTTGATCAGTTTTCAATTACCAAATTCAATAAAGAAGACTCCTTACTATGCTGGCTTCCGGATGACAAGAGCATTCAACTTCTTCAGCAAATCAACTCCGAAAGCCCATCCTTGGCTTTTCTACCCCACCCCGAATTACAACTACTAGCCAAATCTATCGGTATTCCAAGCTCCAAGGAACCTGCTTTTGAGCTTTTTCTGAAGGCAGAAACCATAGGGGAGATCGACATTCTTAAAGTGAATGAGCAACTTTGTACCAATTCACTGGTGATCGGGGAGCCTTTAAGTGTCTTGTACGATACCTTTGAATCGAGTTATTTCCAAAACTTGAAAAAACGAGTCTCCAGATTTTCAAAACTTTTCAAAAAAGTCAAACTCAAATCATTTACGATCAACTACTTGGTCGACCAAGAAGAGAAAAGCATCCAAATAGCTGCATTGGGGATTTTGGCAGGAGCTCATGGAGAGAATAATCTCTTTTTTAAAAAAACGATAGGTGATTCAGGGTTGGATGACGGGATGATTCATCTGGCTATTTTAGCTCCTAAAAGCTTATTCTCAGTACTTTTAATAGGGTTCAAAAATATCTTCACCCCTTTTAAAAGAAAAAACATACCCCCTTTTCTAAGTTACATTTCCAGTCCTAAAATCACCATCGAAGCTCAGGATGAATTCGCCTATGCCCTAGACGGTAAGGAGTCTCACTCAAAAGCGCTTCACCTCATGCTGATGGAGGAAAAAGCAAGAGTCTTAACGGGATTTGAAAAGCAAAAGAACGACATACCCGTTCCAAAAGAACTGAACGTGTCAAGATTACCAAGTGGCAAACTCAAGGAAGAACTCACAAAAAGAAACCTCCCCTTGTTTCGGCATGCCACCACTGAGGAATTTAAGGATCTCTTCACCCTACTCAAGAAGAACGCACAAACCAGTTCTACCTACTTGGTTCTGATGGCCTTATCCACTCTTATTGCCACCTTTGGGATTTTTGCTAATTCCGGACCTGTAGTGATAGGAGCGATGATTTTAGCGCCTCTGATGGGCCCTATTATTTCCTTATCTATGGGAACACTGAGACAAGATAGCACCTTGATAAAAACCAGTCTTTTCAGCGTTTTTTGGGGAATTGTATTGGGATTATGCTTTGCTATTTTAATTACTTGGATGACTCCTCTGAAAACAATGAATCCCGAAATCCTTTCTAGAATCAGACCCAATTTACTGGATTTAGGAGTAGCCGTAGCTTCGGGAATTGCTGGGGCCTATGCACATTCCAAAGAGGAAATTGCCAAAACACTGGCGGGCGTGGCCATCTCCGTGGCTTTGGTTCCTCCACTATCGGTAGCAGGAATAGGCTTGGGATGGGGACAATGGAATATCTTTTGGGGAGCGTCTCTCCTCCTGGGGACCAACCTCGCAGGTATCGTGATGGCTGCTGCATTTACATTCCTCATCCTGGGATATAGCCCTTTCCGACTTGCGAGAAAAGGATTGGTCATCAGTGGTCTAATTTTGATTTTAATCACTGCGCCGCTTGTCCTCAGTTTTTCTGAAATGGTCAGGGAAAATAGGGTCATTCAAGAACTTAGCGGAAAGGAAATTCCACATGGACTGCTCAGAGATGTAAAAGTGATAGGATTGAGTCCGCTTAGGTTATCAGTGACCGTACTCTCAGATCAAAAACTAGAGCAGGAGGATTACAAAGCAATCAAAAATGAAATTGAAGAGAAAATCGGGCAAACCATTGAATTGGAACTGACACTAGGAATAAAACTAATAGAATGAGGTTATCCACCGTAAATCAATATGGCTTTTCCTCCTTCGCAGGTTATACCTGAAGGCGGCCCCACAAATAAGCAATTGGAAAAACGATTGTTTCTAATGTTATCCTCTCGCTGCAAGTCGTTGTACTGCTGCACTTTTTCTAAAAAATTCTTTACGTTGATTTTTTTTGAATAGGCTATGTATTCCCACGGTCCTCCACAGGGTTTACTTCCAAAGGCTACAAAATCCCAGTCTGAGGGATCCATACAAGGCTGGGACTCGGCAAGTTCTTTTATTTCCTGACCTAGCAAAGTCATTTCAGTAGAAAGTTCTACCTTCTGATCACTTTCAAAAGCAAAGCAAGAGGAAAGTAAAAGAACAATAATTAAAGAGTAGTTTAACTTCATAGCTTTCATAAAAACAGTTGTTCTAAATACGAGATTTAATCAAAAAACGATACAAAAACTCAAAATTCCCTCTTAGACATTGCTCTAAAATGCTGAATTTCAAGAAGAATTTACCTTCCTAAACAACAACTCACCTAACTCTTCGTTTTCTTTCTTATAATGAACAAAAATTTGTCCTTTTTCCTTCTCGCTCTTTTTTTAATAAGTGGTTGCACAAAAATTGATTTACCTACTATTCAAGAGGCCCCCTATGGTGTGTACCATGCTGAATCCATATCTACCATTATTCCTATTGATTTCTCGAGATCAGGCCGACTAATCACCGAGCACATAGATGATTTTTCATATTGCAGTGAGTATTTTTCCATAGAATGGCGTCTAAATAAGGAAACACCCATTATGGACTTTGACTATTTCAGCTTCGTCGAATGGTACAACGAAGAAACAATGGAAGATGAAATTATCATGGGCTGTGGCATCACCAGAAGAATTGTAAAACTAGGAGAAAACAACAGTCTCGAATTGAACTTTTTTGGCGATGACGGTACTTATTTCACGGATCCATATAGTATAGATACCTATTTTAAAATCAAAAGGCTAGAATTTTTCCCAAGACAGGAATCCATCAATCTAGTTGCTGACCAGCAATTTTATGACTTCGTAACTGAAGAATTTGTAGAAACAGAAGTCACCTATCGCTTTGAATTTGGATCACCCGCTTTTAATTATATGACTCTTCGGAATTCTACACGTAGCCAAATATTCTTCGACAGCTAGTGACACTAGTTTCCGTAGTCGTGAAGATAAGCGGTACTTGTGTGAAAATACACAGGCGCATGAATATCATAGATTTTATCCATCATTTTCCAAACGAGGAAAGCTGTGAGATCTTTCTGAAAGACTATCGGCAAAAAGCAGGGATTTACTGCAAAACCTGCAAGGGATTCCCTAAGCACTACTGGTTTTCGGGCAGGAAGTTCTTCGAATGCAGTGTTTGTCGAAGGAGAACCTCCTTAAAAGCCGGAACGGTGATGGAGTCCAGCAATCTGTCGCTGCATACCTGGTTTACTGCGTTTCTGTTGATGTCAGCTACCAAGAAAGGCTTTTCCTGCTTGGAGTTCCAAAGACAGCTGGGGCTCAAGCGATACCAAACAGCTTTCAGTCTGATGCATAAGATCAGGGCTGTCATGGGAAAGCGGGACAGTCTTTATTTGCTCAAGGGGATGGTGGAATATGATGAGGCTTATGTTGAAAAGGCAACCCGTAAAAGGGTTCAGGAAAACCTAAAGCGAGGAAAAGGCAGTCAGAAACAGGCGATTGTCGCAGTGGCTTCCGAATCCACCCCTTTGGAAGATCCTGAATCCGGTAAAAAAGGAAGCCATTGTGGCTTTTTCAAATTGAAAGTGCTTAAGGATGCAACCAGTGATTCGGTGGAACAGTTTTTGGAAAATAACGTGGATTCTTCATCGGTGTTATTTACCGACAAAAACACCGCCTATGTCGATCTGGAAAAAATGATAGAAGAGCACATCAAAGTGAAATCATCCAAGGATTCAGCAAATGGAACGCTCAATTGGGTTCACACGGCGATCAGTAACCTGAAGAAAAACCTCCTGGGTATTTATCACATGGTTTCAGAAAAATACCTGCAAAACTATCTGGATGAATTTGCTTACAAGCTCAACAGAAGATACTTTGGAGAAAAATTATTTGACAGACTCATTATTGCAGCTGTCTATCCATACGTGCAACATTACGAATAGTCATATTTAATTATTGAAACTAGCAATCCTACATCCTATCATAGCGTGATATAGAAAAGAGTTTACCATCTAAGCTATAACCTCTGTCTAAAACTATCAAGAACGTAACTGGAAAGGTGACCTCATTATCGTATTTAGGTTCAAAATTCCAAGTGGAGCGTTTCATAGCAGATTCGATTAGATAATCAGCTGTGGGGTCAAAACCCGATATCGTATCAACTTCTTTTAAACTCTGTGAATAATATTTTACTAGGTAGATTCCAAATTCATTTGATGTTTTTGGGATTTTAAGCTTATTTATTTTTGTAAAAAAGTCATTACCATAAAAATTTATCCGAAAAGAATCAGATAGTTTTAATGAGGTTTCCGATAAAGCCTGAAGAATCTGCAGCTCCCTCTTCATTACATACTCATAGCGCACAGGAAAATGCCTACCCAAGCATAGATTGGTCCTATAAATCCCAAACCTTCTATCCAAATACATCAGATATTTCTCCCCTTCCTTCAAATCTCCTCCCATACACAAATTGTTAAGGTCAAAATCAAAAAAAAATTGATCTAGTTCTACTCCTTTAAAAAATTGACTGACTTCAAACTCCACTTTTTTGGTTTTGGCCGAAGGGTCTTGAGCATGGACTTTTTTAACCGTCCCTATTCCCACAAAATCAGAGTTCCTGAAAGCATCATCAAGCGGTAAAAAGATGCATTCACAAGCAAAAAGGCAGGTACTCATCTCTAGAAAAAACAAAACAAGAAGAAAACGCATGATGGAATCTAAAAAAAAAGCCACCTTTTTCCAGATGGTTTAACGAAATTTATCATTTATTTTTAATCAGACTACATCCTCACCTCGGAGCTTGATGACTGATCCTTCCAGGAGATCTGAAATTCGTATTTGGCAAGCCAAGCGGGAGGTCGGAAAATACTCAGGTAAATTTTCCAATTGATCGAGTTCTATATCTGAAGCCTGACCTAATTCATCTTTGCCTTCCAAGACCTCGATATGACAAGTAGCACAAAGCGCCATACCGCCACATGTTGCTAAAATAGGATAGTCTGAGGCTTTTAGGATTTCCATCAAACTAAAGCCCATATCCTCTGGAGCCTCTATTTCCTGACGATTTCCGTCCTGATCTTCTACCGTAAAATTTACCATGGTGCAAATTTAGAATTTAGAATGAATTCACACCATTTACGGTAGTGTATTTGAAGCTAAGTTTTTGATCGGGATAGACGAATTTGAATGCAGAATGCATCATAATGGCAGCCTCATGAAAACCACACAAAATCAACTTGAGCTTGCCTGGATAGGTGTTGATATCTCCAATGGCATAGATTCGCTCTACTCCTGTAGAATAGTCTCTTGTATCTACTTCGATGGCATTTTTATCAATACTCAATCCCCAATCTGCTATAGGACCTAATTTTGGACTCAGCCCAAACAAGGGAATCAAATAATCGGAATCAATTTTGATTTCTGCTTTATTTTTATCCTCCAAGGTCACCGAATTTAGCTTGCCATTGCCATTCACCTCTTTCAAATTTGCTGAAAGAATCAGGTTAATCTTACCTTGATTAGCAAGGTCAAAAACTTTGGCAGCAGAATCTGGAGCTCCCCGGAAAGTTTCATTACGGTGAACCAAAGTGACTTTCTTGGCTACATTAGCCAAATAAATGGTCCAATCAAGCGCAGAGTCTCCACCACCTGCTAGGACTACATTTTTATCCCGGAAGGTTTCTGGATTTTTGACCATGTAGGTGATCCCTTTACCCTCAAAATTCTCAAGGTTTTGAAGAACCGGTTTTCTCGGTTCAAAACAACCCAACCCCCCTGCTATCACAATAACCTTGGCATGCACATGGGTTTTTTCATTGGTGGTAATGATGAAAGACCCATCATCCTGACGATCCAGGTGATCTACTCGCTCTCCAAGAGTAAAGGTCGGCTTGAAAGGCTTGATCTGCTCCATCAAATTATCGACCAATTCCTGAGCTTTGACTTCCGGATAGCCTGGAATGTCATAAATGGGCTTTTGGGGATAAATTTCGGAAAGCTGACCCCCTACCTGAGGCAAGGCATCAATTAAATGGCAACGCATCTTAAGCAATCCTGCTTCAAATACCGCAAACAAGCCTACTGGTCCGGCTCCGATGATGCAAAGGTCTGTATGAATCATGCTATTTAAACTTTATGGGAAAAACCCTGAATGTTGATTTTTGTTCGTGTAGAAATTATTAGTATGCTAAATTTATTCCTCTAACAATTGCCCATCCAAATTCTGGTAAATCGTATTGAGAATCCGCTTAAATTCTTCAAAATCCTGCTCGCTGAGGTTTTCCCACGCTTTCTCGCGAATTTCAAATATTTTAGGACGTAGCGCAGTGACTTTTGATACGCCACTTTCAGTCAAATTCAAATGAAAACTTCTGCGATCTTGAGGATGAGGCACACGCTCTACATAGCCCTTCTTGCACAATAAATCTACGATCCGAGTCAAGGTGGGGTGATCTTTGAAAACCAAATTTGCCAGTTCGGTCTGACTTAATTTCCCGTGCTCAGAAAGATTTTTTAATACCAACCACTGATCCACAGTCACATCAAAAGCCCCATCCTTGAACTGCTGCTGCGCATACTGCTTCACTTTACGTGCCGTACGATCCAATAGGAAGGAATATTTCGCAAACTGCTCTTGTGTCATACCAATAATTAGTATGACAAATATATAAATAAAGTTTTTGCAATAAATAATTCCCTATAAAAATGATAGGGAAATAAAGCCTCCGGAATAAAAACTTTAGTACAGCAACCACGAAAGTGACTAGTCATTTTTCAATTGCAGGAATTGAAGAAAGGTCTCCAGTTTAGAAAAACTTTCCCCTTCAAAATCAATAGTAAAAGGCTTACCCATAACTTTCACAGGCGATTGGATTTTTTTTATTCCTGCTTTAATTAATGATTTTTTGAGCCAAAAAATCAGTTCTTCCTCTCCAGTCACGGACCATTCTAAAGTGTCACTTTCAAACTCAACCCTTCCCCTTTTCTGATCAAAACGATAAGTACCTGAGGGATATAATTGATTGATCGAGCCAGAAATCACCAAATCCTCAGGAAGCCCTCCGAGCAAAGGAGCTCCACAGGTGAGCAACCAAAAATAATCAGCTGTCTCCAGGGCTATCTCCAAATCATGCGTCACGACTAAAATCGCTTTTTGCTCTTGATGGGCTATTTGCTGAAGCAAGCGCATAATCTCATAACGATTGACCAAGTCTAGATGAGCCGTAGGTTCATCCAATATCATTAAAGGACAATCCTGTGCGACCGCCCTTGCGATCATCGCCTTTTGCCGCTGACCATCTGAAATCTCCCCTATCAGCTCCTTTCTCAAGTATTCAATATGTGTGGTGGATAAGGCTCTTTGGACAATTTCCTTGTCATACTGACTTAAACTTCCTGACCAAGTCAAATAAGGAGTACGTCCCAGTCCCACAAGTTGCTCCACCGTCAGATTACTCGGTAGCTGAGGCTCAGATAGTACAACAGACAGTTGCTTCGATAGATTTTCGTAGCTAAAATCACTTACCCTTTTTCCATCGAGCTCCAGTCTTCCCTCTAGAGGTATTAACTGGCCCATCATGGCTTTGATGAGCGTAGATTTCCCAACACCATTTGGGCCCAAAAGGCAAGTCAATTGACCCGAGCACAGCTCAAAATTCAAGGCTTCCAACACTACTTTTGGCGCGTCCTTATTTGGATAACCCAAACTGATATTTTTCCCGACTAGTCTTGCTTCTGCCATAGCTAAAATTCCTTGCTAAAGTTTCTTCGAAGAACCAAACCTATCACTATTGGGGCCCCTATTAGAGAAGTCACGGCATTGATAGGCAGGCTCTCTGCCAACCCCGGCAGCTGGGCGATGCTATCGCAAATCAATAGCAAAGCCGCCCCAACTAAACCCGAGGCAGGAATCAACACCCGATGATCAGCGCTTTTCCAGATCATCCTTGCCAAATGAGGGACTGCAATTCCCACAAAAGCAATGGGACCACAAAAAGCTGTAATCGCCCCAGCCATTAACCCTGTACTTCCAATCATCCACCACCTCAATTTTTTGGTATTTACACCCATGCTTTTTGCATAGGACTCGCCCAGAAGGAGGGCGTTGAAGGACCGAATCGAAAAGAGTACTGGCAAAATTCCCAAAAACACCGAAGCTCCCAAAACTGCAACTTGAAGCCAATCCAAGCTTCCCAAACTTCCCATTGACCAAATGGTAAAAAGCTTCAGCGTCTCCGCACCGGAAAAATAAGATAAGACTGAAATAATAGAAGAAACCGCTGCCCCAAACATAATCCCCACAATCAACAGTGTCATCGAGTCTTTTACTCTCCAGGCTACTACACTTACTAGCGAAAGAATCAGTCCAGCTCCTAGGGTGCCCGCCAAAGCCAAACTCCAAGGGTGGATCGCTCCCATTCCAAAGCCTAAGAGTGCCCCAGCCAAAATCAAAATAGCAACTCCAAATCCTGCTCCTGCACTTATACCTAAGACATAAGGACCAGCTAGTGGATTTCTGAAAAAAGTTTGCATCTGAAGTCCGCTCAAACTGAGTCCCAGACCTGCAATGACGGCGACAAAAGCCTTTGGCAATCGATAATTAATGACTATTTGCTCAAAAGAAACCTTCTCCCAGTCAGAGAAAAAAATCCCTTTGAGAATCTGTACAGGCCCAATGGCTACCGAACCCAAACTTATATTGAGAAGAAAAAGGAGCATCAAAAGAAGCATTCCTCCGGCCAACAACGTAACATGGTTTCGTCTATTCATTGATCTGGGTATAGAAATACAATTCATACTCAGGCAGAAGCGAGGGATGTAAGATTTTAATCAAATCCTTCAGCACCCAATCTGGCCGCATATAGCCCAATTCAAAATATTCTAATCCTCCTGCAGGTCCTTTTTTTCTGGTATATGTGAAAATTTCACCTCGCTTAAATGCCTCAAACCCACGATATCTTGATTCCCGCTCTCCCATCTCCTTCAGACTGACAAAATCAGCTGATCCTATCCAAAAATCAGCATCAATAGCTTTGTCCAATACAAACTCATAACTCAACTCTAAGCTTCCAGTCCCCTTGAGTTCCGAAAAAATATAATCCCCTCCAGCATTTTCTAAAATCTGAGCACCCCAGCTATCCGCTCCAGGTGCAAACCAGACATCCTGATAAAGTACCCCTGACAAAATCTTTGGCTTGAATAGACTTTCCTGACTTTCTATTAATTTCTTGGCCTCCAAATACTCAAGCGCCACTGCATCAAAGACCTTCTTGGCTTCCTCAAATCTACCCAATAAAATGCCAGTAAACTTAATCCACTCTGCTCTTCCCAGAGGATGCTGCTCCACATATTCTCCATTGATGACAGCGGGAATACCTGAACGAGTCAGTACCTGAAGGTTTTTAAGATCCTCTCCCAGTGTCGATATCATCACCCAATCAGGTGACAAATCCAACATCATCTCTATGTTAGCAGCGGGAGCCGAACCCAAATCGATGAGTTGATTTTCACGGATCCGCTCCCACACTTTTTCTGATGAAATCAAATCGAGATTAGGAAAAGCCATCAACTTTTCCGTCTCGCCCAATAAATCCAAATGAGGAATATGGGTAGTAGATGTGAGAATCACTTGTTCGATCGGAAGTTGAATCACAGCATCATATCCCACTGTATTTTCCTGACTTCCTTCGTCCAAAATCAAATAGTCAAATGCCTGATCCGCACCGGTCCAAGGCTGACTGACTCTCACTGTCCAAAAATCTTCCCCTCTTTGAATTTGAAAACCTTTGGCATAATCTAGTTCAACTTCAAAAAGTCCTATTTGCTCTTCTTGTGATGGAGCATCACAAGCAAGAAAGCAAAAAGCTAGATTCAAAAACAGAAGACCGGTTATTCGAAGATTATTCAATTTTGAAAGGATCAATTAAAAGCCAAATTAACAGCAAGCAAGAACCGATTACAAAAAAATCTTTCTTGATCTTGCATTTGATCAGAAAGAGCAACTATGTTTGTACCAGAAATAGGTTTCTAAAAGCATATTCTTTGTTTTTAGGATTAAAAGGGAATTCGGTTAAAAACCGAAGCTGTCCCCGCAACTGTAAGTCTGAAAAAAGCTTTTGCTCACACATGCCATTGGTTCAAAGAACGGACTGAGAAGGCAGCAAAAGTCAGATAAGCCAGGAGACCTGCCTAATTCTGTAGATTCTGTGCTTTCGGAGGAAAAGCGAAGAAGACTTGCATCAGCTGTCGGTAGGTTACCGACCACGTTTCATTTCTTCCCATTTCTCTTCAAGCCCGAATCGAATTGATTATAACTTAATTCGATCAGGCATGATTTTATTCGTTTGGGTGATCTCCTTTTTTGGGTTTAGTCCGGAAAAGCAAGACACAGTATCTCTGTCCCCGATAGAGATCGAAGCTTCCTTTATTGATCGATATGATCAGGGTCAGAAGCAGGTCACTTGGGAAAAAAAGGACTTGGCTTCATTTCAATCACAAAGCCTAGCACGATTACTCGCTGCTCAAAGCCCCGTCTTCATTCGAGAATATGGTCCAGGAATGCTTGCTTCCCCTTCTTTCCGAGGTACTTCCGCAGGCCATACCTCTATTTTTTGGAACGGCATCCCACTCAATAGTCCCTCCCTCGGGCAAAGCGACCTTTCTTTACTTCCTGTCTTCGCCTTCGAAAGTGCAAGCTTACATTTTGGCTCCAACGGTGCCCTGATAGGAAACGAGGCAATCGGCGGCAGCCTGCATCTCCATTCAAATTACGAATTCGAACAAGGATTCTCTGCCCGGTTTTCTCAAGAAATGGGCAGCTTCGGACAAGCTAACACTCAAATCAAAGGAAGCTACTCTAGCGATAAACTCTATTTCCAAAGTAAATTCTACAGGCAAAGTGCCGAAAACAATTATACGTTTAAAAATTTAGCTTTACCCGGCACTCCAATTCAAGAACAGGACCATGCCGAAGTAAATCAGATGGGCTATTCACAAGACTTTGCTTGGAAAATCAACAATTCCAAAAAGCTAAAAACTTCTTTTTGGTACCATGAAGCAGACCGAGAAATCCTCCCGCCCATGGGTTCAAATAGTCAAGACCGGCAAAGAGATCAAAGTTTCAGAACCGTGGTTGATTATGAGAAATTGGGAAAGAAAAGCTCATGGCTTTTCAAAGGAGGACTTGTCCGGGAAAAGCAAGTTTTCAATGAAAGCATCAATCTGACCAATCAACTCTTTCTGGGCGCAGAGTGGGACTATCAGGCGAAGGAAGATTGGTTTTTTCATTTGGGAACTAGACTATCTCATATACAGGGTGACTTAGATACCTATGAAGCCGTGGATCAGCGGATAGAACTCTTTCAGTCAATCAGGTATCAGCCCAAGGATAATTTCAGTCTGGCTTTGAATCTTCGTCAACTTTCCTTTGCAGATCAGCTGCAGCCTTGGATTCCGAGTATAGGGATGGATTGGGAATTTTGGAAAAAGAAAAATCAAAGCTTGAAGTGGAAAGCTTCACTCGGGAGAGGGTTCAAGGTCCCCACACTGAATGATCGATTCTGGAACCCCGGAGGAAACCCTGAATTGCTTCCTGAAAAAAGCTGGACTGCAGAAACCGGATTGGAATGGAAAGCTGGAAACTTCTCCCAAAGTCTTACTACCTACCGACTCCATGTGGAGAATTGGATCATTTGGCTTCCGCAAGGTTCCTTCTGGAGCCCTCAAAATATCCGAGAAGTACGCTCAGACGGTATTGAATACCAAGGGAGCTATACCTACAAATCTGGAAATTTTTCATGGAGCACCCAATGGCAATACAGCCTCAATCGAGCAGTCACCGTTCAGTCCGACTCAGAAATGAATTTGGGGAGACAATTGCCCTACACGCCAAGACATCAAGCGTCACTCCTACTGAGAGTAACTTTCAAACAATTTCAAATCAGCAGTCAAAACTCCTACAATGGCAACCGTAAAATCACTGCGGACAGCGCCAGATCCCTAAATGCATTTTTCCTCAATGATCTTCATTTTGATTTTCTGGGACTGTCAGTAGGCAATGTGAAGGTTCCTTTGCAGTTCCGAATTCAAAACATAGGGAACACTGACTACCAAGTGATTTACCTCAGACCCATGCCGGGAAGATCTTATCATTTCAATTTATCTATTCAATTATGAGAAACCAATTAATCCAAATCAGTGCAATTATTTCGCTCTTTTTTCTATCCTTTTCTTGTACCGAATCCGTACCAGAAAGACCTCTGGGAGAATTTGACAGAGGAATCCTCATTCTCAATGAAGGGGCTTTTGGGAGTAATGACGGCGAAGTGTATCATCTCAATCCTAGCACGGATGAGTTAAAACCAGCTATTTTTGAATCCGCAAACGGAAGACCTTTCGCAGGACTTTTGCAAGATTTGATCTACGAAAATAACCTGATGTACCTTGTCGCCAATACCGGCAAAATAGAAATAGTCAATCCTGGCGATTTTACTAGCATCGGTGCCGTTACTTCTGATTTAGATCAGCCTCGATCATTGGCTGTCAATTCAGGAAAGCTATTTATATCAGACTATGGGCCCTATGATGCAGACTTTAACACTCCCTCATCTTATATCGCTGTAGTCAGGAGTACCGAAGGTGGATCCGTTGCGAAAAAAATCCCGGTGTCAAGAAAGCCTGAAGATTTGATTTCTTTTGGGAAATTTATACTCGTAGCGGGTTCAGAAGAAGGAAAAGTAGAAGTCATCGATTCCGAATCGGAAGAGGTCGTTGAAATCCTGGAGGTAGAAGGCAGTCCCAAAGTTTTTTTTGAAGCACAGGGGAGGATCTACCTCTACTCCACTGCTGCTGAAGAGGTGATTTTTTACAGCTTTCATCTGGATAATTTCACCCTAGCCTCCACCAATACCTATCCCATTTCAAATGCAACTGGTAAAATTGCCTTTGGCAGCAATGACATCATGTACCTTTTGACTAGCTCAGGATGGCCTGACTACCAAGATGGGATTGCAGCCCTATCCTTGTTCAACTCCACTATAGATTTAAATTGGCACGAGGGGTCCGGATTTTACGGCATTGGTTTCGACACGAATGCAGAGGAAATTTATTTGAGTAATGCAAATGGTTTTCAGGGAAACGGAAGCGTCACCGTTCTAGACCAGAATGGTGAAGAAAAAAGAAGTTTTGAAGTAGGAAGAGGTCCTTCGGGTTTTTTGATGCGCTAGAGAAAAACTGAGGCTGTCTCAAAAATGCGAAGACCCAATCAAATGTCTCCACACAGCAAGGGTCCACAGTATCTGTCAGCCCCTAAGTTCCCTTTTGAGACAGCCTCTATTTATTTTCTAACGATACCTCTTACTTGCTCAGGAGCAAAACTCAATTCGGTATACCCCATCACATAAGGGCCGATTTCATAAGGAATATAAATCAAGTATAAGCTATCCTCTCTAAAGCCAATGGCTTGAGGTAAGAAAAACCCTGTCTCAGGAAGAAAAAATTGCCCCGACTCTTTCAAATCTTGATCTGGGGGAATTTGATGAAAGGCTCTAAAAGAATCCTTTGCCATGCTCAACAGTTCCTCCTGATTCAAAATCAGCTGATCACGCTCGATTACCTCCCCACTTTGGGGATCAAAATTCAAAAAGTAAACTGATGAATTTGGATGAGCTCCTCCGGTGAAAACGTAGTGCTCAAAATAAACGCTCAGCAATGAATCGGACTGATGACTCACCCGAGCCTCGACTTCCAGCGAACATTCCCCATAGGCATCGGGAAATTCTTCTTTGAAGTCAATATAATTTTGAAGGAAATTTTCTACGCTTTTTTCAAGGTCAGCCGATATATCCTCGGAATCCAAATAGCGCTGAAGTTGAGTTTCAATAGTCGCATTGATCACTGCGCTCTGCGCTCCACCTGCCGCAATAGGATAGCTCAAGGAAACTTTGGCACATTCTTTACCTACACAGTTTTCTGCTTCTAGTTGGCGGGTATCCCACATTATCGCCTGATTTTTACCTTTACTACAAGAAAGTAAGGCTAGAGCAAAAAAATAGAGCACATATTTCATGAATTGATGGATTTTATACTATTAAAACTGCCCCGCTGAAGGAGATGATCGTTCAGAGAAGCCTTGGATCATAACCCAAAATACCTTTTTGGATCAAGAAAGAAAGATCTTGGTCAGCTCCCTAGCCAGAGTCATGGGGTTTTTGATGCCATTTTTGACCTCTTCTTCATCTGATTCCAGCAGCTTTTTCACTTTTGGCTGAGCATAAAACTGCTTGCCTAGTATCGCTTGTACCGATTCATGGAGCCATGTCAATCGCTGAGAAGCTCTCGTTCGCTCAAACCAACCACTTCGAAGCATCTGATCCTGAAATTTCAAAACCATACTCCAAGCCTCCTCCAATCCTTCGCCAGAAATAGAGGACCCTGTAATCACCTGAGGAGACCAGCTATTTTCTGCCAAGGGAAACAAATGTAAAGCATTGGAATAAGTGGATTTCGCTCTTTTGGCAGCAGCCACATTCTCTCCATCAGCCTTGTGAATGAGCAGCGCATCTGCCATTTCCATAATTCCTTTTTTAATACCTTGAAGTTCGTCTCCAGCACCCGCAAGCATCAGCAGAAGAAAAAAATCAACCATTCCCTTCACTGCTACTTCAGATTGCCCTACTCCTACAGTCTCTACCAAAATCACATCAAAACCAGCCGCTTCACAAAGCAGCATGGCCTCACGGGTTTTGGCACTCACGCCTCCGAGCGTACTTCCTGAAGGACTGGGCCTGATGAAAGCCCTTTTATCCAAGGCTAATTTTTCCATCCGGGTTTTATCTCCCAAAATACTACCCCTGGTTTTTTGGCTACTAGGATCAACTGCCAAAACCGCTACCTTTTTTCCTTTGGAAAGCAGTAACTTACCAAAAGCCTCAATAAAGGTACTCTTTCCCACTCCCGGCACCCCAGTAATTCCGATCCGAATAGACTTTCCCGAATGAGGTAAAATCTCTTGGACTAATTGACCAGCAAGCTCCGAATCGGAATCAAGATTGCTCTCCACCAAGGTAATCGCTTGGGAGAGAATCACCCGGTTACCCTGGATCACTCCCTGCTTATATTCTTCGAGACTTTTTCTTTTAATCATTTTTACTAAAACTGAAACGTTCTTCTCCCATGGGAGTTTTCTGAAAACTACCCATCAAAAACGGCTCATAGACCGAATCAAAATAGGGCTCATTGGGCCTTACCTTTACCTTTTTGTTCAATTCATCCGAAAAAAAGAAAACCAAAGTCCTGCCATATTTAGTGTGGGGCATGGATTTCGCAAATTCTTGCATCAACTCGTAATCCTTCTCTATGACTTTGACCGAATACACTCTCAATACTGGGCCGGTATTGTTTTCATTTCGATAAAAATCCATTTCTTCCAATTTTCCCTCAAATCGACTCAAACCAGCTCCAGAGAAGCTTTCCTTGGTGATATAAAAGACGAGCGCAATGACGAGCGTCAATATACCGGTAAATATAATTTTGTTAGTTTTCAAAAATCTTAGGGCTTAAACTGATTAGGCCTTAATTTAGCCGAAAAATTTGACATGGGTTTCGAATACATTAAGGCACTTCATATCATTTTTGTAGTTACTTGGTTTGCAGGACTTTTTTATATCGTACGATTATTCATTTACCAGACTGAGGCGATGGAACGTCCCGAACATGAACGGAAAATCCTCAAGCCTCAATTGGACCTGATGACCTACCGGCTGTGGTACATTATCACCTGGCCTTCTGCTATACTTACCCTGATTTTTGGTACTTGGGTGATTACCTATCGGCTAGGCTACCTTGAGCTGGGATTTATGCAGGCCAAACTGGTATTTGTGGTCCTACTCTATGCCTATCACCTAGGCTGTCACAAATTATTCAAAGAATTGCAAAATGGCCGAACTCGCTGGACCTCCACTCAGTTAAGAATCTGGAACGAAGCCTCGACGTTACTACTATTTGCGATTGTATTTCTCATTGTGCTGAAAAACACCATCGATACCATTTGGGGAATAGCAGGACTTGTCGGTTTAGGTGTCCTTTTGATGCTAGGCATCAAGCTTTATAAAAAATACAGAACAAAACCATAAGCAATCCATGCGCAAATTCAGTTTGTATCTTTCCCTCCTACTTACAGGAATGATGACCTGGCAGTGTACTTCCACAAGCACTAACTCTGAGGAATCACTGCCTATCTTGGGCAACTGGCATGTAGATGAAGTAAAAGTAGATGGAGAAACCCGAAATGATACGGTTTACCATCAAATCGCGGATTTTTCATTTATTAATCAGAAAGGTCAAGTTGTAGATAAATCCACTGTCGAAGGCAAAGTGTATGTAGCAGATTTTTTCTTCACCACTTGCCCTACCATTTGTCCAATTATGAAAAAAGAGATGCTTCGAGTTCATGAGGCATTCAAAGATGATCCCAACTTTAAAATCTTGAGTCACTCTATTGACCCGACACATGATACGCAAGAGGTGCTAAATGAATATGCTGATAAACTGGGTATCGAAAATGCCGACACTTGGAATTTCTTAACTGGGGATGCAGAAAAAATCTACGAAATAGGCCAAACTAGCTACCTCACTACAGCGATGGAAGACCAAAATGAACCGGGCGGATTTTTACATAGCGGAGCTTTCGTCCTCGTAGATCAAAAGGGACTCATCAGAGGAGTGTACGACGGGACTAAATCAGATCAAGTGGACCGTTTGATCAGAGACATACCTAAAATTCTCAAACCATGAAATCGAGCACGACGCAAACGACACACACAGGCATGATTACAATTCTTGCGAAGATTCCACCCCGATACTCGGGACAAGTTGTGGCCATAAAAATCAAATTATAAACACATGAAATATCCATGACGGGAGCGCGACACACAGGGGGATGATTATATCCCAGCATCCACCGTTTTCGTAGAAATCAACTGTACAAATCAGGACGTTATGAAAGCTCAGACAGTAAACTTTGATCAACTCATTGCAAGGGGCTGTGGAATAGATGTCCACAAGAGCCTTATCGTGGCGACTATCAGGGGTGAAGGCTTAAAGGAAGAGACCCGTTCCTATGACGGCTTTACCGAATCGCTTGAACAGCTTCGGGACTGGTTGAAAGAAAAACGTGTGACCCATGTAGCCATGGAGAGTACGGGGGTCTA
>NZ_FNAC01000097.1 GCF_900101705.1 Algoriphagus faecimaris | reverse complement strand
CTCAAGTTTGGCTAATTCCTGGCGTGAAATAATGCGGACAGGATAGGATTATCAGATTTTTTAAGTGTTTGCAGTTTTTTCTGGATGTTAACGAAGTCGGAGAAATTGATTTTTGAAGTATTAGCCCAGTTTATTGCTCTAAATTGATTCAGTATGTCGCCAGTTGTTGTACGGACCGATTTTTCTGATTTATACCACTTTGGCCTGGGTAGGACTTGATTTTTGGCAGATTCTGCGGCCAGTAGAAGCATGGAATAAACGGCGGTTAGGAATGCGGGGACCTTTTCACAAGCTTGCTGGGTTCTGACCTGGGCTTCTCCGCAACCCAGAATAGTTTTCTCGTCTTTGAAGTTGACCTCTATCTCCCATCTCCAGAGATAGGCTTGCAGGAGTGTGGCCAAGTCCAGCTCTGGTTCGGTACAGATAAGATATGCAGGATCCCGGTACAGCAGACGTGATTTTTTGGTTTTACGATAGGAAACCGGACGGATGATGACCAGTTTAAGATCTTTGTTTCCGGCTTTTCTCCAGCGGACAGTTGGGATTACTTTTAACTGAAACTCGTGAACTTTTCCTGCTGCCCATGCCTGAACCTTTACCCAAGAATAGTCATCGGACTGGCGGATTTGCTCGGGAGTTGGCAGTGGCTCTCCATAGACTTTTTTGCGTCCTTTTCCGGATGTGGAAGGCTCGGCAGGTAGATAGAGGCTACAGTCTTTTCGGATTCTTCCGATCAGAATTGTGTTGCCAGGCAGCTTTTTCAGAACTGCTTCATTGGTATAACTTCCGTCCACGCTGACCACCAGTCCCTTGCCAGTAAACCCGTCCTGATCGAGATTTTCACGCAGGAGCTTGATCCGCTGGGCACCGATGACACTGAGCTTGGCTTTTTTCTGAGTTTCTCGAAACAGTTCCCAATCCTGTTCTCCCCCTGCTTTACCGGGCTTTTTTACACTGGGGCAATGATGTAGATCAACGGGAATAGCTCTGGCCTGTACCGGACCCATTTTTGAAAAGCAGGACAGCGAAAGCTGAATAAAACGCTGTCCCCAAACCAGATTAGCCTGGAATGGCGGCCCAAGCGCATCTCTGAGCCAACGGGCACCAAATACGTTTTTTCCTTTTTTCCGTAACAGGGTGTCATCCATGTGGGCAAAAACATACCGCTGTTCCCGATCGGCCAATGCGACAACTTTTCTTCGAATAACACCGAAAATTCCAGCAATATCCATCCTGTCCCCTTTAAAAAGGCGATAGGCTGCTGACCAATCTTTAAACTGCTCACCACTTGCGGTCAACCAACCAGTAACAGTGTGACGGCCCATACAGGAAAGTACTCCGTTAACCAGCTTTCCGGCCCTTTGCCAAGTCCGAAACTGCTTAAAACAGGATAGGCATTCTGAAAAAATACCTTCCAATACCCCTTTTAGATCTTCTTGGGGAGTTTTTTTTTAAGGTCTGCAACAGACTGATCACTGCGCTGAAGTACCAAGCGTTGGTGGTCGTCGATGATCCATTCCACCACTTCTCCTTGTTGAAACTCAATTGCCTGAGCCACAGCCGCAGGAAAATTGACATACCATTGTTCACTTTTGGCTCTGTTGATTCGCTGTATTTTTGTAGGATACCCCATATCTAGTCTATTAACTAGATAAAATACATCAAAAAAAAGGCCATAACTTCAGATTATGACACTTTTATTTTCAATATCTAGTAAATAGCCAAACGAAAG
>NZ_FNAC01000098.1 GCF_900101705.1 Algoriphagus faecimaris | reverse complement strand
GCCAAGCCTTGGATGAGTGGTATGGTCAGGAAAAGAAAGATTATGAAGCCTTTGCGGCAAAGTATCCACTCAATGGAGAACTGGCAAGGCAGGAAACCAACATCAAAGCTATGCTGGACTGGGCAGACAAGGAGCAGATTGTCCAAACGCCCACGATTTTCATCAATGGCTATGAATTGCCTACGGCTTATGCAGTGGAGGATTTGAAATATGTCTTAAACTAAGATAAGCTGCTGATGCAGAAAAAAAATATTCAATCGCGATGAATAGTCACAGTCTTCGGTGACTCTAAAAGTCGGAGGATTAGCTCATTTAGTCAAAATTATTCAATAACCATTTAAATTATAAAAACTATGAAAAAGTTAAGCTTAGAAATGCTCCGACTCAGCACTGATGAAGTCTTAGAAAGAAGTCAGATGAAGAAAATTACAGGGGGGTAGGGGGTTCTTGCTATCTACAATGTGATAATTGGCAAAACCATAGACCCATTCAAGTAGATAATTGTCACTCTTCTGCCGTATCTCTTTATTGTAGCGGGGGAGGAGTGTGTACATGTTGATGATTGGATAAAAATAACCAGGTTTAGAAAAGAATCTAAACCTGGTTTTATATTTTAGTTTAAAGCTAGTCTTCAAAAAATTACTTATGTTTAAAAAAAATAGTTATTGGTCTGTAATTTACTTATTGTCTTTTTCTTTATTTAGTTGGCCTTCATTTTCCAATGCTCAATATAAGCTGGAAAAAGTCAAGAGTTTCACTGTTGAATCTTTCTATCCGGTGGAAATAGTTGATTATTTCCCAAAGGATGGGCTTTATCTTGGTTATATTAATTCTACGGAAGGAAAAAGGATCGTACTAATTAATGAAGAGGGGGATTTTATCAGCAACAAGATTTTGGAAGGCGATGGTCCAAATAAATCCTCGGCCCCATTCAATGCGATGTCCTTTGCAGAGGATGGTACTATCTATCTTCAATCCTTTTCGTTTATCTATCGCTATGATCAAAATTTGAACCTCCTTGACAAATTCAGCTATCCCTCTAGCACATCTATTCGAATTTTTGGGAGGATGGAGTTTTTTTCTTATTTCAAATTACCTGGTTCAAATTCCAATATTTCATTTATTACCAATCCTTCTGACACGAATTCATTTCGTCCTGGAAATGATTCTGAGACCGAGTTAATTGAGGTTTTCCACAAAGGAACAGAAGAATCTATTAAATTAGCTCCAGTAACGGATCGGATTATGTATTCAAGGTTTGATAAATCTTTGTTAGCAGACCTCTATTTCATCATTTATAAACTTGATCCAAAAAGTCGAAAGCTTTATTTAACAACCAAAACAGATAGTGAGATACTTGTTTATGATTTGTTCAGTAAAAAACTGGATTCTAGAATTGAAATAAAACATGGAGAGTTTCCAATACTTCAAAAGAGTAAAATTTCAAGAAATGACTTTAAAACCAATGTGAGAATCGCCTTGGGGGCTAAAAATCATAAACTATTTTCTCTAGAAGGAGATAAAATAGTTTTGGATTATATCCAAGAAATCCCCTACGGCACCTATGAACAGAAGATTGCTGAGGACCCAACCTACCATCATTTTCAAGATCCAAACTATCATAGGCTGAT
>NZ_FNAC01000106.1 GCF_900101705.1 Algoriphagus faecimaris | reverse complement strand
ATTTAAATCGAGTTAAACCCTTAATAAAGCAATTGACACCAACTGTCAAAAAGAACTTATTTGGCTACTGGTGACTTTGCGGATATTCATATTCCTTTTTAATGGGTAATTCTTTTTTAAAAAGTCCCGATTCAAGAAAAAATAAAAGTTTACTCGATTTCCTATCCAAAATGATTAGCTCACCATTCTTTGGATTCACACTTAAATCCCATATTTCCTGATATTCTCCAGGACCATCACCAACAGAATGAATTAGTTTTCTTACAGAACCTTTTTTATTAGATTTCCATACTATCTCTTTATTCTGATCTAAAAAAATGTAGTCCGACCTAAAAACTAGAGCCCTATAAACTCCTAAGGGAATTTCCTTGCCAGATAATTGAATAACCTCTTTAATCTTAAACAAATCGACTATTTCAGCGCTATTCGGAGTTGGAGTAATTAAAACCTTATCTACACTGGTTTCTTTCTCCTGACAGGAAATTACTATAAATAGCACCAATAAAAAGGAAAATATTCGATTCATAATGGGAAATGAGAATTTTTCAAAAAAGGAGAACTTGAAAAAGCCCTCCAAACATAATTTAAAACCCCGGTGCTGCTTCATCCTCATCTACACAACAATTTCTGCTACAGCCTTCCCCAATCATACAATCTGCTTCGCAATCACCAGTTGTTTCAGGTCCATAACAATGATAACTTTTATAGTAAGTCCTGTTGATGTTAGACCAGGTCTCAGTACAATAATACCTCAAAATGGAGGCATCTACTTGAAATGAAGCCAGACATAGCATCATACAGCCCAAAAATAGTTTTTTTCTTGTAACATTAAATTTTTAAAATCTGAAAAAAAAACTCGAATAATGAAAACTTTTATTCAATTACTTTAATAGTTTTTGTGTACCCGCTTTCTTACCCGTAAGAATTGTGCAAGGACCAAAATGAGGGTTGAAGTTCAATTTAAGCAAAATTCGGTCATCGGTCATCGGTCTTTCTGCCGATTAAGCAAAGAAAATATGGCTACTGGTATAATTACGGATAATCAGTATTTCTTTTATGAATATCCGCAAAGTCACCAGTAGCCAAATAAGTTCTTTTTGACAGTTGGTGTCAATTGCTTTATTAAGGGTTTAACTCGATTTAAATT
>NZ_FNAC01000101.1 GCF_900101705.1 Algoriphagus faecimaris | reverse complement strand
GTAGAGGCCGATTTACTGATTTTCGGCCTTTATTTTTTTGACCTCTGTTCAACTTCGGGTTTCGGTGTTGATTTTTGGTAAAGGAGTTACTATGCAGTATTTCCACGGCTTAATGGACAAAAACCGGGCTTTAAAATGGCTCATCGGACCATCTTGGCCAAGTTGTGTGCGATGACCAGCAGACCAGTTTCGATAGCTACTTTTTCCTTACCTCTGAGCATGAATCTGCCTCTGCCTTTGTTGAACTTGAGGTTTCCGAAAACAGGTTCTACATCTGTTGCCCGCTGCTTTCTTTTCTGTTTTCCTTCCTCTGAAGTGAGCAGGCTTTTGGCTCTGGCTTTGTGTAGCTGAAGCTGTCGGTTTATCTGAAGGACTTTGCCGTCCTTTCCCGGTTTGCAGGAGGCAGCTAGCGGGCAGCCGATACAGTTTTTTGCCCGGTAATGATGGAGCTGTTGCTCGAATCCTGTCGAAGTTTTTCGGGTACTTTTTCCGCTTGCCTCCATCGGTTGTCCCATGGGGCAGATATAACGATCTTTTTCAGAGTCGTAATACAGGTTCTCCAACAGGCCAATGGTTCTGTTTGGTTTGCTTTCCTGACTGAGTTCTTTATGGAACAGACCGTATTTAACGAATGCCTCGATGCTGTTTTCTTCCAGATAGGAATAGTTTTCCTCGCTGCCATATCCGGCATCCGCGGTACATACGCTGGGATAAAAGCCGTAGCGGCTCTGATAGAGTTCCAGATGAGGTTTGAGCGTGAGCGTATCGTTGGGATTGGGGTGAATGGAATAGTTGACCACAAACTGGCCGTGTGTACTGAGCTGAAGGTTGTAGGCGGGCTTGAGCTGACCGTTTTTCATGTGGTCTTCTTTCATCCGCATGAAGGTGGCATCGGGATCTGTTTTGGAATAGCTGTTTCGATCGCCAAGCACTTCCTCCTTTTGGGCGTATTCTTCCAGCTTGACGGGCCAGTTCTTCCTGGCATAGTTGAGCTTTTGCTTCACTTTTTTGTCTACCTGCTTGCCTTCCAGTGCCTGGTTGATCTTTTCAACGGTCTGGGTGACTTTTTCGGCAGTAGGGTTGACAAAGTCTGGCTCCTGGCTACCCAACTCGGCTGATGCTACCGAGCCTGCATACTCCCAGAGTTCCTTAAGCTGTTTGCTAATCCGTTCCTTGTTTTTTTTGATCGCCTTGCCCCAAACAAAGGTGTAACGGTTGGCATTGGCTTCGATCTTGGTACCGTCGGTATACACTTCTTTGATATCCAGTAGCCCCTCTTCATGCAGGAGCAGCACCACCTGGGCAAAAATTTGGCCGATCACATCCCGAAGACGTTCGGAACGGAAGCGGTTGATGGTGTGGTGGTCGGGACGCTGCATCCCTGCCAACCACATGTACACGATGTTTTCTCGG
>NZ_FNAC01000103.1 GCF_900101705.1 Algoriphagus faecimaris | reverse complement strand
TTATTGAATATCTGAGTCACTTGATAATCAGAAAAGCATTAGGTCTGATTTTTCCAAATAATTCCTCTTTGCAAACCTAAAGGCCGTGGCGGGGTGTTCCCTCTGTTCCCCGTTCCCTGTTCCCTCTGTTCCCCATTCCCCGTTCCCCGTTCCCTGATCTCTGTTCCCCATTCCCTGTTCCCTCTGTTCCCTGTTCCCCATTCCCCGTTCCCTGTTCAAATTCTCTGTCCCCCGTTCCCCATTCCCCAACTGCCAGCAGCAAGCCCCTTATTTGGTGAAGCTGGACTAGGGAGCATCTAGATAAGGTAGTCCCAGAGTTGATCCACAGGGATTCCGGAAAACTCAGAAAACTCCGCCACGGTGACGTATTGATGGGGTTCTTTGTTAACTAGTTTTCGGATTTTGCATAAGGTCTTTTGTCCATGGCGGAGCGTTCGACCGGTAATAATCTGTACGTCTTTAGGATAGATGACACATCGCTTTTTAAACATGGTATAATTGGTTTTAGTGAAAAGGCCTATTCTTTCAGCACATTCACTTACCCCTCAGGCCATAACTTGATTAAGAACATGTTATTCTGTCTAGACTAGAATTAGTTGAACCAAAGTCCTATAAATATTTCAAAAGTCAAATTCGTTGTGGATTATATGGAAAATGTGGATTCTTTGTTAAAAAAAGGGGAGAGGTGGATTTGTTTGTTTTGTTGGGGAATTGAGGAACTGATGAATTTTTTAACGGAATGAAGCTCGCACCGGCGAGACGGTAAGGGTTCAAGGTTCTCAGTTCAGGGTCTATGCAAATCACTAATGCCAAAAAGTAAGCATAAGATATCAGGGAATAGGGAACAGGGAACAGGGAATGGGAGACAGAGTAAGAGAATGGGAGATTGAGAGAAATAGGGAACAGGGAGGACCGAGCGTAAAAAATTCGTCCAGTGGACGAATTTAGCGAAGAGCTTGTCCCGAGAAGCGAAGCGGATCGGGAGGCCAGGGTGCGGACAGGGCGTAGAGGTCAAGGATTAGGGAATAGGAGAGTGTGAGAGTAAGAGATTGAGAGGAAAAGGGAAAAGGGAACGGGAGAGAGTAAGAGAATGGGAGATTGAGAGAAATAGGGAAAAGGAGATTAAGAAAGATCGAGTAGCTGATATTTAGATTGAAAGCCTGAAGCGCCTGTCCCGATTATCGGGAGCTTTAACCATGAATAGCCATGGGTGAAACCCATGGTCTTTCGTTTGGCTATTTACTAGATATTGAAAATAAAAGTGTCATAATCTGAAGTTATGGCCTTTTTTTTGATGTATTTTATCTAGTTAATAGAC
>NZ_FNAC01000102.1 GCF_900101705.1 Algoriphagus faecimaris | reverse complement strand
CTGGCGAGCCGGATGATCCCCATAGCCCTTTTGTATGCTGTTTCCGGGTAATCGGAATCTACAAAAAGCCCTTCGATGCATGCCAGTGTATGGGCTCCTATGGGGCTGGCCAGCTTCCTGAAGTAATCGGGACTCCAGTCCTTGTATTTTTGATGTGTACTGCACAGATGGGAATCGACGGTGTTGTAAGTGCCTCTGACAGTATTCCTTTTATGGAATGCGATCCTTTCAGCGAAGTAATAAACCTCAATTGTGTCCTTGGTATAATGGATCTGCGTAGTTTTGCCGATGTAGCGATAGGGTACACTGTAGTAGCTTTTTTCAGGGGAAAAGTAGACGTATCCGATCTTTTGGACTTTTGCCCTCCGATATTCTTTGAGCTGGTATATGCCATTGGGCAACGGCTTAAGGGCTTCCCGTTCAAACGACTGAAAAAGCTCTCTCCTGCTGGCTTCTTTCCGCTGGAAAAGCATGTTGTTGAACTTTTCCAAAAGCCTGCGGATCTCTTTGTTCAGCTCTTCCAATGAAAAAAAGGTCATCTCCCTGAGTGGATAATAGATCCGCTGGTAGGTGAGCTGGACAGCATTTTCCACCAGCGCCTTGTCCTGTGGGCTATAAGTCCTGGTCGGGTTGATCACACAGTCATAGTGCCTGGCAAACTCTTTGAGACTGCGGTTGATCTCGGGTTCATACTTGCTGGCCCTGCTCACTGCGGATTTTAAATTGTCGGTAACCACGGCCGTGGGAACTCCTCCCATGAACCACATCATGTTGTTCATACAGGGGATCAGATCCTCACGCTTTTGGCTCCAACAGGCTTCAACATACGTGAAAAGACTGAATGGAAGCACGGACACAAAAACCTCAACTTTCTTCACCTCACCGGTCTGTTTGTCTATGATATCCAGTCGTGTGCCTGCAAAATCCATGAACACTTCCCTTCCGGGAAGATGCTCCAGCTTCATGGAGCCTTTTACTTCCGAGTACTTTCTGTGAAAGTGCTCCATAAACTGGGTATAGCTGTAGGGATCATCGCACAGCTTCCTATACTCTTCATAGTGGTGCAGGAAGGTAAAACCGGGATGGTTTCTGGAGCTTTTATTGTTCTCAAAATACCGCATCAGGGAATCGTACCGGTTGTTTTTTATGGTTGTCCTTGACGGGAAAAGCTCTCTGAGCTCCTGCTCATTCATGGACAGCAGTTCACCTGCCTGGTAGTCCGATGACAAAAGCCATGAAATATACTGGTTGATTGTATTGCGGGATATACCCAGGGTCAAGGCAATCTTTCTGTTGCTCAGACCATCTCTGTGTAAACTGAAAATCTGTTTTATATCCATCGGATCAAGTACGTTAGCCATCTCGTTTTATCTTTAGAACGACATGGGGATTATTACTTGACCTT
>NZ_FNAC01000104.1 GCF_900101705.1 Algoriphagus faecimaris | reverse complement strand
GGTTCTACCCTTAAGTTAGTGAGGATATAAGTTTAAACCACCGTTAAAGAATAGTATAGCACTTCTAAAGTTTGTAAAAGTACGGTATCCTCTACCCACTGTTTTAAGTTCTTGAATTTTACCATTTAGGCGTTCAGCCATTGCATTTGAGATTCGTTCTGTCAAAGCATTTATAACTCCATTTAGATGGCTTTTAAACATATTTACCACTTTGTCTATTTCAGCGATCTTTCTGCTGTAGGCATTGGTCATCCATTTGAGCAAGGACGAAGTTGCAAACAAAGAGGAAGATCCAAAGAGGTCTTTAAAGTTCTCTCGAACTTGCCAAGCTTTACTCACTTCGTAATTGGCATCGGCAATGGCTTCAAAGTGGATACGCTGTTTCTCGGTAAGATTCTCGGGGTTCTTAAGTAGGGCATAGCGGCTGTTTTTCAAGCCTTGGTGGTTTTTAACTTCTCTTCTACGCACTTTGTCGATGGCCTCATTGAGGTACTTGACCAGATGGAATCGGTCGTGGACAATAGCGGCGTTAGGAAGAATCTCCTGAGCTGTCTGCAAGTATGCTTGCCACATGTCCATCGTTATCGCAGATACTCCTTCAAGCTGTTTTTCAGTCAAAGACTTATTGAGTAGCTTCTTACAGGCTTCTTTTGTCCGGTCTTCTTCCACGTCTATAACGCAACCTGAGTCAGGATGACTCAATACGGTGACATAGTTATGACCTTTCTTGAAGGACTTCTCATCAATGCTCAAGTGGTCAAAGACGATCTGATCATACGATCTACGATCCATTCCACGTTCGACACTCCGATGCATGATAGAATTCACCACATTGAAACCGCAACGCATCAACTGAGCGGTTTTGGTCTGGTTTTTACTGGCTTTCAATAGGTCTATTACCGCAGTTTCAAACAAGTAAGTGTTCCGGCCATAATCAGAAGCCCAATTGGGCTGAACAGTCTTTACCTTACCACTGGAAGTTAAAATTCGTGGAAGCTTACACCTGAGAAAGGTTCTATATTGCATGGTGTCTAAATGACGCCATTCTCGAACCGGTGCATGATCATAAACCCTACAAAGTTCTCCAGTTTCAGCATCTTCCAACTCCTCCAAAACACACTCAATTTGAATGTAGATCTCTTCTTGTTTAAAATCAGTTTCTACCGATTCAACAAACCAACCATCCTCCAATTGGAGCAACTTGGTGAAAAGTCCCTCTGTAAACATCTTTTTGCTCAAAGGTAATCATTCCATTAAATTCAGGGTAGAACC
>NZ_FNAC01000105.1 GCF_900101705.1 Algoriphagus faecimaris | reverse complement strand
GGATTGAAAATGTTGCTTCTTCATACGTTTTAAAATTTAGTGTTTAAAGATTTTTGAACCTAAAAACGAATACTTTTTTTCTCAACCTAAATTACACCCCCCCTATTTAAATGACGAATGGCTTAATATTTATTTTATCTGATCCTAATACTTTTTTTGGGTTACAAAATTTAAAATTGTCCAAACACCATCCGATCCTTTCCATTCAAATCTTGAATTACCTTCACCTCCCTATAGCCTTTTTGCAGAAGCAAATCGCTGACTTCGTTACCAAAATCCTCATGAATTTCGAAGTAAAGTTTCCCCTTCGGTTTTAATGCCTTTTTCCCCAAATCGGCAATTCTCCGGTAAAAAAGCAAGGGATCCTCATCGGGTACAAAAAGTGCCAATGCCGGTTCAAAATCCAGGACATTGGAATGCATCTTAGCTTTGCCCTTTTCAGGAATATAAGGAGGATTGCTAACCAAAATATCCAAATCTCGAATTGGAAGCTCCTCTTCCAAAATATCCAACTGAATCCAGCGCACTTTCGCTTTTAATACCTCTGCATTTTTCTGAGCGATGGCTAAGGCGGACGCAGAAACATCCAATCCGTAAACTTCTGCCTCGTTCATTTCCAAAAACAAGGTAATCGGAATACAACCTGTGCCCGTACCAATATCAAGAACCTTAAGACATGATTGCGGATTCTCCTTGATGATCAAATGCACCAGTTCCTCGGTTTCATTTCTGGGAATCAAGGTATCTCTGCTCACCTGAAATTCCCTGCCGTAGAAAGGAGCCTTTCCCAAAATCTGCTGTATGGGTTCCCCGGTTTTCAATCGATTAAAATCATCCCACAGTGCCTGGGGAAGGTCTTTTTCCTCCAAAAACCGCATCATATCCACCCGTCTCAAACCCAAGTGATGCTCCAACAGCCACTCAATGAGCGCCTGAGCTTCAAATTGCTCATAAATCGTTAACTGCTCAGCCCATTTTTTGACGAGTGTGGAATAATTGATCATTGTAGCGAATTCTCTTATGTATTCGTAAAGGTAAACACGAAAGCCGCTTCAAATGAAATCGAGCATGCCTAAAAAGTCCCACACTGGGATGATTATAATTGCGAGATTCCATGTGACCTTTAAAATTCAATTATAGACACATGAAATATCCATGACGGGAGCGCGACACACAGG
>NZ_FNAC01000107.1 GCF_900101705.1 Algoriphagus faecimaris | reverse complement strand
ACATGAAAATACGGTACGGGAAGTAATTCCGCTTCTCTCTTGGCGATCCAATCTTCCCTATTTTTCCCTTGACACTTTGGGCAGTGCCTGTTCCGACAACTGTTATAGCTGATCCGGGTATTCCCGCAGTCTGTGCAGGCATCTACGTGTCCACCCAAGTCAGCGGTCCGGCAACGCCTTAAGGCCGAAAGCGTCCGCAGCTGCCAACGGTTGATCTGGGGATGATGCTCCACCTCGGCCCAGTGCTGTCGTAGCACTTGAGCTACTTCAAAGCGGGGCTTCACTTTCTGGATAGATAGAGTCTATCCAGCGGACTAAAAGCACGGCACTTTTCAGTCTGGGCCACATGCAAATAAATCATGGTGGTATCAATGCATTCGTGACCCAATAAATCCTTAATAGTCAAAATATCCAGTCCCTCTTCCAGCAGATGAGTGGCATAGGTATGCCGGAGCGTGTGAACATTCATCGGCTTGAGAATACCGGCTTTCTTTTTGGCTTCATTCACTGCCCACTGCACCCCACGCTGGGAGTAACGTCCGTCAAAATCCCCTCCTGCACGACCGATGATCTGCTCGCCTTTACTGTTGAACAGCCACTCAATGGGCTGCTCGGCTTCAAGATAGGTTTTCAGCCCTCGGATCAGGATATCTGCGAGGGGAACGTAACGGTCTTTCCTCCCTTTGCCGTCTTTTACATGCAGGACTTTCCGGTCAAAATCCAAGTCTTCGATTTTCAGATTCCTTACTTCAAAACAGCGAAGTCCGCACCCATAGAGCAGCCCGATCAGAATTCGATGCTTAAGCAACTTGGGAGCTTTAAGCAACCGACGGACCTCTTCCTTACTGAGTACAACAGGTAGCTTTTTGCTCCGCTTAATAGTCGGAAGTTCAATCCGCTTATCTTTCATACCTTCTATTCGATAGGCAAACCGAAGTGCATAAACAGTAAACTTGAAGTAGGAATCAGAAGGGGTATTGTGACTCCGCTTGACCAGATGTAGGTAATCATTGATCCGATCAGGATCTACCAGAGTTGGAAGCTCATTGAAATGGATGGCCAGCTTGGCCAGATG
>NZ_FNAC01000109.1 GCF_900101705.1 Algoriphagus faecimaris | reverse complement strand
TGTTCATGAAACTAAAATAGATACTTTCCCTAAATCAGTTTCCAGTTACCCACTATAAATCATCTAGAGCCAAATTTCTTTTTTGACTATGAAAAACGTTTATAAAAAGAGGCCAACTTTAACAAAAAAGTTGACCTCCTTGTAAATCAAGAACAAGAGTTTTGACTTCCTGGAATATAAATATCATTTGCCCAGAAAACGCCGCCTTTGTCAGTACAACCTATACCCAAAGGGTGTTGACAACAGATCCAATCTTCATCTCCTCCGCCGACGGATGCCTGAGCCTTTGCCGTGGTAGAAACAAAAAAACCTAAAGAAAAAGCGAACAATCCAAAGGCAATACCCAGAATTTTAACTTGTTTTTTCATGAAAATAAATTTTTTAAGTGAAACATATCATAATGTAAATTCAGGATTTAGTAGAAAATAGGTAAACTATAGGAGTGGTTTTTTTTTTTTGAAAGGTATTATGATTTATCAAATGGTTTATTTCGAAAAAATTCTTGAGATTAAAACCATATCAAAAATACAAAAACCCAGTCGCAGGACTGAGGTTTGAATAATGTGGGCGGCCACCTACTCTCCCTGGTGTAAGCCTAGCACCCCTCGACAGCGGGCAGGCATTTGCACTGCAGGGCTTATCCGCCTCGGCGGATCGGCACAGGAAGCGGTTGAGATCCCGCATTGTTTCAAATAGATCTATGAAAGGCGTAGATGAAAAAACAGATTCCTATCCTCATTATCCCATTCTCTTGCTTCTTGTCTCTTGCCTCTACTGAAGGTCCTAAAACACAAAAGCCCGCAGGTATGAGCTGCGGCTTTTCAATAATCTGGTGCGATCCCGATACTCGGGACAGGCTCTCCTCTTCCGGGTGTAGACCTCGGGTATTTGGGGTATAAAACACAAAAACCCGCAGGTATGAGCTGCGGGCTTTAAATAATGTGGCGGCGACCTACTCTCCCGGGTGTAACCCCAGTACCATCGGCGCTGCAGGGCTTAACTTCTCTGTTCGGGATGGGAAGAGGTGGGA